>JAUNPU010000018.1:0-30248 GCA_030536555.1 Eubacteriales bacterium | reverse complement strand
GATTTTAGGGAAAATTGTCCAAAAATCCGGGGATTTTGGATAATTGGACCGCGATTTGAAGAAAAATTGTCCAAAATATGTTTTATGTCAACTAATTTAGCCGCATAAACGCCGCTTTCGAAGGTGTTTTGGACAATTTTTAGAGATTTTCGCATTTATTGTCCAAAAGGGAGTGCTAAAATGTCCCCGTGTAGAACGTACATCCATGTTTGAATATAAAGTGAAGTGAGGAAGACGATCAATGAGAGAGAAACTAACCAAAACCGACATTCAGAAGATTCAGGAGGAGATTGATCACCGCAAGCTGGTGGTTCGCCCGGAGTGCATAGAGGCAGTGAAGGAGGCGCGGGCGCAGGGAGACCTCAGCGAGAACTTCGAGTATTATGCAGCGAAGAAGGAGAAGAATCAGAATGAGAGCCGTATCCGCTATCTGGAGAATATGCTGAAGAATGCAATTGTGATCTCGGACGTGTCTAAGGAGGATGAGGTGGGACTCAACAAGACCATCACCCTCTACATGGAAGATGATGACGAGGAAGAGGTCTACAAGCTGGTCACCAGTATCCGCGGCAATTCCATGAACAATATGATCAGCACGGAATCGCCGCTGGGCAGGGCAATCCTCCGCCACAAGGTAGGAGACCGGGTGGAGGTGAAGGCCAACGAGACCTACAGCTACTGGGTGGTAATTCGTAAAATCGAGAACACCGGCGACGAGGGCGACACGATCCGGAAGTTTTAGTGCAGTTGCCCGATGCCGTCCGCTTGGTGGAGTTTCAGCAGGAAGTCGCAAAGCAGCCGTCCGCCCGACAAAGCTTCAGCAGGAAGCCGCAAAGCAGCCGTTCGCCCGACAGAGCCTTAGCAGGAAGCCGTCGAGCTGCTCCCGTTCTGATAAAACTTCAGCAGAAAGTCAATAAACTGGCGGGTGTAGGGTTTCAGGATGAAGCTTCGGTGGTACGCCACATACAGCTTCCGGGAAGCAGTACACTCCGGCAGATCAAAGATCAGCAGGTTCCGCCCATCTCCTGCTCCGCAGCAGTCAGGCAGGTTCCGCCCATCTCCTGCTCCACAGCAGTCAGGCAGGTTCCGCTCATCCCCTGCCCCGCAGCCACCTTGCAGGTTCTGCCCGCCCCCCATCCCCCGGGCTGCCTTCTCGGAGACGATGGAGACCCCAAGTCCCCCGGCGACCAGATTCTTGATGGATTCCTGATCGTTCAGCCGGGCGGTGACGGTGAGCATGTCCTCGCTGATATTCAGAGCTTCCAGCACATCGTCGGCGCACTTTCTGCTTCCGCTTCCAAGCTCGCGGAGAATCACAGGCTCCTGCAGCAGAATTTTTCCCGGCGGCGTTTTCTGCCGCTGGCATTCTTTAAAATGATCTGTAACCGGTGTGATCAGCACCATGTGGTCCTCGTAGAAGGGGATGCAGTCCAGCAGTTCATTTTCACAGTTCATTCCGATCAGTCCCACATTGAAGTTGCCGTTCAGCAGTCCGTTGATGATGCCCTGGCTGTCGCTCTGGTGAATATTGAAGAAGGTGTCCGGGTGCAGTCTGCGGTAGGCGGGCAGTATTTCCGGCAGAATGTAGGCGGAGGGGATGGTGGAGGTCCCCAGATGGATCATTTTCCGGGATTCCGCTACCCAGCTTTGCAGCAGGTGGTTCTGCAGGCTCAGAATGCTGGAGGCGCACTCGTAGAACTCCTGCCCCCGCGGGGTGAGCTCGATGCTCTTGGTGGTGCGGACCAGCAGGCAGGACTGGAACTCCTCCTCCAGCATGCGGATGTGGGTGCTGATGGTGGGTTGGGAAATATACAGCTTTTCGGCGGCTTTGGTGAAGCTGCCATAGTCTACGACAGCCACAAAGGACTGCAGTTGCTTAAATTCCATAGAGATTTTCCTCACTTTCCGATGATGGTTTCCAGAGCCTTCAGGGCATGGTCCACTTCGGCTGCCGTATTCCACCAGCCGAAGGAGAAGCGAATCGTGCCGGTGGGAAAGGTGCCCAGCGTCTTGTGGGCGGACGGTGCGCAGTGGAGCCCTACCCGGGTCATAATGCCGTAGCGGTCATCCAGCTCAAATGCAGCCTCCGCCGGGTCCATGGCGGTGGTCTGAATGGAGACAACACCGGTGCGCATGGTGCAGTCCGGCCGCCCCGCAAGCCGGAGCCTGCCCGGCACAGTCTTCCCGTTCGAAGCATCCAGAATCTCCGGCACAGTCTTCCCGTTCGAAGCATCCAGAATCTCCGGCACAGACTTTCCGCCTGCGACATCCAGAATCCCAGGTTCAATCACAGCCAGCCCTTCCAGAAACCGCTTTGTCAGAGCCAGCTCATGCTCCCGCACCGCATCGATCCCGGTCCGGTTCAGCCACTGAAGCCCGGCGTGCAGCCCGATGATTCCCGGAAGATTCAGGGTCCCGGCCTCGAACCGGTCCGGCATGAATTCGGGAATCTCCTCCGTGTGGCTGATGCTTCCCGTTCCGCCGGAGATCAGCGGCTGAATCAGGGGAATCATCTCGTCACGAAGCAGAAATCCGCCGATTCCCTGGGGTCCCAGAAGTCCTTTGTGACCGGTAAATGCCAGAGCGTCGATGTGCATCCGCTCCATATCAATGGGCCACACCCCTGCGGTCTGGGCGGAGTCCAGGAAGAATTTCAGCCCGTGGCGGCGGCAGAATGCGCCCGTTTCTTCGATGGGAAGCAGGGTGCCGCACACATTGCTGGCGTGCATCATGACCACGGCGCGGGTGCGGTCTGTGAGGAAATCTTCCAGATCGGCGGCATTCAGGGTGCCGTCCGCATGGCAGGGCACGCGGGAGAAGGTGACGCCGCAGCCGGTCAGCTGCTGCAGCGGCCGCATGACAGCATTGTGCTCCATGGAGGACACGATGACATGGTCTCCGGGTTTTAAAAAGCCCTTCAGCAGTACATTCAGGCTTTCCGTCACATTTCTGGTAAATACCACATTTTTGCAGTCGTTGCCGCCGAACATGCTCCGCAGCAGTTCCCGCGTCTCGTACACGATCTCCTCCGTCCGGTATGCCTGCTCGTAGCATCCGCGGTTGATGTTGCTGCCCACCTGGGTCATGAACCGGTACATGGCATCGGGCACTTCCTGCGGTTTTGGAAAGGTGGTGCTTGCATTGTCAAAATAAATTCGTTCCATCTGTTTTCACGTCTCCTTTTGTCAGGATTTGATTTATTATGATTCTAACTCTTATTTATTTAAAAATCAAATAGATTTAGTTGAAATTCGAATAAATACAATTAGAAGTGGCGAGGGCAACGTGCTATACTGGAATTAATCAGAGCAGACCTGGGAGCGGGTTTATGCGTCTGGAAAAGACATAAGAGAAATGACAAAAAGGGGGATGTTACCATGAATGGGAAACAGGAAAAAACAGAAATTATACTTGCCGGGAGCGTGATCGGAATCATCGCATCGCTGCTGGTATTTTTGGGGAATCCGGAAAATATGGGATTCTGCATTGCGTGCTTTTTGCGTGATATTTCCGGTGCGCTGGGGCTGCACCGGGCGGCAGCGGTGCAGTATCTTCGACCGGAGATTGTAGGACTGGTACTGGGCAGCTTTATACTGGCGCTGGCGCGGAAGGAGTATTCGGTGCGGGGCGGAAGCTCTCCCATGACCCGGTTTGTGCTGGGATTTTTCGTGATGATCGGCTGCCTGATGTTCCTTGGCTGCCCGTTCCGCATGATTCTGCGCCTGGCAGGTGGTGATCTCAATGCGCTGCTGGGACTGGGCGGATTCGTTGTGGGAATTCTGGCAGGCGTGTGGTTCTTGAATCGCGGTTACAGCCTGAAGCGGACCTATAAGCTGCCGCAGACGGAGGGCATGCTGTTTCCGGCAATGCAGGCGGTGCTTCTGGTGCTTCTGATTGCGGCTCCGTCCTTCATCTTCTTTACCGAGGCAGGCGGCGGCCCGGGTGCGAAGCACGCAGCCATCGCAGTGAGTCTGGCAGCGGGACTGATTGTAGGCGCCCTGGCACAGAAGACCAGACTGTGCATGGTAGGCGGAATCCGCGATATCGTGCTGTTTCGTGAGACCAAGCTGCTGTCCGGATTTGTGGCAGTATTTGTGCTGGCGCTGGTAAGCAATCTGATTCTGAATGCAGTGTCAGGCGGAGTATTTTTCAAGGTGGGATTTGCAGAGCAGCCGGTGGCTCATGTGGACGGCCTCTGGAACTTCCTGGGCATGTTTCTGGTAGGGCTTGGCTGTGTGCTGCTGGGCGGCTGTCCTCTGCGTCAGCTGGTGCTGGCAGGCGAGGGCAACACCGACAGTGCCATTACGGTGCTGGGACTGATGGTGGGTGCGGCATTCTGCCATAACTTCGGGCTGGCATCCAGCGGTGCAGGCCCCACTGCCAACGGCAAGATCGGTGTGATCGTCGGCATTCTGGTGGTAGCGGGAATCGGCGCTGCCAATACATTTCGAAAAGAAAATTAAGGCTGGTCTGCGATGAATGGCAGCCATGAAAGGGGTAAATAATCATGAAAGAATTAGATGCAAGAGGACTTTCCTGTCCGGAACCGGTCATTATGATCAGAAAGGCGATGGCGTCCGGTGAGGATGCCTACACGATCATCGTAGACAACCTGACTTCCCGCGAAAATGTGACGCGCTACGCCAATCATCAGGGATATCAGGTGGCAGTCAAGGAGGAGAACGGTGAGTACAGACTTTCCATCACCAGATAAGAAATGCTACGTTGTGACCTTCTATTCTCACTTTGGCGCGGTGCGGTTCAAGCGCTCCTGCGATGCCCGGAAAATCACGGCAAAGATCATGCCGGTTCCGCGGAATCTAAGCAGCAGCTGCGGCACCTGTGTCCGCTGTGAGCGGGAGGAGCAGAAGGCATGTGCGGCAGACAGCGAGCTGCCGGAGCCGGGCAGCGAGAGCCGGGAGTCAGACAGCGGGCAGCAGAAGTCGGACTTCCACATTGCAGAGTTCGTTCCGGACAGTGCCTGTCTGGAAGAGATCGAGCAGGTGGCGCTTGCACTGGATAAGGGATATCAGATTCTGTACCGCGCAGAGAACAGTTAGCAGAGTGCCGGAAACAGTTAGCAGAACACCGAAAACAGGCAGCAAATACAGGTAACAAATACAGGTAACAAATAAAGTTAGGGAAGGAACGTAATATGGAGACAGAGGTAAAACTGACAAAGCTTGCCAGCTGCGCCGGATGCGGCGCGAAGGTGGGGGCGGGGACGCTGGTATCCATGCTGGAAGGCTTCCGGACCCATCAGGACCCGCGGCTGATCGTGGGGTATGACAAGAGCGATGACGCGTCGGTGTACGTGATCACTGAGGATACAGCACTGGTGCAGACCACGGATTTCTTTCCGCCAATCGTGGACGATCCGTTCCTGTACGGACAGATCGCGGCAGCCAATGCCCTCAGCGACGTGTATGCCATGGGCGGAACGCCGCGGCTGGCGTTAAATATCATGTGTCTGTCCGAGCAGATGGAGAAGGAGGCGGTGCAGGAAATCCTTCGGGGAGGATACGACAAGGCTTATGAGGCGGATACCATTATCACAGGCGGACATACCATTCAGGGAGCAGAGCCGATCTACGGTCTGGCAGTATCCGGGTTCGTGCATCCGAAGAAGGTGCTGACCAACAGCGGGGCGAAGCCGGGAGATGTGCTGATCCTCACCAAGCCTCTGGGAATCGGTATTCTGACCACGGCAGCGAAGGCGGATCTGGTGGAGCAGCCCCTGCTGGACCGGATCTACCGGCAGATGGCGACTCTCAACAAGGCAGCCCGGAATATCATGGTGAAGTACGGAGCGCACAGCTGCACCGACGTCACCGGATTTGCCCTGCTGGGGCATGGCTTTGAGATGGCGCAGGGCAGCGGCTGCACGGTCCACATTGTGACGGACCAGGTGCCGTATCATAAAGAAGCCTACGAGCTGGCTTCCATGGGATTTATCCCGGCGGGTGCCTACCGGAACCGGAATTATGCGGAAGCCGGAGTGACTGTGACCCGAAGTGACATTACACTTCCCATGCAGGATATTCTCTATGACCCGCAGACCAGCGGCGGACTGCTGATGGCGATTCCGGAACATGAAGCGGAGCAGTGTCTGCGTGAGCTTCAGGACAGCATCCCGTCTGCGGCGAAGGTGGGGTATGTGACGGAGAAGCAGGACAACTGGATTTATCTGGAATAAGTATGAAGAAAACCGTGTCGGAGAGCGGCGGCATATGAGATATGCCCGCGCTTTCCGGCACGGTTTTGTCTTGAAGTGTCCGATGAAATGAGCTTAGATCCAGCCGCCGTCCAGTCCGATGATCTGTCCGGTCAGATAGGTGCCCTTGTAGCCCAGGTGGTAGACAAAGTCCGCTACCTCCTCAGCCCGCCCCAGCCGTCCGGCAGGAATCTCCTCCACCAGATGAATGAGCTCGTCCTCCTCCATCCACTGGTTCATCTCTGTGTCGATGGCGCCGCAGGCAACCGCGTTGACTTGGATATTGCTGGGAGCCAGCTCCTTCGCCAGCGCCCGGGTAAATGCGTTGATGCCGCCTTTGGTGGCGGAGTAGGCAACCTCACAGGATGCGCCTACATTGCCCCAGACGGAGGAAATGTTGACGATCTTGCCCTGCCCGGCTGCCAGCATCATGGGAATCGCCAGCTTGCAGCAGTTGAAGACCGAGGTCAGGTTGGTGCGCAGAATGCGGTCCCAGTCCTCGGTGGACATATCCTGCAGGAGTCCGATGTAATCAATGCCGGCGTTATTGACCAGCACGTCCAGGGTGCCGTACTGCTTGCGAATCAGTCCGAACAGCTTCTCACACTGGGCGAAATCTCCCATATCTCCCAGAAATGCGGTGCAGGATACCTGGTATCCTTCAATCTCCTTCTTCGTCTGCTGAAGCTCCTGCTCCCGGTGGGCGCAGTTGATCACCACATTGTAGCCCTTCTTTGCAAATTTCACAGCGATGGCTTTCCCGATTCCCCGGGATGCGCCAGTCACCAGTACCACTTTTTTAGCCATAATATCAGTCCTTTCTGTGTCTTCATTATACCACAAAACCGGTGAGGAAGAGGAGAAATTTTAAGATTCAATTACAATTTTAAGAACGGTCTGTATCTTTAAAATAAGATGTGTTATACTTAAAAATAAGCGGTTATTATTGTGGAATATTGTAATCAGCATGGTAACGGTTCTGATATGGAACGGTTACTGTAAAAGTGTGGACGAACAGGAGCAGAGAATATGGCGAAACAGTATGATCTTGTGATTATCGGTTCCGGACCGGCAGGTCTGTCAGCAGCGATCTACGCCCAGCGGGCAAAGCTGAATACCCTTGTAATAGAGAAAGAGATGATGAGCGGCGGTCAGGTGCTGACCACCTATGAAGTAGACAACTACCCGGGACTTCCTGGCATCGGCGGCTTTGATCTGGGGATGAAGTTCCGCCAGCACGCGGACCAGCTGGAGACGGCGTTTGCGGAGGACGAGGTGGAGCAGATTCAGCTGGTGGGAGCCTTGGAAGCGGCTGCACCGGTGGAGAGGGCAGGCGAACCGGAGACTCAGGCAGCAGAAGCAGCTGAGCCGGAGCTTCAGGCAGCAGAACTGCGGGCGGCGGATGGTGAATCCGGGCTGGCAGATTCCGCTCCATGGAAGCGCATCACCGGCAGAAAGGATGCCTACCTTGCAAAGAGTGTGATTATCGCGACCGGCGCTACCCATCGGAAGCTGGGCGTCCCGGGAGAGGAAGCCCTTGCGGGAATGGGCGTCAGCTACTGTGCCACCTGCGATGGAGCATTTTTCAAGCGGAAGGTGACGGCGGTGGTAGGCGGCGGCGATGTGGCAATCGAGGATGCCATTTTCCTTGCCAGAATGTGTGAGCATGTCTATCTGATTCACCGCAGAGATGAGCTTCGCGGTGCGAAGTCCCTGCAGGAGAAGCTGTTTGCGCTGCCCAATGTGACGGTAGTGTGGGACAGTGTTGTGGAGGAGATTCGGGGCGAGATGAAGGTCAGCGCCCTGGCAGTCCGGAATGTGAAGACCGGGGAGAATTCGGAGCTTTCTGTGGACGGCGTGTTTATTGCGGTGGGTATTACCCCCAACAGTCAGCCCTATGAGGGACTGGTGGAGATGGATCACGGATATATCCGGGCAGACGAGACCGGTGAGACCAGTGCCTCCGGCATATATGCGGTGGGCGATGTGCGCACCAAGCAGCTGCGCCAGATTGTCACGGCGGTGGCGGACGGTGCCAACGCGGTGACCAGCGTGGAGCGATATCTGACAGAACAGAATTTTACGGAACACTAGGAGGAGAACAGAACCGATGAAAAGAGGGATAAAGGTACTGACGATCGGCTGTCTGTTTGCAGCATTTGCGGGGACGGTGCCGGCGCTGGCGGCGGCAGAGAAGTCGCCCCATTCGGTTGCGCTGGTGATGGCGCAGGAGGATTACAGCAGTGTTGCCGTGTCTCAGGTGACAGACTATGTGAATATCCGGGAGCAGGCGACCACAGGCAGTAAGATTGTGGGCAAGATATACAACAACTGTGCGGCTACGATTCTGGAGACCGTGGACGGTGAAGGCGGAAAGTGGTATCGGATTCAGTCCGGTACGGTGACCGGTTATATGAAGGCACAGTATTTTATTACGGGTGCAGAGGCGGAGAAGCTGGCGCAGTCCATCGGACGGGAGTTCGTCACCATCAACACGGAGACCCTTCGTCTGAGAGAGCAGCCGGATTTAAACAGCAAGACCCTGACCCTGCTGGCGTCCGGCGCCCGGTATGTGGTGATGGAGGACGCGGGAGACTTCTTTAAGGTAGAGGTGGATGCGGATCTGGTGGGCTATATTGCAAAGTCCTACTGCAAGACGGAAGTGGAGTTTGACCAGGCAGTCTCTCTGGAGGAAGAGCGGGCGAAGCTGCAGGAAGCCGCTGACAGAAAGCGGGAGGCAGACAGCGCCATGGCTGCTCTGGAGCAGGTGAAGCGGGTGGAGGCGAAGCGGGAAGCAGATGCCAACATTACCGTAGGCAGCGCAGGCGTCAATGTAGGAACCAATGTAATCGACGGCAACGGCGGAGCGGCAGGTAACGGCAGCGGCACGGCAGCAGGCAGCAATGCATCCGGTAGCGGCACGGCAGCAGGCAGCAACGCATCCGGCAGCACCGGAGCAGCAGGCAGCAGCGCCGGAACGGCATCCGGAAACACCGGAGCGGCAGGCGGCACCACGGCATCCGGCGAGCTGATCATAGCAGCGAATCCGCAGCAGTCGGATCAGTCCCATCAGACATCGGCTCCGTCCGTCAGCGCACCGCAGACCAACGGCGGCAGCGCAGCAGCAGGCGGCGGGGCATCCAGCATTACGGTAGCAGGCAACGCCCCCGGCGGCGGCAATTCCGGAAACAACGGAAGCGGCTCCGGCAGCAACACCAGCAGCACCGTCGTATCCGGCGGCACCTCCGGCACGAAGGCACCGGAGTCTGCGGCAGTAGTTACTGCCACGCGGACAGCAATCGTGGCATATGCGAAGCAGTTCCTGGGCAACCCCTATGTGTACGGCGGCACCAGTCTGACCAACGGCGCAGACTGCTCCGGCTTCACACAGCAGATTTACAAGCATTTTGGCATCAATACAGGACGCAGCTCCCGGGATCAGGCGGCGAAGGGCAAGGCAATCGCCGTATCCGCAGCACAGCCGGGTGACCTGCTGTTCTACGCAAGTGGTGATTATATCAACCACGTGGCATTGTACATAGGCGATGGAAAGGTAATCCATGCCAGCAACTCCACAACAGGCATCATTATCTCTCCATATAACTACCGTACACCGTGCAAAGCGGTTACCTTCCTGGATTGATGGGGAGCAGACCTATGGAGACGAAGAAGCAGTACAACGGTCTGGATGTGGTGAAGTTTTGTCTCGCCATTCTGGTGGCACAGCGTCACGTCATCCAGATCTTCTTCGGAGCAGACAGTAAGTGGCGGATCCTGATGAACAACTGGCTGTCCAACCTGGCAGTGCCGGTGTTCTTCATCATCGCCGGCTTCTTCCTGTTCCGGAAGCTGGAAGGGGGAGTGAAGGACCGGAGCACAGTCCTTGGCTACTGCACCCGTATCTTAAAGATGTATGTGATCTGGTCGGTGCTGTATCTGCCGGTTGACTGGTACAACTGGTATCACGGGCAGCGGCTGGTGAAGGAAGGAATCGTAAGCTGGCTTCACTCCTTTCTGGTGTGCAGCACCATCCCGCAGCTCTGGTATCTGCCGGCGCTGGCGCTGGCGTGCGTTCTGGTGTGGCTTGCCTGGCATAAGGGCATGAAGGAGTGGCAGATTCTGGGAATCGGCGCAGTATTTCTGCTTCTCGGATATCTGGGAGATAACTGGTACTACAACCAGCGGTTTCCGGCGGCGGTGCAGGAGCTTCTGGTCTGGTACCGAAGCTGGTTTGTGACGCCCCGCAACGGTATATTTTACGGAATCTTTTATGTGGCGCTGGGGCTTCACTTTGCGAGAAGCACGAGGCGGCTTCCGGTGTGGGGAGCGGCGGCAGGATTTGGATTCTTTCTGTGGTGCATGTACCGGGAGGTGATGAAGATCAGCGACGCCGGCAGCAATACCAACTTTGTGCTGTTTGCGGCGCCTGCGGCTTACTGGCTGTTCACGGCGGCTTCCGGCGTGAACCTAAAGAACCGGAAGATGTATGGAAGGCTCAGAGGGATGAGCGAGTGGATCTATCTGGCTCATTTTTATTTCTTCTATTTTCTGAACTGGCTGCGGCGCTGGAATCCGGTGCCGTTTACCAGCAAGACGGTGTCGGTCATGATTATGGTACCGGTGGTGGTATTTGCGTGGTCCATGGTCCGTCTGTCAGAGACAGCCAGAGGGGCATGGCTGAAGAAACTGATATAATGCGGCGGTGAATCAGGGAACCGCTGTAAGATAAGGATATGGGGAGAAGGAGTTACATAACTATGGGGAAGCGTCAGAGCGAGAAGAACGGGGATACTGCGGCTGAGCGCCTTGAGAAGCTGATGGCGGAGAATGCCAGACTGACCAGACAGAATCAGAGCCTGCAGCATCTGATCGATGACATGCCGGGGGGATATTACCGGCATGACAATTCGGAGGAATATGAATTTCTCTATGTCAGCCAGCGGTTTCAGGACCTGGTGGGCTACACGGAGAGCGAGATTCGCAGCCTGTTTCAGAATAAGCTGAGCAATATGATTCATCCCGAGGACCGGGAGCTGGTCCGTCAGGGGCTGATCGGTCTGGAGCAGACCGGCGGCAACTGTTCCCTGCCCTACCGGATTCACACCAAGAGCGGATACATTTCCGTCTATGATCAGGGACGGCTGGTGGAGTGTGACGGGCAGGAGGTCTTTCAGGGACTGATCATCTGTGACATGGACTACTATCACCGGGTTCACGACCTGGAAAATGACAACGACGCGGAGTCGGTGCACCGTTCCAGCCTGATGCCCTGCGGCATCTTTCAGGCGGAGGCAGACGGTGGTCATGAATTCAGCTATATCAGCAACAGCATGCTTGCCATGCTGGGGTATACCAGAACTGCATTTCAGAAGAAGTTTAAGAACAGCACCAACCATATGATCTGGAAGGACGATCTTGCGCGAATCAGCCGGGAGGTGGACGAGCAGATCGAACATGGCAATGACATTTCTCTGGAGTACCGGATAGAGATGGTGGACGGCAGTCTGCGCTGGGTGTACAGCCGGGGACGGCTGACCATCGACGCTCAGGGCAAGCGCTGGTTCTACGTCTGCATTACGGACTATGACTATCTGAAGGAGAAGTACCGGGAGAAGGAGTGGCAGCAGATGAAGTACAAGTCCCTGTCAGAGATTCCGGGAACCATTGTGTACGATTATGACCCGTTCCGGGACCAGTTCACCATGGAGGTTGCCGTGGGAGAGGGAGAGGTGGAGACCATAGTCACGGAGAAGTTCCTTGAGGAGATGGAGCATCATCCGTGGCTTTCCGGGGAGAAGATCGAGGAGCAGCGCAGCACCCTGCAGGCGGCATCCATTCTGCCCATGAGCGGCAACACGGAATTCAAGAGCCGTTTCCGCTGGGACAGGGAGTACCACTGGTACCGGTCGCACTTTACCAGTCTGGTGGACGAGGACGGTATCGTGTACCGGATTGTGGGCCGTGCCGACAACATAGATGACGAGAAGAATATTATCTCGGATCTGCGGGACCGCAGCAGGAAGGATTCCATGACGAACCTTCTGAACAATCAGTCTGCCAGAGAGACCCTGGGGGAGGCGATTCAGGAGTTCCACGGCGGTATGCTGTTCCTGCTTGACATCAATGAATTCCGGGAGATCAATGCCAGCCTGGGGCATGTGGAGGCGGATGAGATCCTGAAGAATGTGGCGAAAATCGTGCGGACCACGTTCCAGAAGCAGGATATTCAGTCCCGCTTCGGCGCAGACGTATTTCTGGTATTTATGCCGGGAATCTTCGACCGGGAGGTGGCGGCGTTAAAGGCACAGGAGCTGCTGAGAAGGACGGAGGAGATTGATCTGACGGACGGCAGGAAGGTCCGGTGCAGCATCGGAATCGCCACAGCCGAGAACCGGTCCTGCGGGGTGGACAATCTGATCCATCAGGCGGATTTGGCGCTCTACGAGGCAAAGAGGGACCGGGAGAGCGGCTATGTATTTTTTGCCAGCTGAATCATGACAACAAAAAAAGAGCCATGAGGTTATGGAAGGTGTAAACCGAAACCTCATGGCTCTTACTGCTTACTTCAATCAGTCTTCTTCAAAATTCGGCTCGATCAGTCCGTAGGTATTGCCCTTTCTCTTGTAGACTACGTTCACTTCCTCGGTCTCTGCATTGAGGAACACGTAGAAGTTATGTCCTAACAGCTCCATCTGCACGCAGGCCTCTTCCGGGTCCATGGGCTTCAAACCGAAGCGTTTGGACTTCACGATGCGGATCTCTTCTTCCTCGTCTGCGTCCTCTGCCAGGAACAGAGAGGAGAATGCCTGTGCGGACTGCTTCTTGTCGATCAGTTTCTTCTTATATTTCTTCATCTGGCGCTCAATGATCTCTTCCACAAGATCAATGGAAACATACATATCCGTGCTGGATTCCTCTGCGCGGATGATGCTGCCCTTCACCGGAATCGTAACCTCAATCTTCTGCTTGTCCTTCTGTACACTCAGTGTAACGATTACTTCTGTGTCGGGATTAAAGTATCGGTCCAGCTTTCCGATCTTCTCTTCTATGGCTGCTCTCAGCCCCGGAGTCACGTCGATATTTCTTCCTGTAATGGTATAACGCATATTCATCAGCTCCTTCTTTTGAGATGGCTCTAGTATATCATATATATTGGAAAAACTCAATAAAAAACGCTCGAATGTTGCGACAATTTTAATTAAAATTTTCTAAAAATGGATATTAATGGGAGTGTGGATAAGTTGAAAAACTACGGACTCCGGGGCAGAACTGTCAAGGGTTTTGCCTGTATTTTTTGTCGAAATATGCAAGTTTATGACAAGTGTACAAAAGATAACGGGGAATGAAGCTGTGGGTTACAGCGGGAAAAGTTGGGGATAGTTTTGTGGATAATGTGGATAACTCGGTGTATAACTCAATTTTGGCTTAAATAATACATTTTTCGATGTGGACAAAATTTTGGGTAAATGTGGGTGGATAATGTGGATACTGTTGATAAGTCAAAAATCGAACATAGATTTTGTGCAATTTGCTAAGTTGACCATAATTTTGCTTTTATGTTATCCGGGAAAGTTAAATTTTTATGAACATCCGGCGGGAAAACTTGAATAAATGCGGGGTTAGTGCTACAATATTAAAGATTGACTTGAATTATAGGATGGAGATAATCCTGACATAAAGTGAGACACAGTGAAAGAGAAGCAAAAACAGAATTAGGAGAGAGAATATGAATCTCATAGAAAAAGTATTTGGTACCCACAGTGAGCGGGAACTGAAGATGATCTATCCGATCGTGGATAAGATCGAGGCGCTGAGACCGAAGATGCAGGGTCTGACGGATGAAGAGCTGAAGGACAACACCCGGATCTTCAAGGAGCGTCTGGCAAAGGGAGAGACCCTGGATGATCTGCTGCCGGAGGCATTTGCCACAGTTCGTGAGGCGGCAAAGCGTGTGCTCAACATGGAGCATTACCCGGTACAGCTGATCGGTGGTATCGTTCTGCACCAGGGACGTATCGCAGAGATGAGAACCGGTGAAGGTAAGACTCTGGTTTCCACCGCCCCGGCATATCTGAACGCGCTGGCAGGCAAGGGCGTCCATGTGGTTACGGTCAACGACTATCTGGCAAAGCGAGATGCGGAGTGGATGGGACAGGTTCACGAGTTCCTGGGACTGACCGTAGGCGTGGTGTTAAACTCCATGACCTCCGAGGAGCGCAAGGTCGCATACAACTGCGACATTACTTATGTAACCAACAATGAGCTGGGATTTGATTACCTGAGAGACAACATGGCGATCTACAAGGAGCAGATGGTTCTCCGGGAGCTGGATTATGCCATCATCGATGAGGTCGATTCCGTATTGATCGATGAGGCGAGAACCCCGCTGATCATTTCCGGACAGAGCGGCAAGTCCACCAAGCTCTACGAGGTCTGCGATATTCTGGCGCATCAGCTGGTGCGCGGCGAGGCTTCCGGCGAGTTCACCAAGATGAATGCCATCATGGGTGAGGATATCGAGGAGACCGGCGATTTCGTAGTCAATGAGAAGGATAAGGTAGTCAACCTGACCGAGGACGGTGTGAAGAAGGTTGAGGAATTCTTCCATATTGAGAACCTGGCTGATCCGGAGAATCTGGAGATCCAGCACAATATCATTCTGGCACTGCGCGCCAACAACCTGATGTTCCGGGACAAGGACTATGTGGTGAAGGATGACGAGATCCTGATCGTCGATGAGTTTACCGGCCGTATCATGCCGGGCCGCCGCTATTCCGACGGTCTCCATCAGGCAATCGAGGCGAAGGAGCATGTGAACGTCAGAAGAGAGAGCAAGACGCTGGCGACCATCACCTTCCAGAACTTCTTCAACAAGTTCCGCAAGAAGTCCGGTATGACCGGTACGGCGCTGACCGAGGAGAAGGAGTTCCGCAATACCTACGGCATGGATGCAATCGCAATCCCGACCAACCGTCCGGTACAGCGTATCGACCATGAGGATGCAGTATACAAGACCAAGAGAGAGAAGTTCAACGCCGTTGTGGATGAGGTGGTTGCTGCCCACGAGAAGGGACAGCCGGTACTGGTTGGTACCATCACCATCGAGACCTCCGAGCTGCTGAGCAAGATGCTTCACAAGAGGGGCATCCCTCATAAGGTGCTGAATGCAAAGTACCATGAGCTGGAGGCGGAGATCGTAGCAGATGCAGGTGTACACGGCGCAGTTACCATCGCCACCAACATGGCAGGCCGTGGTACGGATATCAAGCTGGATGCAGAGGCGAAGGCACTGGGCGGTCTGAAGATCATCGGTACCGAGCGTCATGAGTCCAGACGTATCGACAACCAGCTGCGCGGACGTTCCGGCCGTCAGGGAGACCCGGGTGAGTCCCGCTTCTACATCTCTCTGGAGGATGACCTGATGCGCCTCTTCGGCTCCGAGCGTTTGATGAAGATGTTTGAGGCTCTGGGCGTTCCGGAAGGCGAGCAGATCGAGCACAAGATGCTGTCCAATGCCATCGAGAAGGCACAGATGAAGATCGAGACCAACAACTATGGTATTCGTGAGAACCTGTTAAAGTACGACGAGGTCAACAACGAGCAGCGTGAGATCATCTACGCAGAGCGCCGGAAGGTGCTGGACGGCAACAACATGCGTGACCTGATTCTGAAGATGATCACGGACATTGTGGAGAACGCTGTGGATCTGTCCATTTCCGACGAGCAGAGTGCGGAGGACTGGGATTTAGGCGAGCTGAACAGCCTGCTGCTTCCGGTGATCCCGCTGCAGCCGGTTACGAAGGAGAATATTACAGCAACCAAGAAGAACGAACTGAAGCATGCCCTGAAGGAAGGCGCCATCAAGCTCTATGAGGAGAAGGAGGCAGAGTTCCCGCAGGCAGAGCAGATCCGTGAGATCGAGCGTGTGGTTCTTCTGAAGGTGATCGACAACAAGTGGATGAGCCACATCGACGATATGGACCAGCTGCGCCAGGGTATCGGTCTGCAGGCTTACGGTCAGAGAGATCCGGTTGTCGAGTACAAGATGAGTGCATTTGAGATGTTCGAGGATATGACGGCAGCCATCACTGAGGAGACCGTCCGCATCCTGTTCCACATCCGCGTGGAGCAGAAGGTGGAGCGTGAGCCGGCGGCGAAGGTAACCGGCACCAACCGTGACGATACCTCTGTCCGTGCCCCGAAGAAGCGGGTGGAGGAGAAGGTATACCCGAATGATCCGTGTCCCTGCGGCAGCGGCAAGAAGTACAAGCAGTGCTGCGGACGCAAGCGGATCTGATGACAGACAATAACAGAAAGAAGGTGGTATGAATGGTAGAGTTAGATCAGTTTAAGTTCACATTATCGACTTTTGAGAAGCCGCTTGAGGAAGTCAGAGGTTCCCTTGACTTAGATAATAAGATCAGACGAATCGATGAGTTAGACAAGTCCATGGAAGAGCCGGGGTTCTGGGATGACGCCGACCGTTCCACCAGGCTGGTGCAGGAAGCGAAGAATCTGAAGGACACCGTGGAGCTGTTCCGGGGACTGGAGACCCAGTATGAGGATATCCAGGTGATGATCGAGATGGGCTATGAGGAGAATGACCCGGCAGTGATCCCGGAGATCGAGGAGATGCTTAAGGAGTTCGAGACCAATCTGGAGAAGCTTCGCATGGAAACCCTGCTTTCCGGCGAATATGACCGTTACAATGCCATTCTGCGCCTGAATGCCGGCGCAGGCGGCACAGAGTCCTGTGACTGGTGCAGCATGCTGTACCGCATGTACTGCCGCTGGGCAGACAAGATGGGCTACAAGACCGAGGTGCTGGACTTCCTGGACGGGGATGAGGCGGGCATCAAGTCCGTGACCATCCAGATCAACGGAGACAATGCCTTCGGCTACTTGAAGTCCGAGCGGGGCGTACACCGTCTGGTGCGCATATCCCCGTTCAATGCGGCGGGCAAGCGCCAGACCTCCTTCGTGTCCTGCGACGTGATGCCGGATATTGAGGAGGACCTGGATGTGGATATCAACATGGATGATCTGCGGATCGACACCTACCGTTCCAGCGGTGCCGGCGGTCAGCATATCAACAAGACCTCATCTGCCATCCGTATCACCCATATTCCCACGGGAATCGTGGTACAGTGCCAGAATGAGCGTTCCCAGTTCCAGAACAAGGACAAGGCGATGCAGATGCTGAAGGCAAAGCTCTATATGTTAAAGCAGCAGGAGAATGCGGAGAAGCTGTCGGATATCCGCGGCGACGTGAAGGATATCGGCTGGGGCAACCAGATCCGTTCCTATGTGCTGCAGCCCTACACGATGGTCAAGGACCTTCGCACCGGCGAGGAGACCGGCAACGTGGCAAGTGTGCTGGACGGTGCTTTGGACCAGTTCATGAGCGCTTACTTAAAGTGGCTCAGTCTGGGCTGCCCGGACAGACGTGCTTCGGCGGAGGACTGACCGGAGACCGGCAGATAAGGCAGATCAGAAGACGAAGAAGCGGGATGTGCACGAGAAAGTGCTTGCATCCCGCTTCTTTTTGTGTTAATATCTTCCTCATGAGTACAAATGTACTTCATGCACGAACAGTTTTACTGGAGGAATCAGCATGGCGGAAGAAAAGACAAAATATTTCGTGGTGAAGCAGAAGGCAGTACCGGAGGTTCTGCTGAAGGTGGTGGAAGCGAAGAAGCTGCTGGAGTCAGAGCGGGTTCTGACGGTTCAGGAGGCGACGGACCGGGTGGGAATCAGCCGAAGCTCCTTCTACAAGTACAAGGACGATATTTTTCCCTTCTACGACAACACCAAGGGCAAGACCGTGACCTTTGTGGTACAGATGGATGACGAGCAGGGGCTGCTGTCGGATATTCTGCACATCGTGGCAGTCTACCGGGCGAATATCCTGACGATTCACCAGAGTATTCCGGTCAACGGTGTGGCGACCATCACCCTGTCGGTGGAGATCAAGACCAACACCGGCAATGTATCCCGGATGGTGGAGGAGATCGAGGAGCAGCGGGGCATTCACTTTGTGAAGATCCTGGCACGGGAGTGACGGCGCAGGCAGACACCGGGTCGGTTCCGGCGGCGGGACAGCGATATGGGACATGGGAATGGGTTTATTAAGAATAATACAGAAATGAGGGACTGGATATGGTATATGTTGCAGTAATGGGATATGGTACAATCGGTTCTGGCGTGGCGGAGATCCTGGATCAGAACCGTGCACAGATCGCTGCAGGAGCAGGCGAAGAGGTAGCCTTAAAGTATGTGCTGGACTTGAGGGAGTTCCCGGACAGCCCGGTGGCAGACAAGGTGATTCATGATTTCAACATTCTGCTGGAGGACCCGGAGGTGACGGTTGTGGTGGAGACCATGGGCGGACTGAACCCGGCGTATCCATTTGCAAAGGCATGTCTGGAGGCCGGCAAGCATGTGGTGACCTCCAACAAGGCGCTGGTGGCAGCACATGGCACGGAGCTTTTGAAGATCGCCAGAGAGCGCGGCGTGAACTTTTTCTTTGAGGCAAGCGTAGGCGGCGGCATTCCGATCATCCGTCCTCTGTACCGTTGTCTGAAAGGGGAGCAGATTCAGGAAATCACCGGTATCTTAAATGGTACCACCAACTATATTCTCACCAAGATGGACAAGGAAGGTGCTTCCTTTGAAGGTGCCCTGAAGGAGGCACAGGATTTAGGCTACGCAGAGCGCAACCCGGAGGCGGATGTGGAGGGCTATGACACCTGCAGAAAGATTGCAATTCTGACAGCCATGGCAACCGGGAAGGAAGTTAATTACGAGCATATCTATACTGAGGGCATCACGAGGATCACGGATGTGGATTTCCGCTATGCGGAGAAGATGGGCACTTCCGTGAAGCTGTTCGGCTCCAGCCGGATGAGCGGCGATCAGGTCCATGCCTGGGTGGCACCGGTGATGATCGGCAGGAGCCATCCACTGTACGCGGTCAGCGATGTATTTAACGGCATTCTGGTGAAGGGCAATATGCTGGGAACCAGCATGTTCTACGGAAGCGGCGCAGGCAAGCTGCCGACCGCAAGTGCGGTTGTGGCGGATGTCATTGAGGCCGTTCAGAATGCCGGGCAGAATGTGCCGCTTGGATGGACCGGTCAGAAGCTGGAAATCGCAGATATGGAGACGTCCGCACACCGCTATTTCGTGCGCGTGGCAGGAAAGGCGGCCGACCGGATGGCTGCGGTAGAGCGTGTATTTGGCGAGGTGGAGACTATCGAGTTAGACGGAATGGATGAGTTCGCAGTGCTGACGGAAAAGCTGAGCGAGGCGGATTTTAAGGAGAAGGCAGTGTGCCTGGATGCTGATTGCCAGGCAGGAATCCTTCAGATGATCCGCGCGGAGCTGTAAGGAGAAGATGAATATCAGGATACTGGAGCTGATGTTTCACATGCCCTGTCTCTTCCATGCTCTGACCGGGCTGTACTGTCCGGGCTGCGGCGGCACCCGGGCGGTGAAGTACCTGCTTCAGGGAAAGCTGTTGGCAAGCCTGCAGTACCATCCGCTGGTGCTCTACGGGGCGGTGGTGGCGGCGCTGGAGCTAGGAAGCTGGCTGCTGGCAAAGCGCCTTGGGCGGAAGGAGCTGTATCTGGGACGGGAATCCCTGTTTCTGTATACAGGGCTTGGAATCGTGGCGGTGAACTGGATTGTGAAGAATGTGTGCCTTGTGGTATGGGGAATCGACCTGCTGTCAGTGCCCCTGCTGTAGAGGCGGAGAAGAAGTAAATCAGGCGGTGTTTCGCGGAATGCAGGTGTAACAGTACAACCTGCATTTCGTGGAACACCGCCTGAATTGATTTGCTGTGTGAATGAAGTGAAATGGCTCTGCCTTACGGCTGGGTCTGTGCCTCAAGCTGCTCAAACAATGCCTGGTACTGGCGCATGACCTCCCGGACCAGATCTGCGTTGGCAGGGTCGTCGATGATCTGCATGGCAGCCATGTACTGGAAGAAGACCAGCAGGCTGCAGATGACCGACAGGATGCCCAGAATCAGACCGGTCAGTGCCATGCCTTTCAGGGGACGCCCCTGTCTGGAAAGCCAGGCGGTCAGGATGGCAGCGACGCCGAAGAGAAGCTGCTGAGGGGGATTGCAGCAGGAAATGATCGAGATAATGGCTGCAATCAGGCTGAATATGGGAAGACGGTCGTAAAGTGCCTTTGTTTTGTCTGTCGGTTGTTGCTGTTCCATGAGGTTCCTCCGTAGTAAGTGTGAAAATTGCAATCAATCTTTAGTTTATCATGAATCAGCAGAAGGCTCAAGCAGAAATCTCAGAGGAACTTGCATAAGTGGCGGTTATGAATTATAATCAGTAGACAGGTGACTGCCGGACGACAACGCAGTCATGGAGAGAAAATGAATGTGAGGAATGACAGAATATATGGACATCATCAAAGTATTGCAGCAGGAGCTGCAGATCGGATACAAGCAGGCAGAGGCAGCAGTGGGGCTGATCGATGAGGGCAACACGATTCCGTTCATCGCCCGTTACCGGAAGGAAGCCACCGGTTCCCTGGATGACGAGGTCCTGAGAAATCTGGACGAGCGTCTGCGCTACCTGAGGAATCTGGAGGAGAAGAAGGCACAGGTGCTGGCGTCCATCCGGGAGCAGGAGAAGCTGACGCCGGAGCTGGAAAAGCAGATCACCGAGGCCATGACCATGGTGGCTGTGGAGGACTTATATCGTCCGTACCGCCCGAAGCGCCGCACCAGAGCCATGATTGCAAAGGAAAAGGGGCTGGAGCCTCTGGCAGACCAGATCGCCCTGCAGATGACCAGGGAGCCGGTGGAGAAGCTGGCAGAAGCCTTCGTGTCTGCCGAGAAGGGCGTGGAGTCCGTGCAGGATGCCATTGCCGGGGCGAAGGATATTCTGGCGGAGCGTATTTCTGACAATGCGGAATACCGCACCTACATCCGCAGAGCCACCATGGATCAGGGCACGATCAGCTCCGGGGCGAAGGACGAGAAGGCGGAGTCGGTCTACGAGATGTATTACAACTACGAGGAGCCGGTGAAGAAGTGCGCCGGTCACCGGATACTGGCGCTGAACCGCGGCGAGAAGGAGAAGGTCCTGACGGTGAAGGTGACGGCTCCGGTGGATACGATTCTTAAGTTTCTGGAGAAGCGGACAATCACCAGAGATAATCCGCACACCACGCCGATTCTTCAGGAGGTGGCAGCAGACAGCTACAGCCGTCTGATCGCGCCGGCCATCGAGCGCGAGGTGCGCAGCAGTCTGACGGAGACGGCGGAGGCAGGTGCCATCAAGGTATTTGGCAAGAACTTAGAGCAGCTTCTGATGCAGCCGCCGATTGCGGGCAGAGTGGTGCTGGGCTGGGACCCGGCGTTCCGTACCGGCTGCAAGCTGGCGGTGGTGGATGAGACCGGCAAGGTGCTGGATACGGTCGTCGTATACCCGACAGCGCCTCAGAACAAGGTGGAGGAAGCCAAGGCGACGGTGAAGAAGCTGATCAAAAAGTACCACATCAGCCTGATCTCCGTGGGCAATGGCACGGCATCCAGAGAGTCCGAGATGATCATTGTGGAGCTGTTAAAGGAGATTCCGGAGCAGGTACAGTACATTATCGTCAATGAGGCGGGAGCTTCAGTGTACTCGGCAAGCAAGCTGGCGACGGAGGAATTCCCCAACTTTGATGTGGGACAGCGAAGTGCCGCGTCCATCGCCCGCAGACTGCAGGATCCGCTGGCAGAGCTGGTGAAGATCGATCCCAAGTCCATCGGCGTGGGGCAGTATCAGCATGACATGAACCAGAAGAACTTAAGTGAAGCCCTGCAGGGCGTGGTGGAGGACTGCGTGAACAAGGTGGGCGTGGACTTAAATACCGCCTCCGCATCCCTGCTGGAATATATTTCCGGCATCACCAGGGCAATCGCAAAAAATATTGTGGCATACCGGGAGGAACATGGCGTGTTCACCGACCGGAAGCAGCTTCTCAAGGTGGCGAAGCTGGGACCGAAGGCCTATGAGCAGTGCGCAGGCTTTATGCGCATTTCCGGTGGGAAGAATCCCCTGGACGGCACCTCCGTCCATCCGGAGAGCTACGGTGCGGCTCTGGCGCTGCTTGAGCGTCTGGGCTATCAGCCGGAGGATATCGCCGGAGGCGGTCTTGCCGGACTTGGCAGGAAGGTCAGCGACTATAAGAAGCTGGCGGCGGAGTTGGAGGTGGGCGATATCACCCTGCGGGATATTGTGAAGGAGCTGGAGAAGCCGGCCCGGGATCCCCGTGAGGAGATGCCCAAGCCGATCCTGCGCACAGATGTGCTGGAGATGAAGGATTTAAAGCCCGGCATGATACTCAAGGGAACCGTCCGCAATGTCATTGATTTCGGTGCATTTGTGGATATCGGCGTTCATCAGGACGGACTGGTTCATGTCTCCCAGATGACCGAGCGCTACATCAAGCATCCCATGGAGGCAGTCAGCGTCGGAGACATCGTGGAAGTAAAGGTGCTGTCTGTGGATATGGCGAAGAAGCGGATCTCACTGACCATGAAGCTGTAGGGAAATCGTTATATTGGAGGAAGACATGCAGGAAGCGGATGAATTGAGAAGAATGGAACTGGAGACAAAGAAGGAGCTTTACTTAAAGAAGAAGGAGCAGGAGGAGAAGGCAAAACAGGAGCAGGAAGAGCCGGATGAGGCCAGCAGTGGTCCCCGGTATGCCTTTTCGGTGCGGCTGGGAGCAAAGGATCTGTGGAAGTTTTCCATGTATCATTCCATGGGCGGTATGAAGGGTGTGTTCAACCTGATGTTTACGGGTGTGGCGCTGTTTCTTCTGGTGGCGCGCTGGGGCGAGTTATCCGGCGGTTACCGGGCACTGCTTGCGGTCTGCGCCCTGATATTCCCGGTGTGGCAGCCGGTTCTGCTTTACAGCAAGGCGCGGAAGCAGGCGAGACTGCCGGTGATGCAAAATCCCATGACCCTGACCTTTTCGGAGGAGGGGCTTAAGGTGGAGCAGAATGAACAGCAGGTGAAGTTTCAGTGGGAGCAGATCGGAAGAATGGACGCGGTTCCGTCCATGATCGTCATATACATGGACCGGGTTCATGCCTATCTGCTGCCGGACAGTGTGACGGGCGAGCAGAAGGAGCCGTTCTGTGAGATGGCGCGGACGTATCTGAAGCCCAGTCAGCGCAGAAAGATTTAGGATGGAAATGATGATGGAGAAAGAGACATATACCCCGGAAGAGACCTATGAGCTGGGGAAGACGTTGGGACAGCAGGCGGTACAGGGTCAGATCTACTGCTTGGACGGCGATCTGGGTGTAGGCAAGACCGTATTTACCCAGGGCTTTGCGGCGGGACTTGGAATCGAGGGGCCTGTCAACAGCCCTACCTTCACGATCGTGCAGCAGTACGAGGAAGGACGGCTGCCCCTGTATCACTTTGACGTGTACCGGATCGGGGATATCAGCGAGATGGACGAGATCGGATATGAGGACTGCTTTTACGGCGAGGGGGTCTGTCTGATCGAGTGGTCCCAGCTGATCCCGGAGATTCTGCCGGACCATGTGATCCGGATCCGGATCGAGAAGGATCTGGACCGGGGATTTGATTACCGGAAAATTACGGTTGAAGGAGTTTAGACTATGAGAATATTAGGAATCGAGAGTTCGTCTCTGGTGGCGTCGGTGGCGCTGGTCACGGATTCCATCTTGACGGCAGAATATACGGTGAATTTTAAAAAGACCCATTCCCAGACTCTGCTTCCGATGATCGATGAGATTGGCAGAATGCTGGAGCTGGATCTGGGGACGGTGGATGCCATCGCGGTGTCCGGCGGACCGGGCTCCTTTACGGGACTGCGTATCGGCTCTGCCACGGCGAAGGGGCTGGGGCTGGCGCTTGACAAGCCGCTGATCCATGTGCCGACGGTGGATGCCATGGCGTACAATCTGTACGGCACCTCTGCGCTGATCTGCCCGATCATGGATGCCAGACGGAACCAGGTGTACACGGGACTCTATCACTTTGAGCGGGAGTTTGAGGTGGTGAAGGAGCAGTGTGCCATGGACATCCGGGAGCTGATTGCAGAGTTAAATGAACGGGGTCAGCGGGTGATCTTCCTGGGAGACGGCGTGCCGGTCTACGAGAAGGTGATCCGGGAGCTGATGACCGTGGACTGGGACTTCGCACCGGCACAGTCGAACCGCCAGCGGGCAGCCAGTGTGGCGGCGCTGGGAGCGGTGTATTTTGCAGAGGGAAAGACGGAGACTGCCATGGACCATGCCCCGGACTATCTGCGGAAGGCGCAGGCGGAGCGGGAGTTAGAGGAGGCGCAGCGCCAGGGAAAGACTCAGGAACTGGCAGCAGGACATTCGGTGGGAACCGGTGAAGCAGTGGATTCCCCAGCCGGAACTGGTGAAGCGGCGGACGGGAAGCCGGAGACCGCGCCGGGCACTCACGGGGAGGTTCAGGGATGATCCGCCTGATGACGGCTGCGGATTTAGAGCAGGTGGCGGAGCTTGAGAAGGCGTGCTTTTCGGAAAGCTGGTCCTACGGACTTCTGGAGGCAGGCATCCACAGCCCCTACGATGTGTATTATGTATTTGAGCAGGAGGAGAGGGTGCTGGCATACTGCAACCTCCGCTTCCTGGCAGGAGAAGGGGAAGTGCAGCGGATCGCGGTGCTTCCGGAGTACCGACGGCTGGGACTGGGCAGAAAACTGATGGATGCCATGGTGGATTATGCCAGAAAGAACCGGGCGACTGCCATCAGTCTTGAGGTGCGGGAAGGCAACCTGGCTGCCCGGAATCTGTATGAGTCCTATGGATTTGCGGCGGAAGCCGTGCGAAAGGCCTATTACCACAATCCGGTGGAGGATGCGGTGATCATGTGGAAGCGGGATATGGACAGTCAAATCCCAGCAGTTACCACTTAAAATCAACGGCGGCAGCGATTATAATGTAGGGGTATCCGATGGTGCGGGTACCCCGTTTTTTGTCGGTCGCATATCAGAAAATGTGCCGGTGACGGGCTTTTCTGATTTGAGAATCAGGAACTGACCGGATGCGGGAATCAGATGTGGAAAGGGCGAGAATAGCATGAGAAAATACAGAGGCAGCGGACAGCTTGAGACGGTGATCTGCAACTGCTGCGGAAAGAAGCTGGCAGTCAGCAGGGGGATTCTGCGGGAAGGGGCAATCCGGGTAGACTACGGGTGGGATTACTTTTCGGAGAAGGACGGGGAGATTCACCACTGGGACATGTGCGAGGAATGCTACGATGAGATGGTCCGGCAGTTTAGGATTGCGCCGGATGTGGAGGAACAGGTTGAATTCATTTGACGGGTGTGTTATCATTTCATAAGATGCGGAAGTGTTCCCATTTTGAACCGGGGGCAGACCGCAGGAATTGTTAGAAATGAGGATAACCGATTTATGTTAGATATCTGTTTATTAGGAACCGGAGGCATGATGCCGCTGCCCTACCGCTGGCTGACGGCGATGATGGCGCGGTGCGACGGAAGCAGCCTGCTGATTGACTGCGGAGAGGGCACCCAGGTGGCGCTGAAGGAGAAGGGCTGGAGTCCGAAGCCGATTGACGTGATCTGCTTTACCCACTACCATGCGGACCACATCAGCGGTCTGCCGGGACTTCTTCTGACCATGGGCAATGCGGAGCGGACGGAGCCGCTGACCCTGATCGGGCCGAAGGGGCTGGAGCGGGTGGTGACGGCACTCAGAAGCATTGCGCCGGAGCTGCCATTTTCCCTTCAGTTTATTGAGCTGACGGAGAGCCGGCAGCAGCTGAAGCTGGGACCCTATGTGATCGATGCGTACCGGGTGAACCACAATGTGGTCTGCTACGGCTATGCCATTTCCATTCCCCGCACCGGCCGCTTCGATGTGGAGCGGGCGAAGGCTCAGAATGTGCCCATGAAGGCGTGGAGCCGTCTGCAGAAGGGGGAGACGCTGGAACTTGACGGCGTAACCTACACCCCGGATATGGTGCTGGGACCGGACCGGCGCGGTCTGAAGGTGGCTTACTGTACGGACACCAGACCGGTGCCGGTGATCGCGGAATATGCCCAGGACGCGGATCTCTTTATCTGCGAGGGCATGTACGGCGAGGACGGCAAGGAAGTCAAGGCGAGAGAGTACAAGCATATGACCATGTACGAGGCAGCCGGGCTGGCTGTGAAGGCGCAGCCGAAGGAGCTGTGGCTGACCCACTATAGTCCGTCTCTTACCAGACCGGACGAGTTTATTGATCAGGTACGAAAGATATTTCCCCGTGCAAAGGCAGCCAGAGATGGATGGACCATGGAGCTGACCTTTGACGAGGAGTGAAAATGGCAGTCCCCGGGACTGCAGTGAGGATAGAACTATGGAATCAGTTGATAAGAAAGATGTGTTGATTCTTGCCATCGAGAGCTCCTGCGATGAGACCGCAGCCTCTGTGGTGAGAAATGGAAGGGAAGTGCTGTCCAATGTGATCTCTTCCCAGATTGCCCTGCATACGCAGTTTGGCGGGGTGGTGCCGGAGATCGCATCCCGGAAGCATATAGAGAAGATCAATCAGGTGATCACCCAGGCATTGGACGATGCCAATGTGACTCTGGACGATATCACCGCCATCGGCGTGACCTACGGACCGGGTCTGGTGGGAGCGCTGCTGGTGGGTGTGGCAGAGGCGAAGGCGATTGCCTATGCGGCGAAGAAGCCGCTGGTGGGTGTCCATCATATTGAAGGACATGTGTCCGCCAACTATATTGAACACCCGGATTTGGAGCCGCCCTTTGTGTGCCTGATCGTGTCAGGCGGACATACCCATCTGGTCATCGTGAAGGATTACGGGGAGTTCGAGATCATCGGCCGCACCCGGGATGACGCCGCGGGCGAGGCATTTGACAAGGTGGCACGTGCTGTGGGGCTGGGCTATCCGGGCGGACCGAAGGTGGACAAGACGGCGAAGGAGGGCAATCCTCATGCCATCGAGTTCCCGCGGGCGAAGGTAGAGGGCGCACCCTACGACTTCAGCTTCAGTGGATTAAAGTCTGCTACCTTAAACTACATCAACCATGCACGGATGACCGGCGAGGAGATTAACGTACCGGATCTGGTGGCATCCTTCCAGAATGCAGTGGTGGAGGCGCTGGTCAGCCGCGGGGTGCTGGCGGCGAAGGAATACGGCTACGACAGGCTTGCCATCGCAGGCGGCGTGGCTTCCAACTCTGCCCTCCGGGCGGCGATGCAGGAGACCTGCGATAAAGAGGGCATCCGCTTCTACCATCCGTCCCCCATCTTCTGCACGGACAATGCGGCGATGATCGGTGTGGCGGCTTATTATGAGTATATGAAGGGCACCCGCCATGGATGGGACTTAAATGCAGTTCCCAATCTGAAGCTGGGTGAGCGGTGATCTGACCGGAGCCTGGAGACGGCAGATCTGCCGGAAGGAGCAGATGAGATGAGCAATACAAAAGAAATAATCGGACAGGGCAGCGCTGCCAGGTCCGGAAAGACCGGCGCCGTGGTGCTTGCAGGCGGACAGGGGAAGCGGATGCAGAGCAGCGTCCAGAAGCAGTACATGCTGCTGGGTGGAAGACCGCTGATCACCTACGCACTGGAGGCATTTGAGCAGAGCGCGGTGGACGAGATCGTGCTGGTGACCGGTGCCGGGGAGGAAGATTACGCCAGACAGGAGCTGGTGGAGGCATATGGATATACGAAGGTGGTTTCCGTGGTGGCAGGCGGCAGGGAGCGCTATCACTCTGTCTATGAGGGGCTGAAGGCGCTGAAGGACTGCGACTATGTGCTGATCCACGACGGAGCCAGACCGCTGGTGACCGGGGAGATCATTGCCCGCGCCATGGAAGGGGCGGCAGAATACGGAGCCTGTGTGGTGGGCATGCCGGTGAAGGACACCATCAAGGTGGCAGACGCGGCGTGCTATGCCAAGGACACCCCGGACCGCACCTGCCTCTGGCAGATTCAGACGCCACAGGCATTTTCCTATGAGCTGGTGCGGCGGTGCTATGACCGGATCATGGCGGAGGAAGCCCTGCAGGCCGGGGTCACCGACGATGCCATGGTGGTGGAGAGCCAGAGCGACTGTAAGGTAAAGCTGATTCCGGGAAGCTATGAGAATCTGAAGGTGACGACTCCGGAGGATCTGGTGATTGCCGAGGCACTGCTGGCGGCGCGCAGAGCAGGAAGCCGGCAGCAGGAGGCAAAGAGATGATGGAGCAGATAATCCGCCGGTTAAAGAAGGAGATGGTATTTACCATATCCGCAGTTCTGGCGCTGGGCTCGGTGGCTCTGGTGCCGCCGGACGCAGGCTACACCTCCTATGTGGACGGCAATGTCCTCGCCATGCTGTTCTGCCTGATGCTGGTGGTGGGCGGCTTTCAGAGGATTGGAGTATTTGGCTGGCTGGGAGAGTGGCTGGTATCCCGGGTGTCCGATACCAGAGGACTGAGCATGGTCCTTGTGTTTCTGTGCTTTTTCTCCAGCATGCTGATCACCAATGATGTGGCGCTTCTGACCTTTGTGCCGTTTGCGGTGCTGACGCTGCAGATGACGGGGAAGGAGGAGCGGCTGATTCCCGTGGTCGTGATGCAGACCATCGCGGCGAATCTGGGCAGCATGCTGACGCCCGTAGGCAACCCGCAGAATCTGTACCTCTACTCCCTGGCGGGCATGGGGCTGACCGAGTTTATTCTCTATATGCTCCCATTAGCAGGTATCTCCCTGGGAATGCTGCTGGCGATTCTGGCAGTGTCCCCGAAGGAAATGCTTCCGCGGCGTGGTCCGGCACAGGGGGAGAAGCTTCAATGCGGCTGGAGGGGCTGGCTCTATACGGCGCTGTTTCTCTGCTGTATGGCTGCCGTGGCAAAGCTGATTCCCAATACTGTGATGCTGGCGGTGGTGTGTGCGGCGCTTCTTGTAAGCGACCGGACGGCATTTCGCCACGCGGATTACTTTCTCCTTGCCACCTTTGTGTGCTTTTTTGTGTTTATCGGCAATATGCAGCGGATTGAATCCGTGCGCATGCTTTTGGAACAGGCGGTTGCAGGCAGGGAGCTGCTGACGGCAATCGGTGCAAGCCAGATCATCAGCAATGTTCCGGCGGCGATTCTGCTGTCTGGATTTACAGACCGGTATCAGGCGCTGCTGTGGGGAACCAACATCGGCGGACTGGGCACGTTGATCGCATCTCTGGCAAGTCTGATCTCCTACAAGTGCTATGGCAATGTACCGGGGGCGCAGAAGGGCAGATATCTGGCGGTGTTCAGCCTCTGGAATCTGTTGTTCCTGATTATACTGACTGTTGCCGCAGTGCTTTTTAGCGGGATGATGATTTAAGAAGGATGATGGCTGCGGTGCTGCTTTGGGTGGCGAATACTCGAAGGCAGACCGCGACCCACAGCTGCCATTTCAGACGGGAAAATAGCAACAAACGGGAAAGTTAAAAAAGTTTAAAAAACTTATAAAAAACCCATTGACAGATTAAAACTTTGGTGGTAGAATCTGTACTTGTCGCGTCGGGGAAATGAGACAAGAGCTTCCAAACAGCGACAAAGAAAAATAAAAAAACTCTTGACAAATTGCTGATGGTTTGGTAACATAGAAAAGCACATTTGAGGAGAGATATCGAAGTGGTCATAACGAGGCGGTCTTGAAAACCGTTTGTCCGCAAGGGCGCGTGGGTTCGAATCCCACTCTCTCCGTTGGACAGACAGGTAAGTCTGTCGCGATGATATAAATCAATACAGAAACTGATGTTCAGGCATCGGTACTTATGCAGAAGTACCCAAGAGGCTGAAGGGACACCCCTGGAAAGGGTGCAGGTCGTTAATAGCGGCGCGAGGGTTCAAATCCCTCCTTCTGCGTTTCAAATCTTCAAAAAGATTTGAAAAAAGTTGTTGACAAGACGGTGATGATATGATAGAATGTCAAAGCTGTTTTTCACAAAACAACAACATGAACCTTGAAAATGAAAGATTGAACAGTGTTTAAAACCCTGAAAA
>JAUNPU010000058.1 GCA_030536555.1 Eubacteriales bacterium | reverse complement strand
CGACACCTTGGTCCGTAGCCAAGTGCTCTATCCAGCTGAGCTACGCACACATATTTTGTTGGCTGCCCGGTGATTACCGCTGCAACGTTATATATTCTATCGCAAAAGAGCGAGTTTGTCAATAACATTTTGCAAAATAATTGCTGGAAAAATTTTTCTGGTTTTGCATGGTTTCAGGTGAAAAAGAAGCCGTTGTCTGATACACTAAAGGGGAACGCAGGAAATTGTCTGGCAGGGTGCAGCAGGATAGAGCGAGGTGGATTGCCTGGCAGAGTGAAGCAGGATAGAGCAAGGTGGATTGCCTGGCAGAGTGAAGCAAATCATCAGAAACAGGAAAAGGACGGAGTATGTTATATCAGATTACAGACGGCAGTGTCTCGGCAGGCGGGACGCTGATCTTATCACATATTGATTTTGAGATTAAAGGAAAGGAAAAGATTGCGGTGGTGGGGCGCAACGGCGCGGGGAAGACCACGCTGCTGCGGCTGATTGCGGGAGAGCTGGAGCTGGACCGGGATGACCGGCGCGGCGGTCCGGGAATCATGAAGTCCCGGCAGGTGACCATCGGGATGCTGAAGCAGCAGACATTTGCGGACGGGAATCGGACGGTGGAGGAGGAACTGCTGGAGGCATGTCCCTGCAAGGAGACCTTTGAGCGGGAGCGGTACGAGTACGAGCAGGAGTATGACCGGCTGTTTACGGGCTTTGGATTTGCCAAGGCGGATAAGGGAAAGCGGCTTTCGGAGTTCTCCGGCGGAGAGCAGACGAAGATCGCATTGATCCGCCTGCTTCTGATGAAGCCGGACATTCTGCTGCTGGATGAGCCAACCAATCATCTGGATATCCAGACCACAGAGTGGCTGGAGCGATATCTGAGGGAGCATGAGCATGCGGTGGTGATGGTGTCCCATGACCGCTTCTTTCTGGACCGAACGGCGGATGTGGTGTACGAGGTGAGCGGGCAGGGGCTGGTCCGGTATGCGGGAAACTATACCCATTACCGGCAGGAAAAGCGGAAAGCGCTAGAGCTGCAGCAGAAGGCTTACGAGCGGCAGCAGGCGGAGCTTGCGCGGCTGGAAGAGGTCATTGAGCGGTTCAAGCACAAGCCTACGAAGGCATCCTTTGCCCGGGCGAAGAAGAAGCAGATCGAGCGGATGGAGCTGGTGGATAAGCCGGTGGAGGACGATGTGCACCTGTTCACCGGGGAGATCAGCCCGCTGATTCCTGGGGGTAAGTGGGTGATGGAGGCGGAGCATCTGAAAATCGGTTATGACCGGGCGCTTCTGGAGATTACGCTGCGGATCCGGCGTGGGCAGAAAATCGGGATACTGGGTGCAAACGGAGTGGGGAAGAGCACATTTTTAAAGACGGTGGCGGGGCTGATCCCGCCGGTGCGGGGAGGAGCCGGGAAGGTTGGCAGTATTTTTGGAAAAGCTGGCGGCATTGCCGGAATTGATGAGGTCGGAGCCGGTTCGGAGACCTATGAACGACAGGGCGGCATTGGAAAGTTCTCTCTGGGCAATCATGTGACCATTGGCTACTTCGACCAGCATTCCGCCGAAATTCAGTCGGAGAAGTCTGTGGTGGAGCATTTTCATGATCTGTTTCCGGCGATGACGGAGAAGGATGTGAGAAGCATCCTGGGGGCATATCTGTTTGGCGGCAAAGAGGCTTCCCGGCCGGTCAGCAGCCTGTCCGGCGGTGAGAAGGCGAGACTGGTGCTGGCGGAGCTTTTGCAGAGCCGTCCGAACTTTCTGGTGCTGGATGAGCCGACCAATCACATGGATGTGCAGGCGAAGGAGACGCTGGAGTCGGCATTTCGGGCATATACGGGGACCATTCTCTTTGTGTCTCATGACCGGTATTTCATTCAGCAGGTGGCGGATGCGGTGCTGATCTTCGAGGGGCAGTCGGTGCTTTACTATCCTTTTGGATATGTACATTATCTGGAACGGATGGAGCGGGAGAAGTCCGGGGAGCCAATCGCTGCCCAGGTGAAGGCGGAGGATGCGGCGCTGATCGCCGGTATGCGGGCGGTGCCGAAGGCAGAGCGCCATCGGCTGCGGGAGATTCCCACAGAGGAAGCCTATCTGGACTGGAAGCTGCGGCTGGTGATGGAGAAGCTGGAACCGGCTGCGGAAGCTTACGGGCGGCTGGAGGAGGAGTACCGGGCGCTGGAGAAGGAGTGGATGGAGTCGGAGGCGTACTGGGGGGAGGAAGCGTACAGGGAGGCGAATGTGTACAGGGAGGAGAACGCGAATCGGGAGTCGGATGCGGAAGAGCAGGTGTGTCTGCGAGGGGCGCGGCAATGGGAGCTGCAGCAACAAAAGGACATCAATTGGAAGCGCCTCTGCCAGCTTGAGCATGACCGTGACGAAGCCTGGGAAGCATGGAATAAGCTGTGCATGGAATGGATTGACCGGTATACGGAGGAAGGATGACTTGCGTAATGCTGGTTTTGGACAATTTTGAGCAGAATTTCCTATAATTGTCCAAACTTGGGTGTGCTGAGAGGTGTTAGAGCTTGTTTAGAGGGTGTTTTGGACAATTAACGGATATGTAAGCGCTTTCTTGTCCAAGTCTTGAGGATTTTTGGACAATTCAGGGCGTATGAAGTTAAAAATTGTCCAAAATCCCTGGAAAATGGCAGTTTTAGATGAAGATTGATGAGCGATTGGACAATTTTTACCCGAAAACGGGATTTATTGTCCAATTTTTGCCGGGAGGGGGAAGCTGCCGCAGCGCACCC
>JAUNPU010000017.1:71286-76736 GCA_030536555.1 Eubacteriales bacterium | reverse complement strand
GCAGAAAAACCCAGTGTAGCGGCGGCTTATGCCGCTGCCCTGGGCGTGAAAGGAAGAAAAGACGGATACCTGGAGGGAAATTCCCTGATCGTGACCTGGTGTATCGGCCACCTGGTATCCCTGGCAGAGGCGGGAGCCTATGAGGAACGCTATAAGAAATGGAACTATGAGGACCTGCCTATTCTGCCAAAGGAATGGAAATACCTTGTGGCTTCCGGCAAAGAGAAACAGTTTTCTGTCTTGAAATCCTTAATGGAGCGAGCGGACGTGACCGAGATTGTCAATGGCTGTGACGCAGGACGCGAGGGGGAACTGATCTTCCGTCTGGCGGTGGATATGACCGGATGTAGAAAACCCGTCTCCCGTCTTTGGATTTCCTCTATGGAGGACAGTGCCATCTGTGAGGGATTTGCACATCTGGAACCCGGCAGCCGGTATGAGCCCCTTTATCAGTCGGCACTCTGCCGCCAGAAAGCGAACTGGCTGATCGGCATTAACGCCACCCGTCTTTTCTCTGTCCTCTACCACAAGACTCTGAATGTAGGGCGTGTCCAGACACCAACCCTGGCTATGCTGGCAGAGCGTGACGGACAGATCATGCTCTTTCAGAAAGAAAAATACTACCATGTGAGGCTTGGATTTGCGGGCATGGAGGCGGTGAGCGAACGGATTACGGAGCAGGACAGAGCCACTTCCATCCAGGCAGCATGCCAAAACGGGCAGGCGGTTTGTGTTTCCTCTGACAAAGAGAAAAAGACCGTCAAGCCGCCCAAACTCTTTGACCTCACCACCCTCCAAAGGGAGGCGAACCGCTTATTCGGCTTTACTGCAAAGCAGACCCTTGATTATGCACAGAGCCTCTATGAGAAGAAACTGCTGACCTATCCCAGAACAGACAGCCGATACCTGACAAGCGATATGGCAGAGACGGTTTCTGTGGTGGCTCGCCTGACCGCAAAGCAGGAGCCTTTTTCTTCCTGTGCGGATTTTATCCCTGATGTGGCAGCGGTGATCTCGGATAAGGATGTATCCGACCACCACGCCATTATCCCTACTATGGAAATGGAGAAACAGAACATATCCCTGCTCCCTGTCGGAGAGAGAAATCTCTTTCTGCTGGTCTGCTGCAAGCTGCTGTGTGCATTGGCGGAGCCTTACATCTATGAGGCGGTTTCCTCCGTGTTCTCCTGTGGAGAGGGAACCTTTACTGCCAAAGGCAAAACCGATCTGTCCCAGGGCTGGAAAGGAATTGAGAGGCTGTTCCGCACTTCCCTGAAAACAGACCAGGAAGAAACAGCCGGACAGGAGGCTGCTCTGCCTCCGATTGCCAAAGGACAGGTATTCGAGCCGATGGAGGCTTCTGTAACGGAACATTTCACCTCTCCGCCAAAACCTTATACAGAGGATACGCTTTTATCGGCTATGGAGCGAGCCGGTTCAGAAGATATGCCAGAGGACGCGGAGCGCAAAGGGCTTGGTACACCGGCGACCAGAGCCTCCATCATTGAAAAGCTGGTATCTTCCGGCTTTGCAGAACGAAAGGGAAAGAACCTTATCCCTACAAAGGACGGTATCAACCTGGTTACGGTCCTGCCGGATATGCTGGCCTCTCCAAAACTGACCGCTGACTGGGAAAGCAAGTTATCCCAGGTGGCAAAAGGTGAACTCAGTCCTAACAGGTTCATGGAAGAAATTGAACGGATGGCAAAGGAACTGATCGCCCGCTATTCCCACATCTCCGAGGACGGGCAAAAGCTGTTCTCCCCTCAAAAAGAGCCTGTCGGTATCTGTCCCCGCTGTGGGGAGCCGGTCTATGAGGGCAAAAAGAATTTTTACTGTGGGAACCGGAGCTGTGGGTTCGTTCTCTGGAAAAATGACCGTTTCTGGACTTCCCGCAGGAAAGAGCTGACAAAGAAGATGGCAGCGGATTTCCTTGCCAAAGGAAAAACCAAAGTCAAGGGGCTGTACTCGGAAAAGAAAGACACCACCTATGACGCCATCATCCACATGGAGGACACAGGCGGCAAGTACATCAACTTCAAGACCGAGTTTACCAAACCGAAAGGAGGGCGCTAATGCTTGACAATTCTTCTGATTATATCTTTAAGGCGTATATCGTAAATGCCTTTGCCTATGACAGCGGAGAAAGGGAAAACGCCGGAACATGGCTCTACTTCCCGCTCACGGCAGAGGATATAAACGCAGCCTTCGAGGAAATCGGGCTGCCGCTTTCCTCTGAACCGGATAAGTATTTCTTTGATGATTATGTGGCGAATATCCCTGGGCTTCGCAAGGTTCTTCCCATGTATGAGCATGTGGATGAACTGGCAGCCTTGGCCCAGGGACTTGCCGATCTTCCCCGCCATGAGCAGGAAAAACTCCTGGCGGTCCAGGATACACCCATGCGTCTAACAGAATACGCACAATTTCGGGAGTGTCCGCAAAATGCCGATTATTTCTGCTTTCTGCCTCAGGTCACGGATGATAAGGCCCTGGGGCTTTACTATCTCCATGACAGCGGCATGGTGGATATGCCGGAGGAATGGAAAGGCGGCATTGAACCGGAGGCTTTTGGTAGGCATATCCGAGAACAGGAGCAGGGCGTATTTTCCGACAGGGGTTATGTGGTCCTCTCAGGGGATGAATGGGAACAGGAGCGCCCTCTGCCAAAACAAGACAGGGAGCAGAAACCCTCTGTCAAAGATTTTTTGAAACAGGCAAAGAAAGAATGTGCCGCCCGTGACACGGAAATAACCAGACCGGCAAAGCATGAGCCGGAGCGATAAGGAGGTGCTTATATGGCATACAGTTACGACCATGACTGCCCTTTCGAGGCATTTATCACAAACCTGGGAAAATACAACGAGGGAGAACTTGTTGGAGAATGGGTGAAATTTCCCACCACACCGGAAAAGCTCCAGGAAGTGTTTGAGCGTATCGGCATTGGCTCTCAGGATGAATTTGGCTCTGTCTATGAAGAATGGTTCATTACGGACTATGACTGCTATGTGGACGGGCTCTATGACAAGCTGGGGGAATACGAAAGTCTGGATGAATTGAATTATCTGTCTTCCAAACTGGAGGAACTGGGCGACGCAGAATATGAGCATTTCCAAGCTGCCATGCAGATCAGCGACTACACGGGGTCTATCAAGGACCTTATCAACCTGACGGATAACCTGGATAAGTATGACGTACTTTCCGGCATAGAGGATTATGACGATCTGGGCCGCTATTACATTGAGGAACTTGGCACTATGGAGGTGCCGGAGCATTTGCAGAACTACATTAACTATGAGGCATACGGGCGTGATATAGCCCTGGATGAAATCGGCGACTTCACAGATTATGGCTATGTCTATGACAATCAGAACCGCTTTGAGGAATATTATGACGGAGACCGTGAGAACATCCCTGAAGAATACCGTGTGATGGTTTCTCCTGAAGAACCGGAGTTGTCTTATGAGGAACAGCAGGAAAAAGATAGTATCATGCTGGACGAGGCGACAAGCCTGGCTTTTGATATGGATGTGTTCTTTCGGACAGCGGAGCCGGACTATGCCTCCACCCATCCAGCGGAACATAAGCGAAAAGAAGAAATTGCCGATCTGCTGATAAATGGCAGCTATGCCGAGTTGAAAGGCCACCTTTCCCAGATTGCCGAAAGCCAGGGAGGATACTCCCAGGCAGCGGCGGAGCTGCTGGAAAGGATGGGCTCTTTTGATGAAGAATTTATCGGTATGGATGATCGTATGCTGACTGCCTCTATGGAGCTTGCGGCAGACATAGATTACTTTTTTCGTGAATTTGATATGGAGTATCCGGTCATGTTCCCGGACGAGACAGTCCAGCAGATCGTTCTCCATGAGCATTTATACAAACGGGATACCTCTGCCATCAAAACAGGGCTTTTGAATATGGGCCGTGAAAAGGACCTGACGGAAGAAACCTCCCCGCTGATCGACAGGCTGACCGATTATGAAAAAGAATTTGGTATCAATACTTATACGGTGTATCAGATAAAATCCGGAAAGGATTATCGTGATTACCGCTTTGAGGGTTTGGACTATCTGGAAAAGGCAGGATTATCCGTAAACAGGGAAAACTATGAGCCGGTCTATGCCGCCCCGCTTACCCCTGGCGATACATTGGAAAGTATCTATACTGACCTGAATTTGTACCGACCTGACAATTTCCACGGGCACAGCCTTTCCATATCGGATGTGGTGGTATTCCAGGAATACGGAAAAGAGACCGCCTTTTTCTGTGACCGAGACGACTATAAGGAAGTGCCTGAATTTCTAACCTCGGAGATTATACAGGAAAAATCAGAAATCTCTCAGGAAGCTAAAGACAGCATTGCTTTCTATGCGGCGGAGTGCATGGAGTTTCCCACTCTGGGCGAGTATCACGAAAACCTGACGCTGCAGGAGGCCGTTGACAGATACCGTTCCATCCCTGCCGAGCGTATGAATGGAATTAAGGGTATCGGCTTCACCTTAGAGGATGGCAGCATTTATGATGGTATGTCCTATCCTCTGGTGGCGGGTAAGCGCATTGATCTGGACGGTCTTTCTTTGGTGGAGCACTTCAAGGAGAGTCCTCTGGTGAGGGAGGCAGTGGCGGATATTATCCGAGCTCTCCCCGACCTGCAGATAGACGATCGGGAGAACTATTTGAAAAATGCGGAGATTTCCCTGGAGGATGATTACGGCATGATCGACGGTATCATCAACAATGGGGAGCGCGGAACAGATAAGGAGGTGCAGACAGACAAGCCCTCTGTCCTGGGACAGCTCTCCCAGGCGAAAAAGGAATGTGCGGAACGAAAACCTCCTGAGACCGGAAAACTGGGAAAGGAGGAACCGGAACTGTGAGCCGCAGTAAAAAATGGAAACAGGAATGGAGCTTCTTTCTCGGTGAGAATGGCAGACGCCAGTATAACAAGGTCTGCCGTAAATGTATCAATAGCTGCAAGCAGAGTTTTAGGGTGACTTTGATTGCCTGTCCTCTCTATCGGACAAATAGAAGTAAAAAAAGGGTGGAAAAGGGTTGAAAACAATGGATTTTTTCGGCTCTGCAAAGCTGAAATAACATAGGCAATAGGATTTGTCCTATTCCTCCCCATGCCTTAAAACTGCATGGAAAAGTGTTGATTTTGGACACTTTCTGAAACACAAAAATGGAGTACAGTGACCGTTTTTTCATTCGGTGGCTGTACTCCCTCTTTTTTTATGCGTTTATTTTCTATTGTTCTTTTATGCGGATAGGAAAAGATGGGATTGGTTTCGCAGCAGCAGGCATTGTGGGAATGTGTATAACTGGCTGTCTTATGGAGCTGTGGGAAACGGTGTTTGCAGGATGTGGGAAAGTCCCTGGACTTTTCCATGTGCTGTGAATGCTGTTTTCCATCGGTGGAATAGTCTGTTATGCACATTTCCACGGTGCTA
>JAUNPU010000017.1:0-71186 GCA_030536555.1 Eubacteriales bacterium | reverse complement strand
TGAATGCTGTTTTCCATCGGTGGAATAGTCTGTTATGCACATTTCCACGGTGCTACCTTTGTTTTTGTACTGCTCAACAACCTGTAGTTTTACTTTTTAGATATTCTCTTATCAATTTGATAAAATACTTCACCTAATATTACACATACGATAGCAAATATAATTATTTTCATTGGCTCAAAATCAGGCAACAGCTTATAACCTAATCCGCCACCAACAACTAATGCAGGAATAAGTAATAGCAATCGTTCAAAATGCTTTATAAGCTCCATTATACATATTTCATCAAAATAGACATTGATTGTTTGTTCTACAATCATTCAAATACTTGATATATATTATCAGCTTCCTTTTCATACTCTTTTGAAACGTTTATCGTAGTATCTGACAAACGAGAAAATGGAACTTTTCCCTCATTTAACTTTTTCTCAAACAGTTGCAATTCTGTCATATCTGAAAAGCAATAATTTTGAGTATTATTCATCTTATTTGTAACAATAGGAGCAACTACACCCCCTAACATAAGAATTATCAAAACTAAACTTGCCCCATAACATATCCATTTTGTTATTCCTAAACCTTTTTTTATCATAAGACCTCCAAACCTTAAATTATCAAATTGTCCACCTTTTTGAATTAACATTCAAGACGTATTCCCCATTTTCAGCTCGGTCAATTCCAACTTGCTCTTCTAAAAATTTAATTTTACAAAAGATTATATCATATTTATCTGAACAAATCTATTCCCGTTCTTGGTTCTTCTCTTTTTCGCTCTGTTTTGGGGCAGAGAGCAGGCTATCCACATTCTTCTTGATGGTCTCCACCTCTCTTGCCTGTGCCCTGATCTTCTGGTACTGGCTGTATTCCTGTTTCTTTTCTTCTGTGAGGGCTGTCATCTCCTGTTTGAGAGCCGCTGTATCCGGCAGCTTTTGAACGCCCATCTGTTTTAGGGCTTTGGCTGCACTCTCAAATAAGATGATCTTACTTTCTTGTCCTCTCAGGAATTTTTCCTTATCCGCAGACTTTCGGTAACGGTCATAGACAGGCTTATATTCCCGATAGGTGGAGGCGTGCTTTATTAACAGACCAATCTCCGCTATCCGCTGTTCCTTTGCTTTCATGGAGGATAGCAGCCGGTCTTGTGAAGTCATTACCTCTTCAAATTTCTCCTGCAACTGTCCATACTGGGAAATGCCATGCTCCGTGAGAAAGTTAAGGGTCTTGGCTGCCTGCTTTAGGTTATTGATTTTCGCCCAGTGAGCAAAGCCGGCACTCTCCTGGGCTTTCAGATTATTTTGAATGTCAATGAGCAGGCTGATCTTCTGATCGACTGTCTTTGGCTGTCTGGATGGGCGGGGAGCTCCGTTTATCCGATCTGTGACAGCTTCCTCTGTGTAGTCCACGCCCAAAGTCTTGAAACGAGTAAATCGTTCCTGACCGGCAGCTCGACAGGAAATATACTTGCCTTTTTTGATTTCGTATCCCTCTGCCTCTAACCGCTTTAATAGTTCCTCAAAATTGGAGACCTGGGGGATAAGCCGGTCAATGGCAGCTTTCAGTTTCGCTTTATAGCTGGTTCCTGCTTTAGCGGTGCTGTGTTCAATATAGCTCTTTCCTTTGTCCGGTCCCGGCACGATCACGGACAGACCATGCTCCTTGCAGAGACGGTCACTTGTACGGCGGATGAAATGATAGCTCCGCTTATTGGAATGGTACTTCCGATAATCCACAAAGCTGACTGAATTAAAAATGATATGGTTATGGATATGTCCTTTATCTATGTGTGTGGTAAGGACAAACTCATACTTCCCACCCAACACCTCCTGGGCCAGCTTCATCCCGATCTCATGGGCCTGTTCCGGTGTGGTCTCCCCAGGCTCAAAAGCCTGTATCAGGTGGCGGCCCAGGTTCGTTCCTTTATCAATGGCATGGCGGCGGGTCCAGGAAAATTCTATGTCGGCACTTTCCGCTGAACAGCCAAAAGAAGATACCAGCAGCATACCATCTGTTTTATCAGGATTGCAGATATAGGAGATTGCCTTATTCAGAGTTGTTTTGATAGGATGTGTCTTTGTAACTGCCATATTTCCTCCTGCCTCTCTCTGATTTCCTGAATGTCTGCCTCATATGTGGGACCTCCCGCATTGAGCCTCTTTGCAATCTGGTTTATGTTCCGGCTGATGGCAGACAGGACTTTATTCATCTCCTTAATATCCGTGGTGTCTGTATAAATGATATATCCGTCAATCGCCATCTTCCGAAGATAAGCCCCATACCTCTGTGTGGGGAGCTGCTTCATCTTTTCGTCTATCAGTTCCTTTTCCTCTGGTGTCACCCAGAATTTCATCTGTATATTTCGCTTTCTGTTCGCCATCATCTGCCTCCGTACTTTATAAGGGTTTGGGATTATCCCAACAAGCATTTTTCATTTTCGGGCAAGGGACCTGAAAATAGGAAAAATCGCAAACGGGTACTCGTTTGCTGTGCTTGCTGTTTTTCTTCTCTCCTATGTAAGTAACTGCGAAAAACCGATTTTGGCTACCTAAAAAGCAACAAAAAAACACTATGAGAGCAAATTTCCCATAGTGTCTTATAACTTCTGTTTTATTGTGATCGGAGGACTATTCTTCTTCCTGACCTGCCTCCTGTATTCCTCTTGCTGTGGCGGTCATAATCGTTAGTTCCTTACTTCCCATTTCATCCAACATGGTATCAAGCTGGCGGCGCTGTGTGGATTTATCCACTTCCGCGTTCGGGAAAAAGAACTGATCGACGGATACCTCCAAAAATGTCACCAGCTCATAGAAGATTTGCAGACTTGGATGTTGCCCGCTGTTTTCAATGGAGGCAATATACCGTGGGGAAATCCCCATTTTATCTGCTAATTGGTTTCTTGATATTCCTTTAGCCTTGCGTGCGGCTTTGATAGCTGCTCCAAAAGCCTTAAAATCATAAAGTTCTGTTTCTCTTTTCATGTTTATTTCACCCATCTACATTTTACCGTTCACCTTTCCTTTGAGATATGAGTACATAGTTCATAGTATTGACTGAAATAGAGCATGATATTATAATTTATATGATTGACAGGTGATTTATTGCTTGTTTTAATTAACTATATGTCATGAAAAATAACATCAAAAACTGCAAGAATAATGAAAACGTGAAAAACAGTTCTTGATATACTATGGGAGAAAGGAGGCTGCTGTAATGCAAAATAATATTGAAAAGGTAATTGCTGCGATTGACTATATCGAAAGTCATCTGTCTGAAAAAGTGGATTTAGAACTTGTTGCAGGAGCTGTTCATTACTCCAAATACTATTTACATCGAATTTTCACAAAAACAGTAGGATTAACAGTACATGATTATGTCAAACGCAGGCAATTGACTGAGGCTGCAAAACTATTGATTTTTTCAGACAAACCGATTTTAGAGATTGCTTTTATTGCTGGATACGAAAGTCAACAAGCGTTTACTGACATATTCAAGGCTATGTATAAAAAATCCCCTGGACAATATAGGGATGATGAAGAATTTTATCCATTACAGCTAAAATATATTTTGAACAAAAATCCTATGATCTTGGAGCAGAGAGTTGATTGGGAAACAGACATTCAATTTGCAACTATGGAAGATATTCCTAAATGGCTTGAATTGGTTAGACTTGTTGTAGATGGATTTCCTTGTTTAGATGAAACGAATTATATAGAGCAACTAAAAGAGTCCATTATAAAAAAACAAGCATTGATTTTGAAAGATGATGATATTGCTATTGGTATCATGGGTATTACGACTGCCACTGGAAGTATCGACTTTTTAGGAATACATCCACAATATAAAAAGCAAGGAATTGCACAAGCCTTTTTGAAAAAAGCCTTTTCTTTGCTTATAGAGAACAATGAAATTACAGTCACTACTTTTCGTGAGGGAGATAAGGCTGATACAGGACATCGTGATAGCTTAAAGAGACTTGGATTTGCGGAGGCTGAACTTTTAATTGAATTTGGTTATCCGACACAACGGTTTGTCTTACATAAAGAGAATTTGGAGGACACAAACAATGAATGATGTATTGGACAATCCGTTATCAAAAGATTTTACGATTAGCTCTTTATTGAAATTTGCATTTCCTACTATGCTAACAATGGTATTCATGGGCCTATATACCATAGGCGATACCATATTTGTATCACGATTTGTAAATACAGATGCTCTGTCTGCAATCAACATTGTAACGCCTATTATCAATCTCATTGTTGGGCTTGGCACAATGCTTGCAACGGGAGGAAGTGCTATCATTGCCCGCAAAATGGGAGCAGGAAGGTCAAAAGAAGCCTCACAGGATTTTACTTTGATTGTCCTTTCCGGAGCCATACTTGGAATACTGATTGCCATTACTGGAAATTTATTTCTTGACGATATTATTTATTTTTTAGGTGCAAGTGAAATATTGTTTCCTTATTGTAAGGGGTATCTATTTGTATTATTGTTTTTCACTCCCGCCAGTATGTTGCAAGTGCTGTTTCAGAATTTAATCATTACAGCAGGACGTCCCAGTTTTGGTATGGTGCTTTCAATCAGTGCCGGAGCAATCAATGTGCTGTTAGATTATGTTTTTATGGTGCTGCTTAATATGGGGATTAAAGGTTCTGCATTAGGAACAGGCATTGGATATTTAATTCCTACAATAATTAGTATAGCATTTTTCCTAACTGGAAAAGGAAGTATGCAATTTAAGAAACCTGCTTTTCGCTTTTCTGTATTATTTGAGAGTTGTTCTAATGGATGTTCTGAAATGGTTAGTCAAGCGGCGGCAGCAATTACAACATTTCTTTTTAATGCGACCATGCTGAAGTTACTTGGGGAAAATGGCGTTGCGGCTATAACGATTATTATTTATTCACAATTCCTATTAACAACCTTGTATATCGGTTTTTCAATGGGTGTAGCTCCTGTTATTAGTTATAACTATGGAGGAAAAAATCATCAACGTTTGAAAAAGGTATTTAGAATTTGCTTGCTTTTTATAGTAACTGTTTCTGCCTTAATATTTGCAATATCAATATTTTTTGGCTCATACTTGGTAAATATTTTTTCTTCAACCGGAACACCTGTTTATGATATTGCAAAAAACGGTTTTTTGATTTTTTCATTTAGTTTCTTATGTTGCGGAATAAACATTTTTACCTCGGCTACCTTTACGGCTCTTTCTAATGGAAAAATATCAGCAATCATATCTTTTTTGCGAACATTTGGGTTAATTACGATACTACTTCTTACATTGCCTCAAATTTTAGGAGTTAATGGTGTATGGTTAGCTGTTCCGATTGCCGAACTGATAACTTTAATTGTTTCGATAGCTTTTTTACAAAAGAAAAGATCTACATATCATTATATGTAAATGCCACTTAAACAACGGTAAATAAAAAAAACCGTTGTTTGGCGGCAGACTTTTCATGCGCCCAACAAAAATAACAAGAGTCTTACGGCGGTTTTGAAATAACAATCAAAACCGCCATTTTCTTTTTCAAAAAACAGAATATGGAGGGTGTGTTAAAGTCGCCCATTTTTAAGGACATGGCGGTATCCAGGAGGTATCGTCATGTCCTTTTATAGTTTTTTCTCTCCACCTGACATACATTCATCAAAAAAGCCAACTCCCTCAATCGGGATATTCCGGCCATCAAGATGAACACACACATCATTATGTAACATATAATATTTCCATCTGCCCGACTGTATTTTTCAGTCGGGCTTTTTTTGCGTCTTGGACAGTTCTCAGTTTCCTGCTGGAGCTTTTCAAAATTTTTTCCTCCCAGGGGGTGCCAAATCCCTCTTTTCACAGTTACTCCTGCGAAAGGGAGGAAAAGACCCATCACCCGCTTTCGCGGCTGCGAAAGGAGGTGAGAAAATGAAAGACTCCTACGAGCAGCGAGTACAGAACCAGTTTGGCAGCTTTTGTACCAGAGTTCTAAAGAACGCGGCTAACGATATTCTCAAAGAATATACGAGGCAACGTGACAGAGAAAAATCTTTGGACAATCTATCGCCGGACGAGCAGGCTCAAACCGCCTCCTATGACAAGTATTTTCAGGACGAATATGTCTTTGAAGTGCTTGGAAAAAAAGTAATTGTAGTCGGTGACCTGTTGGCAGCGTCCTTAGCGCAGTTACCTGATAAGAAACGGGATATTATCCTGTTGTCTTACTTTCTTGGAATGACAGATCGTGAGATCAGCGAACAGCTTAACGTGGTTCGACAGGTAATCAGCAGACGTCGCGGAAGTATTCTTAAAGAACTGCGCGAGTATTTGGAAAAGGAGGGATTTGAATGGCCCGAAATTTGAGAGACCCTATTCCGCTGCCGGTAATCCTGGCAGCAGCCGAGGGTGACGAGAGAGCCCTGAATGCTGTGCTTAACTACTATAAGGGCTATATTCGTTTCCTCGCCATGAGACCCATGAAAGATGAATACGGCAACGAACATCTCTGTGTGGATGAAGATATGAGGCTCCGTTTAGAGGCTAAGCTGCTGTATAGCATTGTAACAGGTTTCAAGGTACTTCCGGTCTAAGATACATAACATCAGGCGTGTTTCCTGTCCTCTCTTTCCTCGCCTATGGGATTTCCAGACCGACAAAATAACTGTTCTTTGACAAAGAAAGTCCGGCTGATAACTCCGTGACAGTATAGGACAACCAGGCACATCCTTTCTGTGCCGAGCCATGCGGCAGGCACGCCATGACCTCTTTAGAGCGAGCGATCAATGCCATGCCGTAAAACAGGTGCAGCGACCCGTGGGCCATGACACACAGAAAGACCGGTACTCCCTTATAGCCACAGTCCGAGCGTTCAAAGCGTCGCAGGCAATGGGTAGGGCCGCATGAGAACCATGCGGGGGTGAAATTCCCGTGGAGCTGTGCTGACAGCCACCTGACTTGTCTTTTTAATATGGATAAATCGAAAACTTTTTATTAGCAGCAGACAAACCCAAAACAGCGCGATACAATATTTGTAGGAAGTTATGTTCCGCACATGGTTTGTCTGGCTGCAGAAAGGAGGACATTATGAGCCAGCCTGTTAATCGTGTGCATGGCAATGTCCCCGAACAGAGAACTTACAAGGTTGAGGAAATCGCCCAGATTTTGAATATCGGGAGGACTTCCGCTTACAATCTTGTAAAAGAGGGACATTTCAAAACTGTGCGTGTTGGTAACGCCATACGAATTTCCAAAAAGTCATTTGATGAATGGTTAGACGCCCAGGCGTTCTAACGAACGAAGAAAGGAAGATCGTATATGGCATCTATTATCAAACGCAAGAAAGCATATTCTGTTGTTTACAACTATATTGACGAAAATGGAGAGACCAAACAGAAGTGGGAAACATGGCATACCCACAAAGAGGCTCTGAAACGAAAGGCGGAGGTGGAGAACCAGCAGAACAATGGGACTTTCCTCCCTCCGAACAATCAGAAAGTATCTGATTTCCTGTATGATTTTGTTTCCACCTATGGAGAGAAAAAATGGGGCGTGTCTATGTATGACGGTCAGACTGCCCTGATTGCCAACTATATCAATCCGATTATCGGTGATATGGAGGTACAGGCAATTACTCCCCGTGTAGTGGACAAGTATATTCAGACCTTGCAAAAGACCCATCCCGTTTCCAAAAGAAACCGGAAAGCCCGAACCGAGTTTGTTTCCAACCAGACCATTGAGAAGATTATCAAACTTCTCCGCTGCGCATTTAAGCAGGCGGTCCGCTGGGAGCTTATCGGCAAAAATCCTTTTGAGAATACCGTATTACCCAAAACAGAGTACAAGAAACGCGACATCTGGGACGCTGATACCATCCGTATCGCTCTGGACCAGTGTACCGACAGTAAATTGTATGTTGCTATGAACCTTGCATTTGCGTGTTCTTTGAGGATGGGTGAAATTCTCGGTTTGACCTGGAAGAATGTTCACATTGAAGATGAAAACATAGCGGCTGACAATGCCTATGTATATATCGAGGCAGAACTGACGCGGGCTTCTAAGCAGGCCATTGAGATGTTGGGAGAAAAAGATATTTTCTATATCTTCACTCCGCTTATGCCAAACACCAGCACCAGACTGATCTTGAAGAAACCGAAAACAAAATCAAGTGAGAGAAAAGTCTGGCTGCCGAAAACCGTTGCCTATATCCTCCGTGAATGGAAAAAGGCACAGGACGAGTTAAAGAGCTTCCTCGGTGATGAATACCAGAACTTCGATTTAGTGGTTGCCCTGCCTAACGGGCGTCCCTGTGAAAATCGGATTATAGAGAAAGAATTTTCTCTGCTGAAAGAAAAAGCCGGACTGCCTAATGTGGTTTTCCACTCTCTCAGACATTCCAGCACCACCTATAAGCTCAAACTCAATCACGGCGATCTGAAAGCCACCCAGGGAGACACGGGGCACGCTGAAATTGATATGATTACAAAAGTGTACGCCCGTATCCTTGACGAGGACCGCAAGATCAACGCCCAGAAGTTTGAAAGTGCCTTTTATGCTAATCCTGATCTGCGGAATGTGAAACCTCCACAGGAACCGGAAAAGCCTCAGGCACAGACCTTAGACCTGGCAGCGTTGGTGGAACAGCTTCAGAAATCGCCGGAGCTCGCAAATACTTTGGCAGCCCTGCTCTCTGCCCAGAGAGCAGGCTAAAATCTCAAATTAGCAAGAAGTCCATTTTTCTTAGCAAGCCCTCCATTTTTGTTCGTTTCCTATTAGCAAGAAATTAACCGTAACGCATAAACAATAAATTCAACCTCAACTATCGGCAGATGGTTTTGTCTAAGGTTTGCGGCATAACAAAAAAAGCTGCAAACCCTTGAAAACAAAGGCTTACAGCGTTGTTTACTGGCGTCCACGAGAGGATTTGAACCTCCGACCCCACGCTTAGGAGGCGTGTGCTCTATCCAGCTGAGCTACGTGGACATTTGTAAAAATATGAACTTGTTTTCCTAATTTAGACTCGAACCATCTACCGCTTAGGAGGCGGACGCTCTATCCTGCTGAGCTACAGAAACGTGCAGTTCCTATTATATGCAAAAAATCCAACATCGTCAAGTCTGATCTTCAAATTCTACCACACCCAGCATCCAGATCTGGCCCTTGAACCGGCGGCCGACCTTCGGCTCGCCCAGAAGATCCCGCTTTCCGATCCCCACGTGGAACACCATATCGTTGCAGTCTAAGGTCAGGTCATAGACCTCTTCCTTAGTGAAGCGGTTCTCCTTCACCTCGACCTTCACGATCTCACCGATCACCGCATACTGGTCGCACTCGATGCCGCAGGGCATAAAGCTGGAATCCACGATGGAGTAGATATCCTCCTTCATCACACGCCTGGATATCTGGGAGTACATGTCGATGTCCTCCACGGTCAGGGTCTCCATGGCGTCCTCGTCGCCCTTTTTCGCCGCTTCCAGCAGACTGTTATGATTCTTCGTGGCGACCTTCGCCATCTCAATCTGCTTTCTGGTCTTATGAAGAGGAAGCAGAATCTTGCCCTCCAGCGCCAGCCCGGTCAGCTTGACGGATTTGGACTTTCTGGAGGCGCGGTCCAGCTTCCGCTCCCGGTATTCAAAGGCATTGTCCAGATAGAAGATCAGCGAGATTCCCACCCGGTACTCGTCCAGAAGTCCTGCATAGGTCTCCTTCTCCGCATGACGCTGGATGGAGCAGTCTGCATCCGAGGACGCATCCGAACCTTCCAGATAGGGGTAATAATACTCCCGGCGAAATACGCCGTTCTCATCGGTCTCACCTGCCATCACGATGCCCATTCCCGGTGCCACCTCGGCGCGCAGCTCCGTGAGATTCGTCTCCGGGTCGATCTGAATCCGACGGCGCACCGCGGTCCCCTCTAACTCCGCCAGCATCTTCTCAATCTCTCTCTTCTTCTGGTATGTGGAAAATCCTACACTTCGCAAAAATCTATGCATATATGTCTCACCTCTTATCTCGCAGCTGTCCATTCGCTTCATCAGTTCTGAGCAGCCTGTCATCCGCTGCCCTCTGCAGCGTCCAAAACACAGCCATGATATGCATAATACCACGTCCGGATATCTCCCGTCAAGTATCCGCATCTCCCTTTCATCCCTCCGATTTTACACCCGCAGCATCCGATACCCGATCCCCACATGGGTCTGTATATACTGTGGATTGGACGGATCCTTCTCGATCTTCTTGCGCAGGGTCGCCATGAACACCCGCAGGGATGCCACATCATTGTCCCACGAGCTGCCCCAGACCTCTCTGGTAATGTAGGAATGAGTCAGCACCTTGCCTGCGTTCTTCGCCAGCAGACACAGAAGCTTGTACTCGATGGGAGTCAGGTGCAGCTCCGTCTCATTTAGAAATACACAGCAGGACGCATAGTCAATCCGCAGATCGCCATTTTCAAATACGGAGCTGTCCGCCTCGCCGCCGGCCGCCGAGTAGCTTAACCGCCGGAAGGTGACCCGCAGCCTTGCCAGCAGCTCCTCCACGGAAAATGGCTTCGTCAGGTAATCATCGGCACCCGCGTCCAGCGCCTCGATCTTGTCCGTCTCCTCGCTGCGGGCGCTGATGACAATGATCGGCATGGTGGACCAGGTGCGGATCTTCCGGATGACCTCCACCCCGTCCATGTCCGGCAGCCCCAGATCCAGAAGCACCACCTCCGGATTGTGGGACGCCGCCTCCAGAATGGCTGTCTCGCCGTCCGCCGCTGTCCTGTATTTGTAATTGTGTGTTCCCAGGGTTGTGGCAATCAGGTTGCAGATCGCCGCATCGTCCTCGACAACTAAAACAAGTGGTTTATTCACGTAATCTTACCTCCTCTTCCGGCAGTGTGAACCGGAACACCGAGCCCTTGGGCTGGTTGTCCCGCACCTCAATGGTACCGCCATGTGCTGTAATAATCGCTTTGCACAGGGACAGCCCCAGCCCAAGGCTTCTCCGGCTGTCCACCACGCCTTTCTCCACAATGTAAAAACGCTCAAATATCTTCGCTTTCGCCTCATCCGGGATGCCCTCGCCGTTGTCGGCAATCTCCACCACCACCTGTCCCTGCTGACGATATGTGGTGATGTGAATCTCGGAGCCCGGCGGCGTATACTTGACCGCATTATCCACGATATTGATAATGACCTGCATCACCAGCCGGGCATCTACCTTTACCAGCAGAAAATCCTCCGACTCGTTCAGCACGATCCTGTGATCCTTCTTTCGCTGATTCACATGCTGCAGTGCCTCCTGCACCATCTCGTCTACCAGCTCCGTGGACAGGTGCAGCTTCATGGTCCCGTCCTCGATCCTGGTAACTGACAGCAGATTCTCCACCAGATTGATGAGCCACAGGGAATCATCGTAAATATTGGCATAGAGCTGCCTGCGGCTTGCCCGGTCCATATCGTCCGCATTGGCAAGCAGGATTCCGGCATTTCCGGAAATGGTGGTCAGCGGCGTCCTCAGATCGTGGGAAATGGACCGCAGCAGATTGGCACGAAGCTGCTCATTTTTCGCCAGCAGCGCCGTCTCCTCCCGCTCCCGGAGCGCCTTTTCCTTCTCCAGTGCCAGGGCACACTCGCCCAGAATCGACAGGGTAATACTGTTCTCAAAGGTCTCCAGCGGCTCCCCGGAAATGGGAATGCCGATGACTCCCTGTGCCTTCTCACCGGCACGGATTGCCAAATACAGACACCGGGCGTCGCTTCTCGTATCTGTGGTCGCTCCCGCATGGTGGCTGGTCTGATATACCAGCTCCGCCACCGCCCGCTCATCTGCCCCGGTATTCTCCGGGTTCTGCGGCTCTTCGCCCAGGGGATAGACCACCGCCTCCCCAAGCCGCCCCTTCTCCACCGGGTAGAACAGAATGTCCCGCTTCAGAAGCTTCACCAGCTGATTCGCCACTACCGATACCATTTCCTGCTCGTCGCTCTTCTTCTGGATCATCTGGTTGGTCTCCAGCAGGATCTTGGTGCGGTACGCCGCCTCCGACGCCTGCTTCATCTGCTGCTTCATCCGGCCTGCCAGGGTACTGGTGATAAACGCCGTCAGAAACATGGTCAGAAATGTCACCGGATAATCATCACTGTACGCCTTCAATGTAAAATAAGGCACCGTAAAAAAATAGTTAAATGCCAGCACGCTCACCACGGACATCACAAGGCTGTACCATTTTCGTGAGGTGACCACCGCCGTCAGCAGCACGCCGATAATGTAGACCATAACGATATTGGAGTCCGTCAGCTCCATTTTCCGGAAAATCATGCCCACAGCCGTGGCTGCCGCCAGAAGCAGCACGCTCTTTGCCACATCATCCGCCCGCACCAGCTGCTCTGTCCGGTAAAGCTTCCGCGACCGGTACCGGGACACATTTCCGTCCGGAATAATGTGGATGTCCAGCTCCGGTGCCAGACTGATCAGCTGCTCCGTCAGGGAGGGCTTGCTCCAGAAGTATTTCCGCTGGATGTTCTGCCGCCCCATGACCACCTTCGTGACACCTGCCAGCCGGGTAAATTCCGCGATCTGAAACGGAATATCATCGCCGTACACCGTCTCCACCGTGGCTCCCAGGCGCTCCGCCAGCAGCGTATTTTCCCGCAGGCGGTTCTTGTTCTCCTCGCTCATCACCTTGTAGTCCGGCGTCTCCACAAACAGCGCCGTAAATGTCCCCCGGTACACTTCAGCCATCCGCGCCGCGATCCGGATAATCTTCCCGTTGGTAGGGGAGGAGGACAGGCACACAAGGATATGCTCCTCCCTCTCATTTCCCGCCATCTGTCTTCCTCCTTCCTCACATTGCTGCAGGGATTCTCCCGCTCTCTGACACCAGTATACCATGTCTTCCCCTGTTTGCAGGTCTATTTCATATTAAGATTGCATTAAGATTGCCCGCCGGTCCACGGCTTCTCCTTCCGCCTTAATGACATCTTAATATCATACCCGAAACCCCAATCCCAAACTTATACCACATGTTTTATAATAAAATTACAAAGAAGAAGTGTCTCAATAAGGGAAAGGAAGTGATTGTATGACGGCAGCATTATTACTTATTACTGTGATCGGGCTGTTTTTACTGGGTTATCGCATGGCTGATCATCTGGACCGGTTTCTGAATGATCAGGATCAGTCCAATGGATTTGCAAAGCTTTCGGAGGACCGTCCAGATTCAGCTTCCATCTCCCACTATCCGTACCATGCCAAATACCACGCATCATAATAAATTTTTCCATTAAAAATCGCAGGTGAGATCATTCCCACCTGCGATTTTTGTCGCACACTTTTTATGATACACTTTTTATTGCGCATCAGCTATTTCACCGCTATAACTGCAGCCTGCCCTCAAGCAGCCAGCCCGCAATCAGCAAACGCCCTGTGCCATCATAGCGTCCACAACCTTCTCAAATCCGGCAATGTTCGCACCTGCCACATAGTTGCCCGGCATACCGTAACGCTTTGCAGCGTCATCAGCCTTGGCGAAGATATTTACCATGATGTCATGCAGCTTTGCATCTACCTCATCGAAGGTCCAGGACATTCTCAGGCTGTTCTGGCTCATCTCCAGTGCGGAGGTTGCCACGCCGCCTGCATTGGCAGCCTTGCCCGGCATGAACAGGATACCATTTGCCTGGATGAAGTCCGTTGCCTCTCTGGTGGTCGGCATATTTGCGCCCTCAGCCACTGCCTGGCAGCCGTTGGCTTTCAGTGCCTTGGCATCGTCCAGATTCAGCTCGTTCTGGGTTGCACACGGAAGCGCGATGTCACACGGAACGGTCCAGATCCCCTTGCCTTCAGTGTACTTTGCAGTCGGAACTGCATCCACATACTCTTTGATTCTGCCGCGGCGGACTTCCTTGATCTCCTTAACCACATCCAGCTTGATGCCGTCCGGATCGTATACATAGCCGTTGGAATCGCTCATTGCAACTACCTTCGCGCCAAACTGCTGTGCCTTCTGAGCTGCGTAGGTTGCAACGTTGCCGGAACCGGAGATTACGACAGTCTTGCCAGCCAGCTCCATGTTGTTGTGAGTCAGCATCTCTTTCAGAATGTAGATCAGACCGAAGCCGGTTGCCTCTTTTCTTGCCAGAGAACCGCCGTAGGTCAGACCCTTACCGGTCAGCACGCCCTCATACAAGCCGGTCAGTCTCTTGTACTGTCCGTACAGGTAGCCGATTTCTCTTGCGCCTACACCGATATCGCCAGCCGGAACATCCTGATCTGCACCGATGTACTTATAAAGCTCTGTCATAAAGCTCTGGCAGAATGCCATCACCTCTCTGTCAGACTTGCCCTTCGGATCAAAGTTGGAACCACCCTTGCCGCCGCCAATCGGCAGTCCGGTCAGAGAGTTCTTAAAGGTCTGCTCAAAACCCAGGAACTTCAAGATGCCCTGATTTACAGACGGATGGAGACGTAAGCCGCCCTTGTACGGTCCGATTGCGCTGTTGAACTGAACGCGGTAACCCTTGTTCACCTGTACCTGACCCTTGTCATCTACCCACGGCACGCGGAAGGAAATGATACGCTCCGGCTCAACCAGATTCTCCAGCACAGCCAGCTTACGATACTTCTCCTCATTGGCATCGATTACCACTCTCAGGGAATCCAGAACCTCCTTCACTGCCTGATGGAACTCAGCCTCACCTGGATTCTGCTCTACAACTTTTGCGTAAATCTCATCAACATAAGACATCTTGGTAGTCCTCCTTTTTTCACACATGATTTTCCATAAAAATGCACAGAGCTCCGCTATATCAGCGGAGCCCCATTGCTCATTCATTTAGTGGGATTATAGCAATTCATCGTGATAAAGTCAAGAAGTAATTGCAGAAAAGTTTGTTGTGCGAAAACATCTATAAGTCAGACTGACGCAGGCTCCTGCAATGCGAAGTTTGGACAATTACGGGGCATTATCGCACAAAATTGTCCAATCCGCCCACGAGAACAGGAATCAGGTCGATTAAGCAGTTTACATAACTTGTGTTTTGGACAATTTTCCCTCAAACCGGGGTCTGATTATCCAAAATCTCCGGATTTTTGGATAATTTTCTTTGAAATCGGCTTTTATTGTCCAAACAGCCCCGTTTTTAGCTGATATTTATTGCATTTCGGCTAAAATTGGATAATTTTCCTAGAAATCAGCTTTTATTGTCCAAAGCTTGCTTAAAAATGTCCCCTATAGACTGGACACGCAAAACATAACTAATTACCCAAAGGAATATGGCTGTAAAATGTCCCTTACCGTACAGCCTGATGCCTCTTAATTAATGTCCCTCTCACTGCGCCGCAATTTTCTCTGCCAGCTCATTCAGATACATCCACCGCTCCATCTTCTCTTCCAGCTGCTGCTCCGCAGCCGCCTTCTCCTCCATCAGCTGATTCAGCCGACCGTAATCCGTGGCTGACTCCCCAATCTGCTGATCCAGAGAACCGATCTTGTCCTCCAACGCTGCTATATCATCCTCGATGGTATCCCATTCCCGCTGCTCCTTGAAGGAGAACTTCAGTTTCTTCTGATGCGCGCGGCCGCTCTGGGACGCCTTCTCCCCATCTGCACCGTCCTGCCCTGCTTCCGCGGTTCCAGCGCCGCCGCCCGCCGCACCTGCCTCGCCCGATGCGCTGCCAGCCCTTGCGCCGCTCAGACTGCTTCCGGAACCTGCTACACCAATGCCGCTCAAACCGCTCTTGCCGCCTTTTCCTGCGCCGCCGCCCATCTCCAGGTGCTTTCTCTCGTACGCCACCTGATAGTCCGTAAATCCGCCCTCATACTGCACCACAGCTCCGTCGCCCTCGAATGCAAAAATCCGCCGCACCATCCGGTCCAGAAAATACCGGTCATGGGATACGGCAATCACGATACCCTGAAAGCTGTCCAGATAATCCTCCAGAATCGTCAGCGTCCGGATATCCAGGTCATTGGTCGGCTCGTCAAGGAGCAGCACATTGGGCGCATCCATCAGGATACGCAGCAGATACAGCCGCCGCTTCTCGCCGCCGGACAGCCGGCTGATGGTGGTATACTGCACGCTGGACGGGAACAGGAATCGCTCCAGCATCTGAGACGCGCTCACATAACCATCCTTCGTCTGCACGTACTCCGCCACGTTCTTGATGTAGTCAATGACCTTCAGGCTCTCGTCCATCGCCTCATTTTCCTGTGAGAAATATCCCATCTTCACGGTCTGCCCGATGTCGATGGTTCCCGAATCCGGCTCCACCCAGCCCGCAATCATCTTCATCAGTGTAGACTTGCCGCTTCCATTGGGTCCGATGATGCCGATGCGGTCATTTTTCAGGAAAATATAATTGAAATCCCTTAAAAGCACCTTGTCGCCAAATGCCTTGCACAGATCCTTCACCTCGATGGTACTGCGCCCTAAGCGGCTGGAAATGGACTCCATTTCCACCTCTTTGTCGAACTCCGGCGTATCCATGTCCCGCAGGGACTCATACCGCTGAATATGTGCCTTCTGCTTCGTGGAGCGCGCCCGGGCGCCCCGCTGCATCCACTCCAGCTCCACCCTCAGAATGGACTGCCGCTTCCGCTCCGAAGCCACCGCCATATCAATCCGCTCCGCCTTCAGCTTCAAAAATCCCTCGTAGTTTGCCTGATAGCTGTACAACTTCCCCTTATCCAGCTCCACAATCCGGTTCGTCACGCTGTCCAGAAAATACCGGTCATGGGTGATCATCAGGAGCGCTCCCCGGAACCGTTTCAGGTAGTCCTCCAGCCAGTCCGCCATCTCACTGTCCAGATGGTTCGTAGGCTCATCCAGAATCAGCAGATCCGCCGTGGATAAGAGCACACTGGTCAGCGCCACACGCTTTCTCTGCCCGCCGGACAGATGCTCCACCTTCTCATCGAACTCATAGATTCCCAGCTGAGTCAGAATCGTCTTGGCGCTGGCCTCAATCTCCTCTCTTGAGGAGAAATGCGGCTCCGAAGCATTCTCCCGCACGATGGCATCCAGCACCGTATCCCCGGCTGTGAACTCCGGAATCTGCGGCAGATAGCGGACATATAAGTTCCGTCTGCGGACCACCGTGCCTCCATCCGGCTCCTCTAACCCCGCCACAATTTTCAGCAGCGTAGACTTGCCCGTGCCGTTGATTCCGATCAGACCGACCTTCTCACCGTCCTGAATGCTGAAGGCCGTGTCATCGAACAGCAGACGCTCGGTGTATGATTTTGTTAAATGTTCTATGGTAACCAGACTCATATAATATTTAATCCTTTCTTCCAGCAGGCACACTGCCTGCACTGATAGCACTTTTATCACGTACTTACCAGTATAACATAACTTTTCTGAAAATCAAATGTACATGCAAACGGGGTGCCTTAATCGGCACCCCATCTGTTCTGCTTTCTTATATAGTTTTCTGTTAAAACTGATGCCCCGGCTGCGTCATAGCCAGCAGATCCAGCCCCTTCTCCACCTGCTCCTCCGTCAGCAGGTCAGACTTCATCACAATCTCCCGCACAGACACTCCCGTCTCCAGGGACTGCTTGGCAATATCCGCCGCCTTCTTGTATCCGATGTACGGGCACAGCGCCGTAGCCAGCGACACGCTGGACTCCACCAGCTGCTCGCAGCGCTCCCGGTTTGCCGTGATGCCCACGATGCAGTTGTCAATCAGCGTTCTTACAGCTCCTGTCATGGTATCAATCGACTCGAAAATATTGTAAAATACCACCGGCTCAAATGCATTCAGCTCCATCTGTCCGCCTTCCGCCGCCATGGTCACCGTCACGTCATTGCCGATGACATTGAATGCCACCTGGCTGACCACCTCCGGGATGACCGGGTTGATCTTGCCCGGCATGATGGAAGAGCCGTTCTGCTTCGGCGGCAGATTGATCTCCCCGATGCCGGTCTTGGGACCGCTGGACAGAAGCCGCAGGTCATTGCAGATCTTCGACAGGTTCACCGCACAGGTCTTCAAGACTCCGGAGGTAAATACGAACCCGTCCAGGTTCTGGGTGGCATCAAACAGGTCCTCCGCCTGGCTGCAGTTGGTCCCGCAGACCAGATTGATATTTTTGATAATGTGGAACAGATAGATCGGGTTCACGTTGATTGCCGTGCCCACAGCCGTCGCGCCGATATTCAGCACCCGCATCTCGTCCTCCACCTGCTCTAAACGGCGGATGTCACGCCCGATCACCGCCGCATAGGCCTCAAAGGACTGTCCCAGACGAATCGGCACCGCGTCCTGAAGCTGGGTGCGCCCCATCTTCACCACATCGTCGAACTCCACCGACTTCTCCATCAGCGCCTTCTGCAGCCGCTGCAGCTCCTCGATCAGCCCCGGCATCAGCTCCATGATGGTCAGCTTTCCCGCACAGGGAATCACATCGTTGGTGGACTGGGCCATATTCACGTGGTCATTGGGGTGAACGATGGAATAGTCCCCCTTCTCCCCGCCCAGAATCTCGATGGCGCGGTTGGCAATCACCTCATTGGCATTCATGTTGGCAGATGTTCCCGCGCCGCCCTGAATCGCATCCACGATAAACTGATTGTGCAGCTTCCCGGCTACAATCTCGTCACAGGCCTGAACGATTGCCTTTCCGATCCGCTCGTCCAGCACATGAGCCGTCATATTGGTGTAAGCCGCCGCCTTCTTGATCCGCGCCAGATTGTTGATAAATGCCGGGTGCAGCGGACGCCCCGTAATGTTAAAGTTGTACTTCGCCCGAAGGCTCTGCACCCCGTAATACGCCTTCGCAGGCACCTCCATGGTTCCGATTGAATCCGCTTCCAGACGTGTCGTCATATCCTTATCCTCCCAAAATAATTTATCTAAAATTGATACCACGAACAAACACTCTTCTCAATTCGAATCATAACATATTTAAGGAAAAAAGCAAAGAGAAATCCGAACTTTATTCGTTTCTGATTAATTAATCAAAAAATTTGATAAAATATACAAAATGCACTCAACAAATTATCATGATAACGCGATAAAGTATTTGCAGAATCTTAATAAATAATTAACATATATTTGCTCTTTTCATAAATTATACTGTTGTTTTCTAACTCCAGATGTGTTATACTTAGCATATATTAAGTTTTTGCCTTTGTCACTTGTTGGTTTGCTTATTGTATACGCGTATGCAACGCAGAAAAGGAGTTGGGGAACTATGATTGCAAAGCAAATTGACACCTGCCGGAGGTGTACTCCGGTACCACTTTCATTTCTCATCAACACGGCGAATTCATTTCTCTGTGACATTTACATTGAGTGCAATGAGAACCGGATCAACGCCAAGAACTATGATGAGATGCTTAAAAAACTGAGACCACGAGGAAGGTCCCTGCTGTTCTTCTTCAACGGCAAAGACGAGCAGGCGGCCCAGCAGAAAATCGAGAAAATCTTTCAGGAGTAGCAGACTATGAATACTGTCAACAGTGACTGTGAAAAGGACAGATGACACCGATCCATACCACAAGCGGTACGATCCGGTGTATCTGTCCTTCTTCCGTTTCAGTAAGATATTTCTTTAAAATAATCCGGCAATCGAGTTGATTAATTTCGGAACATAATTCTGCAGCGCTGATATTGTCATCACCAGAGCAAATGCATAACTGATCGTCATACATACCTGAAGCAGACGAGGCGCCTTATATCCTGCATTGACCTCCGTCTTCCATATCATCAGTGTGATGAACAGTCCGGCTACCGGCGTTGCGATCGCCGTTGCCACGTTCGCCAGGAAAATCAGCTGTGTCGGAGACCCGCCATAAGAGAAGCATATCGCACAGGCTGCTGCCAGACAAATAACACATCCCCAGCGGATGGGCTTGGATTCCAGCCCCACCTCTTTGTCAAATCCGGCATTCAACAGAACCATACCGCGCTGGGTATTTCCAAGCAGTGACGAAAATCCTGCACCCAGAAGTGCAATTCCCATCACATATTTTGCGGCATTTCCCAAAAACGGCACAAGAAGCTCACCCAGCTGCGCCGGTGCTGTAATCTTCATTCCCTGTGGATGCAGTACGATTGCACCTACCAGAACAATCGCTCCGGAAATCAGGATAACCGTAATAACATGCGCGATTGCATCCGCCATCATCGCACCATTAAACAGATCTTCCTTTTTCCACTTTTTCTCTGCTCCCAGATAAGTACCATAGATACCGGCTGTTACTGCTGCATTGGTGCTGATATAGCCAAGAGCAGTGGTCATACTTCCCTCCGGGAATCCCCAATGCGTCAGACCGTGTCCCATTCCTCCCCAGTCAGGTCCGCCGGAAGCCACAAGCGTCGCATAAAATGCTGCAATCATGCCAAAGATACAAATCATGATTCCTTTTTCTACTTTGGAATACACACCTTTCGAAAAATAGCAGTACATCAGAACTGCCAGCATGATCAGCGCGCCAAGCTTCCAGTTGATTCCAAATACCAGGTTCATGCCTGCGCCTGTTCCGGTGACATTTCCCAGTGTGAAAAACAGACAGGACAGAAATAATGCCACCCCGACAAAGCCGGATGCTGCTTTTCCATAATAATGGCGAATTGCATGAAGGATCGGCATTCCCGTCAGCATTGAAATTCTATAGGTGGTAAGCATAAATGTAATTCCCATAAATGCAATCGGAATCACCAGCCAAACCATCCCATAGCCATAATTTGCCCCCAACATTGCTGAAGTGGTAATATTTCCCGGTCCAATCACCACACCTGTCAGAATGATTCCCGGTCCAATCCGCTTCAGTATTTCCCAAAATGTCAGTTTTTTAACATTTTCTTCCATTGTTCTCCTCCTCGTATCAATACCCCTGACGTTGAAGCAGAAAACGCGGCAGAGAGTTGCATCCTGTCTCTGCCGCGCCCCTTTTTATTCACGCTTCTTATTCGTATTTGCTCATATCCACTTTCGGAAGCTGGCTGCGCTCAAGACCAAGTGCAATCCAGTCCTTCTCTTCCTGATTCAGCGGCAGAACCGGCTTACGCATCAGACCGGACTTGAAGATACCACGCTGTACCAGAGCCTCTTTCAGTCTTGCGTGTGCTTCGCCAGACGGCTGACCGCCACCGTAAATAGCCTGAGAAATGTGGTAGATACGATCGGACCAGTCCTGTGCTTCCTTTAAGGTATGCTGATCCGGATTTGCAAACACATCACGTGCCGGGCAGATCAGCTCCGGAACACAGCCTGCGAAACCGATCAGTGCGCCGTCCATACCCGGGAACCAGCTTACGCACAGAGTCTCATCATGGCAGGTGATCAGGGAGATATCCGGGCACTCCTGACGAAGCAGACGTACATCATGCTCGTAGATAGAGGTTACACGGGTTCCCATCTTGATGCATTTTACATGGTCGATTTCCTTGCACATCTTAATCAGGGTCTCTACCGGGTAGAATGCCTTGCTGGTTGCCGGATACAGATGGATGATGATATCAATGTCTGCGCCCTCTGCAACATCCTTAACATACTCAAACGGAGCATTTGCATTCATTCCGAAACGCAGCCACATATGCGGCGGCATTAACAGGATACCGTCTGCGCCGGCTTCTTTTGCCTCTTTTGCCATTTCAATGCTCTCTGCGGTATTCTCACAGTTTACACCGGAGATGATGGTCATAATATCGCCGCACTCTTCTGCACAGATCTCAATCACACGTTTTCTCTCTGCTCTGGTCAGACCAGTGATCTCACCGGTATGTCCGTTACAAACCAGACCCTGAATTCCTTTGTCATAGAAGCTCTTGAGCCAACGCAGGTATACGCGGAACTCCTGTTCATTGATGGAGTAATCATCGTTTAACGGAACAGATACTGCCGGGAAGATTGTCTTGAAATTTTTAACTTTAGCCATTGTCATATTCTCCTTTTAATTTGATTATGTAGTTCCATGCCCTGCGCATTGGCATTTGTTGTTTTGTACAAACGTTTGTATGTCTTATGGCTTATTTATACCATACCTGTTATCTACCGTCAATCTTTCTGACCTTCTCTGCAATTCTTTGCATATCCCTTGCAATATTTTGTATTTTTGTCTGTAAACCTGTTATTTCATATACATTATGCACAATTTATTTCCTTTTTTCTTCTCGACTCCAGACACTTCTTTTCTTTTATTTTTCCATTCAGCTCTTGCCATTTTACCGGATGTTTAGTATAGTTATCCTATATCTATACAATCGTTTGCACACATTTTTCATATGATGCAGCATCTTTTTATAAGAAAAGGAGGTACTTTGCTGTTATGGCTACTTTAAAAGACGTGGCAAAGCTGGCCTGTGTCGATGTCAGTACTGTTTCCCGTGCTTTGAATAATACTTCTTATGTCCACCCGGATACCAAAGCGCGTATCTATGCAGCAGTCAAGGAACTCAGCTATCAGCCCAACGTACTGGCTCAGGGGCTTCGCCAGGGCAAGCGCCACACCATCGGCGTGGTCATTCCCAGGCTTCACTTCGCGGTCTTTGCCGAAATCGCACAGGGAATTGAGATTGAGGCAGGCAAACGCGGATATGCTACTCTGATCTGTCACACGGAAGATGATCCCAGACTGGAACGTGACTGTCTGAACCGGCTTCGCAATGGCTTCGTGGACGGCATCATCATTGCTTCTACCGGAAAAAACAACCGTCTCCTGCGTGATATCCATGCAAGCGGAATTGCTGTCACACAGATCGTCCGTCAGCAGGACCCGAAAATCAACAGCGTCATTGCCGACTACAGCGTTATCGGTTATGAGGCCGTAAAATATCTTGCATCCAAAGGATGTACGGAGATCGGTCTGATCAACGGCAGTATGGATCTTGCACCTTATCGTGAGCGTTACAACGGCTATCAGCGCGCGCTGAAAGAACTGGGATTGAGCGAAACCAGCACCACCAGCCTGAATCCCGACAACAGTTTCGAATACGGATATCAATGTACGGAAGATCTGCTGGAGCAGAACCCCGATCTGGATGCGATCATGGCGGCCGTGGATATCCAGGGCATGGGCGCCATGCGTGCGCTGAAGGATCACGGACTCAGGGTTCCTGACCAGGTCCGCCTGATCAGCCTGACCGGTCATACCATAGGAGAACTTTTAGAGACCACTATGACATCAATGGAGATTCCGGCAAAAGATATGGGTATTAAGGCCACGCGAATGCTGCTGGAAGAGATTGAATCTGACAGTGACCAGAAAACTGCACCGCAGCATCTTATTCTTTCTTCCGCTTTGGTGGAACGTGAAAGCAGCTGACAGAAATGTGTGCCAGGCACATTAGAAAAAAGCCGGACTTCAGAAGTGTCATCCACTCTGAAATCCGGCTTTTATGATTGTCGGTCTTTAGTCGTCTTCCTCGTCCTTCTCTGTCACAGCGAATACGAAACGCTTTCTCGCCATCTCATCGCTCTCCAGATACTCGTCGTAAGAAGTAATCTTGTCGATCAGCTGACCATTGACGATCTCCATGATACGGTTCGCCGTGGTCTGCACGATCTGGTGGTCACGGGAGGAGAAGATCAGCACGCCCGGGAACTTCACAAGTCCGTTGTTCAGGGCGGTGATGGACTCCATGTCCAGATGGTCCGTCGGCTCATCTAACATCAGCACATTTGCGCCGGAAATCATCAGCTTGGACAGCATGCAGCGCACCTTCTCACCACCGGAAAGCACACGCACCTTCTTCACGCCGTCATCCCCTGCAAACAGCATACGTCCCAGGAATCCACGTACATAGGTGGCATCCTTCTCCGGAGAATACTGGGTCAGCCAGTCTACGATGGTGTCGTCGCTGGAGAACTCTGCGGTATTGTCCTTCGGGAAGTAGGACTGGGTTGTGGTCAGACCCCACTTGTAGGAACCCTCATCCGGCTCCATCTCGCCAGACAGAATCTTGAACAGGATGGTCTTCGCATGCTCGTTCGGTCCTACCAGAGCAACCTTGTCATCGCGGTTCAGCACGAAGGAAATGTTGTCCAGCACCTTCACGCCGTCGATGGTCTTGGACAGGTTCTCAACAGTCAGAACCTCATTGCCGATCTCGCGGAACGGGCGGAAGTCAATATACGGATACTTACGGCTGGACGGCTTGATGTCATCCAGTTCGATCTTCTCAAGAGCACGCTTTCTGGAGGTTGCCTGCTTGGACTTGGAAGCATTGGCGGAGAACCGCTGGATGAATTCCTGCAGCTCCTTGATCTTCTCTTCCTTCTTCCGGTTTGCTTCCTTCATCTGCTTCACCATCAGCTGGCTGGACTCGTACCAGAAGTCATAGTTGCCGGCATACAGCTGAATCTTGCCGTAGTCGATATCCGCGATGTTGGTGCAGACCTTGTTCAGGAAATAACGGTCATGGGATACCACGATAACCGTATTCTCAAAGTTGATCAGAAACTCCTCCAGCCATGCGATCGCATCCAGATCCAGATGGTTGGTCGGCTCGTCCAGAAGCAGGATGTCCGGGTTGCCGAACAGTGCCTGAGCCAGCAGCACCTTGACCTTCTGCGCACCGGTCAAGTCCTTCATCAGGGTGTAATGGAACTCCGTGTCAACGCCCAGACCATTTAACAGGTTGGCTGCGTCAGACTCTGCCTCCCAACCGTTCATCTCAGCAAACTCGCCTTCCAGCTCTGCTGCCTTGATGCCGTCCTCGTCAGAGAAATCCTCCTTCATGTAGATGGCGTCCTTCTCCTTCATCACGTCGTACAGACGCTTATTGCCCATAATAACCGTATCCAGTACCTGATACTCGTCGTATTTAAAGTGGTCCTGCTGCAGGAAAGACAGACGCTGACCCGGGGTGATCACCACATCCCCGTTGGTAGAGTCCAGCTGTCCGGACAGGATTTTCAGGAACGTAGACTTACCTGCACCGTTGGCACCGATCAGACCGTAGCAGTTGCCTTCCGTGAATTTAATATTTACATCTTCAAATAATGCCTTTTTCCCGAGTCTCAGGGTAACACCATTTGCACTAATCATTCTTCTAACACCTTTCTCATAAAAAAAGAGGGCATTCTTATGTCCCCTATCTTTCGTAACATAATTTATTGTACAGGAAAATCCTGAATTTGCAAGCCCTTTTCGGGATTTTCCGTAGTTTTTTCCGGAAAGTTATAGTATAGTTAACAGGATACGCGAAACCGCCTGACCCCGGTCCCGGTTTCCCATCAACCAACTACCGCAACAGGAGAATTTCAACCATGAATTACCTTGAAAAACCCCCCATGATCATGATCGTGATCGGCATCCTTGGCATCTCACTTTCCGCCATCTTTGTAAAGTATTCCACCGCCCCGTCCGTGGTGACAGCCGCCAGCCGCCTTCTGTGGACCGTGCTGCTCATGTCCCCTGTGGTGCTTCTGAAATCCGAGCGCAGGCAGGAGCTTCTCACCACCGACAAAAAGACCGTGGTCATGTGCGCGGTCAGCGGCATATTTCTGGCACTGCACTTTATCATCTGGTTTGAGTCCCTGGCTCACACCTCCGTCGCCAGCTCCACCACCATCGTGTGTACGGAAGTCATCTGGGTGGCGCTGGGCTACTGTGTGTTCCTCCACGGGAAGCTTTCCGCCAAAGCCATACTTGCCATCATCATCACCCTGTCCGGAAGTGTCCTGATTGCTTTTTCCGACTCCTCTTCCGGCGGCAACCATCTGTACGGCGACATGTTAGCTCTGCTGGCCGCCATGGCGGTGGCTGTCTACACCCTGATCGGCCGGGTGGCGCGGACCACCACCTCCACCACGATCTACACCTACATCGTGTATGTATGCTGTGCCATCACCCTGGTCATCATCATGACGCTTCAGGGCTACTCCCTGTTCGGATACGGTCTCAGCGCCATCACCGTGGGACTGCTGCTGTCCATCTTCTCCACCATACTTGGACACAGCATTTTCAGCTGGTGCCTGAAATACTTATCCCCCACCTTCGTCTCCGCCTCCAAGCTGTGCGAGCCGGTGGTTGCGGCGATTCTGGCTGTGTTTCTGTTCCAGGAGATTCCCGGACTCATGCAGATCATCGGCGGCGCGGTGATTCTGGGCGGGGTGATTTTTTATTCGCGGATTGAGAGTGAGGGGGACAGGGATTAAGGTAATACAAAATTCCCTGTGCCAGGATTATTTTGTAAAATTAATATAATACCATATATGGAATCATATTTTGGACAATAAATGCCTATTATTTAAAAAATTGTCCAAACTTCTCCCGGATATAACGATTATCGGTTGACATAAGGTTGTTTTTGGACAATTATGATTGAAATTCAACTGTTATTATCCAAATTCTCAAGATTTTTGGATAATTTTCAAGAGTTTCAGGGTAAAATTGTCCAAAACGCCTGCTTAAAAGGTTTAAATTGTACCCTCAAAGACTGATTTGGATAATTTTTGAAAGTTTGGTCCATAATTGTCCAAACTTCACCGTAAAATCAACTCTTCTCCATGTATGAAGCAGCAACACTCCGTCTGTCCACCATCATCCTTACCATCCTGATTCTCAACATAGTATTTTTCTGAAATCTATAGTATAGTTATAACAAGTCCATCAGCTCTCTGCAGCCATATCATACACAACAAAGGAGTGTGACACATTATGAAAGAAATCCAAACAACTGCCATCATCGGCATGGGCGCACTGGGTATGCTCTATGCCGATAAGATCATGACCCACCTTGGACCGGACGCCGTAACCTTCGTCGCAGACCCGGACCGTGTGAAGAAATACCGCCGCATGTCCTTCACCGTCAACAAAGCTGCAAAACAGTTCCCGATCATCAGTTCCAGTGACTGCAAGCCTGCTGACCTGGTCATCGTGGCAGTCAAGTATAACGCTCTGGAATCCGCCCTGAATACCATGGAACACTGCGTCGGACCGGACACCACGATTATTTCCGTCATGAACGGTATTTCCAGTGAAGAGATCATTGGCGCGCGATACGGTATGGACCATATCATTTACTGCATTGCACAGGGAATGGACGCTGTAAAGTTCGGCGGCGATCTGAACTACTCCCAACCCGGAGAACTGCGTATCGGGATTCCGAAAACCAGCACCACGCCGGATACTGGCACCCCGGAAGCCTCCCTCACCTCATCCCCGGTCTCTGGCGCCCCGGAAGCCTCCCACGCCTCGTCCCCCCGCCTGACCGCCCTCACCGCATACCTTGACAAAGCAGGCATCCGCTACACCACCGAGGCCGATATTCTCTATCGTCTCTGGGGCAAATTCATGCTGAATGTGGGAGTCAATCAGACCTGTATGGCATTTGAGACCAATTACGGCGGCGCTCTGGCTCCCGGACCTGCTCTGGACACCATGCTGGGCGCTATGCGGGAAGTCATCACCTTAGCCAATGCAGAAGGCATCTGCCTGTCAGAAACGGATCTGGAAGGCTATATGGACCTGCTGCGGACCCTCTCCCCCACCGGCTGTCCCTCCATGCGTCAGGACGGCATCGCACACCGCCGGTCAGAGGTTGAGATGTTCTCCGGAACGGTGCGGAGGCTGGCTGCAAAGCACGGAATCGAAGTTCCGGTCAATGACTGGCTGTATGAACGAATCAAAGAACTGGAAGCATCCTGGACGTAAAAACAGGGAGCCGTGCTGTCAATCCGCACGACTCCCTGTTTTTACGTCTGTCTTTATCTCTGCTTTTACCTCTGCATCTATCCCCGCCTTTTACTTGCAGGCTTCATCTCCACTTTTCAACTGCACATCTGACACCGCGCACAGGCAGTCGGTGTAGTCGCACATCCGCCCAGCGCCGTCTCCCGCAGCTCCACAGGCAGTCTCCTGCCCACCGAGTACATGGTATCAATCATCTCGTCCAGCGGGATCATCTGCGGCACGCCTGCCAGCGCCATCTCCGCCGCGATCAGCGCATTGGCGACACCTGCCGCATTCCGGTTCTGGCACGGGTATTCCACCAGACCGCCTACCGGATCACAGACCAGCCCCAGCATATTCATCAGCACCGTGGAGGCCGCGTCCACACACTGCTCCGGCGTACCGTCCATCAGCTCAACCGCCGCCGCTGCCGCCATGGCGGACGCCACGCCCACCTCAGCCTGACAGCCGCCCACAGCGCCTGCCACTGTGGCATTGCGCATGGCAAGATAGCCGATGGCACCTGCATTGAACAACGCGTCCACGATTCGCTCATCCGGAATCTCATATTCCTTCTGCAGAGACAGAAGAAGTCCCGGCACGATTCCGGAAGACCCGGCTGTGGGCGCTGCCACGATCAGTCCCATGGAAGCATTCACCTCCAGCACTGCCATGGCATAGGCGATTCCCCGTCCCAGCACGGAACCACAGATATCCTTCCCCGCGTGGTGATGCACACTCAGCTTCTGCGCCTCACCGCCGATCAGTCCGCCCATGGATCTGCCCGGCTTCTCAATCGGCGTCGTGGCTGATTCCTTCATGATGCACAGCGCTTTCTCCATCCGTGCCTGGATGTCCTCCATGGTGGTCTCACCCAGCTCGCACTCCCGCTGTCTCATTACATCTGAAATCCTGCAATGCTGCTCCCTGCACAATTCCAGCAATTCTCTGGCATTCTTAAAGTCCATAATCTGCTCCTTATATTTCACGTTCCCGATGTTTTCCCATACTCAACCTGTTCAGGACTCCATCTACTTCTGAACGACCATAACATCCCTGACGTTGACATTTTCCCGCAGAGACACATCTATATCCTCCGGCAGACTTCCGTCCGACTCCACGATGGTGTAAGCCGTGTGTCCCTTCGACTCACGGAACAGACGCATAAATGCCAGATTCACGCCCCGGTCACTTAAACACTTGGTAATATGCGCCACCACGCCCGGCTTGTCCTGATGGATGACAATCACCGCGCTGTACTCGCCGGTAAAGTCCACCTTCACGCCGTTGATGCGCACGATCCGCACCTTGCCGCCACCTAGGGACTCACCGCGCACCACCATGACACTGCCCGCGGCATTCTCCATCCGGATATCGACCGTATTGGGATGCACCTCCGTCTCTGTCGTATTAACTGTAAAGTGGAACTCCAGCCCCCGCTCCTCAGCAATCTGGAACGAATCCCGAATCCGGATATCATCCGTGGAAAATCCCATAATACCGCCCAGAAGCGCCCGGTCCGTGCCATGGCCCCGATACGTCTTTGAAAATGACCCGTACAGGGTAAATTCCACCTTCGCAAGCGGTCCGTTGATCATCTTCTGTGCCAGATAGGCAATCACCGATGCACCGGCTGTGTGGGAACTGGATGGCCCGATCATATTGGGACCCAGCACATCAAATACACTGATAAATGACATGTCTCTCCTCCTGTAACTATTACGATTGACAGCTCGTACTGTTATTTCATTATATCATGCCACCATACATAAGGGAATATCATCCGCCCGATCCGGGAAAATTAATACCTACCTGTCCGGAGTCTCCCTGCCTGCGATATATCCTGTCATCTCACGAACCATCGCTTCATTTCCCGCAACCAGATTGGCAGCCATGTCCGGCTTCATCTGCGCACCGCTGTAATCCACCACACATCCACCTGCTTCCCGTACCAGCAGCATCCCCGCCGCAAAGTCCCACAGCTTTAAGTTCCGCTCCAAATATCCATCCAGCCGTCCACATGCCACACCGGCAAGGTCCAGCGCCGCAGACCCGCTTCTGCGGATATCCTGACAATCCATAAAAAGGCGATAAAACAGATCAAAATTCTCTGCTGCCAGCTCTTTATAGTAAGGCGAAGTTCCGATTGCAATCAGGCTCTCCTGCATACTGGATACATCACTTACATGCACCTGCCGGCCATTACAGTAGCACCCTTCTCCTTCTCTTGCCATAAACATCTCCTGACTGTAGGGATTGTAGACAAAGGCCAGAACCACCCGCCCCTCTTCCATCAGTGCCAGCGAGATCACGCTGGCATGGCAGTCATGAATCAGATTGGTTGTTCCGTCAACCGGGTCCAGCACCCACACCGGCGCAGACCGGTCAATCTCGTCATTGTTCTTTTCTTCACTGAGAAACTGCACCAGCGGATAACGCCGCTCCAGCTGTTCCCGTATATACTGCTGCACCGTGACATCGACCTCCGTCACATAATCAGCCAGTCCCTTCTCTCTGGTATGCCCGGCAGCCGCCCGGTTCTCAAACAGAGCGCCTGCCCGTCTCAGGAGCTCCTGCATTTCCTTCATATCGATTGTTGTCTGCATCTTGCTGTCTGCCTTTCTATCTGTTATTTTATCTGATATTCTGCCTGAAGACGTCCGTCTCGCAAAACCCGGAAGCGAACTGCCTCATGGGGCTGTAATCCATCCGTATCAGGTGATACGTCAGGGCAGTCACTGAACCAGGGCTCCACCTGCTGCTCCTTCAGGATTTTCAGAACCTCCGGGGCTGCACTCCGGTAGCGGCGGTCGCTGGATGCACAGATCACCGCATGCTCTGGCTCTATTTTCTTCAGAATATCCTGTGTCAGACCATTGGCCTGACCATGATGCCCCACCTTGAACACATCCGCCTTCCAGTTGGATTCCATGCTCTGCCCATCGAATATCTTCCCGTAGTCAGCCGCCTCCAGATCACCAGCCAGCAGGAACCGCTTTCCTGCATACTCCAGCTGAAATGCCAGACTGACGTGATTCATCCGACCATCCAGCACCGGCAGCAGCTCCTCTCTCCCTTCCCGGTACAGCTGTATCATGTCCTCCGTCTGCAGCTTCATTGTCTCCGGATCCGGAGTTAATACCAGGACTCGCACCTGCGCAGAAATCGACCGCCAGACCGGCTGCGGCTTTATCTGCACCACCTCTCCGCCATATCCTGTCACCAGCCTGCACAGCCTTCTGTAATCATTCAGGGCATTTCGGAACTTGTCTGCAGTGGATGTACTTCCATGCTTCGGATGCCCGTCTGCTTCCTCCTCCGTCACCCTGAGCTGTCCCATCTCCGTCCACAGATCTGCCGGAAATGGCTGCCACAGCACCCTTGGCTTCCATTCTTCCGCAACTGACAAAAGACCACAGGTGTGGTCTTCGTGAATGTGAGTATTTACCATAAGGTCTATATGACGGATTCCCTGTTTTTCCAGATACAGGGCTGTCCGGATACGCCCGGTATCATTGCCGTCATATTCCGCCGCCTCTGCACTTCCGCCGTCAATCAGCATGACAAATGTGCCATCCTGACAGGACGGATCTGAGATTTCCACCAGAATTGCCTCACCATACCCAACATTGATAAAGGTAACCTGACCAATCCAATCGTTCATCCTAGTTCATCGCCTTCCTGATATAAACACTGCTCAAGATCAGTACAAATACCGTCATCACAACCGCACAGGCACTTGCAAAACCAAATTTCATTGTTTTGACACCGTACATGTACATAAACTGTGTGATTGTGGTGGTGGTATTTGCAGGACCACCTCCTGTCAGGATATTGACCTTCTCAAACAGACGAAACGTATCAATGGTTCGCAGCATGGCGCACAGAGCAATACCATTGCCGATATTCGGCAGGGTAATATGCCAGAAGCGCTGCAGCGCTCCGGCACCGTCAATGCTTGCCGCCTGATACTGGCTCTCCGGCACTCCCTGCAGATGTGCATAAATCAAAAGGAACGCAAAGGGAACATTCTGCCAGACATCGATCAGCAAAAGCATGCCGAAGGCAGTCTTGACATCGTGAAACCAATTGTACACCGGCAGACCCAGATTTGCAAACAGTTCTGTCACAATTCCGTAATTCGGCGACAGCATCATTCTCCAGATCAGCGCCACCGTAACAGCCGGCAGCAGATAGGGAAGCAAAAGCAAGGTCCGGACCACCTTCTGTCCACGCTTCAGGCTTTTCACAAAAAGTGCCGTCAGAAGTCCCAGTCCTACCTCCAGCCCGGCTGCCAGCACCGTAAATACAATGGTGTTGCGTACCGCCTGGCGGAAATACATATTCTGGAATAAGGCTTTATAATTGGCCAATCCGGAAAACGGATGGGTCCCCTTCAGATAATTGTAATCCGTAAAACTGTAGCACAGGGTAAATATCACCGGATATGCTGTCATAACCAGCAGAAACAGCAGGGTCGGTCCCGTCAGCTGATACATGAAACCCGTATTGGTCTTTTTGTTTTGCATTTGTCTTCCCATTGAATGATACTGCCTTTCTTTTCCTTACTGCATCAATGCTTCCAGCTGAGTCTGTGCATCTGCCAGTCCCTGATCTGTGGTCTTGGTTCCTGCCATGATGTTGCCCATCTCAGCGCCCAGAATATTGGTGAACTCCGTCCACTGTGCGATGGTCGGGCGATAAACGCCATTCTCCAGTGCTTTACATACCGTAGCCAGATGCGGATACTCCTTCAGCACATCCTCGTTGGTCAGACAGCTGTATCTGCACGGAACACCGCCGTTTGCCACACTTGCCAGCTGAACCTCCGGGTCCATAATATACTGCAGCAGCTCCATTGCCAGATCCGGGTTCGGGCTGTTAGCCGGAATACCGATGCACCAGGTACCATACTCGGAAGTGTTATAAGCTTCACTGCCTTCCTTTGCCATAGACGGGCTTACCATATAATTTGCAGCACTGTCAGCCTTCGGCACGTACCAGCCCGGCCAGCCGATTGCCAGAGTTGCAGAACCATTGTCTACAGCAGCAGTCAGATCATCCTTTGACAGTGCCATACCGGTTCCAATCAGCTCCAGATAGTAGTTCACAGCCTCCTTGAACTCCGGCGTATCCACCGTCGGTTTGTTGTTCTCGTCGACAACCCAGCCGCCATTGGCCAGCAGAATCGGAAGGAAGTCAGACACAATATTGTCCCCGGTATCCCCTCTGTATGCAAATCCATTCACACCTGCTGCCTGCGCCGCCTGTGCTGCTTTTAACATATCCTCCAGCGTTTTGATATCCTCCGGCTTGTATCCGGCATTTTCCACATTAGCCTTATTGTAGAGCATGACCGTTACATTGCCGAAATAAGGTGCCAGATAAATGTCTTCGCCCACGGTACAGATCTTGGTGGTATTGGGAATGATATCATCATCAAAGCTGTAGCCCATCTCCGACAGATTGGCCAGAACCTGGTTCTCTGTAAATTCTGCCATCCAGCTTCCGTCTACCATACACAGGTCATAGCTTCCTGTCTCATTGGCTGCATCCAGTACGATGCCCGTATGCAGGTCATCAAATGACATATCAAGGACTTCAATCTTCACATTGTGCTCTTTCTCAAAATCAGGAAGTGCCGCCTTGATCACATCTGCATAGTTGCCGCCCCGTAAAATCAGGGTCATCTTTGCCGCTTCTCCACTCTTCGCTGCTTCACTGGTTTCTGCAGTTGTTTTCTCAGCCGCAGTTTCTCCTGCCTGGCTGCTGTCTGCCTGTGCAGTCTTTGTGGTTTCTGCAGAAGTTCCCGTCTGCTGTCCGCCATTTCCACATGCCGTCAGAGTTCCCAGCATTGCTGTACTCATCGCCAGTGCCATCCATTTCTTTGTTCTCATCATTTTTCTCCTTTTTCACTTTGCCTTTGAAGTCAGAAACTATTTATTCTTTCACAGCACCACTTGACAAACCGCTTATCAGGTAATTCTGTGCAAAAACCACAAACAGTGCTACCGGGATAAAGGAACTTACCCCGCCTGCTGCCACCAGACCGAAGTTGGTCACATTATCCTCCGTGTTCAAAACGGAAAGTGCCAGCGGAATCGTATAATTAGCCGGCGAGCGCGTCAGAATCACGCTGTATGTATATTCATTCCATGCATACAGAAACGACAGCATGGAGATTGCCGCAATTCCCGGAAGCACAAGCGGCAGTACGATGCGTACAAACAGCTGCCACTCGGTGGCGCCGTCAATCTTTCCGCTCTCCTCAATCTCCTCAGACAGATCGGCAAAAAATGCGATCATAAACCAGATTACCAGAGGAATATTAATCAGCATGCAGGACAGAATGATTGGCATTCTGGTTCCCATCATCTTCAGTTTTGTAAACAGGGTATACAGGGGAATTACAAATGCCACCGGCGGCAGTACCCGAATCAGCAGCACCCAGTAGATCAGCGGCTTTTTTATCCGAAAACGGAACCGCTTCCGTGACAATGCATAGGCTGTCGTCAGACCAAAGGTCAGTGACAGCACCATGGCGCTTCCTCCATTAATCAGGCTGTTATAAAGCGCCGTTCCGAATCCTTTTTCCACAAACAGGGCTTTAAAATGTTCCATTGTCAGCTGTCCGGGCATCAGCCCCATCCCGCCGCTGATCTCTGCCGTCGGCCGCAGCGCCATCAAAAACAGCCAGTAAATCGGAAATAAAGAAATAAACAACAACACCGCCAGGATGATTCCCTTCATTGCAAAGACCATTTTCTTTTTCATAATCGTACTTCCTCACATTTCATGCATACCTGATTTCCATTGCTCCGGTCACATCATTCTTCTCAGTCTCAGGCTCATAATATCGGTTCTGATATAGTCGAAGGAAAACAGCACCGGTCTTCCATCCTCCGCCACATGCAGCTGCTCCAGCAGCACAACCGGTTCTCCCAGATAAACCAGCGCCTGTTCATCCCAGGCATTGCTGGAATTGACTCCTTTCAGCTGTGTGTCCGCATAGGCAATCCGCACTCCGCACTGTTCCTCCAGCAGCTGAAAAATACTGCCGTTCAACCCCTCGTCAAACATGGTTCCTACCAGCTTTTCCGGAAATACATTGTAGGAAAATGCCACTGCTGCGCCGTTGGCCGTTCGCTCCCTGTTCATCACAACAATCTTGTCCTGCGCGGAAAGCCCCAGCTTCTCTGCGATGACCAGATCCGGTGTCTCATGAGACACGCCATAAAACACGCTTCCGGCTTGATACCCTGCCCGCTCGATCATCTGTCCGGTAGAACTCAAATATAGAATCATATTTTCCAGACTCTGCTTATTTTCCTTCACATAGGTCCCGGAGCCATGCCGCTTATCGATCATACCCTTCTGCTGCAGAATATTCAGCGTTTCCCGAATCGTAGATCTTCCCACATGATATTCCTTTGCCAGCTCCAGCTCACCCGGAAGTTTCTGTCCGATTTCCCATTCCCCGTCCCGAATCTTCTTCTCTATCATTTCCGCTATCTGCTCATAACGATACTGCATCATAACCAAACCCCGTTTCTCTCAAGATGTCTGACATCTTTGTCTTGTACTCATCATAAAAAACATCTGTAAAATCTACAAGCGGGTGTCTGTAATCAATTCGTAAAGTAAAAACCCAGAGACGCAAAACGGACAGGCAGCCATAACAGCTCCTGTCCGTAACATATTTCTCTATTTCAGCATCGCCCCGTACCTTCCGAGGAAGTTCTGGGTCCGCTCATTGTTGGATGCAAACACCTGCTCCGGCGTTCCCTCCTCCACGATCACACCATCTGCCATGAAGATCACCCGATGGGAAATATCTCTGGCAAATGCCATCTCGTGAGTCACGATCACCATGGCGATATGCAAATCCGCCAGGGATTTGATCACCTTCAGCACCTCGCCCGTCAGCTCCGGATCCAGCGCCGAAGTAGGCTCGTCGAAGAACAGAATCTTCGGATTCAGCGCCAGCGCCCGCGCAATCGCCACACGCTGCTGCTGCCCACCGGAAAGCTGACACGGATAGGCATCTGCCTTATCCTCCAGCCCCATCTTCCGAAGCAGCTCCATCGCCTCCCGATACACCTCGTCCTTATTCCGCTTCTGCACGGAAACCGGCGCATCCATGATATTCTTCAGCACCGTAAAATGCGGAAACAGGTTGAAGTTCTGGAATACCAGACCGAAGTTCTGCTGAATCTTTCTCAGCTCCTGTCTCGGTGCATACACGATACTTCCGGCTGTACCATTGCTGCTTCCCGCGCTGCCATTGCTTCCTGTGCTGTCTCCGGCTCCATGGTCCGCTCCTTCCGTCCATGCCGCCTTCTCCCCAAGATAGCTTAAGCTTCCGCTGTCCATGGTCTCCAGAAGCGTCGCGCACCGCAGCAGTGTGGACTTGCCCGAACCGGACGGTCCGATGATGGTCAGAATCTCTCCCTCGCCTACCGATACGGATATATCCTTAATGACCTCCAGCCCTCCAAAGGACTTTCTCACATGTTTCATTTCCATTAAGTTCATAAAGAGCATTCCTCCAGGTTATTGATAGTACGAGAGCTTTTTCTCGATTTTTTCCATTGCCACAGCCACCACCAGATTAAACACGTAGTAGAACAGACCTGCTGCCACAAATGGTATCATACTGGTCTGTGAAGATGCCAGCGCCTTTGCCACGGTAAACATCTCCAGTACGCCGATGGTAAAGGCCAGAGACGTATCCTTGACCAGCGTAATCACCTCGTTGGTCACAGACGGCAGAATCCGCTTGATGACCTGCGGCAGGATGATCTTAAAGAACGTCTGCCCTTTACTGTATCCCAGAAGCTGCGCCGCCTCATACTGTCCTGCCGGCATAGACTGGATTCCACTGCGGTAAATCTCAGCAAAATACGCCGCATAGTTGATAACAAATCCGATAAATGCAGCCAGAATCCGATAGCTGTTTCCAACCTTGATATCAAATAAAAAATATGGTCCGAAGTACACCACCATCAGCTGCAGCATCAGCGGTGTACCCCTCATAATGGAAATATACACTTTCACAATTCCCTGAACCAGTTTGTTTTTTGACATCCGGCCGAAGGCCACAACCAGTCCAAGGGGCAGAGAAAAGATAAGCGTCATCAGGAAAATCTGAATGCTGACCAGCATTCCCGATGCTAATTTAAAAATCATAACGTTCAGTGACATAAATAACTCTGCTCCTTTTCCTGTATCTTATTTTTTTTCTAAACTCACGTTTCGGGATGGCATGTTTCCACACCATCCCGGAACATTTTGAATCATTTCATAATTGTTATTACTTGCCGATGATCGTTACATCGCGTCCGAACCAGTCGTTGGAAATCTTCTCCAGAGTTCCATCTGCTGCCATCTCTTCCAATGTCGCCTGAACCTTATCCTTCAGCTCCGTATTGCCCTTCTTGAAGCCGACACCATACTTCTCAGAAGCCAGTGACTCATCCAGAATCACATACTTGTCACCGTCATCTCTCTGCTCTAACTGATAACCGGCAACAATCACATCCATCGCAATCGCATCCACAGCGCCCATCTCCAGATCCATGAATGCAGTGTTATAATCCGGGGTAGTCTGCAGAGTTCCGAAGGTATCAGCAAGCTCCGGCTTATCCTTCAGTGCTGCCTCGGCAGAAGAATCCGCCTGCACCTCAACAATCTTACCAGCCAGATCTGCCGGTGCAGTGATACCGGAATCTGCTGCTACTACGAATACCTGACTGTTATCCATGTACGGATCCGTCCAGGTGTAACCGTCTTCACGTCCGTTGATTGTAAAGCCATTCCAGATACAGTCGATGGTACCGGAATTCAGCTCCATATCCTTTGCATCCCATGCGATTGGCTGCGGAACGAACTCAAGTCCAAGACGACCTGCTACCTCCTTCGCCAGATCCAGATCAAATCCGGTGTACTCACCGTCATCTCCCACAAATCCCATCGGCGGGAAATCCTGATCGAAGCCTACCGTAAAGGTTCCGCCTGCCGCAGCCCCATCAGCTGCCTTGGCTTCTTCTGCTTTGGTTTCCTCTGTCTTCGTCTCCTCCGCTTTGGCTTCCTCTGTCTTCGCAGCCTCAGTTGCAGCTGCCTCTGCTGCCGTTGTCGCTGCTGCTGTCTCCGCCGGTTTGCTTCCGCCACAGCCTGCTAAAGATGCCGCCATAGCACCTGCCATAAGTAAGCTCATCACTCTTTTTTTCATAATCGTTTCCTCCTCAAGATAGATATATGAATCTGATATAATTTCAAATTACTCAAGTAGCACGTTACCATAGTAGCATACTAAAGTGATTTTGTCTAGCGCTTTTTTGCAGGGCCAATATACAGCGTCTTTCCCAGCGGTTGCAATAACTTCAATACCGTATCCAGTGTAGGGTTGGATATTCCCCGTTCCATTCTGGCAATCACCGGCTGTTTAACACCACTCAGTTCCTCCAGCTTTTTCTGACTGATTCCCAGTTCCTGCCTTACACGAATCAATTCACCAACCAAAGCAACCCGTGCATCACTGGCTGCCATCTCTTCTTCCGTAAATAAGTCCTTCCTGACATCTTCCCACGAACTGCCAATTCCATCATGATTCATTCTGCTCCCTCCTTAAATATTCCAATTCTTTTTTTGCCTTCTCAATTTCCCGCCTCGGAGTCTTCTGCGTCTTTTTCACAAACGAATGCAGTAAATAAATAAAATCTGGTCTCTTAAATTATACTTTTAAGTCATTGTAGTTTCAAGTACTTTTAAGTAATTGAATTATGATTTCACTTTTCTCGGATACGATGGCGAAATGCCTGATTTCGTAGATCCTGATTACAAATGAGAATATTATGATTATAGCACCAACATTAAAAAATCACAATCAGGAAATTCTTCGTGTTTCATTAAAATGCAAAAAAGTAACTGTCCAGCGCTCTAAACTTGACAGTTACTTTTTGTAACAAAATATAGTTTCAGGGCAACCGCTTACTTTGGTAGCACCTCTTTTACACTTTCATTATATGTTTCTTCCCAACACTCCACCACATGATCATACCGGTACGCCGAATAAATCATCCCCAGAAGTATCAGATTGAATATAATGCTGAAGCGTCCCTCAGACACCAGCGGCAGATTGGGAAATGTGCAGTACTGGTAGCCGAAGTTTCCGAGAACATAAAATATGGTCTGCCAAAGCAGGCACTGCCCACAGCAGAATGCCAGTGTCGCTGCCAGCTCCCCGTAGATTTTCCGGATACAGGAAAACAGGAACAGATAAAACATCAGGATGACACCAACGAAGGCGATTCCCGGCAGCCAGCCAAACATCAGGATACAGACAGCAATCAGATAATTGTTGTGATAGTGTTGAGGGAGAATGTCCCACTGAGTGACGGTATCTCTGGTGTAATAAATGTATTGTGGACGTCCGCCCTGCTTTCTTATTTCGTTAATATATGCTTTCTGCTCAAGGTATTCTTCTGATGTCATGGAAGTCATGTCAATACCAATCTGTTTTGGATCTCTGGATGCAAAATACCATGCACCGGTGCCGTAGTCCATCATTTCATCCGGAGTCAGTTCAATCCCGCTCATCAAAGGCGTGCGCCTTAACAGTTCCTGAATCAGAATGCCATTGTAGGAATCGTCCCATGTACTGGTTACGTTCGACTCAGGTGAGAGGAATGTATCAAATGTTCTGCGGGAATACCCAGGCGGATGATAAATGATGATTCCTGCAATCACCAGAAATATTCCCGCGGCAACCAGATAAAGTCGGTGTTTTGCGCCCGTGAGTATCTCCCGGTGAATCATAAAACATCCGGTCGCAAAGATACTCAGCAGACAAATAGTCTCCGCTGTCTCAATATTATAGAGATGACAATTCTGAATCAGGTAGAACCACACACCTACGAATCCAAAGAGAACTGCAAGCAGCTTCCTGCTGTTTTTGCGGAAACGGTATAGCAGAAAGGTAACTACCGGAGCGTACAACAGAGTGGCGATGTAGGTATAGCTGGCGCTTCCAGCCATAAAATTTCTATGATGTGCAGCCAGAAGCATGGTGATCTGCATCAGATAGCCCAGTACCACCAGCATCACTCCCATCTTCGCGTGCCGCACAAACAGTGGATACCCTTTCCATGCAGTCAGTGCAAGCACTGCGGCGCCGATAAGATAGTACAGAACTCTGCCGGACTGCTGCTCCGGCAGAAACTGCAGATACAAAGCGAATGCAAAGCCAATCGCAAGCAGCAGCGCCGACACCAGAGCCAGCCCCGGCGCTTTCTGAAGCTGGTGTACCTCATTCAGTTCCGTCCCCACCACCACTGCGTCCCCCATATCATGGACGGCCTTCTTCACCGCTTCCTCCGGATCCATGCCCTGCCCTTCATACTCCTCCGCCCGATCCTGAATATGCGCTTCCAGCTCCCGCCGGATAGAGGGGCGGATTCCTTTGTAGGAAATCTGTTCCACAGCCTCATCAAGAAACTGATCCATCTGTTTATCCAAACATAACACCCCCGCTTAACGTCATGACCTGATTGACCGCAGTTTCATAGGTCTTCCACTCCTCCGTTTTCTCCGTCAGCAGCTTTCTCCCCTGCGTTGTAAGGGAATAATATTTGCGCATACGTCCGTTATCCGCCGTCTGCTGAAAGCTCCTGACCGCCCCCTGCTGTTCCAGCGCATGAAGCACCGGGTAAAGCGTCCCTTCCTGCAGAGAAAATACATTCTGACTCCGCTTTTCCAGCTCGCGAATCATCTGGTATCCATACATATTCTCCTTCTCAAGAAGCTTCAAAACCAGCATGGAAGTACCGAGAGCCATATAACGTTTATCCATGAAATGACCTCCTTTTCAAAATACCTTGATAATCTATGTATGAGTTGATTATACATAGATTATCAAGGTATGTCAAGTTTAAAATTGTAACCTTTTTTACGTTACAATTTTAAACTACTGTCTTTTTCACAGGATTACAACTGTTTTTTACTTTGAAATAATCTCCACCCCGCCACAATTTTTAAACGCTTCCCCTCTCTTCATCTTCACCCCTTCCGGAATTATCACCCGTTTCAGATTCTCACAATCTAAAAATGCTTCCTCTCCAATATACTCCACCCCACCCGGCAATTCGATGAACTCCAGACTTTTACAGCCTGCAAACGCATGCAAATGAATCTCTTTTAATCCAGGCGGCCACGTAATCTCTTTCAGGCTGCTGCACCCTCGGAAAACACATGCGTCAATCTCCTCCAGCGAATCTGGCAGAGACACGCTCTTTAAGCCGCTGCAGCCCTCAAACGCCCACATACCGATATCTTCCACCCCCTCTGGTATGTAAATAGATTCCAGCCTGCCGCACTGCCTGAATGCATGCTCCTCAATCCGCTTTAGACCCGCCGGAAATTCAATCCCCCTTACAACATTATGCCCTGTAAACACATCCTGCGGAATGCACTGCACCCAGTCTGCCACCTGAATCCACTCCGCATTTCTGTCACAGCCAACCAGATTTCGTCCCAGATATTTGCATCCCCCTTCACTTTCCAGTTCTTCCAGAAACACGGTTCCCTGAAACGCAGAGCTGCCAATCTCTACTTCGTCATCCAACTTATGAAACATAACATCCCGCAACCGTGTACAATCACCGAATGCGCCATTCCCAATCTTCACAACCGATTCCGGTATCGCAATGCTTCTCATCCCACATCCATAAAAAGCTCCCGCCTCCAGTTCTGTCAATGTCTCCGGCAAAGTCACCGTTTTCAAGCTGACACATCCTGAGCAAAAACGCTCTCCCAAAGTCAGAATTCCTTCCGGAATAACCAGCCCTTCTAAAGACTCGTTCTGATAAAATACCTGGTCCCCCATCTCTTCAATGGTATCTGGAAGATTGATTTCCCGCAGTTTTGGACATTTTGAAATGGCATCCGCATGCAGCTTTTTGATTCCATCCGGCAGAATCACACGCTCCAGATTGGTACAATAATGAAATGAGCGGCTATACAGTTCCTGTATATTTGAGGGAATCCTGACCTCCTTCAAACTGTAGCACCGTTCAAAACAGCCATACCCTATCTCCTGCAATGTCTCCGGTAATGACGCCCTTTTCAGATTGCTGCAGCACAAAAATGCCCTTTCTCCTATGCGCTCGACTCCTTCCGGTATTTCCACATAATCCAGCAACCCGCAGTTAAAAAAAGCCCCATCACCAATCGCCCTGACACTGTCCGGAATCTTCACCTCCACCAGTTCAGTGCAATTTGCAAATGCATCAGCTCCTATTTCCACGACCTCATCCGGTATTTCCACATACTGCATTCCCCATGCCCGCACCAGCGTTCCATTTTCTATGATGATGCCTTGTCTCGGCTCCCTCACATACGTCCACAACCGGAGTATTCCAACACACAGGCAGACGATAAAGACAGAAACCAGACAACCTCTGCCCAAAATCCGTCCCACGCCCCGATTCAGCTCTAAAATATCTTCCTCACTTCTCATATACTGCCGCCTCACCCCTTTTGCCATTATCATACCTGTTTTATCCTATCATGGCAAGCAACGCGTTTTTCAATTTTAAGTTTCAGATTCCTTTCAATCAAAAAACAGGTCCCGTCCCCCAACGGCGCGCTCTTAGTGCGCCGCTTAGGTTCCGAAACCTGTTTCCTATTTCACAGCAGACTGTTCATCTCTTCCCAGCCGCCCATATCAAATCTTATTTGCCGTAGTAAGCTCTCAGGTACATCTCCTTGATCTCGCTCATCAGCGGGTATCTCGGGTTAGCACCGGTACACTGGTCATCAAATGCCTGCTCAACCATTGCATCCAGAGTATCCAGGAAATATTTCTCATCCACGCCGTACTCAGCGATGGTCTTCTTCACGCCGACAGCTGCCTTCAGCTCCTCGATCTTGTCGATCAGCTTCTTCACTGCCTCTTCGTCGCTGCCTGCCTGGATGCCTACGAAACGTGCGCACTCAGCGTAGCGGGCCATGGTGTGCGGATACTGATACTGGGAGAAGGTTCCCATCTTTCTCGGGCACTCAGCTGCGTTGAACTCAACTACCAGAGAGATCAGCAGTGCGTTTGCAATACCATGCGGTAAGTGATGGAATGCACCCAGCTTGTGAGCCATGGAATGACATACGCCCAGGAATGCATTGGCAAATGCCATACCAGCCATGCAGGAAGCGTCAGCCATCTTGCTTCTTGCCTCTACATTTGCGCCATCGTTGTAAGCGGTCGGCAGGTACTCAAATACGTTCTTCATCGCCTTCAGTGCCAGACCATCGGTGTAGTCGCTTGCCATTACAGAAGCATATGCCTCCAGTGCATGAGTCAGAACGTCCACGCCGGATGCGCTGGTCAGACCTCTCGGCTGGCTCATCATGTTGTCGGTATCGACGATAGCCATGTTCGGCAGTAACTGGTAGTCAGCCAGCGGATACTTCACGCCGGTCTCCTGATCGGTGATAACTGCGAACGGAGTCACCTCAGAACCGGTACCGGAGGAGGTCGGGATTGCTACAAAGTAAGCCTTCTCGCCCATCTTCGGGAACTGGTATACACGTTTGCGGATATCGATGAAGCGCATTGCCATGCTCTGGAAGTCTACTTCCGGATGCTCGTACATTACCCACATGATCTTGCCTGCGTCCATTGCGGAACCACCGCCCAGTGCGATGATCACATCCGGCTGGAATGCAGTCATAACCTTTGCACCCTCGATGGCATTTGCCAGGGTCGGATCCGGCTGTACGTTGGAGAAGCACTGATATACGATGCCCATCTCATCCAGCTTGTCGGTGATCGGTTTGGTATAACCATTCATATATAAGAAGGAGTCGGTTACGATAAATGCTCTCTTCTTGCCCATTACGTCTTTCAGCTCGCTCAGAGCAACCGGCATACAGCCTTTCTTGAAGTAAACTTTCTCAGGTGCACGGAACCACAGCATGTTCTCTCTCCTCTCAGCCACAGTCTTAATGTTCAGCAGATGTTTTACACCTACGTTCTCGGATACGGAGTTGCCGCCCCAGGAACCGCAGCCCAGTGTCAGAGACGGAGCTAACTTGAAGTTGTACAGGTCACCGATACCACCGTGAGAAGACGGGGTGTTGATCAGGATACGGCAGGTCTTCATAGCCTCTGCATGCTTCATGATCTTCTCATGCTCGTTGACATTTACATAGAGAGAAGCGGTATGACCGTAGCCGCCGTCTGCTACCAGACGCTCTGCCTTTGCGATTGCCTCGTCGAAGGTCTCTGCCTTGTACATAGCCAGTACCGGAGACAGCTTCTCGTGTGCGAACTCCTCGCTGATATCAACAGACTCAACCTCACCGATAATGATTCTGGTATCAACCGGAACATCCACGCCTGCCAGCTTTGCAATGTTGTGTGCACTCTGACCTACGATTTTCGCATTCAGTGCGCCATTGATCAGGATGGTCTTTCTTACTTTCTCAATCTCGTCCGGTTTCAGGAAGTAGCATCCGCGGTAAGCAAATTCCTTCTTCACTGCCTCGTAAACCGGAGCCAGTACGGTAACAGACTGCTCGGAAGCACAGATCATACCGTTATCAAAGGTCTTGGAATGAATGATGGAGTTAACTGCCATCTTCACGTCAGCGGTATCATCAATGATAACCGGAGTATTACCAGCGCCTACGCCCAGTGCCGGCTTGCCGGAGGAGTAAGCAGCTTTTACCATGCCAGGACCACCGGTTGCCAGAATGATATCAGCATCCTTCATAACGGTATTGGTCAGCTCCAGAGATGGAACATCGATCCAGCCGATGATGCCTTCCGGTGCGCCAGCCTTTACAGCTGCATCCAGAACAACCTTCGCTGCTGCGATGGTGGAGTTCTTAGCACGCGGATGTGGGGAAATGATGATTGCGTTTCTGGTCTTTAAGCAGATCAGGGTTTTGAAAATTGCGGTGGAGGTCGGGTTGGTGGTCGGGATAACTGCTGCTACCAGACCGATCGGCTCTGCGATCTTCTTGATGCCGTATGCCTTATCTTCCTCGATTACGCCGCAGGTTTTGGTATCCTTGTATGCATTATGAATATGCTCTGCTGCGTAGTTATTTTTGATTACCTTATCTTCTACGATACCCATTCCGGTCTCTTCCACTGCCATTTTCGCTAACGGAATTCTCATCTGGTTTGCTGCAACTGCTGCTGCGTGGAAAATCTTATCTACCTGCTCCTGGGTGAAGGTTGCAAATACTTTCTGCGCCTCGCGCATTGCCTTCATCTTAGCTTCCAGTGCTTCCACGTTGTCGATTACGGTCTGAACAACTTCCTGCTCTTTCTTTGCCATGATTCTCTCTCCTTCATTTGATCTGCTTAAATGGTTTTTTGTTTTCCATGTTAAATCCTGTCTGACACCTTCTGACGATTGCTGTTCTGTAATCTCATGCTCGATATTTTTTTAACAATCATCCTAAGAGCATTATACAAAATTGTTAAATAATTGTCAATAAAATTTATGCCAGTTTTTTCACTTTATTTCACGTTTGTTTTTAGCATTTTGTACAACACCCTGCCGACATCCCGTTTTCTCCTGAAAAATGGGCAGACAGCGTATTCTCTGCGCTGTCTGCCCATCTGCTATTTCCCGCCTGTTTTAAACGTTCTTTGTTCCCATACGTTCCTGTTTTCCTGCTAATCATCCGGATCCAGATTATCAAATAATTCTGAATCATAAAATTCCCGAATCGTCACCCCCAGACCATCTGCTATCTTATTGATATTCACGATTCCAGGGTTGCGGCTTTTCCCATTTAGAATGCTTTTATACGTGGATGCAGGCATCCCGGCCTTATAACTTACGCAATACCCACTCAGATTCTTCTGCTTGCACAACTCTGCAATTCGGTAACTGGTAGCTTCACATATCGTCATAATAATCCTCTCCTTTTATAGAGTCTAGTTTAGTCGAATTTTGACTTTCACTAGGGCGATATATTATCCAACAGCCCAACATTACCAAATTTTTCCAAATTTACATAAATATCATATCTGGAGCAGGTTTCAACAGCAAAAAGAGAAGCGATACACCATAGCGCATACCACTTCTCTTTCTCTTTTCCTTATTCTGCTTTTGTTCTACAGAGGCTTTTCCTTATATCCCAGCGCCTGCTCCAGCGCCTCCTTCTCCTCTGTACCCAGCAATACTTTGGTCTCTCCCCGTTCCACCTCTTTCAGATATAAGTAGCAGCCTTCCCGACTGTGTACGGAATTGATCACAAAGCCTGTATTGGTATAGTCCAGCATTGCAAATGCAAAACTCAGATTTCCACCCATGCCCTTAAATGCATTGTACTTAACAATACCGAATTTCTGAAATGCCGCGCGACTGTTCTTGTTGGCAATTCGGATTGAATCCTTGTTGGCACGGTCCTGAGCACGCAGCTCCACAATATCATCCATCTGATTCATAATGATATCTTCCAGCGTCTCCGCATCCTTGCCTCTCATGAAATAGTCATAACGACGATACAACTTCCGTATCCTGAAAATGCAGACAATAACAACGATCGACAGTATCAAAGTTAAAACCGCCTGCCCGATTATAATATAAACCGGATCAAAACCCAGATTATTTAACATACTTCCTTCCATCTATTGTGCTTCACTCCTGTCTCTCTTATCCCGAATCAGTGGATGGATTCGATCAGCTCGACAATTCGCTCCAGCTCCGATTCAGAATAATACTCGATTTCAATTCTCCCCTTACTTTTGTCTTTTCTGCTGATGTTTACCTTTGTCCCCATAACCGTCTTCATGCGCTCTTCCAGATCTTTAAATATCAGCTCCAGAGCTTCATCTTCCTGCTTTTCCTTCTTCTTTCGCGGTCCCTTAGCCAGCTGCTTGACCAGCTTTTCCACTTCACGGACACTGAGACGTTCCTTCTCAATCTTCAATGCCAGCTGAAGCTGCGTATCGGAATCCTCCACTCCAAGTAACGCCCTCGCATGTCCGCTGCTGATCTGCCCATTGATCAGCATTTTCTGGACATCCGGACACAGGTTCAGCAGACGCATACTGTTGGTGATCGTGGTACGATTCTTGGATACACGCTCCGCAATCTCCTCCTGCTTTAACTGGAATTCCTGCATCAGACGCTGATAGGCAAGTGCCTCCTCGATTGGATTTAAGTCCTCTCTCTGTACATTCTCAATAAGCGCGATTTCCACAGCCTGCTGCTTGCTGTACTCCCGAATCACTACCGGAACTTCCTGAAGGCCAGCCATCTTCGCAGCCCGCCACCGACGCTCACCGGCGATGATTTCATAGTAATCATCCTTTTTCTGAACCAGAAGCGGCTGCAGTACCCCATACTGGCGAATGGAATCTGCCAGTTCCTGCATCTGCTCCTCATTGAACTCTTTTCTCGGCTGTTCCCGATTGGGCTCAATTCTGGAAAGCTTTATCGTGATTTCCTTCGGCTCCTCTTCTTTTGGATTCGACTGCCGGTCAGAAACTGCTGTTCCCGCAATTTTCGTTGATTTTTCACTTTTATTTGCGGATTTTTCGCTGTCCTGAGTATTGGCTTCCTCTTTTTTCGGTTTATCATCGGTTTTTGCCGTTCTTACTCTACTCTTTTCAGCTGTATCCGTATCCTCACTTCCACGATTTCGAATATCCTCGTGATCCTTCTCTACTTCCTGGATAACCTCTTCCCCAAAGAAGGCCCCCAGCCCCTTCCCTAATCCTCTTCTTGCCATTACACTTCTCCTCTGCTAATTACTTCCGCAGCCAGCATCCGATAGCTCTCTGCACCTGTCGATCTGGTATCATATAGATTGATCGGCATGCCATGGCTCGGCGCTTCGGCCAGACGCACATTTCTCGGAATGATCGTCTTGTAGATTGTCTTATTCAAATGACTCTTCACATTCTCCACCACCTGCAGAGAGAGATTCGTTCTCGCGTCATACATGGTGAACACTACTCCCTCCAGCTCCAGCTTCGGATTCAGCTTTTTCTTAACCAGATCAATGGTCTGCATGATCTGTGTCAGTCCCTCCAGTGCATAATATTCACACTGAATTGGTACCAGAACCGTATCCGCTGCCGTCAAAGCATTGATCGTCAAAAGGCTTAAAGATGGCGGACAATCGATGATGATAAAGTCATACTCATCTCCCACTTTCACCAGCTCATTTTTCAGCAGCGATTCCTTGCCCGGTTCATCTAACAGTTCAATCTCCGCCCCCGCCAGATTCACATCCGACGGCAGCACATCCAGATTCTCCTGTACTTCTCTGACGATACACTCATCAATCTTACACTCATCCATCAACAACTCATAGACCGTCTTGTCCATATAACCTTTTTCAAAACCAAGACCGGTGGTTGCATTTCCCTGTGGGTCAAAATCTACCGCGAGCACTCTCTGTCCAGCCTCCGCCAGGCATGCAGACAGATTGATTGCAGTGGTCGTCTTTCCCACGCCACCTTTTTGATTCGCTATTGCTATTATTCTTCCCATATTGTACCCTTTTTATGTTTTGGTTTATAGTTTGCGACTCGTAATAACGATTTTATATGCTATAAATTAAGTCGTCAACCTAGTATAACATAATTTTTGATGATTTCCTACTTATATTAATGAATTTTGGTAATGTTTCATGCTAAAAATGTTGGGGATGTTTCACGTGAAACATTATTTTTACGATTCGTGGAATTTTTTATGTGAATGAAGTTATGATTGAAACAGAATTTTGGTAATATGTCATACACAAAGCTTAATTCATGTATTGAGTATACACATAGAGGCGAACAGACAAAGTAGACAACTTCATGCCACCCTGCACCCGCCTCTATGTTATTTATAAGCAATGCATAAAATGTACACTTCTATACTTTAAATAGAAAATCGAATATCTGGAAATATTTCTTTATTCCCAGCTGGTTGTCACATGAAGCACATTATCCTCTGAAACATTCCACTCATAGGTGTAATACAGGGAATCATCACCACGCGGATAAAAAGCGTCCAACGCTCCCATTACCAGTTCATTCATAAAGGGAAGTGGGCACTGCGTTCTCCAGTCCGCCGGAAGCTGCGCTTCCATCACATTTGTTTTCGGACAGCTGCCGTAGAAGCCGCTCATTCCGTCAGATGGATAGGGATGGAACGCAATGGCATCAAATGCCTGCACATACCAATCCGGCGCGCCGGTAATCATCTCACCCTCATTTATCAGAAGTAGCGGGGAATTCTGGTCATCACCTGCTTTCATCGGATAGTAACCCCATATAAAACCGTCTGAAGCAGTATAGCCAAACGTCCATGACTGATTATTCTTAATCAGCTTGCCCAGATTCGCTCCATCCTCTTCGGATAAGTAACAATATAAGTTTCTGTCATCATCATAGTAATAGCCGATGTCAAGATAACCATTCTCATCAAAATGATACAACTCACCGTCAATCTGCTCCCAGTTACTCACAGGATAACTGCCGTCATCATGCTGATACCACCATTTCCAGTTTTCAGGTCCGTCATAATGCCACTGCCCTGCCCATGCCGTCAGTGTTGCACCTAACGTCATCCCCATTACCGCTATGGCTGTACATAACGTTGTCTTCCATCCATACTTTTTCATAACCAGTACCTCCTGAAATGTTAGTTTTCATCTCGTTACCTGAAGCAGAAAACATGCTTCCTATAAGTAAAGTATAGCAGGAGCCATTATAAAAACAATATTTGTACTTTACTCTACAATTGTAGAAAATCTGTGTTTGTATTCTTTCAAAATTCATCACTGGCAACCTGGCAACCGATGCTGCTATGGAGCAACGATTCTCAGTAAGATCAGATCTCTCACACTCCCCATTGTATAATCCCACCACATGTATTATACTTATAGTTAAGCACACCATTCCATACATGGTCCCTGCAATCGACTTTACAGTCTTTCACAGGAGGTATTCATGAAAACCAAGAATAAATTACTTACTTTACTTATCCTGTCTGCCGGCGCTACGTCAGCTATTGCGGCCATCAACAAACTGATTCAGGTCACTGCGACATCCAAGAACCTGACCACTGACAGTCAGTCTCTCTGCTACAAGTGGCGTTTCGGCAATATTCATTATACAAAGTGCGGATCCGGCAAGCCCCTGCTTCTGATTCATGATCTCAATGCTGCTTCCAGCGGATATGAATGGCACCAGCTGATTCCCAAACTTCGTGAGAACTATACGGTATATACCATTGACCTTTTAGGCTGTGGACGCTCTGAGAAATGTGCAATGACCTATACCAACTATCTCTATGTACAGCTTATCTCCGACTTCATCAAGTCAGAGATCGGACACAGAACCAATGTCATTGCTACCGGTGAGTCAGCATCCATCCCTGTTATGGCATGTGCCAACAATCCCGACTTGTTTGATCAGCTTATGCTGATCAGCCCCCTCAGCCTGCAGGAATACAGCCAGATTCCTGGGAAAACATCCAAGATTTATAAGCTTGTTATTGATTTCCCGATTCTTGGCACCTTCTTCTACCATATTGCCACCAGCAAGAAGGCAATCCGGGAGTACCTGACTGACAACTGCTTCTACAACCCGTATTCAGTAAAAGCAAGTTATGTCGATGTTTGTCACGAGTCAGCCAACCTTGGCAGCTCCCCCAAGTCAGTCTACGCCAGTGTCGTATCCAACTTCACAAAGTGCAATATCAATAAAGCACTGAAGAAGATCGACAACAGTATTTATCTGGTAGGCGGAGAATATAGCGACGATATTGCAGATATTTTAGAAGAATATAAAGAACACAATCCTGCTATTGAGACCACAATTATTGCCGATGCAAAGAAATATCCGCAGTTAGAAGCACCGGCTAAACTGTTTGATCTGATACACACTTATTTTGGATAAACATTTGCTATTTTTGAATCGCATTTGTATTTTCGTATTGATTTGCATGATTTACCAAAATGGCATAATGTTTCACGTGAAACATTACTGCTGCATCATTATAAAAGCAAAGGAGAACTGTTATGATTAAATTTAACCATTTCAATTTCAATGTATTAGACCTGGAGAAAAGCCTCGCATTCTATAAGGAAGCTTTGAATCTGGAACCTGTCCGCGAGAAGATTGCTTCCGATGACTCCTTTAAGCTGGTTTACTTAGGCGATGGAGCCAGCGACTTTACTCTGGAGCTGACATGGCTGCGTGACAGAACAGAGCCTTATAATCTGGGAGAATGTGAGTTTCATCTGGCATTCAAGACAGATGACTATGAAGGACTGCATAAGCACCATGAAGATATGGGGGTTATCTGCTATGAGAATGAGAAGATGGGAATTTACTTTATCAGTGATCCGGATGGGTATTGGATTGAGATTGTGCCGGAAAGATAAATGAGAAATGACAACCAGAATGAGAAAATCTTTAGAAAACTATTTCTCCTCCCGCACGCAGCGGGGCAGACTGACAGAGTGGGCGGCTCCTGGTCGCTGCGTTGGCAACTGGTAAGCGTTCATCCTGCCTGCGCAGGCGCCGTGGGACAACTCGAAAATGGACCGATGTCCATTTTCTCAAACAGGTCCCACTGAAATTCCCGTCCTGAAAACGGGAATTTCACACCTGCTCCGACATGCTGAACACAAACCAGTTGCGAAACTCGCTCAATGTCGCCCGCCCCCTCTGCCAGCCTGCCCCGTTGCTGGTTCTATTCATGAGCTGATTTCTGAAAAGCTTTTCTGGCTTCCCAGTAAACTACTCTTCTACTAGTCACTTCTATAAAACTGATTTATAGCAACCTGCTTCTTGGCAAACTAGTCTATCACAAAACACATCTAACAATCTGATTTACAACACCATACTTTCTGACAAACTAATCTCCTACACTACGCAGCTACATTCCACCAACCCAGCCCCTACGCTTTTTACATTTCTTACATAGTTGATACAATACAAAATACCGCGTATCATACATAAGTAGCAGCCAGTGCACAGCCGTGAAGCAGGCTGGCAGGAGCAAGGAGCGACATGTGAACGAATCGAGAAGTTGATTAGCGTTCAGGCTGCCGGAGTAACTGAAAAAATCCCGTTTACAGAACGGGATTTTTAGCGGGCCATGTTTGAGGGAATGTACATCAGGTACATTCACGAGTTGCCCGCGGCAGTTACGCAGGCAGAATGAATGCTTAGCAACTTCCGATGAGAGAAAAGGAGTGACGGCTTCTGCCAGTCTGCTTCACGGCGTACCCATAGATGTACCTGTAGATATACCCACACATCCATATTGTGTACCCCCCATCAACTATCACTCACCCTATCGGTTCCTTCGACGGCACTCCCGCCTTCCTCGGAAACCTTTTTGCGGTCTTCTCCTTCTTCCGAATCACCACCAGTGCCCGGTCGGCATCAGCAGACGTAAGTTCAAAGCGGATCACATCCTCCACCGCGCCGCCTAAGACCCCGATTGCTTTCGCTCCGGTCGCCAGCTCTTCATCAATCTTGCCAGACTTATAAGGTACGAAGCACCCTCCCACCTTTACAAAAGGCAGGCAGTATTCTGACAAGGTTGCCGCATTTGCAACCGCACGGGACACGCAGTAGTCGAACTGCTCCCGGTACTCCGGATTTCTTCCGAAGTCCTCGGCACGTCCGTGGATAGTCGTAATGTCTTCCAGCCCCAGCTGACTGATCACTTCATTCAGGAACTTGATTCTCTTGTTCAGGGAATCAAGCAGCGTCAGCCTCAGACCCGGGAATGCAATCTTCAGCGGGATTCCAGGGAAACCTGCTCCCGTCCCCACATCGATGATGCGGGCATCGTTCTCTTCCAGCTGATCCACTGCCTTTACCAGCGCCAGACTGTCTACGAAATGCTTGCTGATCACTTCATCCAGCTCCGTGATTGCCGTCAGATTCATCACCTTATTCCACTCAATCAGCATCTCATAATACTGGAAAAACTGATTCATCTGCTTCTCTGTCAGACTTATCCCCAGCTCCTGAAGCCCGGAGTTCATCTTATCCACAAAATTCTGTTCCATACTTCCTCCTTTTGTTGATATCTGGCTCAGTCATTCTTACCGTGCCGCATCTGCTCCAGATGTACCAGCAGCACGGAAATATCTGCCGGTGATACGCCTGAAATGCGGGATGCCTGTCCGATGGAAGCCGGTTTATGCTGATTCAGCTTCTGCACAGCCTCTCGCCGCAGGCTTCCTACGGTACTGTAGTCAAAGTCAGGGGAAAGCTTTTTGCTCTCCAGCTTCTTAAACTGTGCCACCTGCTGCTGCTGGCGGCGTAGGTATCCTTCGTATTTTATATTTATGTCAACCTGTTTTGCGGTATCCTCCGGCAACTCTGGTCGATTGGGGTCGATTTCAGTTAACATAAAATAATTAAGCTCCGGTCTGCGAACCAGTTCTGCCATGGTTGCGCCGGTCTTCAGGGGGGTGCTTCCGTAGCGCTCCAGGAAGTCCTGAACCCTGGCGTTGGCACCTACGTTGGTGCTCTCCAGCCGCTCCACCTCTGCTGCAATGTCCCGCTCCTTCTGAAGAGTCTTCTCATAGGTCGCATCATCCACCAGACCGATCTCATGACCGATTGCCCGCAGTCTCAGATCGGCGTTATCCTGACGCAGAAGCAGGCGATACTCAGCCCGGGAGGTCATCATCCGGTAGGGCTCGTGATTCTCCTTGGTCACCAGATCATCAATCAGCACGCCGATATATGCCTGAGAGCGGTCCAGCACAAATGGCTCCCGTCCCAATATCTCCATGGCTGCATTGACACCTGCCATAAAGCCCTGCACGGCTGCCTCCTCATATCCGGAGCTTCCGTTGAACTGACCGCCGCTGAACAGTCCCCGGATTGCCTTGAATTCCAGGGAAGGCTTCAGCTGAAGAGAATTGATGCAATCATACTCGATTGCATATGCATTTCGAACAACTTTGACATTTTCCAGTCCCGGAACGGTGCGGTACATGGCGTACTGCACATCCTCCGGCAGGGAACTGGACATGCCGCCTAAGTACATCTCGTTGGTATACAGTCCCTCCGGCTCCACGAACACCTGATGCCGGTTCTTGTCCGGAAACTTCACCACCTTATCCTCGATGGACGGGCAGTAGCGCGGTCCCGTTCCCTCGATTGCCCCGGAGAACAGCGGCGAGCGGTCCAGATTCCCCCGGATGATCTCGTGGGTATTCTCATTGGTGTAGGTCAGCCAGCAGGATACCTGCTCCTTCTGCACCGACTCCGGATCCGTGGAAAATGAAAACGGCACCACTCTCTCATCGCCAAACTGCTCTTCCATTTTAGAAAAATCAATGCTGCGTTTATCCACCCGCGCCGGAGTTCCCGTCTTGAACCGGAACATCTCGATTCCGTTGGCAATCAGGGAATCCGTCAGATGGTTTGCCGCCTGCAGACCATTGGGTCCCGTATAGTTGCTCACATCTCCGTAAATACACCGGGCCTTCAGGTAGGTTCCCGTACACAGCACCACCGCCTTTGCACGGTAGACTGCGCCGGAAAATGTCCTGACGCCGGCGATCTGATGGTCCTCCACCATAATCTCCGTCACCTCTGCCTGGCGTACCGTCAGATGGTCCGTATTTTCCAGCGTCCGGCGCATCTGTCTGCTGTAATCCTGCTTGTCCGCCTGGGCACGCAGAGAATGGACTGCCGGTCCCTTGGACTCATTTAACATCTTGGACTGGATGAAGGTCTTATCAATATTCCTGCCCATCTCTCCGCCCAGAGCGTCCAGCTCCCGCACCAGATGGCCCTTGGAGCTTCCGCCGATATTCGGATTGCACGGCATCAGGGCAATGCTGTCCACACTGACCGTAAATACAATCGTCTCCATTCCCAGTCTCGCACAGGCCAGCGCCGCCTCGCATCCTGCATGTCCGGCGCCGACCACCACAATATCATATGTCTCTTCTAAATTCGGCATGTTCTGTCCTCCTGACTGTCATTCATGGCAACTGCTCACCATTTCACAGTCACCATCTCGTTCTCTCACGCTGTTAATTACTTACCGGTACAGAATTTCCGGAATATCTCATTGACCAGGTCATCCTCCACCGCTTCTCCGATGATGCTTCCCAGCTGCTCATAGGCATCCATCAGATCGATGGTCAGGAAATCCTCCGGCATTCCGTCGTAAATGCTCTGCCTCACCATCTTAAGGCTTGCCAGCGTGTCGGAAAGAGCCGTCTTGTGACGCACATTGGTAATCATGATCTCGTCATTGAAGTCCAGCTTTCCTTCGTAAAACATACCCTGAATGGTCTGTTCCAGCTGCTCGATTCCCGTCTCCTCCTTGGCGGATATGGCGATCACCGGCTGTCCGGTCTTTGCTGCCAGCTCTTCCTGGCTCACCACCATCTCAAGGTCCGTCTTGTTGAGCAGCACCACAGCCTTTCTGTCTCGAATCAATTCCATGATCATGGCGTCATTTTCATCCAGCGGACAGGAACCGTCCACCACATAGATGATCAGGTCCGCCTCATCCGCCATGGTCTTCGCCCTGGACACGCCGATCTTCTCCACCACATCCTCCGTCTCCCGGATGCCTGCCGTGTCGATCACATTCAGCGTTATGCCCTGCAGACGGATCTGCTCCTCCAGAGTGTCCCGGGTGGTTCCGGCAATGTCGGTGACAATCGCCCGCTCCTCTCCCACCAGCACATTCATCAGCGAGGATTTGCCTGCGTTGGGCTTTCCCAGAATGACCGTCTTGATTCCCTCTGACACGATCTTTCCATTGTCGGCAGACCGCACCAGATGCTCCACATCCGCAATCATCGGTTCGAGAACCTTTAGAAGCTCCTCCTCATACCCGTCTAAGGAGATATGCTCCGGGTCATCCAGCGCCGACTCGATATAGGCGATCTGGTACAGGATGTCCTCCCGCAGCTTCTTCACCTTTCTGGATACGGAGCCCTTCAGCTGGCTGACTGAGCTCTTCATGGCATACTCATTGCTGGAGTTGATCACATCCATCACTGCCTCTGCCTGAGACAGGTCGATCCGCCCGTTTAAAAATGCCCGCCTGGTAAATTCTCCCGGCTCCGCCGGTCTTGCACCATATTTGATTACTGTCTCCAGTATTTTTTTCATCATCAGGACACCGCCGTGGCAGTCAATCTCCACCGTGTCTTCTGCTGTGTAGCTGTGGGGTCCCCGCATCACAACTGCCAGCACCTCATCCAGCACCTCTGCCCCATCCTGAATCACACCGTAATGAATGGTATGGGTCGGCACTTCCCGTAATGTCTTTCCGGCTTTTTTGCTCTTAAATATCTGATCCGCTATCGTGATGGCATCGCTGCCGCTGATTCGCACGATTCCTATGCCGGAGCTGCTCATGGCGGTCGCAATCGCCGCTATGGTATCTGTCGTCTTCCTGCTATGCATCTCACACCTCCAAAAGAGGAAAAGAGGTGTCCGGTGGTGGTCAAACCACTACCAGACACCCCCGTTTTCTATCCTGTCAAACCTTAATACTTCTTACTCTGCCGGATTCTCAGCCGCCTTCGGCGCTCTCTCCACATTGCGCTCGATGCTTCTCTCAGCACTGCGCTCCGCGTTTCTCTCAGCACTGCGCTCTGCACTTCTCTCACCGCGGTCAAAGTTCTTCTCCCCCGGTCTGCGGTCACGGTTCCGATTGTCTCTGCGAGCCGGATACCGGTCTTTTCTGCCGCCGCCTGCATAAGCTTCCTTCTTCAGGGAGATCACCACATGGCGGTAGGGATCCTCACCCTCACTTCTGGTGGTCACATAACGATCATTCTGAAGTGCAGAGTGGATGATACGTCTCTCATAAGGATTCATCGGCTCTAAGGATACCGGGCGCTTAGTGCGCTTTACCTTGTAAGAAATGTTCTTAGCCAGGGTCTCCAGAGTCTCTTTTCTTCTCTCACGGTAGTTCTCTGTGTCCAGCTTCACTCTCAGGTAGCCCTCAGTCTCCTTGTTCACCACAAGGCTCACCAGATACTGCAGAGAATCCAGAGTCTGACCGCGCTTTCCGATCAGGATACCCATATCGTCGCCTGCCATCATCACCTGAAGCTCACCTTCAGCCTCATCAAATGCAGTCTCAATGGTCACTTCCATGCCCATGGCGCCAAATACCTGTACCAGGAACTCCTTCGCATCCTTCTGCACCTTCTCAACATCCACATTCACCGGTGCCTTTGCCTTCGGTGCCGGTGCAGCTTCCTCTGCTGCTGCCGGGCGCTCCTCCCGCTTCGGCTGTTCCTTCTTGCGGTCAAAGTCTCTGCGGCCTTCTCTTCTTCCAGAATCCCGCTTCTCGAAGTTCTTCGCAGCCGGTCTGCCTGCCGGACGGTCAGACTTAACCTCTGCCGCAGGCTTCTCAGATACCCGCTCTGCCGGTTTCACAGCCGGCTTTGCCGCAGGCTTCTCTGCCTTCTTCTCTTCTGCCTTCACCGGAGCCTTCTCCACCGGCTTGGAAGCTGCCTTCGCAGCCTCCCGCTCAGCAGCCTTTGCTGCCCGTTCCTTGTCGGCAGCCGCTTTCTTAAGCGCCTTTTCTTCTTCCTCGCTCATCACTCTGGCACGGATGATACACGGCTTTACGCCGAAGATACCAAGAATTCCTGAGCTTTCTTTCTGAATTACTTCATAATGCAGATGATCACTTGTTGTCTGTAATTCAAGCAATGCCTTGGTAATCGCTTCATCCAATGTCTTTGCAGAAACTGTAATCATATCCATTGCGGTTTCCCCCTATTTCTTATCGTGCTTCTCGTTGTACTTCGCAACCATACCCGCCTTCGAAGCCAGACTTCCCGGCTTTGCGTCTGCGTTATAGTATGCGCTGGACTCCTTCATCTGCTCTTTGGATTTTTCCACCTTCTCAGCACGTTTTGCAGCCTCACGATCCTGAGCTGCCTGAATGTTCTTCAAGTTTGCAGTCGCATTCTCCGTGATCTTCTGCGGCGGAAGTCCCTTCTTCGCACGCTTCGCGTTGGCCTTCTCCATGTTCTTCCTGATCATGTCGTCAATGTCTACCCGATTCAGATAAGCATTTACGATCCACTGCTGGATGATCTGGAACACACTGCTGGCTACCCAGTAGATACCGATTGCTGCCGGGAATGTAAAGCAGAAAAATACGGACATCAACGGCATCATCACGTTCATCTGCTTCATCATCTGTGCGCTGGTGGAATTCTCATCCTGAGGCTGGCTCTGGTTCGCCATCATCAGCTGCGCACTGTACCACTGTGTCACACCTGCCAGGATCGGGATGATCCAAAGAAGGTTCGGGGTAAAGCCCTGCCACGGATTCGTAGCCAGGTTCATGCCCATAAAGGAGTTCATGCCCTCGATGACAGCAGAATTCTCCGCGATTGCAGATGCTGCGCCGGGGAATGCATTGCCAAGCTCGGTCCAGTGAGCCGGATTGAACTTATAAAGGATATCGACCATCTTGTTGGCCAGAGCCTCACCGGATAATCCGGTCAGATCTCCCAGTACCGGCATGGTGGTCAGGGATACACCATGATCGGTGGCAAACTGCATCAGACTGTCCGCAGCGCCTGCCGGCATGGCAGCGGCATCGGTCACACCGCTGATTGCATACACAACCTGCATGAAGTATTCCTTCACGGAACCTACATAAGCAGGAATATTATAGATAACACGGTACAGAGCAAACAGAATCGGCATCTGGATCACCAGCTGTAAGCATCCGCCTGTCATGGACGTGCCATACTTCTCGTATACAGCCTTGGTCTCCACATTCATCCGCATCATGGAATCCTGATCTGACTTGCCCTTGTACTTCGCCTGAATTGCCTGCAGTTCAGGCTGCATCACTGCCATCAGCTTGGAGGATTTCTGCTGCTTGATGGTCAGCGGGAACATGAGTAATTTCACAACCAAAGTAAATAAAATGATACATAAACCAATGTTCAGCACCCCAAATGTGCTGGTAAACCGGAATAAGGCATCCATAATCCATCCAAGAATCGTGGATACCGGTCCCAGGATCATCCCCCCGGACTTTGTAAGTACTAAGTAATCCAATCTGTTTACCTCCTCATGCGTTACGGAACGGGATCATAACCGCCTTCTGCCCATGGGTGGCACCGAAGTATCCTCCTCACGGACAACCATAGTCCTTTCACAACACCATACTTCTGAAGTGCTTCAATGGCGTATTGAGAACACGTAGGTGTGTAGATACAGTGAGTATACACCTTAAGCGGCGACAGAAAGATCTGGTAACCGCGTATCAGCAATATCAAAAACTTCTTAATCATATTCTCACTTCGATTCTTTTAAAATGTTATGCCGTCCGCACAGGTGCAAAAATGCACGCTCGATCGTCTTATATTCTGATTCTTTTGCTGCAGCCCGCGCCACAACGATGATGTCCAATCCTGTCTGTAACATGTCTCTGTGCAGTCGGAAACTCTCGCGGATCAGACGGGTCAGATGATGTCTCACCACGCTGTTTCCCACTTTCTTGCTGACGGATATGCCGATGCGGGTCTCCGCCCGGTCCGTCTCCTTAATATACATTACCAACTGTCTGTTGGCGAAAGATTTCCCGGTCTGATATACTGCCTGGAAATCAGAATTCTTCTTCAAACTTGGAAATCTCTTCATGCTTACTCCGTTACAAATTCATATTCAGGCATAACGAAAAAGGTCACAAAACTTAATTTGTGACCTTAGGTTCATTAAGCGGATAATTTCGCTCTGCCTTTTGCTCTTCTCGCTGCTAATACTTTTCTTCCACCTGGAGTACTCATTCTAGCTCTGAAGCCATGAACTTTAGATCTCTGTCTGTTCTTCGGCTGAAAAGTCATCTTCATATCGCGGCACCTCCTCTTAATAGCTTATCTGATAAACACATTACGACTATTTTAATTAAACATCCTCTCAATTATATAGAATCTATGCGGCTTCGTCAAGGGTTTTCTATAAAAATCGGGGACTTTTCACTTTTCCACTCCGTTTCCACACCCTTCTCCACATTTAACCCACAATTCTGCTCCATATCCCTTCTGCATAAAACCATATATGTTGATTTTGTGAATAAGTTTTCCACAATCTGTGGATAAATCTGTTGATAAGTTTTGGAAAATCCCGTTCTTTTTGCTATTTTCATTGAAAAACAGGCAATTTTGTTATACAATGAATTTAGATTGGGTTCGTGTGCATATCCACAATCCTGCCAATACTATCCACAAGAAATATATTTTAGGAGATACCGTAATGTTAGAAACACTGAAAGAAAAATGGGATGATATTCTGCTGTATCTGAAGGAGGAACACGAAATATCGGATGTTTCCTTCAGCACCTGGCTGCTCCCATTGAAGATTTACTCAGCAGAACCGGACAATGTGGTCCGCATCATCGTCCCGGACGCCAACTTTCTGGGATATATTAAGAAGAAATACAGTTTTCTGCTGAAAGTAGCCATCGAAGAGCTCACCGGTTTCAAGTGTGAGGTGGAATTCATTGTGGAAGACCAGATCAAACACCCGGAACCGGCAGCAGGCAATCAGCTGCTTCCCCACAACCAGAGTCCTGTCAGCCAGACAGCTATTCAGAATGCCAATCTGAATCCCAAGTACACCTTCGACACCTTCGTAGTCGGTGCCAACAACAATCTGGCTCATGCAGCATCCCTGGCTGTCGCAGAATCTCCCGGTGAAATCTACAATCCGCTGTTTATTTATGGTGGCGTTGGTTTAGGAAAGACCCACCTGATGCATTCGATTGCCAATTTTATCCTGAAAAACAATCCGAATGCGAAGATTTTGTACGTAACCAGTGAGAAATTCACCAACGAGCTGATCGATGCGATCCGTAACAAGAACAACATTTCCACCACGGAATTCCGGGAAAAGTACCGCAACAACGACGTGCTGCTGATCGATGATATCCAGTTCATCATCGGCAAGGAAAGTACCCAGGAGGAATTTTTCCACACCTTCAACGCGCTCCATGATGCCAAAAAGCAGATCATCATCTCCTCGGATAAGCCGCCGAAAGAGATTGAGACCTTGGAGGAGCGTCTTCGCTCCCGGTTCGAGTGGGGTCTGACTGTGGATATCCAGTCCCCGGACTATGAGACCCGTATGGCGATCCTTCGCAAAAAGGAGGAGCTGGAGGGCTACAACATTGACAATGAGGTGATCAAGTACATTGCCACCAACATCAAGTCCAACATCCGTGAGTTAGAGGGCGCCCTGACCAAGATCGTGGCCCTGTCAAAGCTTGACAACAACAAGGAGATCAACATCGCTCTGGCGGAGGAAGCCTTAAAAGACGTGATTTCTCCGGGCGGCGTGAAGGAGATCACCCCGGAATTCATCCTTCAGGTGGTGGCTGACCACTTTAACTTAACCACTCTGGACCTTATGTCCCAGAAGCGCAACAAGGATATTGTATTCCCGCGCCAGATCGTCATGTACTTATGCCGCAATATGACCGACACCCCGCTGCAGAACATCGGCAAGGCTCTGGGCGGACGTGATCACACCACCATTCTCCACGGCATTGACAAGATCACGGCAGATTTGTCTTCCAACTTAACACTGCAGAACACGATCGATATATTAAAGAAGAAGATCAGTCCACAGTAATCCGGCTGTACCTGTTTATTTATATTTATGCATTTATTATGCATTGATTTATCAACATGGGGTTTCAAATTTTGGTTTACATAACGCAGGAACGGTTCGTTTTTTCAGTTTTCCACATTTTTTTGTGGATATACTGTGCGTTTTCTGTGGGTAACCTGTGGAAAATATTTGACAATTCGGACCTGAAAAATTTTTTGTGGAAAACTTTCCGGTCGTACCTTAAGTTCAGAACAGTTATCAACAAGCCTGTAAACAGCTCTGAAGTCTTGTACTGTCAGGGATTTTCCGGGTTTTACACATACCCACAGCCCCTACGGCTATTACGACGGAACTTTACTATATATTGCTCTATTAAAGACCGTAAACAGACAGAAAGGAAGTTATCAACATGAAGCTGGTTTTTCAAAAAGACGCATTACTTGGCGGTATCAACATTGTATCCAAGGCAATCCCTTCCAAAACGACCATGTCCATCCTGGAATGCATCCTGATCGATGCAGATGCCAGTGAGATCAAGCTGACCGGCAACGATATGGAGCTTGGAATCGAGACAAAAGTAGAAGGTTCTATCTTAGAGCGGGGAAAAATCGCTCTGGAAGCCAAGCTTTTTTACGAAATTATCAGAAAATTACCCGACGGAGAATCAAAAGTTACGATTACTTCTGATGAAAAGTTCAATACGACCATCGAATGTGAGAACGCACTGTTCCGGATTCAGGGTCGGGACGGGGAGGAATATTCCTATCTTCCCTATATTGAACGGGACCAGTATATCAGCCTGTCCCAGTTCACCCTGAAGGAAGCAATTCGTCAGACGATTTTCTCCATCTCACCAAATGACAGCAATAAGATGATGGCCGGCGAGCTGCTGGAGGTTCACGATGACAACCTGAAAGTGTATTCCCTGGACGGACACCGCATCTCCATCCGCAGCATTACCCTGAAGGATCACTATGAGGATCACAAGGTGATCGTGCCGGGCAAGACCCTCTCTGAGATCAGCAAGATCCTGACCGGTGACAATGAGAAGGAGGTTCTGATCTACTTCAGCAAGAACCACATCCTGTTCCAGTTCGATGACACCATCGTGATCTCCCGTCTGATCGAGGGTGAATATTTTAAGATCAATCACATGCTGTCCAGCGACTATGAGACCCGGGTGAAGGTGAACAAGCGGGAATTCATGGACAACATCGACCGTGCCATGATCCTGATTCGGGACAGTGACAGAAAGCCGATCATCCTGAACGTGCAGGAGAACAATGTGAACATGAAGGTGAAGTCCTCCTTCGGCTCCATGAATGCGGATGTGATGGCTCACAAGACCGGCAAGGACATCATGATTGCATTCAACCCGAAGTTTTTGCTGGATGCGCTGCGGGTGATTGATGACGAAGAGGTAGAGCTGTACATGATGAATCCCAAGTCCCCGTGCTTTATCAAGGATGAAGAGGAAAGCTACATTTATCTGATTTTACCGGTTAATTTTATTGCGGAGGCATGAGTTTCTTAGGGAACAAAGTGAGCTTAGAAACTCAGCCGTTCCATGAGCAAGGCGAATGGAACTTCATTAAAAAAGTGTTTAGTGAGGTAGAAGGATGGAAATCATCAAATTAAGAGACGAGTATATCAAACTGGGTCAGGCTTTAAAGGCAGCCGGACTCTGTGAATCCGGCGTGGATGCCAAGTATGCCATCGAGGATGGTCTGGTGAAGGTGAACGGCGCCGTGGAGTATCAGCGTGGCAAGAAGCTGCACGCAGGAGACATTGTTGCATTTGACGGAGAAGAGATTCGGATTGAATTATGATAGTTGAGTCACTGGAGCTTAAGAATTATCGGAATTACGATCAGTTACATATGCAGTTCAGCCCGGGAACCAACATTCTCTATGGGAACAACGCCCAGGGGAAGACCAATATTCTGGAGGCGGTCTATGTCTGCTGCACCACCAAGTCCCACCGGAGCAGCAAGGACAGGGAGATGATCCGGTTCCATGAGGAGGAGTCCCACATCAAGCTGACGGTCCGCAAGAACGATGTGCCGTACCGGATCGACATGCATCTGAAGAAGAACAAGGCAAAGGGTGTTGCCATCAACGGGATTCCCATTCGGAAGGCCAGTGAGCTGTTTGGCATCGTCAACGTGGTATTTTTCTCCCCGGAGGACTTGAATCTAATCAAGAACGGTCCTGCGGAGCGGAGAAAGTTCATTGATTTAGAGTTATGTCAACTAAATAAGCTGTATGTCCATTCGCTGGTATCCTACAACAAGATTCTGATGCAGCGAAATAAGCTTCTCAGAGAGCTGGCGTTTCATCCGGAATATGAGGAGACGCTGGATGTGTGGGATATGCAGCTGGTTCACTACGGGAAGGATATCATCCGCTGCCGTCAGGAGTTTATCGGGCAGTTAAATGAGATCATCCACGAGATTCACTGGAAGCTGTCGGGGGAGAAGGAGGACCTGATCATGGTCTATGATCCCAATGCGGCGGCAGAGCATCTGGAGGCGGAGCTAATGAGGAGCCGTGTTCAGGACAAGAAGCAGAAGACGACTCTGGTGGGACCGCACCGGGATGATATCGGATTCTTCATGGGAGAAATCGACATCCGGAAGTTCGGTTCTCAGGGACAGCAGCGGACGGCAGCCCTGTCTCTGAAGCTTGCGGAGATCGAGCTGGTGAAGAAGCTGGTGAAGGATTATCCGATCCTTCTGCTGGACGATGTATTGTCAGAACTGGACGGAGAGCGGCAGAATCACCTGCTTTCCGCCATTAACCATATCCAGACCATGATTACCTGTACGGGTCTGGAGGATTTTGTAAACAACCGGTTCCGGATCGACAAGCTGTATCATGTGGTCGAGGGAACCGTCACAGGTGAGAATTGAGTAAACTGAAAATTATTGTTAGTGTTTAGGAGGAAACAACATGAGTGCAGAGTACGGAGCAGACCAAATTCAGATTTTGGAAGGACTGGAAGCGGTCCGGAAGAGACCTGGCATGTATATCGGCAGCACTTCATCGAGAGGTCTTCACCATCTTGTATATGAGATCGTAGACAATGCGGTGGATGAGGCTCTTGCCGGTTTCTGTGACAAGATTCAGGTCACGATCAATGCGGACAACTCTATTACAGTTATCGATGACGGTCGTGGTATTCCGGTCGGCATTCAGAAAAAAGCAGGAATTACTGCGGTAGAGGTTGTATTTACCATTCTGCATGCCGGCGGCAAGTTCGGCGGCGGGGGATACAAGGTGTCCGGCGGTCTTCACGGCGTAGGTGCGTCTGTGGTAAATGCCCTGTCTACCTGGCTGGAGGTCCGCGTCTATCAGGATGGAAAGATCTATCAGCAGCGCTATGAGCGGGGCAAGGTGATGTACCCGTTAAAAGTGGTGGGTGAATGTCCCATGGATCAGCACGGCACGGAGGTTCATTTCCTGCCGGATCCGGAGATTTTCGAGGAGACCGTCTACGACTTTGAGATTCTGCGGATTCGTCTGCAGGAGACCGCATTCCTGACCAAGGCCCTGAGAATCGTGCTGAAGGACGACCGGGAAGAGAAGAAGGAGAAGACCTTCCACTACGAGGGCGGTATTCAGGAGTTCGTAACTTACTTAAATAAGGGCAAGGCGGCTCTGTATGAGCCGGTGATCTACTGCGAGGGGCTGCGGGACGGCGTCTACGTGGAGGTTGCCATGCAGCACAATGACTCCTACACGGAGAATATTTACAGCTTTGTCAATAATGTCAACACGCCGGAAGGCGGAACCCACCTGGCAGGTCTTAAGAATGCCCTGACCAAGACCATCAATGACTATGCCAGAAAGAATAAGCTCTTAAAGGACAGTGAGCCCAACTTAAGCGGTGAGGATATCCGTGAGGGTCTGACTGCCATCATCAGCGTCAAAATCGAGGAGCCGCAGTTTGAGGGGCAGACCAAGCAGAAGCTGGGCAACAGTGAAGCCCGTGGTGCGGTGGACGGTGTAGTCAGCGAGCAGCTGACCTACTTCTTAGAGCAGAATCCCACGGCTGCCAAGACCATCTGTGAGAAATCCGTGATGGCACAGCGCGCCCGCGCCGCAGCAAGAAAGGCGAGAGATCTGACCAGAAGAAAGACGGCTCTGGAAGGCATGGCGCTTCCGGGCAAGTTAGCTGACTGTTCCAACAAGGACCCGGAGAAGTGCGAGATCTTCATCGTAGAGGGAGATTCCGCAGGTGGTTCTGCCAAGACGGCCCGCTCCCGTGACAACCAGGCAATTCTGCCTCTGCGCGGCAAGATTCTGAACGTGGAGAAGGCGAGACTGGACAAAATCTATGCCAATGCCGAGATCAAGGCGATGATTACCGCATTTGGTACCGGCATTCATGAGGACTTTGATATATCCAAGCTGCGTTACCACAAGATCATCATCATGACCGATGCGGATGTGGACGGCGCTCATATCAGCACTCTGATGCTGACCTTCTTATACCGCTTTATGCCGGAGCTGATCCGCCAGGGACACGTATATCTGGCGCAGCCGCCGTTATACAAGCTTGAGAAGAACAAGAAGATCTGGTATGCATACAGCGACGAGGAGCTGAACCAGATTCTGTCCGAGGTGGGACGTGACCAGAACAACAAGATCCAGCGATACAAGGGACTTGGTGAGATGGATGCGGAACAGCTCTGGGAGACCACCATGGATCCGGAACGCCGGATCTTGCTGCGGGTAAACATGGACGACGATGTGGCGTCCGAGCTTGATCTTACCTTTACCACGCTGATGGGTGACCAGGTAGAACCGAGACGTGAATTTATTGAGGCAAATGCAAAATACGTGCAAAACCTGGATATATAAGCAATGCAGAAGGAGAACATTATGGAACCAAATATTTTTGATAAAGTTCACGACATTGACCTGAAATCGACCATGGAGAAATCCTACATCGATTACGCAATGAGTGTTATCGCTGCCCGTGCGCTTCCGGATGTCCGGGATGGCCTTAAGCCGGTTCAGAGAAGAGTCCTGTACTCCATGATCGAGCTGAACAACGGTCCGGACAAGCCCCATCGTAAGTGTGCCCGTATCGTCGGTGATACCATGGGTAAGTACCATCCTCACGGCGACAGCTCCATCTATGGTGCGTTGGTCAACATGGCGCAGGAGTGGTCCACCCGTTATCCGCTGGTGGACGGTCACGGCAACTTCGGTTCTGTGGACGGCGACGGCGCGGCGGCAATGCGATATACCGAGGCGCGTCTGAGCAAGATTTCCATGGAAATGCTTGCTGACATCAACAAAGACACCGTAGACTTTGCCCCCAACTTTGATGAGACGGAGAAGGAGCCCACGGTGCTTCCGGCACGTTATCCGAACCTGCTGGTCAACGGTACCACCGGTATCGCAGTGGGCATGGCGACCAATATTCCGCCTCACAATCTGCGCGAGGTGATCGGCGCTGTGGTGAAGATCATCGACAACCGGATCGAGGAGGACCGGGATACCTCCATCGAGGAGATTCTGGACATTGTGAAGGGACCGGATTTTCCAACCGGCGCAACCATTTTAGGCAAAGCCGGCATTGAGGAGGCGTACCGCACCGGCCGCGGCAAGATCCGTGTCCGCGCCGTATCCGACATCGAGACCATGCCCAACGGCAAGAGCCGCATTATCGTGACGGAGCTTCCGTATCTGGTCAACAAGGCGAGACTGATCGAGAAGATCGCGGAGCTGGTGAAGGAGAAGCGGGTGGACGGCATCACCGACCTGCGGGATGAGTCTGACCGTCAGGGCATGCGCATCGTGATCGAGCTGCGCCGTGACGTCAATGCCAATGTGCTGCTCAATCAGCTGTTGAAGCACACCCAGCTTCAGGATACCTTCGGTGTCATTATGCTGGCACTGGTGAACAACGAGCCGAAGGTTCTGAACCTGCTTGATATGCTGAAGCTGTACTTAAAGCATCAGGAAGATGTCGTGACCCGGCGTACCAGATACGATTTAAACAAGGCAGAGGAGCGTGCCCACATTTTACAGGGTCTGCTGATCGCCCTTGACAATATTGACGAGGTCATCCGGATCATCCGTGGTTCTGAGACCGTACAGCTTGCGAAGCAGCAGTTGATGGAGCGCTTTGGTCTGAGTGATGTTCAGGCCCAGGCAATCGTGGATATGCGTCTTCGTGCACTGACCGGTCTGGAACGGGAGAAGTTGGAGAACGAGTACAAGGAGCTGATGGCGAAGATCGAGCAGTTGAAGGCGATCCTGGCTGACGAGAAGCTGCTTCTCGGGGTAATCCGCGAGGAGATTCTGGTGATTTCCGACAAGTACGGCGATGACCGCAAGACCTCCATCGGATTTGACGAATTTGACATGTCCATGGAAGACCTGATCCCCAATGAGAATACCATCGTGGCAATCACCAAGTTAGGCTACATCAAGCGCATGAGCGTGGACAACTTCAAGAGCCAGAACCGGGGCGGCAAGGGCATCAAGGGCATGCAGACCATCGACGAGGACTACATCGACGACCTGCTTCTGACCAAGACCCACAACTTTATCATGTTCTTCACCAACAAGGGACGTGTATACCGCCTGAAAGCCTACGCGATTCCGGAGGGAAGCCGCACAGCCCGCGGCACGGCGATCATCAACCTTCTGCAGCTTCTGCCGGAGGAGAAGATTACGGCGATTATCCCCATGAAGGAGTACAACGATACCGAGTACCTGTTTATGGCTACCAGAAATGGTATGGTGAAGAAGACCCCGATGCAGGAGTACAGCAACGTCCGCAAGAATGGTCTGCAGGCCATTGTGCTGCGTGAAAATGACGAGCTGATCGAGGTAAAGGCAACGGACGATACCAAGGATATTTTCCTGATCACCAGAAAGGGCATGTGTATCCGGTTCCACGAGACTGACGTGCGTGTGACCGGACGTGTATCCATGGGCGTGATCGGTATGAAGTTAAATGACGGCGATCAGGTGACCGGCATGCAGATGCACACTCAGGGCGAGAATCTGCTGGTGGTATCGGAATTCGGCATGGGCAAGCGGACTCCGATCGAGGAGTTCTCTCCGCAGCTGCGCGGCGGCAAGGGCGTGCTGTGCTATAAGGTGACGGAGAAGACCGGTGATCTGGTAGGCGCGAAGCTGGTTCGTGATGACCATGATATTATGATGATTACCACTGAGGGCGTGGTGATCCGGATTTCCGTAGATGAGATTTCCATTATTGGCAGAAATACATCCGGTGTGAAGCTGATGAACATTGATCCGGAGTCTGATGTACGGGTTGCCAGCATCGCCAAGGTAAGAGACGATGGCAAGAAGTCGGAAGGCGACGGCATTGAGGAGCTTCATCTGGAGGACGAGGTGGCAGGCCCCGAGCTTAAGGAGGATCACATTGAGAACAATTAAGACAGAGGCAGTTGCCGGTGCAGTGAAGGAAATGTGTATCGAAGCCAATCATTTCTTATCTGACGATATGGCAGCCTGCATGAAGCATGCGGCGGAGCAGGAGGCAGCTCCACTGGGCAGACAGATTTTACATCAGCTTCAGGAGAATCTGCAGATTGCGGGAGAGGATATGATCCCGATCTGTCAGGATACGGGTATGGCTGTGGTATTTGTAAAGCTTGGTCAGGAGGTCCATATGGAAGGCGGAAGCCTGACCGATGCCATCAATCAGGGGGTTCATGACGGATATGTGGACGGATTTCTGCGCAAATCCGTAGTTAAGGACCCGATTGAGCGGGTAAATACGAAGGATAATACCCCGGCGGTGATCCATTATGAGATCGTCGAGGGGGATACTCTGGACATTACCCTGGCGCCGAAGGGATTTGGCAGCGAAAATATGAGCCGGGTATTTATGTTAAAGCCGGCAGACGGAATTGAGGGCGTGAAGGAAGCCATTCTGACGGCCGTGCGAGATGCAGGTCCCAATGCCTGCCCGCCTATGGTAGTAGGGGTTGGTATTGGCGGTACCTTTGAAAAGTGTGCCCTGATGGCAAAGCATGCCCTGACAAGAAACTTGCAGGAGCAGTCGGAGATTCCTTATGTGAGAGAGCTGGAACAGGAAATGCTGGAGAAAATTAATTGTCTTGGCATCGGACCGGGAGGCCTGGGCGGCACGGTGACGGCTCTGGCTGTAAACATTGAGACCTATCCGACCCACATTGCGGGACTGCCGGTGGCTGTCAATATCTGCTGTCATGTCAACCGCCATGCACACCGCGTATTATAAGGGGGATCGTATACTATGGATAAAATCATCAATGTCCCGATCAGCCGGGAGGATGCGGTCAGCCTTCGGGCCGGAGACTATGTATATCTGACCGGAACCATCTATACCGCCCGGGATGCGGCTCATAAACGGATGCAGGATACGCTGGATGCAGGAAATGCCCTGCCGATCCAGATGGAAGGAAATGTGATCTACTATATGGGACCGTCCCCGGCAAGAGAAGGACGTCCCATCGGCTCTGCAGGTCCCACCACAGCCAGCCGTATGGATAAGTATGCCCCGAAGCTGCTGGATCTGGGGCTGGGTGCCATGATCGGCAAGGGCAAGAGAAGCCAGGCGGTGATCGATGCCATTGTGCGCAATGGTTCTGTGTATTTTGCCGCTGTGGGCGGAGCAGGTGCGCTGCTTTCCAAATGCATTACTGCATCGGAGGTCATTGCCTACGATGATCTGGGAACTGAGGCAATCCGAAAGCTGGAGGTAGAGCATTTTCCGGTGATCGTTGTGATCGACAGTGAAGGAAACAATCTGTATGAGACTGCGGTAAAGGAGTATGCACGATGAACCGGATTGCATATATGGTACTCCGCTGCCTTCCCTGCGTGCCGTCCTGGTTCTACCGGGTCTGGAAGCTGGGGAGGCCATCGGATACCCACACCGAGCAGGAACGCTATGATTATCTGAGAAATATTGTGAAGAAGGTCAATCGCGCCGGACGGGTGGAGGTCACGGGCTATGGCATGGAACATATTCCGGAGGAGAACGGATTCATTCTGTTTCCCAATCATCAGGGACTGTTTGACATGCTTGCCATCATTGATACCTGCCCGAAGTCCGTCGGTGTTGTCATTAAGAAAGAAGCAGCCGGAATCATTCTTGTGAAGCAGGTGATCGAGCTGCTTCATGGGATTGCCATTGACCGAAAGGATATCCGCAGTTCCTTCGAGGTGATCAGGCGCATGACGGAGGAAGTGAAGAACGGCAGAAACTATGTGATCTTTGCTGAGGGAACCCGGAGCCGGAACGGCAATCAGATTCTGGAGTTCAAGGGAGGAACCTTCAAAAGCGCAGTGAATGCCGGCTGTCCGATCGTGCCGGTGGCGCTGGTCAACAGCTTCCGCCCCTTTGATATTTCGTCTATTAAGAAAGAACAGGTGCAGGTTCACTACTTAAAACCACTGACAAAAGCACAATATATGGATATGAAGACACGAGATATCGCTCATCTTGTACATGATGAAATTCAGAAAAAAATAAATGAAAATATTGCTTGACAATAGTATGCTTTTCCGCTATAATTGTCAATGCGCTCGAGAACACCAGTGTTCAACAGCCAAATCATATTGGACATAGTCAATTCGGAGAAATACTCAAGAGGCCGAAGAGGCGCCCCTGCTAAGGGTGTAGGTCGGGCAACCGGCGCGAGGGTTCAAATCCCTCTTTCTCCGCTCTATTCCAAGTGATTATTTTTTTCACTTCAAATCAAACGATTTGAAAAGAAATTAAAAAAGTTGTTGACAAGACAGCGAAGATATGATAAGATATCCAAGTTGCTGTCGAGACAGACAACACAAACCAATCGGCTCAAAAAGTCGAAAAGAAAATTAAAAAAGTTGTTGACAAGCCGGTAAAGATATGATAGAATATCTGAGCTGTCGCAGAAACGACAACAACATGAACCTTGAAAATGAAAGATTGAACAGTGTTTAAAACCCTGAAA
>JAUNPU010000016.1 GCA_030536555.1 Eubacteriales bacterium | reverse complement strand
CGGCCAAGCTGATACTTAGCAAACTAGTTCGTACACAAAGTTGAGGAAGAACCTAATTTCAAACATAATTGTCCAAAGTTGCTTTATGTAAACCTTGAAATGCACCCTAAAGTGCACCCTAAAATGTACTCTATAGACTGGACACGCCAAACAAAACTAATTATCCAAAGAACTATGGCTGCTCCCTCCAAAACATCTCCTATAGGTTGGACACGTCAAACAAAACTAATTACCCAACGAAATATCTCCAAGACAGAATTAGATAATTTTCTCCAATAACACCTTTATTGTCCAAAGCAGCCCTTGCCTGTTTTATACAGCGGCACAGCAACGCCGCGATTCAAACCAAAGAATACTCAAACATCTCATAATGCAGTCTGCACCCTTCCGCAATATCCTCCGGCAGCAGTGCCCGGGCTACCAGCTTCCGCTCGCCGTCCGGCTGGTCCACCCGCTGCAGATGGGCGTAATCCCCGTCAATCTGCGCTACGATATAGTCGATTGCTTCCATTACAGCAGAACCTCCTCCCACTGCGACTCCTTAAAACCAACCAGAATCCGGTCGTCCGTGATCACCAGCGGTCGCTTCACCAGCATGCCGTCGGTAGCCAGCAGCCGGATCTTCTCCTCATCGCTCATGGTCGGCAGCTTGTCCTTAAGGCCCAGCTCCTTATACTTTAAGCCGCTGGTATTGAAGAACTTCTTCAGCTCCAGCCCGGAGCGTCCGATCCACTCCGTCAGCTCGCTCTCCGTGGGATTCTGCTCCACAATATGCCGGTCTTCAAATGCAACGTTGTGAGACTCCAGCCACTTCTTCGCCTTCTGGCAGGTACTGCACTTTGGATATTCTATAAATAATGTCATGTTATTATTTCCTCCTGTCCGCTTCTTTTTCCTGCGTTTTCTTCTCTTCAGTATACCATGTCTTCCTGCGTTTTACCATAAGGAACAGTAAAAGCAGCAGGAACGGCAGCAGCATGCTGACGCTTAAGGTTATGACCTTGATTACCTGCTTCCAGAACGGAGTCTGCTGCGCCGGCTCTGCGGCTTCCGGCTGTTCCGACCGGTCTTCCGTCACCTCTGTCAGCGCATATGCTTCTTCTGCCTCCTTTGCTTCCGGCTCCTCCGGCTCCGGCAGACCGTAGAGCGCCACCGTCTGCCACCGCCTGGTCTCCGGGAATTCCACAGTTCCCCGGTAGCGCACCTGATAGTCCCGCAGCAGCTTCTCCCCGGATGCCACTGCATTGCGGCACAGGATTCCCGCTTCATCCAGATATGCCTCCCCGTCCCACCGGATGTCCGTGACCCGGTAGCCCTCCGCAGGTACACCGGCGATTTCCAGCAGCAGCTCCTCATATCCATCCAGCTGGGGACGCACTTCATCTGAAGGAATCAGCTCCCCACCAAGCTGGTAGTACTCCGCATCATAGCAGTGAAACTGCACCGGAAATGAGAAGTCTCCGCTCCACCACTCCCGCAGGATCTCCACAGACTCTGCCGTACAGACCGCCTTCCCCCTGCGCCGGTCCTCCGTGTGCTCTGCCTTCCACTCCACAGTCTCCGGGATATCTGTCATTCCCTCGATCTGCTCAAAGATTCGCTCCTGCTCGACCACCTGATTTTCCGCGGGGAGGAGAACCGGAACCGCCTCCCATTGCTCCAGCTCGTAGGATACCCCCTGTTCATCCGTGTATGTATCTGCCGGAGTCTCACAGGCATCCCGGCTGCGGTACATCTGTGACACGATTTCCAGGTTCTCTACTTCTGTCCGGGATTTCTCCTCCGCTGCCAGCTCTGTCTCCCGGCTCTGCCGAACCTTCTCCACCGATTGAGCAGTTTCCTCCAGCCGGGCAGTCTCCACCGGTCGGGTAGCTTCCCCCGCCCGCGCAGCCTCCTCCGCCCGCGTCTCAAGACAATGCAGCAGACACACCTGTGCCACAATCATCGTACACCAAAGTAACGCCTGGAAAATGTGTGTTCTGCGTGCTCCAGGCTCACGCTCCTTCTTCTGTTTTCTCAACAACAAAAAGACCTCCTTCTCCTGTAACTGTGCTTCGCCCATGGGGACCACCGCGGGTCAAGAACCGACCTGCTTTTTCTTGAATTCTGAAATGGAATTCGGAACCCCGCCAAGACCTGACGGGATATGTCCTTATTATACAATAACGGGACCTGAATAATCAAGCCCCGTAAATAAATTCATATAATCTCTGCAGCTCCTGATACGCCGGAAACTCGCTCAGATCTTCCAGCGCTCTCAGCACGCCCTCGGCGTACCACTTGTGGCTCTCCCGCCGCTTCTCGTTGAACCGCTGCCAGACCTCGTCACCCAGGACCATGTAGTCCCGCGCCGTGGACCGCAGGTTACTGAGCTTGTCCCCCAGAGTCAGAATCTTGATCTCCCTGGAAGCCTCCGCCAGATGCTCCACCGTCGTCGCCTTCCGCTCCTGCCAGGTCCGGGTCTTGTCCTCCGTCTCCGCCTGTACCAGACTGAGAATCCTGCTGCCAAATGCCTCCTGAATATCCTCCTGCGTCACACTGGTGTCCTCCAGCACATCATGCAGATAGGCCGCCGCGATCACCTCCCGGTCGTCCGTCATCTGTGCCACAATCAGCGCCACCTCCATGGGGTGGTAGATGTAGGGAATCCTGCTGCCTTTCCGAAAAGTCCCTTCATGTGCCTTTGCTGCAAAATCCGCCGCTTTCCGTAGTATCATAATATCCCTCTTTCTGTAACCGTTCCGTAGTATACTGCTATCATAACACATCTGTCTTCCCCTGAAAAGGCTTAAGAAAAAGTTCACTTGTAAAAGCAGCCGCTTTCTGCTATGCTTATGGTCAGTAAACAAGGCATTTCTGCCCAAAGATAAAAGGAGTATCCTTATGGAACGTTATAGAAAATCTTCCATCCACCGGAGCCGCTATCAGAAGGCACCTGACGACGGATGGCTTCATGTACTGCTGTTTTATGTGCTTCCCTTTATTGTATTCAACGGACTGCTGTTCTTCTGCGTCACCGCCAAGCCGGAGCTGAAGGTCACCGTGGCCAACACCAACGACTATCTCTCCACCGAGATCACCGTTGAGGTGACCTCCCTCTTCCCGTCAGACGAGCCGGCTGCCTCCTTAGACGGCGAGGCGCTGGAGCTTGTGAAGGGGAAGAACCGCACCTACACGGCGACCGTCTACAAGAACGGCTCCATCGAAGCCAATGTCCGGAACTTGAACGGCATGACCGCCACCACCTTTGAGCAGGTGAACGTGCTGGACGATGTGTCCCCATCCATGGAGAACACCACCGTCTCCGACGGCGTGCTGACTCTGACTGTCACCGACAGCCAGTCCGGCGTGGACTTCGATTCCATTTATGCTCTGGACTCCTCCAATCAGCGGGTGGAGCCTCTGAGTGTGAACCGTTCCACCAACACCCTCTCCTACGAGATGGACCCGGAAGGTCTCCATGTCTATGCACTGGACAAGGCAGGCAACGAGGTCCGGGGCAACTTTACCTCCCGCAAGGAAGGGGACAAGGAGCAGCTGGAAAGCGAAGTCGTAGAGCCGGAGGTAACAGCCGGAGAGGAGGCTGTTTAAGCCTCCTCTTCTCCGATTCGATCATACTGTACCGCCAGTCGGCGGCATTTCTCCAGAAGGGCGGGCGTCAGCTCGCCCTTTGCCATTCTCCATCTCCAGTTCTTACCGAGGGTAGACGGCTCATTGATCCGCGCCCAGTCGCTGAGTCCCAGATAATCCTGCACCGGAATGATCGCCAGCCGCGCCACACTGCGCAGCGCCATGCGGATGAAATCCCAGTGGATCTCGCCCTGGGGCGTCCACTCATTTCCCGTATACTCCGCGATGAACCGGCGGGATTCCTCGCTCTGATCCTCGTACCAGCCCTGCAGCGTCATATTGTCATGGGTTCCCGTGTAGACCACACAGTTCTCCTTGTAATTGTGGGGCAGATACGGATTCTTCCCGGTGCCGTCAAATGCGAACTCCAGCACCTTCATGCCCGGAAATCCCGTGTCCTTCACCAGCTGCAGCACCGATGGCGTCAGAAATCCCAGATCCTCTGCAATGATATTCAGCTCTCCGAACTGCTCCTGCATCTTCCGGAACAGCTCCAGACCCGGTCCCTTCTCCCAGTGGCCGAACTGCGCCGTCTCATCTCCCGCCGGGATGGAATAATACTCATCAAATCCCCGGAAATGATCCACACGCACCACATCATACAGCTTGAAGCTGTACTCCATCCGCTTCATCCACCAGTCATACCCCGTATCCTTGTGGTAGTCCCAGCGGTACAGCGGATTGCCCCACAGCTGTCCCGTTGCGGAAAATGCATCCGGCGGGCAGCCTGCCACCGCCACCGGTCTGCCGTCCTCATTGAACTGGAACAGCTCCGGATGTGCCCAGCTGTCTGCACTGTCAAATGCCACGTAGATCGGAATATCACCGATGATCCGGATTCCCTCTGCATTGGCATACTCCCGCAGATGCTGCCACTGCTGCTGAAACTCATACTGCTGGAATTGATAGAACCGGATTTCCTCCGCCAGCCGCTCCCGATACCGCTCCATGGCAGACTCGCTGCGCAGGCGGATATCCTCGTCCCAGAGCACCCAGCTCTTGCCCGCGAAGTCATTTTTCACCGCCATGTAGAAGCAGTATTCCCGGGTTTCCGGCGAAAGCTCCTTCTCAAACAGCTGGTCGATGCCGTCCTCATTCATCCCCAGGACGCCCTGCTGCTCCTTCCAGCGGACAAATGCCTTCTTCAGCAGCGGAAAGCGGTTCTCATACACCTTTCCGTAGTTGATGTCCGGCTCCTGCTCCCCGAAGTCCGCCTCGTCGCACTCTTCCCGGGTCAGCAGATCCTCCTCGATCAGCTGCTCCAAGTCAATAAAATACGGATTTCCCGCAAATGCGCTGAAGGACTGATAGGGGGAATCCCCATACCCGGTGGGTCCTAACGGCAGGATCTGCCAGTACTGCTGTCCCGCCTTCTTCAGATCATCAATAAACTGATATGCCTCCTTTGAAAAGCATCCGATTCCGTACCGGGACGGAAGACTTGCCACCGGAAGCAGCATACCACACGCTCTGCTCATACCTATATCCCCTTTCATTCTTGTTGAATCCTCTGGCGCACCTGTCACGGTTCGTCAGAAGCTCCTGCCTCAGATCTGCCGTGCCCGGGATGTAAATCCACGGAACCTGCCGACAAATAAAATCACCCGGAAGATCCAGTCGATGAACATACCGAACCACACGCCCATCACTCCCACGTTCCATACCTTAACAAATAAATATGCGAAACCAATCCGGAATACCCACATGGAAAATACGGATACCTTCATGGTAAACTTCGCGTCCAGTCCCGCCCGCAGCGCATTTGGCAGCGTAAACGCCAGCGGCCAGATGCTCATGGCACAGGCGTGCAGAAGAATCATGCTGCGCGCCAGCTCCGCGGCGCCGGGGGACAGATTGTACATACCCACGATGGGCCTGCTTCCCAGCGTCATGCAGCCGCAGACCACCACCAGCAGTCCGTAGTTCAGCAGAATCAGCTTCTTTGCGTACTGTTTTGCCTGCTTCACCTCCCCGGCTCCCACGCACTGACCTACGATGGTGATCATGCCAAGGCCGAGGGCATTGCCCGGAAGGTACTGCAGCGTGACCAGATTGGATGCCACCGCAAAGCTGGCGATGGCCGTGGTCCCCAGCGTGGACACCAGACTCTGCAGGGCGATCTTGCCGAACTGGAAGATGCCCGTCTCCAGACCGCTGGGAATGCCGACCACCAGAATCTTCTTAATCATGGACAGTTCCGGGCGCAGCTCCTGCCAGCTGGTAACGCGGATGGCATTTTCCGGCTTCCGGATCAGCACCGTCATGACCACTGCCGCAAAGACCCGGGAGATCAGTGTGGGGATTGCGACACCCTCCACACCCATGTGCAGACCGAAAATGCAGATGGCATTGCCGACCACATTCAGCCCGTTCATCATCAGGGACACGGTCATGGACACCCGTGAGTTGCCCATGGACCGGTACAGCGCCGCGCAGGAATTGTAAAGGGCAAGGAACGGATAGGACAGCGCCGTCAGCCGGAAGTAGATTGCCGCATTGTCCATAACCGCCTCTTCCGCCTGACCGAAGATCAGCTCCAGCAGCCCCCGGTTGCCGATCAGCGCGATCAGGGCAATGCCTGCCGCCCCGGTCAGGGTGATCATCACCAGCTGTCCCGCCGCCCGGCATGCCTCCTCCGGCTGCTTCTTGCCGATATACTGGGAGCAGACCACCGCGCCGCCGGTCGCCAGTGCCGCCAGCACCTGAATCACCAGCAGGCTGACGGAGTCCACCAGCGCCACACCGGACACTGCCGTCTCCCCGACAGCCGCCACCATCACCACATCTACCATTCCCACCAGCACTGCCAGCACCTGCTCAATGATGAGCGGCACCAGCAGCCGGATCAAATCATTTCGTGAAAACATTTCATATCTCCTGTGTTACTGTAATTTCGTAACCACCCTGCCCATATATTCTTCTGTTTTGCCCGTCAACACATGCCCGTTTTTGTCTCCACCAGCACTTAACGAAATCCCGTCCCTGTACTTCAGGATATTCGGTTCCCGCACTTCGGGCAGAACGAATAGTCCTCCTCCGTCTCAAATCCACAGGTTCCGCACCGCTTCTTCCCCTGATACCGGTATGTATCCGGTATGATGCTCTCCGGCAGAGACGTGACCTGTCCCTGCTCGATCTGTCTGCCCAGCTCCGGGTCGATCTGCACCACCGTGTCACAGCAGGTGGTCCGCACGCAGTAGCTGCGTCCCCATTTGAAAACCGGGATGAAGAACAGACTCAGATAGGAGTACACCATATACACCTCCAGATGCCCGTATCTGCCGCAGTGACCGCAGACGATCATCTGGTCGAAGTTCAGCTTCTTTCTGCCCTGACTTATGCCCATAATAAAAAACATACCTGCTCTCCTATCCCATCACGATCAGCCGTGCCACTGCCAGAGGATTGTCCTCGGGAAATGCCTGAATGCACACCATAATATCCGATACATAGGAAGCCTCCACCCCCATCTCAGCCGCAATATCTGCCGCCATCTTCCCCTGGCTGCTCAGCGCCAGCACCCGCGATACATCCGCGGCAACCTGCTGCAGTCTGGCACTTGCCTCCGCGGACGCGTCCAGTCCGCTGTCCGCATTGAGATCTGCGGATGTGTCATCCATGAAGTCCTCCAGACTCATCTCCTTCTTGCCGGCATCCTGGCTGTAGAATTCATCTGTCAGCTCCCAGTCCAGCTCTGCCTGTTCCTTGTCCTGCGTGCTCATATATCCTCCTCCTGACCCCTTCGGTCTCTTGCTCAATAAACCCGATTATAGCAGACTGGGCGCAGTATTTCAATGCAGAAAAAGGCAGTGCCGGAATCCGTTTCCTGCACTGCCCGATTATGTTATAAAGAAACTTTACTGAATCAGTAATACGGAAATATCATTGACATTGGTGCCGGTTGCCCCGGTGATAATCAGCCCGCCGCACTGCTCCAGTGCATGATACGCGTCATTTTCCTGCAGAACCTGATAGATATCGATCTGCTTTCCCGCAAGCACTCCTGCCGTCGTCCCGTCCACGTATCCGCCTGCTGCATCCGTCGGTCCGTCCGTACCGTCAGAGCCCACGGAAAATACCGCCGTTCCAGCCATCCCTGCGATTCCCGGAGCCGCTGCCAATGCCAGCTCCTGATTGCGTCCGCCCTTTCCATGGCCGGTCAGATGAACAACGGTCTCTCCACCTGCGATAAATGCCAGCTTTCTGTCTGTTCCCTTATGAAACTGTGCGATATTGGCAAGAAATACTCCCGCCTCTCTCGCCACACAGGAAAGACTGGAAGTCAGCACCACCGTTTCATACCCCAGCTCCCGGCAGGCGCACTCGGCGGCCCTGCAGAGTTCCCGCACACTTCCTGTAATGTGAGTCTCCACATTGTCCAGCTCTTTCGGTGTTTCCTGCTGCAGCAGCTGCTTCATGGATTCTGTCAGCTCCAGATGGTACTTCTGAACGATCTTCTCTGCCTGCTCACAGGTGGAGCTGTCCGGATACGCCGGTCCGGATGCAATCATATCCAGCGGATCCCCGATAATATCGGACAGCACCACCGAATACACATGGGCAGGCGCACAGATCCTGGCAAAGCGTCCGCCCTTCACGGCAGACATCCGCTTCCTGACCGTATTCATTTCCACAATATCGGCACCGCACGCCAGCATCTGTCTGGTCAGAGATTCCAGCTCTTCTTTGCTGATCAGCGGCTTCTCAAACAGCGCCGAGCCTCCGCCCGAAAGCAGAAACAGCACCGTATCCCGCTCTGTCAGCCCCTGAACCGCATCGATTGCCGCCTGTGTGCCGAGAAATGAATTCTCATCCGGCACCGGATGTCCCGCTTCAAATATACGGATTCCGGGCAGCTCTCCCCTGCTGTGATCGTACTTGGTCACCACAACGCCACGGGTGATCCTGCTGCCCAGAAGCTCCGTCGCTGCCTTTGCCATCTGCCATGCAGCCTTTCCCGCAGAAATCAGGACCAGCTTTCCGTCCCCGAAATCTGCATGCTCCAGCGCCTTTTTGACAGCCGTATCCGGAAGTGCCGCCTGCAGCGCCGACTGTATGATCTGATCCGCATCCTTTCGTAAATCCATCATCCACACTCCCTCTTTTTTATTAAACCAGAATCAGAGAAATGATAAACAGCAGAATGATGATTGTACATCCCATCACAGCCGTCATACCTGTCTGACATTTGTAAGCATCCTCCGTCTTCATATCGGAGAACTGAGATACCACCCAGAAATACGAGTCATTTGCATGGGATGCCACCATGGAACCTGCGCCGATTGCCAGTACAACCAGAACCCGTCCAATCGGGGAAGTAAAGCCCATGTTCTCCATCAGCGGAGCCATCATGGTTGCAGTGGTAATCATAGCCACCGTAGACGCACCCATTGCCAGCTTCAGGATCATGGCGATCACGAACGGAATCAGTACACCCATGCCCGTTGCCAGAAGACCTGTGGTTGCCTCTGCGATTGGTAAAAGCTTTAAGATTGCGCCAAAGGAACCTCCTGCACCGGTGATGGCAAGGATTGCCGCTGAATCTGTAACGCCCTGTGTAACCCATGCCAGGGTGTTCTTCTTCTCTGATGCCGGAATCAGGGTCATGGCAAGAAATACGCCCAGCAGCAGTGCTACGACCGGATTACCGATGAACTTGATTGCCGCGCACAGACCGCCTTCGCCAAACGGCGCACCCGGAAATGCTGCTACGGATGCCAGCGCGATCAGCAGGATCGGAAGCAGAATCGGAGAAAAGCTGTGCAGTGCACCCGGCAGCTTGCCGTATTTTGTTTTTAATTCGTCCAGAGTATACTCTGAGTTAGCCGGAATATCAATCTTGCTGGAAACTTTCTTTGCATAAATAACCGCAACCGCAACGGCTGGAACCGATACGATCAGACCTACCAGAATGGTCAGTCCAAGATCCGCTCCCAGCGTACCTGCCATGGCAATCGGTCCGGGTGTCGGCGGTACCAGACAGTGTGTAGCGTACAATCCGCCTGACAATGCTGTCGCCATAACTGCCAGCGAGGTATTGCTCTGCGCTGCCAGTGCCCGGCTGATCGGAGAAAGCACTACAAAACCGGAATCACAGAACACCGGAATACCTGTCACGTAACCCATAGCGCCGATTGCAACTACACTGTTTTTCTTCCCCACAATGTTCAGAATTGTATTTGCCATCGTCAGCGCCGCGCCGGTCTTCTCCAGAATGGTACCAATGATCGTACCACACAGGATGACGATACCGATGCTGGTAAGAATGGAACCAAATCCGCTCTTTACCGTATCCACGACGGTCGCCGGGTCAATGCCGGCAATCAGTCCGACCAGAATCGCAATAACCGTCATCACAATAAATGGATGAATGTTGAACTTGGAAATTGCAATGACCATCGCTACCACTGACAGCACGATCAGGGCAAATAAGAAAAATGAACTCATAAAACTACCTCCTCTTGGTCTGTGACCATATTTTTTTGTCAGGTACCTTTCCTGACATATTGTAAAATAAGCCGCACCAGGAATTCCTGACAGAATCCGTTTTCACCGGATACCTCCATCGCTTCCAGCAGACGACGGAGCCGGTACTGCAGCGTATTTTTGTGAATAAAAAGCTGTTCGGACGCCTTCGACACACTGCGTCCCAGCCTGTAGTAACATTCTGCCGTCTCTAACAGCACAGGAAGCTCCTCCTCGCGGATGAGATTCTGAAGGCGACCATACAATGCTTTCACATAGACCTCCTGTCCCTGCGCAGTCAGATAAATCATAAAGCTGCATCTTGACTGAGGATCGGAAATGCAATTGACGGCACCTTCCCCGCAGGCATCCAGCCCGCAGGCTTCCTGACAGGAGACCCGGATATCTTCCCAGTGACTGCACAGGCTGCCCAGCGACACCCGGCAGGAGCATCCCGCTTCACGAACGGTCTGATACATGGCTGCCGCCAGCTGCTCTGTCTTATGCTCTGTACGGCTCTTTAACAGAATCAGTCTGTGTCCTTTCTCCAGATACAGATCCCTGCGCACATCCAGAAAGCCTCTGCTCTGCAGGATCTCCAGTATTTCCTGTGCAGAAAATGTCTCCTTTTCCCCAGATGAAAATGCCTCCTTTTCCCCTGCTGAAAACGTGTCCTTTTCTGCTGCTGAAAAGACCATCGCACAAAGGGGAAACTGCATTTGAAGCTGAAGGCTGTCCATCAGTGTCATGGCATATTCCCGGTTGGATTCGCTGATTGTCAGCAGCTGCTGAAACAGCTTTTTTCGGATTTCCGTCTCCTCCATCCGCTGGTGGACAATCGTTTCCAGTTCCAGGTACTTCGCCGTATAGACTCCCAGCAGATGTGCCAGGTCCTGAATCTCCTCCGGATTTCCGTATATGCCGACCACACCGATCATTCTTCCGCTTCTGCGAATCGGCATATTGCACCCTTCCCTGGCTCCCGGATAATTCGCCACCTGCTCTCTGGTGATGTTAACCGTTCTTCCCGTTCTGACCACCTGCATGGCTCCCTGGTGAAAGGTGCCCACCCGTTCCTTTTCCGAGGAAGCAATGATGATTCCCTCCAGATTCATCACATTGATGGTTCTGCCGCTGACCAGGCCCGAGGTCACCTCAACCAGCTCATCTGCAATCTGTTCTAAAATCATAACGGTCTCCTATGTAAAAAACACGGAATCACCCACTGCCATATGACAGCATTGTACTTCTGCATCCTGCTTTATGATCTCTTCTGCCAGGCTGCCGGAGCAATGGCTGAAGCCAAGCACATGAAGCCCCATGGCCTTGAGTTCCCGTGCGGTCTTCCTGATTCGCGCCTCATCTGCTTCCACCAGATGGGTTCCGCCAAATACCGCGTAAACCGGAAGCTGCAATGCTTCATGGACCTTCTTAATCATATTGAGAATTCCCGGATGGGAACACCCCACCAGCACCACCAGCCCCTTTTGCGTTTCCAGAGCCAGGCAGATCTCATCTTCAAACAGATCCTGCGTCATGGTAAAGCTTCCTTCTTCCTCCGTCAGCTTGACAAAGCGCTCCGGAATCTGCTCTTCCCCGTACACCCTCGGAAATGCTCCCACCAGCCATACTCCCGGCATGATCCGGGTGACTTCCTCGCTGACCCGGTGTTCAATCCCGTGTCCCTGCAAAAATTCCGCATCAAACCCGGCTGACAGGTCTGTATAGCAGGCTTCCATCCTGGCATACTTCGGCTCGAAAAAGTGCGGCCCCGTGTACAGAACCCTTCCCCCGTCTCCCTGCTCCACCAGGTCCCGGTATCCGGCTGCGTGATCGTAGTGGCTGTGGCTCAAAATCACCGCATCCGGATCTGACACACATTTTCCCAGCCGATGCGCATTGTACCAGACATGCTCCCCGGACCCGCAGTCAAACAGGAACCTTGTATTCCCCTTCTCCACCAGAAATGAGAGACCATGTTCATGGATCAAAGCCTTATTCTCCGACTCCAGGTCATCCATGAGCGCTGTTATTTGTAACATTCTCTCCCGCCCCCTTTTACTTGTTTTTTATGCATACTCCATATCTTTTACACAATTATACAATATTTTCTGTCATATTTAAACAATTGTCGATTGTTCTCTATAACAAAAATAGGGGTATCAATGTTCAGATTTCTTAGTCTTCATACAAAAGCATTCCATTTTTCCTGTTTTCTGACGTTTCAACTCCAGTAACCGTTATGTATTGAAAACAGGCAGAAAAGAAATTCTCTCGATTTGAATTTCTTTTCTGCCTGGATTTCTGACCAATATGCTCCTGCGCTTTTCCCGGCTGCCCTGCCGATATACTCCTGTGTTCTTTCTGGTTACCCTTCCATCTGCCGACCCAGAAATCCTGCCGCCGTATTTACCAGCTTCAGCTCCATGTCTCCGAACTTCACCTTGGCTTCCCGGCCCAGAAGCGCCACCGCACCGATGGCATCTCCCTCGCAGATGATCGGCGCCACCACCTGACCGGTCACGCCCTCAATCTCCTCCGTGGTGATCGGCACGAACTGCTTGTCCTCCTTCGCCGCCACGATCGTCTCCCGCTCGTGAATCGCGTGCTCTAACTGCTTGCTGATATTCTTCTGCAGCAGCTCCTTCTTCGGTCCCCCCGCCACCGCAATGATCTGATCCCGATCCGTAATGCAGACCATCATGCCCGTGGACTGTGCCATGGACTCCGCATACTGAATCGCAAACGCAGTCAGCTCCACCATCGGAGAGTATTTCTTCAGAATGATTTCCCCTTCCCGGTCTGTAAAGATCTCAAGGGGTGTACCTTCCCGCAGGCGAAGGGTCCTGCGTATCTCCTTCGGTATCACAACGCGACCCAGGTCATCGATTCTTCTCACAATTCCCGTAGCTTTCATACAAAATTTCCTCCATTGAATTCCCTTACCTGTACTTCATGTTTCTGGGAATAGTATCTGTCGAATGGAGGAAATTATGCAGCCGGGGTCATCTACTTTCTATCATTATTCTTTCACAATCCATTTACCAGAACGACGATTACCTGTTCTCTCTAAAACTCCCTTCTCTTGCAATTTGGGAAGCAATCTCTTTATTGTTCCCAATGAAATACCTGTTTCTTTGTTTAATTCTTTTTGTGTAATGGTCGGATTCATCTTCAAAACAGACATAATTGCATTTTCTTCTTTATTTAGATTAGTCGCATCAGTCGCATCAGTCTCATTAGTCTCATTCACTTTTGCGACTAATCGAGGATCAACTACACCATGCTGATCAAATTCCATTGTTCTGCGATACAAATTCACCCTGAAATCGCTGTCCAAATCAATCAGCTCCGGTTCTGGCAGACCATAGGCTTTGGCTTCATCGTACATCTTCGGGATACCGCTGCCCCATGCCTCAATCAGATTCATATAGGCAAATGCTTCCGCAATCGCTTTATTACGAACCTTTGACAAACCGGTTTTCATCTTCTCAATCGTCAGGTCATGGTCTAACATTCCCGGGGACGTAACCTCCAAACGGTCGTCAAACAGCGCAACCTGAATCTTATCCGGCGAAAGATAGCTCCTGTGACAGACTGCATTTGTGATAATCTCCCGGATAGTGCGAATCGGCAGCTCATAAATATCCTGTCTTGCAAGCCCGTCAATTCTCGCCCCAAGATTGATATGCTCCAGAACAAACGCATACGCGGATTCGATCTGCTCATCAATACTGCCCTTAAATTCCTTGCGGGTAATAAAGATATTTCTTACCGTTCCCTTAAAAACCGCACATTGAATGGATGCACCGAAATATTCATCCAATCTCCCATCTATCAGCTGATAGCCATTGGTTGCATAGTATTTCTCGTTTTCTTCCAAAACCAGCTTATAGGAAAGAAGCTGATTTTTCCCGATTTTCTTCAGAGATGCTTTGTCAGCATCCGTATTGCAAAGTTCCTGAGCATGATGATACAGTCTGTCACAAAACTGCTCCATCTCCTGATCTGAAAGCTCCCGCTCCACTTTCTGCTGGTCAAAGCTCCGATTCCCTGCATCTAAAATCATTTCCTGTATCTGGTATCTGGCTGCTTTGCGGGTTGTCCCTGCTACCCTTAAATAGACACCATCCAGCATTCCCTGACTTTTCAGGCAGTACGGACGCTGCATACCAGATGGAACATCCACAACGATGATATACTTCCCGTCAACGTCCTGAATACCGACACTCGGCGCAATCTTCGGATCGCAGCTATCATAAATCGCATTCGTAATTGCATCCATCTTCCGAAAAACCTCTTCTTTTGCAAAACCGATAACATTCCAGGTATCGTTTTCTACACCAAAAACAATTCGACCACCGGAACCATTGGCAAATGCCACCACGGTTTTCATATACTTTTCGCTTTTCGCCGGGATATCCTCTTTGAACTCAAGATTGTCCGTCTCACCGGCAAAAATTTCTTCGATTGTCATGTAACCACCTCCTTATTACTTCTTCGCCTTTTCTGTAAGATGAAAACTCATGTCAATCAAATTTTCTATCGTCTCCGCCGGAACTGTGCCATCCAGGGCAATACTGATCCTGCTGTCTTTATTCATATTCATCTGCTATGGCAAACTGTCTCGAATCTATTATAGTATACAGGCATCTGCTTTTCAACTTAACACCTGCAATTTTGAAAGTTATTATTACTTTGCTGATAAGGCCGGTTCCGGATTAAAATTATACGTTTGTCCCTTGCTATCTGCTCCAATATCGTGTATGCTTTTGCTGACGAAAGATAACAAGTTCAAGAGGTGTATCATGCAAACTTACGATTTGATCGGTCTCGACATGGACGGGACCTTACTGAACAGCCAGAAAACCATCTCCCCGGTCACCTTAGACGCCATCAACCGCGCCGCCGCTGCCGGAAAGACCGTGATTCTCTCCACCGGACGCGGAATCAGCGAGCTGACCCAATTTGGAGAGCAGCTTTCCAGCATCCACTACTACGTCTGTGAGAGCGGTGCACTGATCTATGACGCCTGGGAGAAGCAGATTCTCCACGCCGAGACTCTGCCGCCCACCATCGTGGAGCAGCTTATGGAGATCGCCGTACCGGAAGATACCATGCTGTATCTCATGAGCAATGGATACTCCTACGCAAACCGCCGGGACTTGGCACAGCTTGCCCACTTCCAGATGGACATCTACCAGGAAATGATGAACACAATGGTGAACCAGAAGGAGGACCTGGTATCCTACTATCAGGAAACCTGCTGTCCGGTGGAAAAGCTGAATATGTTTTCCGCCTCCCCCGAGATCCGCGAACGGCTCTTCTCACAGGTGCAGAAGCTTCCGGTGGCAACCGCCTACGCAGAGGAAACCTCCCTGGAGATCTCCCCCTCCGGCGTCACCAAGGCCAGCGGTCTCATCTGGCTGTGCCAGTACCTGCAGATCCCACTGGAGCGGACCATCATCGCAGGCGACGCTGACAATGATGCTGACGTGCTGCGCATCGCCGGTCTGTCCGTGGCTATGGACAACGCACTGCCGCACATCAAAGAGCTTTGCGACATCATCACCGCCGACAACGACCACGACGGCTGTGCCCAGGTGATTGATACTTACCTTTTGGGGGGCGAATGAACTTCCTGAGCTTCATTTGGGGCTGGAGATTCTAAACACTCGCGGAGGTTTGGACAATTAATGGCAAAAATCCAGAAAATTATCCAAAATTCCGGTGGAATACTTGATTTAAGCTGAAAAACGAGGCTGTTTGGACAATTATCGCCAGTTTCCGTAAAAATTATCCAAAAACCCGGGAACTTTGGATAATTAAAGGGCAATTCGAAGGAAAATTGTCCAAAATATGCTTTATGTCAACCGGATAAAGCGCATAATTCCTGCTTGCGAGGGAGCTTTGGACAATTTTTTGATATTTCCATGTTAATTATCCAAAAGAAGAGCGCATAGCGTCCGCCCAGGTCGAATCAGCTACTACTAGGACCGAACCACACTATCTTCCCCGGCTTGAAATCCTAAGCTACCCGGATCGAACCACCAGCCAGCTTCATCCAAAAAATTCGCGCCCAGACAAAAGAAAGCATCCTTCCCCGTGCCCGACCGTCCACATGGTCCCGCCCTCGGAATGATGCTTTCCTGTTCATATTCTATTATTCAAGTTCTATTATTTACGTTCCTGCTGATACCGGTCCATGCCCAGCTTCAGTGCGCCCATGATGCCCTGGTTATCATCCAGAGACGGCAGCACCAGATAGGAATCCATATCTGCCAGCTCTTTGGTCTGGATGTATCCGGCAGCCAGTCTGGTCACCTTCTCCCGCACCATCTCGATCAGCCCGTCCTTGTGCATAACGCCGCCGCCCAGCACGATCTTCTGCGGGGACAGGATCATGATAAAGTTCACCACTGCTACAGCGATGTAGTGAGCTTCCAGCTCCCAGACCTCCGGTCTGTCATACAGAGTCTCCGCCTTCTGACCCCAGCGAGCCTCAATAGCCGGTCCTGCTGCCATGCTTTCCAGACAGGTGCCGTGATAAGGACACTTGCCTGCATAGTGGTCATCGCTTCTCACCGGAAGCAGCATGTGACCGCACTCCGGGTGCAGCATGCCGTGCTGCAGCCTGCCGCCAGCCATGATTCCGGCGCCCACACCGGTACCGATGGTAATGTACATGGCGGTATCAAGACCCTTTAAGCAGCCCCAGGTTGCCTCGCCTAAGAGAGAGCCATTCACATCCGTGTCAAATCCAACAGGGATTCCCAGATTTTCACGGAAATAACCGCAGATATCGCAGTTCGCCCACGCCAGCTTCGGGGTGGTGGTAATATAGCCAAAGGTCTCGGATGACTCATTTAAGTCAATCGGTCCAAAACAGCCGATTCCCAGTGCCAGAATCTCCTTGCCCTGAAAATACTCCAGCAGCTTCGGCAGTGTCACCTCCGGCGTCTCCGTCGGAATCGAAACCCGGTCCAGAATCTCACCATTCTCATTGCCGATTGCGCACACCATCTTGGTGCCGCCGGCTTCCAATGCTCCAAATAACATAATGCTCCTCCTTTTCATCGATAAGATGTGATAATCTCCAGCTCACCTTCAAAATGCATGGTACCATACTGATACGGCGCGATAAAGTGATCTCCAGCCTTGATCTCGATTCCGTCCACCGTTCCCTGACCTTCCGTCACATCCACAATCAGGAAGTCATGGTTCTGTTCCAGATCCAGTGCTGTCTTCACCTTCCACTGATCTGCAGTGAAATACTCACTGGCTGCCAGCTTCCGCATCTCATAACCATCCTGCTGCTCCCAGTCTCCGGCGGTTGCCACGTCCCGGTGCGGACACTGAATCACGTCCTTGCTCTTATCCAGATGCAGCTCTCTCGGCTTGCCGTTCTGCAGTCTGCCATAGTCATACAGGCGATAAGTCACATCACTGTTCTGCTGCACCTCCAGAATCAGGGTTCCTCTCCGAATCGCATGAACCGTGCCGGATGGAATATAGAAGAAATCCCCCTTATGGATCGGGAAGCAGTTGAGAAGCTCATCCCACTTGCCCTCATCGATCATCTGCACCAGCTCTTCCTTCGACTGTGCGTGGTGTCCGACGATAATGTCTGCCCCCTCCTCACAGTCCAGAATATACCAGCACTCGGTCTTTCCCTTAGAACCATTTTCATTGGCAAATGCATACGCATCATCGGGATGCACCTGGATGCTCAAATCCCCGTTGGCGTCAATGACCTTCACAAGCAGCGGAAAATCCTTCTCCGTCGGATTGCCAAACAGCTCTCCGTGCCGGCTCCACAGCTCGTCTAACTTCCATCCGTCAAAGCTGCCGCCCTTTACCGTACTCTTTCCATTCTGGTGGCCGCTGACTACCCACGCCTCACCGGTCTCGTCACAGGGAATCGGATAGCCGTATTTCTCGCGCATCTTGTGTCCACCCCAGATCATCGGCTTAAAACAGGGTTCCATGAATAGTAATTCTCTCATTGCGTTCCTCCTCGCTTCAACATGCCAAAACACTCAGGATGACAATCTGCCAGATCTTCCCCTGATATGTTAAGCAACGAAAGGGGACCGGAATTCCAGCCCCCTTTCCCTGAATCTAGTTTATCATTTTTTCTGATATAATTCAATCAATTCCGTTGCCATGACCCTCGCCATTTCCGTACCTGCCATCTGGTCCTCTGCATGCATCAGAATCAGGGAAAATTCCGTTTTCTTTCCAGATGCCTCCTGCTGAATCAATGTAGTATGTACTTCATGTGCCTCGTGATAGAACTCATCACCTTCCTGAATCTTCTGCTCTGCGCCCTCAAAATCACCGGCTTTCGCCTTCTGAATGGCTTCAATATAAGAAGACTTCGCACTCCCTGTATTGGTAATAATCTGCATACAGATCAGAACTGCCTGTTCATCCATCAGTCAATCACCTCCAATGCATGCTTCAGCACTTTCGCTCCGTTCATCATTCCGTAGTCCTTCATGTCAATCGCTTCTACTGGAACACTGCCTGCAATCTTCTTGACATTGGCAAGTTCATAGCGGATCTGAGGTCCAAGCAGTACTATATCGGCCTCTTCAATCTGCGTCTTTGCCTCAGACAGAGATTTAGCTTCAATAGAAACCTCAACTCCCCCCTCTTCTGCAGCCTTTTTCATTTTTGTAACCAGCATGCTGGTTGACATTCCCGCATTACACACCAATAAAATCTTCTTCATGATATCTTTCTCCTTATATTTGTTTTTTCTGTTTAACAGCCAGCTTCGTTATGCTTCCTCTCCTGCAGTCTTTGCCATAACTATATCATTGATTCTGACAAACGGAATGTAGAGAAGCACACCCAGTATCAGGATCAGTGCCTGTACCACAACTGCACGCCAGTCGCCTGCGGTTGCCAGATATCCGCTCAGTAACGGCGGAGTAGTCCACGGGATGTAAACAACGCATTCGTTCATAAAGTTCATCGCGGTGGCTGCATATGCAATGATAATCCCCAGCGCCGGAGTCAGAATGAACGGAATGATCAGGCTGATGTTGTACACGATGGAATATCCAAAAATAACCGGTTCATTGATGTTGAACAGTCCCGGAACGAAGGACATCTGTGCTACACTTCTCGTCGCTTTGTTGCGACCTACCAGGAAGGTTGCAATCAACAGACAAATCGTGGAGCCAGAGCCGCCCATCAGACCAAACGCCGGCACCATTGCCACATTGATGATATTCGGAATTGCCTCACCTGCTGCATATGCCGCCATATTCTGTGTCATGTTCACAATCAGAAGCGGTTCCAGAATAGAGCTGTAAATAACAGACTGATGAATACCGAACAGCCACAAAAGATTACCCAGGCTATACAGAATCACGCACCCCGCCAGACCGGTCGTTACCGTGCGCAGCGGCTCCTGAATCAAGGTTGTAATCATTGCAATCAGATTTGTATCAAACACATTGTTCAGTACAGCAGATACCAGTGCAAATCCGGACATAACAAGGATAAACGGAATCAGCACATTGAAGGATTTTCCTACTGACGGTGGAATGCTGTCACCCAGGTTGATCTGAAGCCGTTTGATACCGGATATCCACACAAAGAGCTCCGTTGCCACGAGGCCAATGATGACACCTGCAAACATCGCCTGTGTTCCCACATTGCCAAAGCTCAGAACCCCCTGAACCATCACACTCTCAGTCGCGCCTGTCGGAACCACACTCACCGTGTTCGGCATCATCACAATCAGAGTTGCCAGAGAAATCAATGCCGCTGCAAGAGGATTATCAAATCCTTTGTTGCGGGACAGTGAGTAACCTACCAGCGGAGCAATCAACAGGGAACTGATATTCAGCGTACCATTCACAATCAATGTGCCCCAATACTGCGCACTTGCCAGTGTCTCTCCAGATAAAAGCCATAAAAATACGGTGTTGTTGATCAATACTGCCAGACCCGCCAGAATATACAGCGGCATGATTGTGGCAAATGCGTCACGCAATGAACGCAGGTGAATCTCGTTGCCCATCCTGGAAGCAAACATTGTAAACTTGTCAACAAATTTTGAATCCTGCAATGATATTCCTTTCATACTCATTCTCCTTATCGTTTATCTTCTTTCCATTTGTCTGTTTCTATTTCCTGTCTGCAGCATCGCGCTCCTCGATCAGCGCCTTCAGCCATGCGGCAGACTTCTTGCATCTTCGGGCATAATTGCCCATCATATCCACTTCGACCATGCCGTAACGGTTCTTAAATGCATTGTTCCAGGACCAGTTATCAATCAACCCCCAGTAATGATACCCCATGCACTGTGCTCCATCTTTGATGGATTTAAATATCCACTCCAGATGCTCCGTTACGAACTCAATCCGATAATCATCCTGAATCTCTCCGGCTTCATTTTTGAAACGCTCCTCATGCTCCACTCCCATGCCATTCTCTGACACGAAGAACTTCAGATTCGGGTATTCCTGCTTCATTTTCATGCCGAAATCATAGATTCCTTTCGGATAGATTTCCCAGCCGCGGTAAATATTCATCTTTGCCTCCGGCCATACATACGGATCAGAGAACTTCGGATAACCATTCTCGTCCAGCTTCTCTTTCGGTGCCTGGATTCTGGACGGATGATAGTAATTAAAGCCCAGCCAGTCTACCTTACCCTCTTTTAAGATTTCCACATCGCCCGGTCTCATCTCCGGCATCAGACCGCAGTTTTCGAGCGTCTCAAGCACATCTTCCGGCAGCCTGCCTTCCGTCACCAGATCCAGCCACCATCGGTTGTTGATTCCATCCTCCATGCGAAGTGCTTCCAAATCCTCTGGTGTAGGATTCTCCGGAGTATACGGTGGTGCAAAGCAGTTAATCAGTCCTATCTGTGCATCGGGACGCATCAGCCCTTCTGCTTTCGCCTTTCTGAATTCACGAACAGCCAGCGCATGCGCCAGAGAAATGTTGTACTGCACCAGCATACCGCGTTTTGCATCCTTCAGGAACGGATACCATACCCCATTGCGATAACGCTGATCCGGCTCTACAATCGGCTCGTTAAAGGTAAACCAGCAGCGAATCTCCCTGCCAAACTCACGGAATGCAGTCCGCGCATAGTTGACATACGCCTCAACCACCTCCCGGTTCTCCCATCCACCCTTTTGAAACAGGTAGGCAGGCATATCAAAATGATACAGATTCATGAACAGCTCAATCTGATTTTCCTTTGCACAGGCACATACCCTGTGGTAAAATGCCGCGCCCTTTTCGTTCAACTGCTCGTGCTCATCCATCAACCGGCTCCACTGAATCGAGGTCCGGAATGAATCCAGATGAAGGCTTTTCATCAGTTTGATATCGTCCTCATATTTCTCATAAAAATTGTTGCCCACATAGCTCCCCACCTTGTTGTAGAAATCTGAAATGGACTCATCCGACCAGGTATCCCAGATACTCTCCAGCCGTCCTCCTGTCTTATAGGCTCCCTCGGTCTGTGGACCAGACATTGCTGCGCCTATAAAAAAGTTTTTTGGAACTTGCAACACCATACTTTTCTCCTTTTTCTTTATGTTATGTTTTATTTATAAGTTGTTATGACATATTTTTATTATAGTATACTTTTTCAAAAAAGCAAGCACTTTTTTCACTTTTTTGCAGGAATTTTTTATTCATACCGGCAAGCACCGGCTTTCCCTGATTAAAACAGCAAAAGTGCCGGTCCATGTTTCCATGTGTACCGACACTTTTCACAAAAGATATATTCAGTTTTTATGCATGATTACCGAACGCTCACGCTTCGCAGTTCAAAGCAGTCTGCCCGATGACGGGATTTGGAATACTCAAATATCCTTCCATCGTCCAGATACGCTACCTGCTCCACCTCCAGAACAGGAATCTGTTTCTCACCGATTGCCAGCCAGTCACGTTCCTCTTCAGTCGGCATATCTGCCCGTACAATTCGATGTGCACTCTTGATTTTCAGCTTCAATTCCTGCTCCAGATAGGTATAAATTGAGCTTTTTACCACATCCTCCGTCATCCCCGTGATAAAATCTGTAGGCATATAAGTATACTCTACCACATACGGCATTCTGTCCACCAGACGAGTTCTGCAAATGTAGCAGATAAATACGCCTTCCGCAATCTGCAATTTCTCCGCTATATCAGCAGACGCCTTCACCAGTTCAAAGGCATGAACATCTGAAGTCACGTTTCTTCCCTCCTGATCTCTGCTGAAGCCTCCAAACTGCTGTGACCGGGTAAAGCCTTCCGTATCTGCAGTTCCGCCAGAAATCGCTTTCACGAAAGTGCCTGCCCCACGCCGCTTCGTAATCAATCCACGATTTACCAAAAGTTCCATTGCCTCCCGGATTGTAATCCGACTGGCGTCATATTGCCGGCACAGCTCCATCTCCTGCGGAAGCTTCTCATCTGCGCGGTAAACACCTGCCTGAATCTTGTTCTGAATGTCTTCTGCTATAATTTCATATTTATACATTAAAGTCTTCTCCTGAATTTGTTATGTCATTTATTTTTTTCATTATAGCTTATTCAGGTATGAAAATCAAGCATCGCCACGCAGTGCCGCCAGCCCGTCCAGTAGCTCCTTCGCCATATCCATCATCGCACCGCAGTCCTTGTTCTTATTTCTCCGGTCCGCATACAGAAAATACGGCGTATCCGTCATCTGGAACTTCAGCGCTCCCTTATACCTCTCAACCAGTCCCGGAATCCCGGCGGTGTCCAGCTTCGCCTTCTGGTACATGGTCAGCCGCACCTCCTGACGGTTCACCTTCACCTCCGTCACATAAGCCCGGTGTGCCAGCGCCTTCAGGGCAGCCACCGTCAGCAGGTTCTCCACCGCTTTCGGTATATCGCCAAACCGGTCAAGAAGCTCATCCTGCATATCCATGTACTCTTCGTCATTTTCAATAGAAGAAATACGCTTGTAGATATCCAGCTTCTGATATTCATTTTTAATATAAGTCGCAGGAATGTAGGCATCGATATCGCACTCCACCACGCTCTCGAAGTCCTCCTCCTCGGTCCGCTGGCCCCGCAGCGCCTGGACCGCCTGATTCAAGAGCTTGCAGTAGAGGTCGTAGCCCACCGCCTCCATGTGCCCGTGCTGCTCTGCGCCCAGCACATTGCCGGCGCCGCGGATCTCCAGGTCACGCATGGCAATCTTGATGCCGGAGCCCAGCTCCGTAAATTCCCGGATCGCCTGCAGGCGCTTCTCCGCCTCTTCCTTCAGAAGCTTATCCCGCTTATACATGAGAAATGCATAAGAGGTCCGGTTGGAGCGGCCCACGCGGCCCCGCAGCTGATAGAGCTGAGACAGACCCATCCGGTCCGCGTCGTGAATGATCATGGTATTGGCATTGGCGATGTCCAGCCCGGTCTCGATGATGGTGGTGGACACCAGCACATCGATCTCCCCGCTGATAAAGTCGAACATGATCTTCTCCAGCTGATGCTCCCGCATCTGTCCGTGGGCAAATACCACCGTCGCATCGGGACACAGCTCCTGTACGTGGGAAGCCACCTCCTCGATGTCCTTGACTCGATTGTATACATAGTACACCTGTCCGCCCCGCGCCATTTCCCGGTTGATCGCCTCGCGGACCATCTCGTCATTGAACTCCATGACATAGGTCTGAATCGGAATCCGGTCCACCGGTGGCTCTTCCAGCACGCTCATATCCCGAATGCCCACCAGACTCATGTGAAGCGTACGGGGAATCGGGGTCGCCGTCAGCGTCAGCACGTCCACATTTTCCTTCAGCTTCTTGATCTTCTCCTTGTGAGCAACGCCGAATCGCTGCTCCTCGTCGATGATCAGCATACCCAGATCCTTGAACTTCACGTCCTTGGACAGCACCCGGTGGGTGCCGATGACCACATCCACCAGTCCTTTTTTCAGGTCCTCGATGGTCTTTTTGATCTCCGTCGGTGTGCGGAACCGGGACATCAGGTCCACCCTCACCGGAAAATCCTTCATTCGCTGCACAAAGGTATTGTAATGCTGCTGCGCCAGAATCGTGGTCGGCACCAGATACACCACCTGCTTGCCCTCCTGGATTGCCTTAAATGCCGCCCGCAGCGCAATCTCCGTCTTGCCGTAGCCCACGTCCCCGCAGATCAGCCGGTCCATGATCTTCCGGCTCTCCATATCCCGCTTGGTCGCCTCGATGGCATCTAACTGATCGTCGGTCTCATCGTAGGGGAACAGCTCCTCAAATTCCCTCTGCCACACCGTATCCGGTCCGTACTGGAAGCCGTTGGTCTCCTGTCTGGCCGCGTAAAGCTCCACTAAATCCCGGGCAATGTCCTTGACCGCGCTCTTGACCTTCGCCTTGGTCCGGTTCCACTGCTCGCCTCCCAGCTTGTTGAGCTTCGTCACCTTTGCATCCGAACCGGCATACTTTTGGATGCCGTCCAGCCGTGTCGCCGGCAGATAGAGATTGCCGCCGTCCGCATACTCAATCTTTAAGTAATCCTTGACCACCTTATCCCGCTCAATCTTCTCGATTCCCCGGTAGATGCCAAGGCCGTGATCCTCATGCACCACATAATCCCCCACGGACAGCTCGGAAAAGCTCTGAATCTTCGTTCCCTCGTAGGTGGTCTTACGGCGCTTCCGCTTCTTTTTCTCCGCGCCGAACATATCACTTTCCGTGATGACCACGAACTTGATCTGGGGGTACTCGAAGCCGCGATGGAGCTTGCCGTAGGTGACCAGAATCTCCCCCGGCTGCACCTGCCGCTCCTCACTGTCCGGGCAGAAGGCAGAAAGCTCATATTCTCTTAAATCTCCCGCCAGACGGCTGGCACGGGTTCTGGAACCGGACAGCAGAATCACCCGGTACTTCTCCCGCTTCCACCGCTGCAGGTCCTTGATCAGAATCTCAAAGCTGCTCTGGTAGGAATTGACATTTTTCGCATTGATGCTGTACTTCTTCTCCACGGTCAAGCCGGTCAGCTTCTGCTCCAGCCCGGTCAGATACAGGGTGTTATTCCGCTGCGCCCGCGCCAGAACCTCCTTCGCAGAATATAAAAGTCCGGTCTGCCCCGGCAGCAGATACCCCTTCTCCAGCCGGTGCATCATGCTCTCCCGGAATTCCAGCTCCACCGCCTCGCCCTTCTCCTTCAGCCGTGCCGGCTCATCCAGAAGGATCATACTGCTCTCCGGCGCAAAGTAATCCAGAAATGACACAGTCTCGCCGCTGAAGTAGGACAGATACGCATCCAGCCCGGTCTGCTTCCAGCCCTCCTCGATGCCCTCCGTCAGCTCCTTGATGATGCTGGCAATCCGGTGTCCTTCCTCCGTCTTCATCTGATCCCGGAAGGTCTTTTCACAGTTTGCCGCCTCCTTGCGCAGCTTCTTCACGCCATCCACCAGCTGCTTCTTCGACAGCACGATCTCTGTAGCCGGATAAATGTCGATCTCGTCCAGCTGCTCGATGGAACGCTGGCTTTCCAGATCAAAGCTGCGGATGGAGTCCACCTCCGTATCCCACAGTTCAATCCGGATCGGCTGCTCCTCCGTCAGCGGGAAAATATCCAGAATTCCGCCGCGCACGGAGAACTGTCCCATGCCGTCCACCTGGGGCAGACGCTCATAGCCCAGCTCCGTCAGCTGCTCCTTCCATTCATTTAAGTCCAGCTCCTGCCCCACTTCCACATGCAGGATCCGGCTGCGCATCTGCACCAGGGGCAGCAGATGGTCCATCAGCCCGTCCAGAGTGGTCACCACCACGCCAGACTCATCCTCCATCAGATGCCGCAGCACCTGCAGACGCTGCCTGGTCATCAGATTGCCGTGAATATCCGCACTGTAAAACAGAAGGTCCTTTGCCGGATACAGCCAGACATCGGAGCGGAAGCAGCCGAAATCGTCATAGATTTCCTTCGCCCGGGAATCGTCATAGGTCACCACCAGCTTCCACGGCACCCCGTCCTGTACCTCCTGCATCAGGTGAACCTTCTGGGAATCCAGGGTGCCGCTGACCTGGACCGGACCCTTGCCGCGCTTTAAGTCCTCATTTAAGTCTACATATTCAATCAGTTCCGTCAAAGGATTTGCAAATACTCTGCTCATGGTCTGCTCCGTCACCTCCATATCGCCCGTGCCTGCGTCAGCCTGACATCCGGCACACGATTCTTCCTGCGCTCTATTCTTCCGTCTTCTTCTTTGCGTTGTAATGGTTCATGGCACGCTCCGCGCCATCGGTCATCATCACGCCCACCGCGTCAGCCGCTTCCCGGTATGCCTCATCCATAATTTTCTGATCCTCCGCAGAGAACCGGCTCAGCACATAGTCCGCCAGATCCATCCGCGGCGGCTTCGCCCCCACGCCCACCTTCACCCGCGGGAACTCCTGGGTGCCAAGCTGGGCGATGATATTCTTGATTCCATTATGCCCGCCTGCGCTTCCCTTCAGCCGGATGCGCAGCTGCCCCGGGTCCAGACTGATATCGTCATAGATCACAATGATGTCTTCCGGGTCAATCTTATAGTAATCAGCCACTTCCCGAAGGCATTCGCCGCTTAAATTCATATAGGTCTGCGGCTTCACCAGAATCACCTTCTGCCCCTCGATCACACCTTTGCCGCACAGTCCCTTGTGCTTCTTCTCACTCACATCAATGCGGTACTTGTCCGCCAGCACATCGATCACGCAAAAACCTGCATTATGCCTTGTTTTATCATATTCCCTTGTGGGATTTCCGAGTCCTGCTATCAGATACATATGTTTATTTCCTCTACTTTCTAAAAATCAAACGGTTTTTCCCGCGCCAGTGGCGCCTTTCCATCAACGCACCAAAAGCGTTAATTTTCTTCCCCTGGGGGGGTGAAAACTAACGCTCGTGATGATTATTCTTCTGGTTTTCTTATTTTAGCAGGTTGGGGAGAGGTTGTAAAGTAAATGTCTCTGAAAAGCGCATTTTCTATTTACTTTCCAAATTTGTATGTTATAATGAAAATATAAAGGAACAACCGCCCACAAGGGGTTGGCCTCAATAAAAGTGATAGAATCACCACCCTCTTTGACTGCCAAGTTTACAAGGGTGGTTTTTCTATACCCGTCTCCGGGATTTTAAAGAAAAACGCTACTTACGATTACTATTAATAAAAGTAAGCAGTGCCAGAATAAACATTCCAAATGCCATAAGGTCTTTGAAATCAAAATCCATCAGCACCACCTCCCATCTTTTGTAGGATGGAAGGCCAACGCCCTTGCAGTGACGCGATTGCTCCATGGATTAATTATATCATAGACAGATTGCCTTCACAAACAAAAATCAACAAATACTTTAATTCCTCCTGCAATCATGATAAAGTTATGATATATCAACATCGGGAAGGAGAGATTTTATGAAGCATTCGACTAAGTCAGCACATTTTCTAAGAACCAGTCTGGCCGTACTGTTTACCCTGGCATTTGCGATTCCCGTCTTTGCCTACGGCACAGCGCACTTTGATGTCGCTTATCTGGGCACTCCCGGCAATCCGGGTCAGCAGGTATCCGGAGATCTGGAATATGGCATGGGCAAGGATTCCGCAACCTATTTCAAGATTGGTGGCGAACGGGTTCGTAATCAATGGATTTATTTTCCCGGTGACGTAATGTTCCCGTGGTCTTACTTCGGGGAAGACGGAAAGGGTGTCCGTGGCTGGCAGCAGTTTGAAGACGGAAGATGGAGATACTTTGACGGCGGCAGCATGCGCACCGACTGGATTCGAATCAATCAGCAATATTACTATCTGGATCCTGTGACAGGATACATGCAGACCTCCGGAACCGCAGAGCGCGATGGTATCCTCTATGCCTTCAACAGCGACGGCACCTCGGAAAAGGCTTCCGGGCTGAAAAATGCGGAAAACGGCGGTACTGAGGGCTGGGTTAAAGATGGAGACAACTGGTACTACCTGCGCAATGGTGAGAAAGTGACCAGCGAGTGGCTGATTGACGGATATGACCGCTACTATGTAGACGAAAACGGGCTTATGTGCCGTGGTCCACGCTTTATCGACGGGAAGCTTTCCTACTTCTCCCATGCCGGTATCGCATGGCAGGACACTTCCATCTACTACAATGACAAAAAGTACGTGTTTGACTCGGAAGGAATCGGCACCGAGACAGCCATGGCAAGTACAGAGGAGAAGATGCTGAACTCAAATGCTCACAAGTGGTGTAAGCGGACCTACTACATCTACACCCAGAGCCAGCATTACGCTGATCTGGCTGCCCAGATACAGAATGTAAAACCGCCGGAGCTGGCTGAGCTCCTTCGGCGCGACTGGGGCATCAGCAATAAGGAACAGGGGCTTGCAGTCATCCAGTCCCTGACGGAATCCGGCAAAAACAACAGCAGTAAATCAGCAAAAGCCTGGGATCTCTGCCGTGCAATGCTGCTCTGCGAAAGCATGGAGCAGATGAACTGGATTACAAAGGCGGAGCAGGTTGATATGCAGCTTGCCATCGCACCATTTATTCAGCAGGGCTTTACCTCTTGGGACGATTACTTTGATTCCTATATGGAAGCCTTTCGCGTCTGGTCCTCCAATTCCACCCAGCGAACATTTCGAGAGAAAGCCTACCAGGAAGTCAAAGACTCCTCCGTCTTTACGATTGAATGGAATCAACCACTGGCAAAATGGTGGTAATCTGTTCTGAGGACCAGACAGGTAAAAACATGGTTTCTGACTCTCTATGCACTTACAGCACCTTCTCCAGAAAGCTCTTCGCCCGCTCCGTCTTCGGATTGGAGAAAAATTCTTCCGGTGGCGCATCTTCCAGAATCTGTCCGCCATCGATGAAGCAGATCCGGTCTGCCACCTCTCTGGCAAATCCCATCTCATGGGTAACCAGCGCCATGGTAATGCCGGCATGATCTGCAACTCCAGCGCCAGCGCCAGCGCGATGGCGATACGCTGCTTCTGTCCTCCGAAAAGCTTTCCCGGATAGGCGTCTGCCTTGCTGCCGCATCCGGTCAGCATTCCGATAGCCAGCATTGAACTGACTGCCAGTGCCAGTTTCTTCATAATACAATTTCTCCTCAGCAAATAATCATGCAAATATGCGCATTTTTATCATGGAAGAAGCAATCTTTCAATCCCCCAGATTGCCGATTTGTTCCTTACTTGACTTCTTTTTCCTCCATGATATAATCGTTATAAAAAATGCTTAAAGAAATCTTCGGAGGATAAGTTACTATGAGTTCCACACAAACAGCTTCTGACCTGATTTCATCTTCAGACTCCGGCCAGCACATTCCCGCCACGATCATGAAGCTTGCCTGGCCGGCGATTCTGGAACAGTTTCTGGTCTGCATGGCGACGCTGATGGATACCGCCATGGTCGGTTCCATCGGAGCCGTTGCCACTGCCGCGGTGGCGGTCAATATTTCCTCCGTGTGGCTGATCAATGGGTTTATTACAGCGCTCAGCGCCGGTTTCTCTTTTCTGATTGCCCATGCGGTAGGCGAAGGGGACCCGGACAAGACGCGCAGCATTACCGCTCAGTCCATCACCTGCTCGCTGGGGCTGGGTGTCCTGCTGACTTTTGGCGTAGAACTGATCTGTGATCCGCTTCCGATCTGGCTCGGGGCGGCTCCGGATGTGGTCCCCCACGCACAGCGCTACATGCAGATCATCGGACTGGGACTGATTCCACAGACGCTTTCTGTGGTGCTGTCCTCCGTATTTCGCTCTGCCGGCAATACCCGGATTCCTCTGGCGGCGAATCTGACCGCCAATGCCGCCAATGTGATCGGCAATTTTCTGCTGATCTATCCGGCAAGGACTCTTACCATCGGCGGCATGACCCTGCCCATGTGGGGTGCCGGTCTTGGCACTGCCGGCGCCGCCATCTCCACCTCCGCCTCCCAGTATCTGCTGGCAGCCATTCTGCTCTGCCTGCTGACTAAGAGCGACACACCGGTGAAGATTCCGCTGCTGAAGAAGCATTACCGTATCCAGAAGCCGCTGTTTCTCCAGATGTGGCACATCAGCTTTCCGGTACTTCTGGAACGGCTGACACTGACCAGCGGCCAGCTTGCCCTGACCGCCATGATTTCCACCCTGGGTACGATTCCGTTGGCTGCTCACTATCTGACCAACCAGACGGAGGGACTTTTGTATCTTCCGGCTTACGGATTCTCCTACACAGCCACCGCCCTGGTGGGGCAGGCGCTTGGTGCCAGACGGAAGGATCTGGCTGACAAATACGCCATCTGGACCTGTGTGATCGGCTCCGCCGTGATCGTGGCAGCCTGCATTCCGGTCACCCTTCTGTCCGGTCCCATTATTCGCCTGTTCAGCAATGACCCGCAGGTTGTGGCACTGGGCACAAAGACTCTGGCTATCGCTGCTGCCACTGAGCTGTTCTTCAGCTTTTTCGTCATTGTCTGCGGCATCTGCCGCGGAGCCGGAGATGTCCGCTTCTCTCTCCTTGTCAGCGTCATCGGCATGTGGGGACTGCGGATCGGACTGGTCTATCTCGCCACCCGCCCCCTTCAGCTGGGCGTGGTCGGTGTATGGATCGCCATTGCCATCGACTGCTTCATCCGCATGCTGCTGTGTATCTGGCGGCTGAAAAGCGGTCGCTGGAAAGAGCATTAAAAAAATAAGGGAGACCCCCGTCAGACTCTTCCGTCTGTCAGGTGGTCTCCCTTCTTCTTACTTACATATAATCAGCTTCCATGCTCTCCAGTGCCGTAGTTTCGTACTTATTCAAAATCACTCTCTGGATCATGTCGCGGGTGTCCGAGTTGATCGGATGCGCGATGTCCCGATATTCCCCATCTGCTGCCTTGCGGCTCGGCATGGCGATGAACAATCCCTTCTCCCCTTCGATCACCTTGATGTCATGAATCACAAATTCATTGTCCAGGGTAATCGATACGATTGCTCTCATCTTGCCTTCTTTTTCAATGCGTCTCACTCTTACGTCAGTTATCTGCATGCTGGTAAACCCTCCCCGTACCATCTTATGTCATTCTGATGCTGTAGACCAGTTGCTGTCCCTGTGGGAGCAGCCACGGCGGCGTTACAGTGTGTAGCGCTCGTTCTTCTCCACTACCACCTTGATCTCCTCCGGCGTACCGATATAGGTGGTGTTCGCACGGATCGTATCGCGGCTCTCTACGATGCAGTTCTCAATCACGGTATTATCACCGATGTAAACATCGTTCAGGATAATGGAGTTCTTGATCACACAGTTATTGCCTACATAAGCTTTCTTAAACAGAACGGAGTTCTCCACGGTACCGTTGATGATGGAACCGCTGGAAATCAGGCTGTTCTTCACCAGTGCGCCCGGATTGTACTTGGCCGGCGGAAGATCGTCCACCTTGGAGTAGATATCCGGATACTGTCTGAAGAAGTAGTTGCGCACTTCCGGCTTCAGGAAATCCATGTTGGTCTTATAATAGGACTCTACGGAAGCGATGTTGCTCCAGTAGCTGTCCATCTTATACGCATAGATACGCTTTAAGTTCTTGTAGCGGATCAGGATATCACGCACGAACTCTACCCGGTCCTCAGCTGCACAGCGCTCGATCAGCTCGATCAGCTGGCGTCTGCGAATCACATAGATACCGCAGGATACCAGATTGGAGGTTGCCACCATGGGCTTCTCCTCGAACTCGATGATCCGTCCGTCGTCGTTCAGCTTCACCTGACCGAAGCGGGTCATATCCTCGTCATCTCCCATGGTCTTGCAGACTACGGTGATGTCAGCCTTCTTCTCGATGTGATACTCCAGAACCTTGTTGAAGTCCAGCTTGTACACACCGTCGCCGGATGCGATCACCACATAGGGCTCATGGCTGTTCTTTAAGAAGGTCAGGTTCTGATACAGTGCATCTGCCGTGCCCCGGTACCAGTCACTGTTCTGGGCGGTGATGGTCGGTGTAAATACATATAAGCCGCCCTGCTTTCTTCCGAAGTCCCACCATTTGGAGGAGCTTAAGTGCTCGTTTAAGGAACGGGAGTTGTACTGGGTAAATACTGCCACATTCTGGATATGGGAATTGGTCATGTTGCTCAGTGCAAAGTCAATGCTGCGGTAGCTTCCTGCAACCGGCATAGCGGCGATTGCACGCTTGTTGGATAATTCCCGCATTCTCTTACTGTTACCGCCAGCTAATACTATACCAATCGCTCTCATCGTATGCCACCTGCCTTTATAATGTAATCTCCGCTTGCCAGCAAGCCGTCTGTGTAGTCTTCTGCCGTTGTAACACCGGAAATTGCGGTGTTCTTGCCGATCTTCACATTCTCCGGGATCACGCTGTGCTCACCGATGGTGACAAGATCGAACTGATATACCTTGGGATCGTACTTGCTGGGTGCAAACTCGCCCACACCAAGCTCGGATCCTGCTCCGACCTTCGTGTCCTCTGCCACGATTGCCTTGGTCACAGTCGCTCCTGCTCCGATCACACACTCACGCATGATAATGGAATCGCGGATCACTGCACCCGGTTCGATGGTGACACCGGCTCCGATGACGGAATTGTAAACCTCGCCGTACACCTCTGAGCCTTCACCGATGATGCTTCGCTCGATGACTGCCTCCGGAGCAATGTACTGCGGCGGGATAATATCACTCTTGGTATAGATCTTCCAGTACTCCTCGTACAGGTTGAACTCCGGAATGATGTCGATCAGCTCCATGTTCGCTTCCCAGTAAGAGCCAAGGGTTCCTACATCCTTCCAGTAGCCGTTGTACTCGTAAGCGAAGATCCGCTCGCCCTTGTTGTGGCAGTACGGAATCACGTGCTTACCGAAGTCACAGCCCGGCTCCTCAGACATGGCGATCAGCGCTTCCTTCAGTGCCGGCCAGCTGAATATGTAAATACCCATGGATGCCAGATTGCTGCGCGGGTTCGCCGGCTTCTCCTCAAACTCGTTGATCCGGTTGTTGTCATCCGTGATCACGATACCGAAGCGGCTTGCCTCCTCAATCGGAACCGGCATACATGCGATGGTCAGATCTGCATTGTTCGCCTTGTGGTACTCCAGCATCACCTCATAGTCCATCTTGTAGATGTGGTCGCCGGAGAGAATCAGTACATAATCCGGATTGTAGGTGTCAATGTACTCCAGATTCTGATAGATCGCATTGGCGGTACCGGTGTACCAGTCACTGCCTTTGCTCTTCTCATACGGCGGCAACACTGTCACACCGCCTACATTACGGTCCAGATCCCACGGAATACCGATTCCGATATGGGTGTTCAAACGTAATGGCTGATATTGTGTTAAAACTCCGACTGTATCAACACCTGAGTTGATACAGTTGCTAAGCGGGAAATCGATGATTCTGTACTTCCCCCCAAATGATACTGCCGGCTTGGCCACCTTCTGTGTCAACACACCGAGACGGCTGCCCTGTCCTCCCGCCAATAGCATGGCGATCATCTCTTTTTTAATCACGTTATCACCTCGCTGTAGTTTTTTCTTGTGTTTTTTCATTATAGCACATATTTACAAAATAGTGAATAAATTTTAGAAACAATCTTTGACTTTATTGTGTATTTTTCGACATTTTTCACAAATCTGGATTTTTTGTCTATATATGGTGTTCGTGGAAATTTTATCCACAACCGAAGGAAAATTCTCACTGAAATACCACGCTTACCCTTGAATCAACAGGAAAAATACGGTATAATCCAATATAACTATGCGCAGTACCACCATAGAATCAGATCAGCACTGCATTAAAAGAGAAAAGCATATCAAAGGAGAACGATTATGGATTTAGTAACAGTTAGAGAGTTATATAAAGCCCGCGAAGCCTATCTGGACAAAGAGATCAGCATCGGCGGCTGGGTGCGCAGCGTCCGCGATTCCAAGGCATTTGGATTTATCGTAGTCAGCGACGGCACCTACTTCGAACCGCTTCAGGTCGTATATCATGACACCATGGACAACTTCGACGAGATCTGCCGTCTGAATGTAGGCGCAGCGATCATCGTCAAGGGTACCCTGGTTGCCACCCCGCAGGCGAAGCAGCCTTTCGAGATTCAGGCAACGGAGGTTGTGGTAGAGGGACCGTCCGCTCCGGACTATCCGCTGCAGAAGAAGCGCCACACCCTAGAGTACCTGCGTACCATCACCCATCTGCGTCCGCGCACCAACACCTTCCAGGCTGTATTCCGCGTGCGCTCCCTGATCGCCTATGCGATCCACCAGTACTTCCAGGAGCGCGATTTCGTGTATGTGCACACTCCGCTGATCACCGGAAGCGACTGTGAGGGCGCAGGCGAGATGTTCCAGGTAACCACCCTGGATCTTGCCAACGTTCCGAAGAACGAGGACGGCACCGTGGACTTCTCCGGCGACTTCTTCAACAAGCCGACCAACTTAACCGTAAGCGGCCAGCTGAACGGTGAGACCTACGCCATGGCGTTCCGCAACATTTACACCTTCGGACCGACCTTCCGCGCAGAGAACTCCAACACCACCCGTCATGCAGCCGAGTTCTGGATGATCGAGCCGGAGATGGCATTTGCCGATCTGCAGGATAACATGGAGTTAGCCGAGGGCATGTTAAAGTATATCATCCGCTATGTGTTGGAGCATGCACCGGAGGAGATGGCATTTTTCAACAGCTTCGTGGACAAGGGTCTGTTAGACCGTCTGAACAACGTATTGAACTCCGAGTTCGGCCATGTGACCTACACCGAGGCCATCGAGATCCTGGAGAAGCACAACGACCAGTTCGACTACAAGGTATCCTGGGGCTGCGACCTGCAGACCGAGCACGAGCGCTACTTAACCGAGGAGATCTTCAAGAAGCCGGTATTTGTGACCGACTATCCGAAGGAGATCAAGGCATTCTATATGAAGATGAATCCGGACGGCAAGACCGTTGCTGCGGTAGACTGTCTGGTACCGGGCATCGGTGAGATCATCGGCGGCAGCCAGCGTGAGGACGACTACGGCAAGCTGGTGGCACGTATGCAGGAGATGGGACTGAAGGAGGAGGACTACCAGTTCTATCTGGATCTTCGTAAGTACGGTTCCGCCCGCCACGCAGGCTTCGGTCTGGGATTCGAGCGCTGCGTTATGTACCTGACCGGTATGGGCAACATCCGCGACGTCATCCCGTTCCCGAGAACCGTCAACAACTGTGAACTGTAATCTGTAAGATATTTTCGTGAAGCCGGGCGCACTGCGTACCGGCTTCCAATCATATTGCAAAGGAGCCCGCCTATGAAATTCATCCACACCGCCGACATTCACTGGGGCATGAACCCGGACAGTGACAAGACGTGGAGCCGCGACCGGGCGCAGGCGATCCGGGATACCTTCGCTGAGGTCATCCGCCAGGCAAAGGCCCGCGATATAGACTGTCTGTTTATCGCCGGCGACCTGTTTCACCGCCAGCCCCTGCTTCGGGATCTGAAAGAACTGAATTATCTGTTTTCCACCATCCCCGGCGTGCGGGTGGTCATCATTGCCGGCAATCACGACCGGATCCGCTCCAACTCTGCCATGATGAGCTTCGACTGGTGTCCCAATGTGACCTGGCTGATGGATGAGGAGCTAAGCTCCGTCTACTTTGAGGACCTGAACACGGAGGTCCACGGCTTCAGCTACCACACGGCGGAGATCACTGAGTCGCGCCTGAACAATGTCCAGGCACCGGATTCTCCTCATATCCACGTGCTGCTGGCACACGGCGGCGACGCTGCCCACCTGCCTCTGGACAAGAAGCTTCTGGCTTCCTCGGGCTTTTCCTACGTGGCGCTGGGACACATCCACAAGCCGGAGCTGGCGCCGGATCTCTCCTACGCCTATCCCGGCTCCTTAGAGCCTTTGGACAAGACCGAGACCGGTCAGCACGGCATCATTGTGGGGGAGATCAGCCCCGTGTCCCGCCAGGTGACCTCCTTAAAGTTCGTGCCCTTGGCGCAGGTGCAGTATGTGCCGCTGGTGGTCCATGTGACGCCGGCGACCACCAGCGGAGAGCTGACAGACCGCATCACGGAGGTCATTCAGAAGCGGGGACTGCAGCACATTTACCGCTTCCGCATCCGCGGCATGCGGGACCCGGACATTGTATTTGATCTGGAATCTCTGTCCCACCGGCTGCAGGTGACGGAGATTATCGACGAGTCCGAGCCCCAGTATGACTTCAGCCAGCTGTTCGCCGACCATCCCAGCGATATGATCGGCTTCTACATCCGCGCATTACAGAAAGAGAACATGAGTCCGGTGGAGAAGAAAGCGCTGTACTACGGCATCGACGCGCTGCTTCGCACCACCGACGAGAGGAGTTAGCCCATGAAATTGCTGGATTTACATATCAGCGGATTCGGTAAATTTCACGACCGCGACTTAACCTTCGAGGATGGTCTGAATATTGTATACGGCAAAAATGAAGCCGGCAAGTCCACCCTGCACACCTTCATCCGCAGCATGCTGTTCGGTCTGGAGCGGGGGCGGGGACGTGCCTCGAAAAATGATCTGTACACCCGCTGCGAGCCCTGGGAGGACCGGGCTGCCTACGGCGGGCGGCTCCGCATCGAGCAGGAAGGCACCATATACCGCATCGAGCGGAACTTCCAGAAGGACAAGAAGTCCCTGACCATCATCAATGAGACCCTTGGACGGGAGATTGAGCCTACGAAGGCATTTATGGACAAGCTGCTCTGCGGGCTCAACGAGATCTCCTACAACAATACCATCAGCATCGGACAGTTAAAAAGCGCCACCGACGGCGGCATGGTGGCGGAGCTTCGCAACTATATTGCCAATATGAACACCACCGGCAGCATGGCGCTGAACATCACCAAAGCCACCACCTGCTTAAAGTCCCGCCGCAAGGAGTTCGAGCGGCAGCTGGACCCGGAGGCAGCGCGCAGTTACGCTTCCCTGACCGGGGAGATTCGAAATATCGAGCGGGAGATCTCCGCTCCGGAGTACGAGAATCAGCTGCAGTCCTACCAGCACATGCGGGAACAGGTGCGAAGCCTGCTGGCGGAGAAGCAGGAGGAGCGGGAGACGCTGCTGCAGAAGATTGCCACGGGACGGCAGGCGCTGGACGGCGCCCAGTTCACAGACGAGGCTTCCATCACCTCCTACCGGGATGAGACCAAGGGCACCTACACGGAATACCAGTTTGCCAGGGCTGCCTGTGAGAAGAAGTCCCGAACGGTGCTTACGGTGCTGCTCTGGATTCTGGCGGTGGCGGCGGGGGTGGGTACCGGACTTGTGGCGGCGGCAACCTCCGGCATGCTGAGCGGAGTGCCGGGCTTGCCCGGAGGAAGCGCTTCTTCCGCTCTGATTGCTGCATCCGGTCTTCTGACCCTGCTCTTTGCTGTAGCTGGCACCTTCCTGCTGATGAATCAGAAGCGCCGCAAGCGGGAGCTTGCCTATACGGGGAAGCTGCTGCAGGAGGTATTTTCCCGTCATTTAGGCGATTCCACGATCTCTGACGAGGCCATGGCTGCCTTTGAGGCACGGATGGAGGAGTTCATCCGCTTAAGTCAGGTACTGGAGAAGTCCGAGCAGTCGGTGAAGGAACAGGCAGCCGAGATTGAGGCGCTGCAGGCGCGGGAGACCTCCTGCGACGATGTGATCTCCCAGCAGCAGCGGACCCAGTGGGAATTAGAGAAGAAGCTGGACCATCTGGCACACTGCAAGGACCAGATTGAAGGGCTGAAGCAGGTGCTGGCTGAGAACGAGCGCATTCGTGAGGAGATTTCCGCCATCGACCTGGCGCTGGATACCATGACGGAGCTGTCCGCCACCATCCGGGACTCCTTCGGTCTCTACTTAAATAAGACCGCGTCAGACCTGATTGCCGGGATCACCGGCGGTATCTACAGCAGCATGAGCGTGGATGAGAACCTGAACGTATTCATGAACACCCACACCAAGCTGGTGCCCGTGGACCAGGTCAGCAGCGGAACCATGGACCAGATCTATCTGGCACTGCGGCTGGCCGCCGCCCGGCTGATTCAGGAGGGCCACGACCAGATGCCGCTGATCTTCGATGACAGCTTTGTGCTCTACGACGACGACCGGCTGCGAACGGCGCTCAAGTGGCTGGCAAAAGCCTATGACGGCCAGATTATCGTATTTACCTGCCACCAGCGGGAGGCGCAGATGCTGACCGCCAATCGGGTTCCCTATCATCTGATTGAGATATAAACATGCATACAAAAATCCGGGCTGACCAGTGATCCCATCGGTCAGCCCGGATTTTTGTATTATTTTCCTTCCGGCATCGTCCGGATATTCACATCCATCTGGTTAAATGGAATCTCGATTCCCGCCTGATCAAAGGCTTCCTTGATCTGCTCCAGCACATCCCAGCGGACCGTCCAGTAGTTCTCTGTCTTCGTCCAGCCGCGGCCGCCGATCATCACGGCGCTGTCTGCCAGCTCACCCACGTAAACCGTGATTCCATCCTCCGCCAGCACCAGCGGATGATTCTCGTAAACCCTGCGGATAATGTCCTTGGCTGCCTTCATATCGGCAGAATAGCCGATCCCAACCTCCACATCCACACGACGCTTCTCCTGTGCAGTTACATTGACAATGGTGCTGTTGGAAATGCTGCCGTTGGGAATGATAATCTTCTTGTTGTCCACCGTCACCATTGTGGTGTAGGTCAGACCGATATTCTGAACCGTTCCTTCCATGCCGTTGCACACAATGTAATCATGAATTCCGAACGGGCGGGTCAGCATGATCAGGATACCGCCTGCCACATTCTCAAGACTTCCCTGCAGAGAAAGGCCGATTGCCAGACCTGCGGAACCCAGCAGTGCAATGATGGATGCCGACGGAATGCCGATCTTGTCTGCCGCAATGAAGATCGTCAGCGCATAGATTCCGGCGTCCACCACCGAAGTCAGGAACTTGCTCACACTCAAGTCTATGCCCATACGCTCAAAGGTCCGCTTCAGCAGCCGGCGGGTCACCTTCACAATCCTGCTTCCCACAAATATGATCAGCGCCGCAATCAGCAGCCGGTATCCAAAACCTAAAAGCCCCGGCGTCCAGCTCTTGATGGTCTCCAGCATCACATTGGGCTGCAGCTGCTGCAGATCCTGCTGCAGCTCCACTGCCACCGCCTGGGTCTCCAGAACCAGACCGGCGGCTTCTGTTTCTGCCGCTGTGGTTGCTGCTTCTGCCGCTGTCTCTGCCATTGCCTTTGTGGCAGCCGCCGCATCACTGGTAAATCTCAGCACTCCGCCTGCCATCTGTATCAAACTTCCTGTCATCTTATCTCTCCTCTTGTTGTAATGTTTCTGTTATTCTTTGCTGTGAAATCTTGGTCTCGCGGCAGTCGCAATGCGCCAACTGCCCCGTCTCAGATTCTTCCTGCTGATTTTGGACAATTAATTAGATAATATCCAAAAATTGTCCAACCCGTCCTCGCAAGCAACGATTATAGGCTTAAATCGGTTGACATAAAGCTTGTTTTGGACAATTTTTCCTCTAACCTGCCTCTAATTGTCCAAAACTCCCGGATTTTTGGACAATTTTTCATGGAATCAGGCTTTTATTGTCCAAACCCCTTCGCCACCCCCTGTTTTTCAGCCCAAAATCGACCTCCGTTCCCAGGGTTTGGACAATTTTTTAAGTTTTCGCCATTTATTATCCAAAATCCACCGCGAACTCAGCCCGCTCAGCAATCCGCCCGCTCCTCTACCTCACCTGATCCAGAATCCGCCCAATCTCCTGCTCCTCGTCCGAGAACAGCAGCTCCTTGTTGTAGCGGTAATACCGCTCGCACTCGTAATCCTGCAGGAAATGCACGCTGTAGAATCCGGTGTTCAGCTCCGTCACGAACAGCACCATCTCCTGGCTGCCGCCAAATGCCGCTTCCATAAAGTCGAATGCATGCTCCAGCATCTCCCCCGCCTCGTCCACAAGGTCCTCGTACTGGTCGCTGTCAGCGGCAAACAGCTCCCGCAGGCGATCCCAGACCGCCGCAGCATCGGAAAAATCTTCCTTGCGGATGGTCTGCAGATCCTGCTCCAGCCTTGCCGTCACCTCCCGCATCCGCCGCAGCTCCAGGCGTGAGAGAAGACCGCTCTCCTGCTTCCTGCCCTGCTCTTCCTGAAAGTCTTCCAGCATGTCCGAAAAAGTCTGAATAGCAGATGCCACCGTGGCGCTGTCACTCGTCATTCCAGCATCTCCAAATACCCCCATCCCGTGCAGCTCCCGAAGCTTCTTCATCCGCAGCTCCAGCATATCCTCCATCCGACAGACTTCACGGAACTTCTCCTGAAGGCCCGAAAGCAGCAGGCCGACCACACTGATCCGCTCGTCAAATGCTGCCTTCTCCAGCTTCTCGTACACGCCGGTCACCGGTCTGCCTGCCAGGATTTCCTCCACCTGATAGTCATTCTGGTACTTGTAGTACAGCTCCAGATAGTTGGCAAAGTCCCTGGCAATCTTCGGAAACTGGATGTATTCCATCGCCACATCCCGGTCCACCTTCTGTCCCAGGGTCTCATAGACTCCAATCAGCTGTGACAGATCCTCCCAGCCACGGGGCGTGGCAAACAGCTTCCCGTCCACCGTCGTCTCGATCTGACAGAAGTGCTGCCGCCGGATATTTAAGTAGGACTGAATCGCAGGATGAATGCCCACCTGCACCGCATACTCCTTCCAGGCGCCAAAGTCCGGCTCCACCTGAATGCTGCGGATTCGGTCCAGAGTGACGATGTCAAACTCCCGGACGGACTTATTGTACTCCGGCGGATTCCCCGCCGCCACGATGATCCAGCCCTCGGGAATCTTGTGATTGCCGAAGGTCTTGCCCTGCAGAAACTGAAGCATGGTCGGCGCCAGCGTCTCGGACACGCAGTTGATCTCATCGATAAACAGAATTCCCTCCGACATCCCGGTCTGCTCAATCTTCTCATACACCGCCGCCACGATTTCACTCATGGTATACTCCGTCACCGCATACTCCCGTCCGCCGAACATTTTATGCTCGATGAAGGGCAGTCCGATGGCGCTCTGCCGAGTGTGATGGGTGATGGTGTAGGACACCAGCCCGATCTGGCATTCCTGCGAGATCTGCTCCATAATCTGCGTCTTACCCACTCCCGGCGGTCCGATCAGCAGAATCGGGCGCTGCCGGATGGCCGGAATCACATAGGACCCGTATTCGTCCTTCAGCAGATACGCCGCAATCGTATCCTTGATTTCCTGTTTTGCACGCTTGATATTCATGTTATCTCCCTTTCTGCCTGACTCTGCCAGCCGCCTTCCGATGCTGCCTGCCCTGTCGCCATCATTCGTCCCAGCTCCGGCATCTGCCCCGACTCCAGTATCTGCTCCGGCTCCAGTATCACCTTCATCGCCCAGGCCGGCACCGAAATATCCGTATACTGGTCCTTCACGAACACGAATGCCGTATCATACACCGGACGCTTCACCGGATAGATTCCCTCGCCGTCCGTAAAATACAAAAGTCCCTTCAGCTTATGGAACTCCCCCCGCCCCACCATCTGATTCACATGCTCAAATGCCGGTCGGAAGTCCGTCCCGCCCTGTCCTATGATAGTAAAATGCTCCATATACTGCTCCAACTCTTCCCGGCTGGTAATCTGCACATCCTGCTGCACCGCCTCATCACACTGGATAATGTGGATATTAGTCTTTTTAAAATAAGTGTCCGTCTCACACAGCACATCGCAGGTCTCCTCCAGAAACCGCCTCACCAGATCCCCGGAGCAGGACATGGACGTGTCAATCACGATCACAAAGTCCTCGATCCGGTTGATTTCCTTCGATTCCATCGGCTCCACCAGCGGCATATTGCCATACAGGGACAGCCCGTAGGTGTAAAATACGTAGTCAAATGAGTCCTCGTCCACCTGCATCGTCTCCCGCAGCACGGAAAACTTCCGCAGAAATCGCTTATAATCATACCGTTCCCGGTTCTCCACCTGCACCTGCTCCAGCAGACTCTTCGTCTCCTCATCCTGCTGATTGCCCATGGTCTCCATTTCCGTCTGAACCTTATGCCGGTTGTCGCTCCACTGATTCTGCCGCACAATGCTGGTCTTCGGCGTGTCCTCCGGCAGCTCCCAGTACGAATGGTCATCCACATAATACTCCGCCGCGATCCGCTCCAGCTGGCGCTCCTCCAGCTGCATATCCCGCAGCATCCGGTAAATGCCCTCGGCATTCAGCACCGCAAGCTTCTTTCCCAGCCGCCCGTACCAGTCCCGCCGAAATGCCGACACCGGCACATGTACACACTTCAGATACAGCCCGTCAATCACCGACTCGATGGCAATATCACACGCCAGATTCCAGTAAACCGGGTCCCGGTTGCCGCGGGTATCCATGTGACAGAACAGACAGTGAAGCACCATATGAAGGTAGGAACGGTTCACCAGCACCCGCCCCCGTCGGTACAGATCACAGAAATATTCCGGATGATAATAAATCACAAATCCGTCTGTCCCCACGCCCCGGCACGCCGGGTCCGCCTCGAACCCCAGGCTGCTCAGAGACAGATCCAGATACCGCATATTCAGATACAGCTCATTTCTGGAATTCTGCCAGATTCTGGTACAAAGCTCCACCATATTCAGTTCCTGCAGCTGCCTCTGCCTGGTGGGATCGATCATAATATCCTGCTCCTTTACAATTCAAACCGGCGTGTTCTGCGCCGCGTGCCTGTGGACTCCTGCATTTCTTCCTTTTGCTCTGAAGACTGCTCTGAATACTGCCTTCCAGTCCCGCCAAACCTCCGATGTCGGAAGTCCATCAGTCTGCTGACCGCCTCCGTATCACCCGCCTGCTGCGCCAGCTCTGTCAGTTCCTTCACCTGCTGCGCCGTCTCAAGGAATTCCTCCGCCAGCCAGCCGATTCCTCCCGGCTCCAGATTCGTAACCATATCCCGCTTCCAGCTGTCCGCCTCGATCAGCAGCCGCCCCGCTGTCTTCCAGTGCTCCTTCACGTACTCCCGGTACATAAGCTCATGCCGCTCCGACAGCTCATAAGGATACAGAATCCGCCCCAGCGCCAGCTCTGTCACCAGCTCCTCAGACTCCTGCACCTTCACATGAGGAAATACCTCGTCATAGCCCCGGTACTGAAACTCCCGGTTGGCAAAGCAATACCGGTACCGGTGCCCACAGCCGTGGGTCTCAATGAACAGAATCCGCGCCGGCGTATTTTCCACCGACTCCTCATAATACTCCGGGAAGATCAGCCTCGCTTCCGCCCTGTCTTTTGTTCCGTCTTCTGCCCCGTCCACCGATGCTTCCGCCATGTGCACCCGCACCCGCAGCGTCTGCCTCAGCTCCGACAGCATTTCCCGAAAGCAGGATTTCTCACCAGCAAACAGCGTGAGATCCAGATACTCCACATTTCCCGCATCTGCAAACAGTCCTGCCCCCAGATCCAGCGTCCGCCCGTAGCAGTAGATTCGCTTCAGCCGCTGGCACCCGTAGAACCCGTAGGCGCCGATTTTCCCCAGACGGGACGGCAGATACACTTCCTCCACCCCGCTGCCCGAAAGCACATACGCCCCCAGTTCCACCACCGGATACCCTTCCAGGCTCTCCGGAATCATCACCACAGCCTCCGGCTCCTCCACCTTGTCAATCCGCACGCCCTGATCCATCACGGTATATACAAACTCCATAGAAGCACCTCTCTGTCCGCTATCCTTCCCAAATCGAAACGGTTCAATGCCTTCACCGTTCCAGGCAAAAATCCAACCCTAACATAATACCATGACTGATAGGCAAAATCAATATGGTCTGATTCTGCTGTCAGCAATCGCGCACATATAAAACAGCAGATACTCCCGGGGACACCAGTCCTCAGTAATACCTGCTGTTTTCACTTTATGTTCCTCACTCAATATGATATCTGTCTTTCATTGCCTTCAGAAATTCCGGTTCCCTGCTGATTCTCGGAATCTCGGCTGCCTTTCCGTCCTTCGTCATGGCTTCGATAACTAAAAGCAAATTTGCTTCTCCCTCTGCTCTTCCTTCCGCCCTCGCATCCCGCATATCCATCTTCCGCTGCTTCTTCGCATCATACTCCGTCAACAGCACCTTCGTCACCTCGTTTCTGTTCTTCAGCAGGAACTCCCGCAGGATATCGTGCTCGATACAGTATACGCACGCCGCATCAACTGCCTCCGCAAGCCCCAGTCCATCCTTCTGATAACTCCGCACCATCTCAATCAGTGTCGAATAGCCTGCCAGCGTACTGCACTGCTCCATCAGTTCCTGATTGTGTCCTTTATTGATATTGTAAATGGTTGCTGTAAATTCCAGGCATCCATCACCTTCGGTAAATGACTCCGACAGTGAACATTCTTCCCGGTCCGGTCTCTCTTCCGTGCCATTATAAAATACGATATATTTTGGCGTTGGCAGCATAATCCGGGTTCGACCATACAGATTCAGCCGATGTGTCTCAATATATGCCTGATAAATATCCACCAGATAGATCAGCCCGCGGATTGGCATATTCGGGCAGAATGTAGACTGCTGCTCATAGAGGTTCAGATAACTTCCAATGATAAAGGAGCGGAAATGAATTTCCCGCGAAGCTTATATTCAGTATAGTGTACAATACTCAATGTGTCAATCATAATCTGCAAAAAGCAGCTTCTGAAAAGGCTTTCCCTCCTCAAAAGCTGCCTGCACTTCCTCTCTATCTCCCCCCGATCACCTCAACCCTGCTGCCAACTCCGTCCCGTCCCCGGTTCTTCGTCACCAGAATCTTATTCTCAATCCGCTCCTTCAGCTCGCCCACATGGGAAATAATGCCGACCATCCGGTTCCCCTCAGCCAGCCCGCCAAGGGCATTCATCGCCTGATTCAGAGCTTCCTCATCCAGAGACCCGAATCCCTCGTCCACAAACATGGTATCCAGACGGATCCCACCGGCATAGGACTGGATCTCATCCGACAGCCCCAGCGCCAGGGACAGGGACGCCTGAAATGACTCGCCGCCGGACAGGGTCTTCACGCTCCGCTCCGTACCATTAAAATGGTCGATGACATTCAGCTCCAGCCCCGCCTTCTCCTTCCGGTTCTCCCCGTCCTCCTGGCGCTTCAGCTCATACTGACCGCCACTCATCGTCATAAGCCGCAGATTCGCCCGCCGGATGATCCGGTCAAAGTATGACATCTGAATATAAGTCTCCAGCTCGATCTTGCGCTTGCCAGCCAATGCCCCGTTGGCAGTATCTGACAACGCCTTCACCCAGACATACTCCCGCTCCACCGCAGCCATCTCCTCCTGCCTGCCGCGGACCGCCTCGCAGATTTCGTGATTCTTCCGGTAAGCCGCATATAATTCGTCTCTCTGCCCCGTAAGGCCGGTCTTTTGATCCGTCAGGCGCACCTTGCGCTCTGTCAGTCCTTCCTCGTCCCACTCTTTTGCATCCTGAAGCTGGCTTTCCAGCATAGCTGCCGCCGACTTAAGCGCCGTCACCTCATGTTCCAGCTTCTGGTACGCCTGCTGACATACTTCTGCTCTCTGTTCCAGACATGTCTTCTCCTGCTTCCAGTCAGTCAGCTGTTGCTCTAATACCTCCTGCGGCAGATCCCCCAGCAGCTCCTCCAGCTGCCCGATTTCCCGCTTAAGCTGCTCCGACTCCGAATGAAGTCTGGCAAGGCTTACTGCCGTCTGACTGAGCTTCTGGTCCAGTCCGACTGCCTGCTGCTCCAGCTCCGGAATCTCCCGCTCCAACGCCGACTTCTGCGCCAGCCTGGTCTGATTCTCCCGCAGCGCTTCATTGACCACCTGCAGTTCCTCTGTCAGTCCGTTCCAGACATCCGCCAGCCGCTGCCTTAAAGTCTGCTGCGTCCCAGAGGTCCGCTGCTCCCCAGGCATCTCTGCCTCCGCGTTCAACTGCCGCATCAATATCTGCCTCCTGCCTTCCAGCAGATCCGAGGTCTGTCCTTTCTCCTCCTTAAATCCTGCCAGCAGCAGTTTCAGCGTCTCCAGCTCTGCGGACGCCTTCGCCCCCAGTTCGAGACAACGTGCCCGCTTGCGCTGCTCCATCGCCATTGCCTCCTCCGTAAGCGCAACCCGCCCCACTTCCAGCTCTACCGCCTGCTTCTCTGCCTCTCCCGCAGCCACAGTCCGCCCCGGCTCCACCACCACTGCCTCTCCCGCAAGCACAGCCCGCCCCGCTTCCAGCACCGCCGCCTCGTCCAGCTCCAGCTGCTCCTGACAGCGCCCTGCCTCCATGCTCAACCGCTGAGTCTCCCGCTCCATCTTCTCCACCTGATTTTTCAAGGCATCCACATCCGCCTTGCCCGGCGCATGCTCCGGCAAAACCGCCGGCTCCGGATGGTGGACCGCTCCGCACACCGGACAGGGCTTCCCTTCCGTCAAATGCTCCGCCAGCATACCCGCCTGCGCATCCAGAAACAGCTGCTCCGCCTGCTCATAACTTCTCCGCAGCCGGTCCCGCTCCTGACGCGCCGTCCGGTAATCTGCCCGGCTCTTCTCCAACGTCTTCCAGTCCTGCTTCACCTTCCTCGCCTGCTGAATCAGAGACTCCAGCTGATTCTTCCGCTCCCAGCCGCGAAGCAGCTCCAGCCGCTTCACCACCGCATTCAGCTCCTCCGTCATCTGCTTCAGCCGGCTCCTCCTCTGCTCCAGCTCCTCCTTCTTATGGGTCAGCCGCTCCCGCTCCTCACCAACGGTGCCAAATGTCTCCAGCCGACGCTTCCGCTCCAGAATCTCTCCCCCAAGGGTCTCACGATTCCCGGCAAGCTCCTTCTGCGACTGCTCCGCCTCCGCGATTCCGGCATGTTCCTGTCTTTGAAGCTCTCTCTTCTGCTCCAGCGCCTGATACTGTCCCAGCTTCTCCTGTCCTGTCCGAATCCGCTCCGCCAAAGCTTCACAGACACCAGCCGCCTCCTTCGCCTGCTCCCAGTCAGTCTTCGCAGCCCCAAGCCTCGGCTCCAGCTCACCAAGCTCTGCCCGCTTTCGCCCCAGTTCCACCTTCATCTGCTGATTCTGCCGCAGCCGCCCCAGACGCTGATCCTCCCGCTGAATCTCCGTCTCCAGCGCAGCAATCCGTCCGTCAAGCCCCTTCAGCTCCTCAGTCTCCCGTTCCAGCAGCATATCCAGCAGTTCCAGACCACGACCGACCTTCCCCTCGAACTTCGCCTTTCGAAGCTCCGCAAACTCCTGCTCCAGTTCCGGATTCTGCCCGCAGACCGCCCCCGTCAGATACTGCGCAATGCTCCGCCGCATCTCATCATACACGTCGCGCCGCTCCTTCGCCGCATCCTTCAGCCGGTTCTGCACCTCCTGATACAGCCCCGTGTGGAAGATTCGCCGGAAGATCTCGCTCCGCTCCGCCGTCCCCGCCAGCAATAGCTTCTGAAAATCCCCCTGGGCAATCATGGCAATCTGTCGAAACTGCTGATGATTCAAGCCGATCAGCTCCTCCACCGCCCGGGTCACCTCCCGGGTCTTCGTCACCGGCTGCCGCCCGTCTGGAAATATCAGCTCCGCATCGCTTTTCTGCAGTGTCATCCCCGTCCCGCGCCCCTTCGGACGCAGATACTCCGGATTCCGCTTCACCACATACGTCTGCTCTCCATAAGAAAATGTCAGCTCCACACAGGTCGGCACCTCCGCAGCCGCATATTTGCTGCGGAACATCCCCGTCTCCCGCACCTCACCGCTGGCTTCCCCATACAGCGCAAATGCAATGGCGTCAAATATCGTGGTCTTCCCCGCCCCCGTATCCCCGGTGATCAGGTACAGCCCGTGTTCCCCCAGCTTTGTAAAATCAACCTCCGTCCGCCCCGCATAAGGACCAAACGCACTCATAATCAATCTCAATGGCTTCATAATCTGTCTCTCCCCTGCAGCTCCTCGATCAACTTCCGCACAAATGTCTCCTGCGCTTCACTCATCTCCTGATTATTCTGCAGCTCATAAAACTCCCCAAACAGCTCCAGCTCCGACTTCTTCTCCACCGCATCCGCGCCGTCAATCATCCGGATCTCCCGCGTCCGCCGGTTGTCATACTCCAGCCGCATCAGATTCGGATAAATGATCCGCAGCTTCTGCATCCCGTCCGGAATGTCCTCCTCGTCCGTCAGCGTCACCTGAATATAGTCCGACCTGTTGGTTCCCTCATAAAATGACTTCGCCGTCACCTCCAGATAAGTTCCCCGCACTTTCCGCATATCCCGCAGCGGCTCTAAGGGAATCTCCGATATCTTTACGCTCCCCTTCTCCAGAAGCTCCACCACCGTCACCGTCTTCTGCTGGTTCACCTCGGAAAATGAATATTTTAACGGCGTCCCGCAGTACCGCACCGTATCCCGCACCACATGCTGCGGACTGTGAATATGCCCCAGTGCCACATAATCAAATCCGTCAAACAGCGCCGCATCCACCTGATCCAGACCGCCCACCATAACTTCCTCCGATTCACACCGCGACGCCCCCGTCACAAACTGATGGGCCACCAGTACATTTCGCTTCTGCAGATCGAGCCGCATGCGACTCACCGCCGCCTGCACTGCATCCTGATACGTCTGAATCACAGCCTGTCCGCCTGGCTTCTCCCCATCGATATCACCTGCCGTATCTTCATCTGCCGCCATATCCTCCGCAGTTTCCGCCACATCAGGATTCTCCCCCTGCCGGTCCTGCAGCGCATGGCGCACCACCGCCGGTTTCACGAACGGAAGCAGGTAAATGACCACCTCGCCGTATTCATCCCGCAGCGTCACCGTCTGCACCTCCCCGTCATACACCGGAGACAGATAGATTCCACGCCCGCTCATCAGACGTGCACCAAACGCCAGCCGCTCCGCCGAATCATGATTGCCGCTGATTACAAATACCGGGCACGCCATCTCGGCCAGACTCGTCAGAAACCCGTCAAACACCTGCACCGCCTCCGCCGGCGGCACCGGCTTATCATAAATATCACCTGCCAGAATCACGCCGTCTGCCTGTTCCTGCTTCACAATGGACAAAATCTGCCCCAGAATATACCTCTGATCCTCCAGCATGGAAAACTCATTCACCCGCTTTCCAATATGAAGATCCGAAAGATGAATCAACTTCATATGGCATCCTTCCTTTCCACAACCCTCTGATGCGATGCGGCATACACTCTTCTCCATCAGATATTTACAGTCAGCAAACGGCAGCCTGTCCAGTCCAAAGTTCCTGAACAACCTGCCGTATTTCATTTCAATCTTATTCAGCAAAACAGGGGCATCACCATCGTCATACCCCCTTCCGCCGCATCCGTTCTGCTCTCGGTCATCTCCGAAACCTACAAAGAAATCATGCGGAACATATGCATCAGCTCCAGAGCACTGCGAAATGCCACGTGCTGCTCCTCTGTGATCTTCCCGCATACGGTTCCCTGCATGCTGGCATTCTGCCGGTAGTCAATGTTCACCTTAACTACTTCCTGCGCCCGCAGTGTCTCCACGTAAGTCTCCAGCTCCACGCCTCCAATGCGTCCGCTTTCCGACACCTTCGGATGATTGTCCTGCTGTTCACGAAACTTCTGCTGCAGCTGGCTGTTCATGAACCGCAATTCGGCTGTCCGCTGCGGAAGTCCGATCCAGTCGCAGATCTCGTCCAGATACAGGATCAGCTCATCAATACCATGAAATGAAACAGCATCCTCCAGATTCCGATTGACAATCTTCCCGTACAGTCCTGTCTCATCCTGTCCCTGCAGACACACCAGCATCGCACCCGCACGAACAAATCCCTGCCGCTCCTGCAATCCTTCGCCCTGCTCCGCCGCACTGTTGATATCCATGATGTCACCCCCTTCGTTGTATTGTACATATATCATGTGATTATTATAACATACTATATTCGCGATTACTATACGCAATCCTTCAATAAATGAGGATTCTTTTTCATTCTGTAACTCAATATCAAATAATGGGAAATAGCTTTAGCCAATCGGCAGAACATTCAACAACTCACTTGATGTAACAAAAAACGGGAACCCAAACCCGGGAGCCCGCAAAAAATAAAGAGCGCGAGACGGGACTCGAACCCGCGACCCCGACCTTGGCAAGGTCGTACTCCACCAACTGAGCCACTCGCGCATAAAATAAAACTTATTCAATTTATGTACTAAACACATGCTATTATAGCGCAACACATGTATAAAGTCAAGTACATATCAGAGCGGGTGATGGGAATCGAACCCACGTATCCAGCTTGGAAGGCTGGTGTTCTACCATTGAACTACACCCGCAGATGCCTTGGACCGGAATCGAACCAGTGACACGAGGATTTTCAGTCCTCTGCTCTACCAACTGAGCTACCAAGGCTTGCTCAAACCGACTCATCTAGTTTATCGTATATCTTCAGATTTGTCAATGCCTTTTTCTCGTGTCGCCAATCAAAACCAATATTCCAAATGCCGCAGGCCGGAATCGAACCGGCACGGGAGATTAGTCCCGCAGGATTTTAAGTCCTGTGCGTCTGCCAGTTCCGCCACTGCGGCATTCTGCCCGCATCGACCTTCCGCTGTTCTCGCGAATCAGCTGATCTGCTGCGTTCAGTAAATGGATGGAGGTGGATTCGAACCACCGAAAGCACAGCTAACAGATTTACAGTCTGCCCCCTTTGGCCACTCGGGAACCCATCCAAACCGGCTTTGATAAGCAGAAATTATATTATCACAGCCGAAGCGAAAAATCAAGATGTTTTTTCAATTTTTCGAATTTTTCTTTCAATTATTTCTTTCGAATTCCTTCGGACATCGGCTCAAATATCCACGCCTGTGGTCAGCAGAATGCTGGAGTTGCCCGGAAGCTCCAGAGTCACCATGCCAGCTTCCACAGTATAGTCCACCGCCCCGGCATTGTAGCCGTCTTTGTGAGTCAGCATCACCCGGCGCAGCACGTCCTCGTCCGTTATTCCCAGCTCCCACACCGGAACCTGGACCGTGCGCCTGTCTCCCCGGTTATTCACCACAACCACGCACTTATTGGTGCCGCGCATCCGCCCATAGGCAATCAGCTGCCGATCCGCGATCAGCTGCTTTAAGGACCCCCGGCGCAGGGCCGGAAGCCTCTTGTGAAGGCTGATCATGTACCGGTGGAATTCGATCAGCTCGAAGTCCTCATGTCCCCACGGATAGGTCCGCCGGTTATCCGGGTCGGTCCAGCCGCAGACACCGGTCTCATCACCGTAATACAAAGTCGGCGCTCCCGGCCAGGTCATCTGCACCATCACCGCCTCCCGAAATACCCCGTAATTGATGCCAAAGCTCGCCATCTCCGGTCCTGCCGTGCCAATCCGCCCCACGATCTGATTGGTCCTCGTCAGGAAACGGCTGTGGTCATGGTTGGACAGCTGATTCATCGCCACCATCATCGACTGCGTCTGCATGCGGCTCATGTGGTAGTACATGGAGCGGAAAAAGCTGCTTCCGTCTCCATACAGAGAACCGTTGTACTCGTCGCTGTGCTTCTCCATACCGGTCAAAAACCAGGTAAGCGGCTCCATAAACGCATCATAGTTCATGACCGTATCCCACTGGTCACCCTGCAGCCAGCTGCTGGGATCCCCGTAGTGCTCCGCCAGAATAATGGCATCGGGATTCGCGTGCTTGACGTGATCCCGGAACTCCCGCCAGAACCTGTGATTGTAGTCGCTGCTGTGTCCCAGATCCGCCGCCACATCCAGCCGCCAGCCATCTACACTGTAAGGCGGTGACACCCACTTGCCAGCAATCTCCATAATATAATCGTGCAGCCTGACAGACTCCTCATAATTCAGCTTCGGCAGCGTGTCGTGCCCCCACCAGCCGTCATAATTGCCATTGTACGGCCATGCATCCTCATTGTAAAACTTAAAGAAGGAGCGGTAGGGACTGTTGGCGGAAATATAGGCCCCCTCCTCGTAGCCGCCCTGATTGGCATAGATCCGCTCCCGGTCCAGCCACTTGTTAAAGGAACCGCAGTGATTGAACACACCGTCAATGATCACTCTCATCCCGCGCCGGTGAATCTCCTCCATGAAGCGGGCAAACAGCCGGTCGCTGGCTTCCAGATTGTCTTTTCCTGCGGTGCGGGTTCGATAGCGGACTGCCTTGTCATTGGTCAGCGCATTGGCTGCCACCAGCGCGCCGCCGTCGTGCACGATCACACCATAATGGGGATCGATATGATCATAATCCTGACTGTCATACTTGTGATTGGAAGGAGATACGAACAACGGATTAAAGTAAATGACCTCCACGCCCAGATGCTGCAGATAATCCAGCTTGTTCCAGACCCCCTGCAGATCGCCTCCGTAGAAGCAGCCCACATCCATAGACGCCGGATTCATATTCCAGTCCTTCACCTTGTGGACCGGACGGCCAATATAGACGTACTCGCACTCCTCCACATCATTGGACGGATCCCCATTGCAGAACCGGTCCACGAAGATCTGGTACATCACCGCCCCCTTGGCCCACTCCGGCGTGTGGAACCCCGGCGTAATGCGGAATGCATAGCAGCTCTGAATATCCATAGTCGCCCCCAGGCGGTTGAAATAACAGACCTCGCTGCCCTTCACCACCTGAAAGTAATACCGCATCGGCTCACTGTCCGCCTCGATCTCATATTCATAATAATCAAACAAAGCATCCGATGACCGTCTGGTCATCTCTGCCTCAATATTCTTGTCTTCTTCAATATAGGAAACCCGATCGGCATCCCCTCTTGCGGTCCGAAACCGGAGTACCACGCGCTCCCCGGCATCCGGTTCTTCCGGTCTGCGATAATCTGAAGTCTCGTCGGCAAAAAGCGCCTGTCTGTTCATCTCTCTACTTGCTGTCTCCGCCATAACAGGTCTGTTCCTTCCTATTTCTCTATCACTTCTATTCTATCTGATTCTGTTATCAGATACAACCCCCAATCACACGCAGCCTTATTTCCGCACAGCGAAAGAGCCAGCGGGGTAGCTGGCTCTTTCAGGAGAAGGTATTTCGTTTCTTATGGGGTGTAGCAAAAACTATATAATGTATTGGGGGGGGGGTTACGTCTATTATAATAGCATAACCCTCAAAATAAGTGTGCACAAACATTGATGAATTTCGAAATGATTTTTATGCAACTTGGTGGAACAGGGCTTCGAACTCTTCCTGACCGATCTTCTCATTCTCGATCAGCAGCGCGGTACAGCTGTCCAGCACATCCCGGTGCTGCAGAATAATGTCCTTCGCCTTCTGATAACACTCGTCAATGATCCGCTTTACTTCGCTGTCAATGGCAGAGGCAACCGCCTCGCCGTAAGCCTTCGCGTGAGCCAGATCACGACCGATAAATACCTCGTCCTCGTCGCTGCCATAGTCAATCATGCCCACCTTCTCAGACATACCATACTGGGTCACCATCGCCCGGGCAATCTTGGTCGCATGCTTGATATCCTGAGATGCACCTGTGGTCACATCTCCGAAAATGATCTCCTCGGCGATTCGTCCGCCCAGAGATACCATAATGTCCTGCAGCATCTTACCCCTGGTGTTGAACATCTCGTCATCCCCCGGCAGCGGCATCGTATAGCCTGCTGCACCGATTCCCGTAGGGATAATGGAGACTGTATGGACCGGTCCCACATCCGGCAGCACATGGAACAGAATGGCATGACCGGACTCGTGGTAAGCGGTGATCCGCTTCTCCTTCTCGGAGATCACGCGGCTCTTCTTCTCCGCGCCGATGCCGACCTTCACGAAGGAACGGTCAATATCAGACTGACGGATAAAGGTGCGGTTCTCCTTTGCTGCCAGAATCGCAGACTCATTCATCAGGTTCTCCAGATCCGCTCCGGTAAATCCGGAAGTGGTCTTCGCTACCCGATGCAGATCTACATCCTCCGCCAGCGGCTTCGCCTTGCAGTGTACCTGCAGGATCTCCTCGCGGCCCTTCACATCCGGTCTGCCTACAGCTACCTTCCGGTCGAAGCGGCCCGGACGCAGGATCGCAGGATCCAGAATATCCACACGGTTGGTGGCAGCCATCACAATAATGCCCTCGTTGACGCCGAAACCATCCATCTCAACCAGAAGCTGGTTCAGGGTCTGCTCTCTCTCATCATGACCGCCGCCCATACCGGTACCTCTCCGGCGGGCAACTGCGTCAATCTCATCGATAAATACAATACACGGTGCATTCTTCTTCGCATCCTCAAACAGATCGCGAACACGGGATGCGCCGACACCGACGAACATCTCCACGAAGTCAGAACCGGATATGCTGAAGAACGGCACACCCGCCTCGCCTGCCACTGCCTTTGCAAGCAGGGTCTTACCGGTTCCCGGAGGTCCCACCAGAATCACACCCTTGGGAATCCTCGCGCCCACCTCGGTGTACTTGTGGGGATTCCGAAGGAAATCCACCATCTCCTCCAGATCCTCCTTCTCCTCACGGAGACCTGCCACATTCTTAAACGTAATGTTGCTGTTGTGGGTCATGCGGGCACGGCTCTTGCCAAAGTTCATCATCTTGGCATTGGTTCCGCCGCCACCGCCTGCGCGGGCATTCATCATAAAAATGAACAGCATCATGGTTCCCACAGACAGAATGATCGGAAAGATCACACTGATCCAGTAAGTGCTCTGGGGTATGTTGTTGACCTTATAGTCGATCTCATAGCTGTCAAGAAGCTCCTGCGCTTTCTCCACATCGGTAAAATAGACCACATGCCTCTTCTCATCATTCTCGAGTTTCAGCCTTACCTCGCCGGTCGGGGTCTGCTCATTGGGGTTGATCTCCACATACTGAATCGTCTCCTGCTCCAGCGCCTGCTTAAACTCCTGGTTCGTCATCTGAGTCTCACCCTTGTTGGGTACGAACAGCCACAGTCCAAGCAGCAGCAAAAGCAGCACCATCAGTCCAGAGCTTCTGTATACCTGTTGTCTCACTGATACGCCTCCTTACTGCTCTACTACTCCAATATATGGTAAGTTGCGGTACTTCTGCGCATAATCCAGACCGTAACCTACGACAAATTCATCCGGAATGGTAAAGCAGGTATAATCTACCTTCACCTGTTTCTTCACACGGCGCTCCGGCTTGTCAAGCAGGGTGCACAGACGGATGCTCTTCGGTCCCCGCTGCTTTAACACCTCGATCAGATATGCCAGTGTACGACCGGAGTCAATGATGTCCTCCACGATCAGCACTTCCTTGCCTTCGAGCGGCTCATCCAGATCCTTCAGAATGCGGACCACACCGCTGGACTTGGTATCATCGCCGTAACTGGACACGGACATGAAGTCCAGAGATACCGGTACGTTCAGACGCTTTGCAAGCTCACAGGTGAAGAATACACCTCCCTTTAAAATACAGATCAGGTGAATCTCCTTGCCCTCGTAATCTTTGCTGATGACCTCAGCCACCTCGCTGATTCTCCTGTTAACTTCTTCTTCGGATAACAATACTCGAATCTTATCTGCCATGTTCTCTTTTCCTCCGTTCGCATTTTACCCGTGCAGCCCTTCTTCTGCGCAGTTACTTACCTGTAAGATTGTCTCGGTAGTAGTGGTAATCTTATAATATTCGCTGATCCGGTAGCCGATCACCCAGAGAACATGATCGCGCTCCGCCAGCACCGGGATCTCTTCCCTGAGGCTTCTCGGAATCTTCTCATCGATCATATAACGGGTCACAGCTTTCCTTCCGCCGCCAGGCAGCATCAGGTAGTCGCCGGTCTGCCGACACCTTACGGATAGCGTATCTTTAATTTTATCATAGTCGAACCATTTCGTATACTGGTTTTTGGGGATTTCCTGCTGTTTTTTTCTTGAAAATGCCCGCAGCACCAGCCCGCCCGCCTGAATCGCCGGGCCGCCGGGAAGCGGCAGAGGGATTTGGACGGGGAGCGGAGCCGGTTGGTCGGTAAAGTCGGTTGCCGGATCTGCCGGCGAAGTCGGCTGGTCGGCGAAGTCGGTTGCCGGGTCTGCCGGCGAAGTCGGCTGGTCGGCGGACGAGCTCACCAGGCTTGCTGATGCAGTCGGTTTATCGGTGGACGAGTTCGCCGGATCTGTCTGAAAATCCGGTTTTCTCTCGATTCGCAGAATCTCGTATTCCCGCACTGCCTGCATGCCCCATGGAAGATCGATGCGGCTGCCTGTCCTGCGGTCCGCCAGTTCCGCAATCTGCTGAAAATGGCGGAATGTGATATCCTTCCACCCCGGTGTCACCTGGTCGATCATCCGACGAATCACATAGGTTCTGAGGATGACCGGCTGTGCGCGAAGCACATCGAGACGAATCTCGGCAGTGAGGGCGGTGGAGGGCTGGCGAACGAGGACCGGCGGACGACCTGGGATTGCCGTCGTTTCAACTGCCTCCGATACGTTCCTGTGATCCCGGCTGCTCTGCCCGGCTGCTTCCCAGATTCGTTCTGCCTGCTGCTCCAGATAGCTGTCCGCCTGAGCAAAGATTTCCCCTGCATGAAGAATATTTTCCACAGCACGGTGATTCACTTCCTCCTTCAGCATCGGGAGAATCTGATTCCGGATCCGGTTTCTTGTATAATCTCCGGAAGCATTGGTGGAATCCTCACACCAGCTCAGATTTTCCGCCCGCAGATAATCCAGTATCTCCCCCCGGTTCACGCACAGCAGCGGTCGGATTCGGTCGCCCTGCACCGGGCGGATTCCCGCAAGTCCCTTCAGGCCACTGCCTCGCACCAGGTGGTACAAGATTGTCTCTGCGCTGTCGTCCTGATGATGGGCAATCGCTATTTTTACAGATGCTGTGGAGACCGTCAGGTCAGGGGATGCAGCCGGACCGGAGGGCTGAGTTTCTTCCTGCTTCCACCGAATAGCCGCTTCCTCAAAGGCTTCATAGCGCAGAATCCGTCCGGCTTCCTCTGTGGAAAGCCCATGCTCTCTTGCATATTCCGCCACATTCCGATGTACCACAGTCAGCGGAACACCAAATCCGTCACACAGTTTCCGCACAAATGCCTCATCCCTGTCCGCCTCCGATCCCCTGAGGCCATGATGAACGTGAACTGCCTGCAGCCGGATCTGGCTGCCGCCTTCTGCTGCAATCCGGCATAAAACAGACAAAAGGCAGACTGAATCTGCCCCGCCTGACACTGCCACAATCACCCGATCTCCCGATTCCAGCAGCCCGTATTCCCGAATAAAGTTTCTTACTTTCTTCCACATGATATTCTCCGCCCCGGCAAGCGCCGGTTCTGTATCTTTTCTTTCTCCGTCTGCCACTTAAGATTCTTCCTGCGGCATCAGCCGCTGTTCTTCCTGCGATGCCAACCGCCATTCTTCCTGCAGCGTCAACCGCCATTCTTCCTGCCATCATGTCCGATTGGACAATAAAATGCCATTTCAGGGGTTAATTGTCCAATCGCAGGCAGTTTTGAGCATTTTAAAGTTGACATAAAGCATATTTTGGACAATTATCTTCAAATCCGCCTTTCATTATCCAAAATTTCCGGATTTTTGGATAATTTTCCTTGAAATCCGTGTTTATTGTCCAAACAGCCGCGTTTCCATCGCTTTTTCAACCTGAAATCCGGATTTTCCATATCTCTTTGGACAATTTTCAGGAATTTATCTCAAAATTGTCCAAAACCAGGCTCCGACAGTTACACTATACCTGACTTTTCCTGCTGTTGCAAGGAAATTCAGGCAACACCCGCAGCGGCAGCCGAGACCACTTTCTCCGCGCCCAACTCCCCGACAGCCAAAACCTCTTCATCCGCGCTTCCAGATTCCGGCTACCAGTACCGTCATGTCATCCCGGGCTGCGATGCTTCCGTAGCAGGCGAACCGGAGAATCCGCTCAGCCATATCCTGGGGACTTTTCACCGGCATGCTCTCCATGTATTCCTTCATGCCGGCCTCCTTGTCTTCCCCTGGGCAGGCGTCCAGCACGCCGTCGGTCATCATCACGATGCGGTCATCGTCCCAGAGCTTGCGGGAGAGCAGCAGCGGCTCTACCTGGTTCACCACTCCGGCCGGCACCTCCCCTGCTTCCAGAAGCTCCACGCCGTCCCGCCCCACAATAAACGTTGCCACAGCGCCCAGCTTCATCGCCTCCAGCACGCCAGTATACAGATCTACGCAGGCCAGATCCAGGGTGGCAGGATGCTGCTGAGTGCCGTGAAGAAGCAGGATTGTATTTACCATCTTGAGAGCTGCCCGCGATGAGAAGCCGGTCTCCAGCAGCTGCCTGGTCAGCTCCACCACCTGCTCGCTCTCCTGAAATGCCAGCTCGCCGCTTCCCATGCCGTCAGACAGGCTCATGACAATCTGGCCGGGCGTATTGCCGGAATAAATGTAATTGTCCCCGGATACCGGTTCTCCCTGCTTTCCCAGCCGCGCCACGCCATATCCCATCCGGTAGCTTCCCGCCTCCGAGAACCGGATTGTCGCAGCCTGTCTGGTCACCAGCGCCCGGGTATCCCGCGGCGCATACCACTCCGTCCCTCCCAGTGCATGTCCCAGAATCTCCGCTGCCTCTTTTGCCGTCATGCACCGGTTTCCTGTCGTCCGCACGGTCAGATAGGCTTCCCGGTGATGATTTCCGTATTCCAGCAGCAGCATATTTTCCACCACCATATGATTTGCCCGAAATACCCGCTTCACCACCTCTCCGCGAAGCCCGGTAATATCCTTCGCCGCCTCCATCTGGGCGGCAAATTCCTCCAGAATCAGCGCCAGCTCCCGAAACTGCACCATGACCGTATCCCGGCTCTCCAGGAACCGGTTCTTCCACTCCAGATTCATGGTAGCCCGTCCCAGATTCCGGTTCAGCTGGCCCACATAATCTTCCTTATTCCTGCAGGTCTCCAGAAAAAACCGGGGCATGTCCTCATACTCCACATGACCCTTCTGTTCAAAAGCCCGCAGCAGGTAGTAGAGATAATAGCTGTCTTCCTTCTCATTGTCCCGGTACAGATTGCATTTGCTGCAGTCGCCGCACACCATCGCGCCTGCCATCTGCATGGCAGCCAGGGCGTCCTCCCGGGTCAGCCCCCGCTCCTGTCCTGCCGCATCCATGCAGGACCTGGCCAGAAGTCCCAGGGACTGGGCCATTTCATTCAGCCGTCTGGCTGTATATACATTCACATCCGCCATATCCCGGCGTTTTCCTCGTCTCAACACAAAAATCCCCTCCTAAGCCACATTATATGCGGCAGGAGAGGATCGTATGCCTCATCTCAGTTCTTCGGAACCGGCTTTAACAAAATCTCGTCCGGCATCACCAGCCCCAGCTTCTGCTTGGCCACTTCTTCAATATACTGCTTAGTCTGAACATAGACCCGGTACTCTTCCAGCTCTGCAGCCCGGCTCTCTTCCTGTTCCACCTGCTTCATCAGCGTCTCTTCCCGCGCCTGGTATTCCAGGTCCTTCTTCTTCATGGATGCACTCTTCAGATTGACCACCACACCAAGACTGACAACTACAACCGAGATTCCGATAATCGCCAGCCGGTTGCCCCACCGGTCCTTCTTCTTTCTTCGGGTCCTTCCCCACACTTTCATCATTACCACCAGCTTTACATCTCCCGCTTCTGCGGGCTGTTCCTTGTTGCGTGCCAGCTGCTCTGCAGCCGCGTTCCGATCTGTTACATTCGCTTCTTTCCAGTTAACTTCATTCTAATGCATCTTCCCGCCTTTTTCAACCACTTTAAGAAAATTGCGCTGATTGTCCGGTCGTAGATCACCATGGCAAGCAGCACCGATCCGATGACATAGAAGCGGAGCGCTCCGTCATTTTCCCGGTACAGAAGGTAGAAGGTTGCAAAGCCCGCAAAAATCCAGTACAGCAGGTCCTCCACCCCCGTCCACAGCCATCCGTGGCGCACCAGCAGGCGAAACACCCGGAGCACATCGTAGAGTATCATCAGGCCCGCGCCGGTCACAAGACTCAGCGCCAGCAGCCGCGCCTCAATCTGAATATTCGGACTCATTCTGCCACCGCCTTCCCAAAGCTCTCCGGAATCTGTCTGCACCATCCTGCCAAAGCGCCCCGGAACCTGTCTGCACCATCCTGCCAACGTTCTCCTGGACCTGTCTGCACCATCCTGCCAAAGTCCTCCGGAGCCCCTGCCCCGGTATTACTTGAATAATCTTGCAAATACCGACTGTCCCGCCTTCCGATACGCCTCATTGGAAGAATAGGCCAGACTGTCAATGGTTCCCTCCACATCCACCTCGCCCCGCTCCACCGTCAGGCGGCTTACATGCAGTTCCTTGCCTTTGAGCGTCATCAGTCCCAGATCCGTATCCATGACCACCTGATTCTCGTCAAAAGACACCACCTCCCGCACCCCGGTCAGACTCACACTGGCACGGTCCTGAAGCAGACAGGTGTGAGGGCGGATTCCTGTTTTCTCGTCCATACAAAAGACCTCCCCGCTATACGAACACCTGGTTCAGTATATGAGAAGGTCTTATCCATTATACGATTTCTTACAGATACCGGTACAGTTCCCTGGCGTCGTCCTTTCTGACTGTCTCCTGGACATCCAGAACCTCCACCTTTACGGAGCTGGTACCGAACTGAATCTCAATTATATCCCCAACTTTTACGTTCACAGACGCTTTCGCCGGCTTCTCATTCACCAGCACACGTCCGGCATCACACGCCTCGTTGGCAACGGTTCTGCGCTTGATCAGACGGGATACCTTTAAATACTTATCTAATCTCATAAATTAGTCGTTTACTAAATCCTTCAGTGCCTTGCCGGCTTTGAACTTCGGAGTCTTGCATGCAGCGATCGGCATGGTCTCGCCGGTCTTCGGGTTTCTGCCCTCTCTTGCAGCTCTCTCGGATACCTCGAAGGTACCAAAACCAACTAACTGGATTTTCTCACCTTTCTTTAATTCACTGGAAATAACATCGGTAAATGCCTTAACAGCAGCCTCTGCATCTTTCTTGGACAGGCCTGCCTGCTCAGCTACTGCTGCAATTAATTCTGTCTTGTTCATTATAATTTCCTCCTAGATCATGATGTTTGCTCCATAGCGCCATGGCCATCGAACAGTTACATATCGCATAAAAACGTACTCTAACATTTATATCTGTTTTGCTATAAATTGTCAAGGTTTTTTGCTTTTTTCCTGCTTTTTAATCTCGTTCCACAGAGCGAGACTTTCCTCCGGTGTAAGAGCCTTCGCGTCGCCGAACACATGAGGGTGTCTGCGGATCAGCTTCCCGCATACGCCGTCCACCACATCATCCAGCGTAAACAGTCCTTTTTCACCGGCAATCTGGCTGTACATCAGCACCTGCATGAGCACATCCCCCAGCTCTTCACAGAGATTTTCCATATCCTGATGATCGATTGCCTGGATCACTTCACCGCTTTCCTCCAGCAGACAGGACTTCAGACTCTCGAAGGTCTGCTCCCGGTCCCAGGGACAGCCATGCTCTGACCGCAGTTCGGCAATCACCGATTTCAGCTCCTCAAATGTGTGCATGATGTGCCTCCTCCATGTGTTTCGAACTCTCCGGCTCTACCTGGCTTTCCAGCTCTGCCTGAGCTTTCGGCTCTGCCTGAACTTCCGATTCTGCCTGGCTCTCCGGCTCCACCCGTACCGCCGCCAGCACCTTCCTGCGCTTCCGGCTCTTCCTCTCCTTCTGCTCCTCTTCCGGCACCCAGCCTTCCTTCTGCTTTCCAATCAGCACCAGGATCGTCCGCGGCGGAACCATATACTGCTTCTGGTTCTCCAGCTCCGGCTCCTGTCCCGGCTCGTAGTAGCCGTTCACGGCGGCGTCATCCGTATTGAATGCCATATGCCACACCCGTCCCTTCGGCAGGTTGGGCAGTGCGAATTCATGAGGCTCCCAATGCATATTATATGTCACAAAGAAATAATCATCCCTGCTTCCGTCCGGTCGCACGCCGTAATCGCCGCAGTACATGATGCCCATCTGCCGGCGGAAGTTGTCAAATTCCGGGCACCAGGCCTTCACACCGTGATAGGAAATATCCGGGTGACCGCAGACCAGATAATCCATCACCCGCGGCTCCTTGCTCATATGGAATACGGGATGCGCCTTGCGGAATGCGATCACGTACTTCACGAACTCGTGGAGGCTGTGGTTGGTCTTCAGCTGGTTCCAGTTGAGCCAGGAGATCTCATTGTCCTGGCAGTAGGCGTTGTTGTTGCCGTTCTGGGTGTTGCCGAACTCATCGCCCGCCAGCAGAAGCGGTGTTCCCTGACTTAAGAACACCAGGAGCAGGGCATTGCGCAGCTGCTTCCTGCGCAGCTCCACCAGCTTGCGCTTGCGGACCGGTCCTTCCACTCCACAGTTCCAGGAATAGTTGTAGTCGTTGCCGTCCCGGTTGTTCTCCCCGTTGGCCTCGTTGTGCTTCAGCTCATAGGAGACCATGTCCATCATGGTAAATCCGTTGGTTCCGGCAATGTAGTTGAGCACACCCCAGGCTGCCGGATTCCGCTTGTTGCGGAAGATCAGATTGTTCATCTGCTCCTCATCGCCCTTCAGCACCCGGCGCATGTCCACCAGAAAGCCGTCATTGTACTCGCCCAGATGCTTCGGACGTCCCGCCGGTACCGGCACACCGTCCCAGGAGGTCGCCCACAGCTTGGTCTGCGCCAGATAAGGATCCTGTGCCAGCAGCCAGGCCGGTGCCTGCCCCTGCAGATGCACGCCGTCCAGGTGATACTCCCGCACCCAGTACCGGACCGCTTCCAGCACCATGGAAGGCGCTTCCTTACCGTTAAAGTAGAACTGCAGCACCAGCTCAATGCCTGCCTGATGCAGCGCCTTTACCAGGCTCTTAAGCTCCTGCACCGGGTTCTTCCTGCGTCCCGCATAGGACGCCTTGGGCGCAAACAGCAGCGCCGGGGCATAGCCCCAGTAGTTCAGCTGTCCCGTGGGCTCGTCCTCCCCGTAGGGATTGCCGTCGGGATGCTCCGGCATCATCACCTCCTGAAACTCCGCCACCGGCAGAAGCTCCAGGGTGGTGATCCCCAGCTCCTTCAGATACGGGATTTTCTCGATCACTCCGTGAAATGTCCCCTTCTCGGACACACCGGAGGACCCGTGCTTCGTCAGCCCCCGCACATGGGCGCAGTACGCCACACAGTCCTCATAGGGAATGCGCAGCGGCCTGTCTCCCTCCCAGTCAAAGGTATCCTGGCGGATCGGCGTCTTAAGCAGGGTGCGCACCTGCTCCGGTCTGCCCCACTGCTCCCGCCCGTGGAACAGCCGTCCCCGGGGGTCTGAAAACAGCTCCCCGTCCGCCTCAAACGCATACTCGTACCGCTCAAAATCCTCTCCGCGCACGGTCATCTCCCACACGTCACCCATCCGGCTCTCTTCCGGAAACGGAATCCGGACCGGTTCTCTGACCCGCCCGTTCTTCCCCGAACGCCCGGTCTCCGGCAAAAAGAGAAGCAGGCTGCAGGTCTTCGCCGCAGCCACCACCGAAACATGGATGCCTTCCATGGTCCTTGTGAGTCCAATCGGATATTCCCTGTCGTCCCTGATGTCGATCTCATACTGTCTCATCCTGTACCCACCTTTCTTATGTTTTATGTTCACACGGGCACCGCTGATCAGACGCAGTCCCGCTGAATCGTTCCATCTGTCCTTCTGACATCCCGGCTCCTGCCTCTATGCCAGCGTAAGCTCCACCGGACAGTGATCGGACCCGGTTATCTCCGTGTGGATCGCCGCGCCTGTCAACCGATCCTTCAGACTCTCTGACACGCAGAAATAGTCGATCCGCCACCCTGCATTCTTCTCCCGGGCTTTGAACCGGTAGGACCACCAGGAGTACACGCCCTCCTGATCCGGATAGAAGTAACGGTAGGTATCGATAAATCCCGCCTCCAGAAGCTCCGTAAACTTCCCCCGCTCCTCGTCGGTGAAGCCCGCATTCTTCCGGTTGGTCTTCGGGTTCTTCAAGTCGATCTCCTGATGCGCCACATTGAAGTCGCCGCAGATGATCACCGGCTTCTTCTGCTCCAGCCCCTTTAAGTAGGCACGCCAGGCGTCCTCCCAGGTCATCCGGTAGTCAAGCCTTGCCAGCTCATTCTGCGAATTGGGCGTATAACAGGTGATAACGTAATATTCGGGATACTCCGCCGTAATGACCCGCCCTTCCCGGTCATGCTCCGGGATACCAAGCCCCAGAGTCACCGCCAGCGGCTCCTCCTTCGTAAACAGCGCCGTGCCGGAGTAGCCCTTCTTCTCCGCGTAGTTCCAGTACTGGTGATACCCGGGCAGGTCCAGCTCGATCTGCCCCTCCTGAAGCTTCGTCTCCTGCAGGCAGAAGATGTCCGCGTCCATCTCATGAAAATAATCCAGAAATCCCTTGCCCACACAGGCACGCAGCCCGTTGACATTCCAGGAAATCATCTTAGTCATATAAGCTCTCCTTGTACACGCCGTCTGCAATCAGCCTGCCAATGGCTGCAACCACGGCTTCCTTGTCCTCCTTGTAGGTGACGCCGAACCACTTGTCCCGGGTCTCCAACACCTTCACCTGTGCCTTGCCGCTCTTGATCAGGTTGTCGATGATCCGCGGAAGCAGATACTCAGCCTTCAGATCTCCTTCCTTCACGTGATCCAAAAACTCCGGAAATCCTGCTTCCAGCTCGTCTAAGAACTTCGGCGGCAGTCCCCACATGTTCATGGATACGTGCTGCTCCGGGCTTACCTGCACGGGATGTCCCTCCTCGTCATTGGCAGCCAGAGCATCGCCCTTCCACTGGATGTCGAAGGTCTCCGTCACATCCTTCAGGGTGCCGTCCTCATTCAGCTGGCAGACACCGCGGGTCACGGTGCCATTGTCACTGAGGGTGTTGTTGAGGATGAAGCCGCCCATGCACATGTCATAGGTGTCCGCCTCTGTATCCATCTCACTTACCATATAGTCATGAATCTTCTTAAAGCCTTCCTTGCCGTAATAGTCATCGGCATTGATCACCAGAAACGGCTCATGTACAAGCCCCCTGATGGTCAGCACAGCCTGTCCGGTGCCCCACGGCTTCTTTCTGCCCTCCGGCACCGAGTAGCCTGCCGGAAGCGCGTCCAGCTCCTGAAATGCATAGGCTACATTGGCGATCTTCTCAATGCGGTTGCCGATAATCTCTCGGAAATCTGCTTCCAGATCTCTGCGAATGATAAATACCACCTTATTAAATCCGGCCTCCAGCGCGTCGTGAATGGAATAATCCATGATAATCTCGCCGCCCGGTCCCACCGGTTCCAACTGTTTGATCCCGCCGCCGAAGCGGCTGCCGATTCCTGCTGCCATAATGACCAGTGTCGTATCTCTCATGACTTGATTTGCTCCTTATTGTCCCCAGTATTTTCGATAGTAATCTAATTTAAACTATATCACACTGCGCCCCAAAACGCAAGAAAAGCAGGTCTTAGCCTGCTTTTCCGGACATACTTTATTATTCGATTTTGCCGGGCTTCGGGAAGTAGCGGAACAGCACCTTGGCGATGATCTTCTCGCGCTTTACATAGGTATTCTTCCATCTTCTCGCATCGGAGGAATAGTTCCGGTTGTCGCCCATCATAAAGTAGCAGTCCTCCGGCACCTCAAAGTGCATCGGCTGCTCCGGGATCATCGGCTCCCGCAGATATGGCTCCTCAAGAGGCGTCTCGGCTCCGTCAATGTAGACCTTGCCGTCCACAATATCCACCGTCTCTCCCGGCAGACCGATGATACGCTTTACATAAAATATCTTCTCATTGTCCGGGAACCGGAAGATCGCAATGTCTCCCCGCTCCGGGTCGTCAAACCGGTAAGTGAGCCGCGATCCGATCACCCGGTCGCCGGTCATGATCGTATTCTCCATGGAACCGCTGGGCACCTCACTGTTGGCGATGATGAACGTGTTCAGCACGAACGCGATCAGCGCCGCCGACACGATGATCTTCACCCACTCCCAGACCTCTTTCTTCCAGTCTGGCTTCTTCTCATGCGGAACCTGCCAGCCGTCCCGGTTCGCAGCGTGATCGACCTGCGCAGACGATGCTCTGTCTGCCGTATCGACACTCTCAGGCTTCCCTGTCTGTCTTAATTCTTCACTCATTCTAACTCCGCCTTCATTTCTGCGCATTGCTTCCGTATCCGCACGTTGTGATAAAACTACTTCTGCTCGCCTCTGGCTGCTCTGTAGCGATCCAGAAGCTTGTTGATTCTTCTGGTCGGGTTCAGCAGCTCGCTTAAGGAATCGTCATGATTCAGATTGTCAATGATCAGGGCGATATACTTGCTCATATCTACGTTGATGTAGTACGGCTTTGCCAGCAGCTCCGGAGTCTGATATACCAGGTTGGTGGTCAGAATCCGGTCGATCAGTCCGTTCTCATAGTACTCGTCGAACTTGGCGAGACCGTTGGTGAACAGGCCGAAGGTGGAGCAGATGAATACCTTTCTTGCTTTTCTGCGCTTTAATTCCTTTGCAACATCCAGCATACTCTCGCCGGAGGAGATCATATCGTCCACGATGATCACATCCTTGCCCTCCACGCTGGAGCCAAGGAACTCATGTGCCACGATCGGGTTGCGTCCGTCCACAATGCGGGTGTAGTCGCGGCGCTTGTAGAACATACCCATATCCAGACCCAGCACGTTGGCAAAGTAGACTGCACGGCCCATGCCGCCTTCGTCCGGGCTGATGACCATCATGTGGTCACTGTCGATGTCCAGCTCCGTCTCCGTCTTTAACAGGTACTTGATGAACTGGTAGATCGGCTGTACGGTCTCGAAGCCCTTTAACGGGATCGCATTCTGTACACGCGGGTCATGAGCGTCAAAGGTGATGATATTCTCAACACCCATGTTGGTCAGCTCCTGCAGTGCCAGTGCGCAGTCTAAGGACTCACGGCTGGAACGCTTGTGCTGACGGCTCTCATATAAGAACGGCATGATGACATTGATCCGGCGGGCTTTTCCTGCCGCTGCCGCGATCACACGCTTCAGATCCTGAAAATGGTCATCCGGGGACATATGGTTGGTCATACCGCACAGGGAGTAGGTCAGGCTGTAGTTGCAGACGTCTACCATCACATACAGGTCATCGCCGCGCACAGACTCCTCAATGGTTCCCTTGCCTTCGCCGGAACCGAAACGCGGGGTCTTGGCATTCACGATATAGGAATCTCTCTGATAGCCGGAAAATGCGATGGTGGACTTGTGCTCGCTCTCGCGCTCTTTTCTCCACTCTACCAGCCAGTCGTTGACTTTCGATCCCAAATCGGCACAGCTCTTTAACGGAATCAGTCCCAGTGGGCCCACCGGAATGGTTTCAATGGTCTTCTCTTCGTAAATCATCTTATCCTCCAATGTGTATATATTAAATGATGCTTTGGTTTCAACGTATCCTTTATATCATTATGCACCGCTTAAGTCAAGTTAATCGCGGGATTTTTGACGTTTCTTCATGCGGATATCCCCGCCGCAGAGGGGAATCGTCGTGTACTGGCTCATAATGCGGGAGGTCACCCGGTCGGAATAGGTGTCCCGCAGCATGTCCATGGAGAGGTTGGTGGAAATGATCGTCCCATTCTCCCGGTTGATGCGCTCGTTGATGCAGTAGAAGAGCTGGGAGGACACAAAGGTATTGTTCACCTCCGTGCCCAGATCGTCGATGATCAGCATCTCGCACTCCAAAATGTGGCGGTAGGTCTCCTCCACATCCTCCTCCGCCTCCCGGCTGAACTTGTACTTGGAAAAGATCTCAAACAGATCGTGGGAAGACAGATAGATCACCGACACATACCGGTCGATCAGCTCCCTGGCGATGCAGTTGGTCAGGAAGGTCTTGCCCACGCCGGTGCTTCCCGTAAACAGCAGGTTCCTCCCGTTCTCCGGATATCCGTCGGCGAACTCCCGGCACCGCTTCACCACCAGCCGCATGTAGGCAAGCTCGGTCATTCCAAGCCCCGGCAGCACCGTCCGGTCGTCAAAGTAGTCGTAGGAGAAGGTGTCAAAGTTCTCCCGCCTCAGCACCTCCTGAATGTTGGACTGGGCGTAGAGGATCTGGATTCTGGCACGCTCGAAGCAGTGGCACCGCTTCCCGTCCCGGTATCCGGTGTCCTTACAGTCCGGACAGCGGTAGCGAAGCTCCATATAGTCTGCGGGATACCCCGCCGCCTTTAAAAGGACCTGCTTCTGCTCCCGCAGATCCGCCAGTTCCGCCTTCAGCCGTCCTCTGGCTTCCGTGTCTCCGTCCAGCACTCTCCTGGCGCAGGCTGCCGCCCGGGTGCTGATGGTCTGATCCAGCGTCTCGATCTGCGGAATCCGCCTGTAGACCTCCGCCACCCGCCGTTCTCTGTCGTGGCGGTCCGCCAGCTGCTGCTGCTCATACTCCCGCATCACTGCGTTGTACTGGGAATTGCTCAGTGCCATCCTTACCTTCTCCTTCTCTGCTCTGTGCGGTCTGTCCCTGCCGGCCGCTTATTTATGACTCCCTGATCCAGGACTTTACCTGATCCATCATAATGGAATCGTAGTCCGTATCCCGCTGCTCAAAATTGTGGAACTGGTTGGTCTTCTTTCCCGGGGTCCGGGCTGCATTCTGCCTGCCCTTCCGCTTCTGATCCAGCACCGCCACGTCCTGAAGGCTCTTCACCCCTGCCTTCCGCCACTCGGTCAGGATCTTGTCCGCATAGCGGAAGCTGGGCGCATGGGTCGCCTCCAGAGTCCGGTTGCATGCCTCCAGCACCAGATCTCTGGCAAAGCCATAGATTCCGAACCAGCGCTCGATCAGCTCCTTCTCCGCATCCCCCGGCTTCCGGTCCGTCAGGCCGAAGGCACGCATCACCGCAAAGGAATCCTTCGTAAAGCAGCTGGAGTAGGACTTGGCCTCCTCCACGGTCTTAAGCCCCTTCTCGTGCCAGTTCAGCGCCACGGTCTCGATGTAGCGGATGCTGGTATGTCCGCCCTGGACACAGTACTCCACCAGATATTCCAGAAGCTCCGCCGTCATATGAAGCCCGTCGTACAGATAGGCAAATACCTCGCACTCTCGGGGTGTGAACACCTTGTTCATGTACTTCTGGGCTATGTAGAGAAGCTGCGTGAAGTCCTCGTCGCCCGCCAGCCGGTTGACCTGGTCCTGACTGTATACGGGGCGGGAAGAAGCCGTCCGGGCTGCTGTGCCGGACTCTGACCGGGCTGCCTGAACTGCCACACCGTGCTCCGACCGGACTGCCTGAGCAACTCCGCTGTACTCCGACCGGACTGCCTGAACAGCTCCGCTCTCCGCCCGGGCTGCCTGAGCCGCCTCCTGCTCCGCCAGTCTGTCAAAGACCGGACTCTGGACACCCTGTCCGGCTGCCGATACCGATTCCGATATGCCGGCTCCGGACATATCCATTCCGGACACTCCGGCTCCGGGCATTCCGCTTCTGCTTATATCCGCTCCGGCTATGCCGGCCCCTGCCCGGTTCTCCGGCATCCTCTGCCCCGCCGCCTCGGTCCGCAGGGCCCCCAGCTTCTCCCAGTATGCCAGCGCCCGCCTTACATCCGACTCCGTGTGGTTCAGCGCATCCGCAATGCCGCTTACATCCAGCCGCTCCTGCTGGTGACGCAGCATATACAGATAGACCTTCACATATTCTCCGTTGGCAGCTGCCATGTAGCGGTCAATAAAATCATTGGCGACCACCGTCGCATTCACCTGAAAACTGCACGTTACATCCATCAATCCTCATCCTCTCCAAGCTGTGAACGCCGATTCTCCGGGGCATTCATCGTAAATACAGTGTAACATATTCGCAGGAAAAAGAAAATAGGCTGGTTTATCCACAGATTTGATTGTGGATAATGTGGATAACGTGGATAACTTCTTCGTATCCTCCGGAAATTCCTGTCGAAAACGGTCGAATTGTTTATAAATTCAAGGTTTTTTAAATTTTTAGACATTTTCTTATGTTAATCAAAAAATCCACATAGCCCCTTTACATAAAAAGTGGAAAACTATGTGGATAATGTGGATAACTACTGTCCAAGCAGTCTTTCCCCAACTTTTACAATGTCTCCGGCGCCCATAGTTATCAACAAATCACCTTCGCCGCAATGTTCCAAAATAAATGTCTCAATCTCATCAAACGTCGGGAAATAGTGTGCCGTGGTGCCCAGCTTCTCGATCCGCTCTGCTATATCCCGGGAGCTGATGCCCAGATTGTCGGTCTCCCGCGCCGCAAAGATATCCGCCAGAATCACCTCATCCGCCGCAGACAGGGCCTGGGCAAACTCATCCAGGAATGCCTTCGTCCGGGTGTATGTATGAGGCTGGAAGACGCACCACAGCTTCTTATGGGGATAATTCTTCGCCGCAGACAGGGTTGCCGCGATCTCCTGGGGATGATGAGCATAGTCATCGATGATGGTCACGCCGCCGATCTCACCCTTCTTCTCAAACCGCCGCTCCGTGCCGCCGAATGCCAGCAGCCCTGCCCGGATCGCATCGTCGGAAATCCCCAGCTCCTTCGCCGCCGCAATGGCTGCCAGAGCATTGTATACATTGTGCTCACCCGGCACGCCCAGAGTCACCTGCCCCAGCGACTGATCCCCCTGCATCAGGGTAAAGGTAGGTCTTGCAAAGGTGTCATACCGGATGTCCTCCGCACGGTAATCGCTGCCTGCCGCCATGCCCACGGTGATCACCTTGCAGGGAAGTCCCTGGCAGATCTCCTGATAATCACGGATATCGCTGCTGATCACCAGAATGCCGTTCTCATCCAGCTTCTCGGCAAACAGCCGGAAGGAATGACGGATGTCGTCCAAGTCCTTAAAGAAGTCCAGATGATCCGCCTCAATGTTCAGGATCACCTCCATGGTCGGGAAGAAAGACAGGAAGCTGTTGGTATACTCACAGGCCTCCGTCACGAACAGGTCCGAGCTTCCCACCCGGATGTTGCCTCCGATGGAATGCAGGATACCGCCCACGGAAATGGTCGGGTCCGCCTCCGCCGCCAGCAGAATCTCCGTCACCATGGAAGTGGTGGTGGTCTTGCCGTGGGTTCCCGCAATGGCAACCGCGTGCCCGTAGTTCTTCATCATCTGCCCCAGAAGCTCCGCGCGGGTCAGCATGGGAATGCCCCTTCTGACTACCTCCGCATACTCCGGATTGTCCGCATGGACAGCCGCCGTGTACACCACCAGCTCCATCTCGTCTGTGATATTCTCCGCCCGCTGACCGTAGGCGATCTTCGCCCCCTTCGCCTCCAGCCGGTCCGTCAGGGGACTCTCGTGGGCGTCAGAGCCACTTACCTTGAACCCCTCGTCCAGCAGAATCTCCGCCAGACCGCTCATGCTGATGCCGCCGATACCGATAAAGTGAATCGCCTGTGGCTTCTTAAAATCTATCTGATACATAGTTCTTCCATCCTTTTTATCTGTTTATTTTATGCTGTATCCCGTTTTTTCACTTTTACTTTTACTTCTTTTTTGATGGAAAGTCAATGATTTCGGGCAGATTGCAGGGGAAATCCCGGAATTTGTGTGTTCGGAAAGGTGTCGGTACCCCCCGGAACAGATACCTGTGCCTGATCTTCTGTCCGGTCTGTCAGAACAGATACCCGTACTTCCCCCGCTGCCAGTTCAGCACCTGCCCGACCCGGCGAAGCTCCGCTTCCTCATATACCCCCTGCAGCTTCTCAAGCTCCTGCCAGATATCGCGCTCGTCAAATCCGAACCGCAGCTGCTTTCCGTACAGCTCCTCCGCCGCATCCAGCTGTTCATCAAAGTCCCGGCAGAAAGGCTTGGCTTCGATTCTGCGCCTGCACTCCTCTAAGGGCACCCCCAGCTTGAAGTCTACAGTCGTATCCGCATACAGAGACAGTCCATAATCGAAGTAAGGGCAGAGCCGGTATCCCTCCTGCTCTCCCCGGTAGATCACCGCAATATTGTTCACATGACGGTCCTCATTGAGAAACACCGCATCCATCTCCAGCGCAGCCGTCAGATACCCGCCAAAGTTCCTCAGCCCCGTAATCTCCGTCACATTCTCCACCAGATACTGGATCCGCTCCTTCACCTGAGTAATCCGCCCCAGCTCCGTGCTGACGCTCCGGCCGGTATACTGCCGCAGCAGGCGGTCAACCGTAACCAGCTCCTCCTCCGGATGTAAGAAGTTCCGGCTCTTACAGCCGCGAAATACGCTCTCGCGATACGCGATCCGGACCGGCTCATACTCCACCAGCCCCGGCACACCGCAGTCCTCATCATACGCAAGTTCGCTCCGGTCCCCGCAGTCTGCTGCATCACGCCTGACTTCACATCGGTCCCCGCAGTCTACATCACGCCTGACTTCGCATCCGTCTCCGCAGTTCCCGTCACGCCTGGCTCTGCATCTGGCAAGCAGCCGGGACACCACAACCTCCGCCAGCCCTTCATATCCCATATAGTCCGCCTTATACCAGTAGTCACCCAGCCTCCACTTCAGCTGATTCCCCTTGGAGGAATGTCCTGCCGTCTCACAGCGCACTGCCTGATTCAGATCGATCACTTCCACTGCTTCAGCACCTCCTCCCGATACAGTACTCGAATCCACTGGTGGTCTTCCGCCATCCGACCCTGAGTCTTCTCGATGATCTGCAGCGGATCATAGTACTGCAGTCCCAGATCCCGCAGCACCAGCTTTAAGTTCGCCCGGGTCACCGGGAAGCACCGGCTCTTAAGGAACTCCTCAAAATCCTCCCAGGTCGGCTCCTCCACCACGCCGAAAGCGCGATGCAGGATATCCCGGGTCTTATTCCGGATGTAGATCCGCCTGTGGAGAAAATCCACATCGATCACCGTGCACTCCTTCTCCCGGTCCATGAAGATCATCCGCATGGTGATCGCCGGGTCCTTCTCAAACCGCAGTTCGGACTTCAGATAGTTGTAGATGGTCTGCCTGCTGATGCCGAAAAACTCCGCCAGCCAGGTAACCTTCTTCCCCTGATGGTAGAGTTCGATCAGATAATCCATATCCTGCTGCGCAAACTGCTGTCTGCGTCCCGCTCCCCGAAGATTCACCGGATGCCCCTGATTCATCATCCGGTCGTACTCCGCCGCTTTGCGGGCAATCCTGCGCAGCTCATCCGGATTGTCCGTGCCGAAAATATCACGGCACAGATTCCGTATTCCTTCTGGTTGTGCCTGACAGGGTTTCATGGAAATCCCTCCTCTCTGCTCCATCGTACTGCGTACTTCTTTCTTCCATCATACCAAACCTCGTCGAAAGTGTCAATAAATTAATTTTTTGACAAAAGTGCTAAAAAATCATGCCACAGCAACCTGCACATCGGTTGCCGCGGCATGATATCCCACTTCCGTTACAGTACCCTATTCCAGCGGTGCCTGATAAAATCCTCCGAAGAAGTTCTCCGTCTTCACCATATTCACAATAACATGAGGATCCTGTGCCCGCATCAGCGCCACAATATCCGGCACCTCATAGGAGGACACCACCGTGTGGAGCAGATACATTTTCCTGTGGCTGTATCCGCCCACCGCGTCCACACAGGAGATGCCGTGGCGGTACTGGCTCACATACGCCCTGATGATTGCTTCCGCATCGGAGGTGGTCACCTGCAGAGTCACACGCTCGTACCGGTGATGGAAGGCGGAAATCGCCTTGGTGGACACAAACTGGAACAGGATGGAGTATCCTGCATACATCCATCCGAACATGTATCCGAAGATGCACAGAATCACCACATTTCCCGCAAATACATACTCCCAGATGGACCGCCCGGTCTTGTTGGACACATAGAGGGCGATGAAGTCCGTGCCGCCGGTGGAGGCGTTGCCACGCAGGGCGATGGCGATGGCGATTCCGTACAGGAAGCCGCCGAATATCACATTCAGCATCAGGTCGTCAAATACCGGCTGGAAGTGACAGACCTTCAGAAAAAAGCTGGCAAGGGCTACCTGCATCATGGAATAGAAGGTAAACCGCATGCTGATGCTCCGGCTGCACAGGATGGCAACCGGGATATTTAACGCCAGCATGCCCAGGGACGTGGAAAAGCTCCGCCCGTACAGGGAGGCAATGTTGTCGATCAGGATCGCCACCCCCGTAAAGCCGCTGGACAGAAGATGAGACGGGCGGATAAATGCCTGGATGACAAAGGTCTGCAAAAGCGCTGATGCCACCACCGCCAGGATCGTGATGATCCGCCGTACCATAACGTTGTGTTTGTATTTTCCTAACATGTCATAACCTCGTTTTCTCAGGCGCCGTATACCCGCTGCACCAGTCCGCGTACCAGCTCCTCAGACACCACATCATACTGATATTCCTGATCTCCGGAAGCAATGCTGTAGGACACGCCGTTCTGCACGGTGGTCGGATCCGTGAGCCATGCCTTGCAGGAGCTGTGGACCTGACGGATGCCGGTCCGCTCGATCATCTCCATGGCATTGGTCACATTGATGCCGCTGCCTGCCAGAATCTCAATCCGGTCTCCGAACCGTGCCTGAAGCTGTGCGATCAGGTCTGCGCCGTCCATGGCCTTTGGCTTTAAGCCGCTGGTCAGCACCCGGTCCACCCCAAGCTCGATCAGCCGCTCCATGGTGGCAAAGGGGTCTGCCGAGCAGTCAAAGGCCCGGTGGAACACCGCTTCTCTGCCCATTCCCTTGATGATTGCCAGCAGCCGCTGATTCTTCTCCTCGTCCAGAGTCGCATCTGCATGCAGACATCCAAAGGCAATGCCGTCGGCACCGTTCTCCAAAAGATCCCGGCACTCCTCCTCCATCACCTGGAATTCTTCCTCCGTGTAGCAGAAGCCTGCGCCCCGGGGACGCACCATGGCTACCACCTTCAGCTGCGGGAACTGCTCCTTCACCAGGCGAAGGGTCGCCACCGTGGGGGTCAGCCCTCCTAACATCAGGGCGGAATTCAGCTCGATCCGCTCCGCTCCGCCCAGGGCTGCCTGCTTCGCGTCATAATAGCTTCCGCAGCAGACCTCCACAATATACTTATTTTCTCTCTGTTCCATATTCTTCTCCCTCTGCCTGCCGGGACTCACCTCTGCCCCGGGCAGGCAACACTGACATACTCCCCTGCAGTTACAGCAGGCCCGGCAGATAAACCCGCATACGTCCCTGCTATTATAACATACCAAGCCGGTACAGCGCCAGCCCGTAGATCTTCGCATTTGCCATCAGATCATCGATCTTCATCCACTCATTGGGGTTGTGACCGATGCCCTTCTGTCCCGGAAAGCTGGGTCCGAAGGGCACGATGCCCGGCATGGCCTTGGCGTAAGTGCCTCCTGTGGTGGTCACCGGCGTTCCGTCTGCTCCGGTCACGGCCTCGTAGCTCTCCTGCATGGCACGTACCATGGGGCTGTCCTTCTCAAATACCACCGGATCGTAGTTGTGCATCAGGGTCACCGGCAGCTCCCCTGCCTTCTCCCGGATCCGCTCCAGTATCTCGTCGATGCCGTGGCCCGCCGGATAGCTTAAGGATGCCTCAAAGTAAGGCGCCTGCCCGTCCATGCCCAGCTTATAGTTCCGCATCTCCATGATGCCGTACTCCGGATGCTTAAAGTCGATGCCCAGACGGTCTCCGTCATTTTTCGCCCCGATAAAATACTGGGTGACGAAGGCAAAGAATGCCTCCATCTGGTTCTCCGGCGCCGCGATCCGCACAATGGCACGTCCCCGCTCCGCGTAGACCACCGGGAACTTGCAGTCCGGCGTAAAGCCGTAAGCCGGCGCCGGCTCCCGCTGCAGATAGTATTTCAGGTCCTCGAAGCCGGACTCCTCGTCGCAGCCGAAGATGATCCTTATCCGGTGCTTCGGCACATAGCCCAGCTGCTTTAAGGCATACAGACCGTAGAGACAGGTCATGATCGGTCCCTTGTTGTCCAGCACGCCCCGGCTGTATATGGTCCCGTCCTCGATATAACCGCTGAAAGGCGGCTGTCTCCAGCCGTCGCCCACCGGCACCACGTCCACATGGCCGATGGCGCAGACGTAGTCCTCGCCCTCGCCATACTCCACGTAGCCGATGTAATTGTCCACATTTACCGTGCGAAAGCCCATGGCTGCACCGATCTCCAGCGCCTGATGAAGCGCCGTCCGGACTCCCCTTCCAAACGGCGCATCCGGCTCTGCCTCTGCCTCCACACTGTCGATCTTCACCAGCTTCAGGATTCCCTCGATCATAGAGTCCTTAAGCCCCTCAATCTGCTCTATGATCTTCTGATCCCCAATCTGTTCTGTATGCATCACCTATCAATTCCCCTTCCTTACTCCTCAATCGGAGCCATTCTGGTCTTCATGTAGTTCTCCATCCACTCCTGGGACGCCACCTCAAAGGTGCAGTGTCCGTCTTCCTGACGGGTTACCAGATATACAGTCGGCTCCAGCTCCTCGGTCTCAACGGCGATGGAGAAGCCCTCAATGTTGGTAGCTACACCCCACTCGCCCTTCGTGTTCATGGCGATCAGAGACAGGTCGCCAGCCACGCCGCGGCGCTCCTTTAACTCCTGATCCAGCCGGGTCACTGCAAGCTCGCAGGCTGCCTGGGGATGCATGCCTTCCTTCATCAGGCGGACAATCTCATAGGAGATGCAGCCCTTCATCAGGTCCTCGCCCAGACCGGTTGCGCTTGCGCCGCCTACCTTGCTGTCTGCGTAGAATCCGGAGCCTACGATCGGAGAATCGCCCACTCTGCCCTTCTTCTTCATGAACAGGCCGCTGGTGGAGGTTGCGGCGGTCATTTTGCCGTGGGCATCCAGACATACCATACCTACGGTGTCATGGCCGGAGTAGGGCTTTAACTCCTGCTGCTTGATTTCCTTTACCCGCTTGCGGTAGTGTGCCTTTGCGCGGTCGGTCAGCATATTCTTGCGCTCAAAGCCTTCCTTGTGCGCGAACTTCTCTGCGCCCTCAGCCACCAGCATGCTGTTGACCTTCTCGTGGCTCAGACGTCTTGCGATGGAAACCGGGTTCGCATAGTCCTTGATGGCTGCCACAGCGCCCACATCCAGGGTGTCGCCATCCATAAATGCCGCGTCCAGCTCCACTTCCATTTCCTCATTAGGCAGACCGCCGTAGCCTACCGACTTGTAGTACGGAAAATCCTCCACCTCACGAACTGCTGTCTCGATGGCGTCGCCTGCATTGCCGCCCTCCTTCAGCATCTCACATCCTTTTGTCACACCCTCAACTGCCATTCTCCAGGTTGCAATCATACCCCACATAATCCTATCCTCCTGCATTTATTTATATAGAAAAAGCAGCCCGGCCGGCGCATCATATTCTGATTCATGCCTGCCAGGCCGCTTTCCTGAACTCAAAGCCCTCTCAACCGATGAGCTTTAGTAACATACGTCCTTTTTCAATGTCTCTAATGCTGCGTCATGGTCCACCATTGCTTTCGCAACCTTGCAGATATTCTTCAGCGCGTCGTTCAGTCCCAGACCGCCCTTCTTCGGGGTCTTGACGATCACGACTTTGTCCTTGTACTCCCGGATGGTGTCTGCATTTTCCTCGGACATAGCCGCAAGTGCCTTCACGCCGGTGGTGTTGTTGATATCGTCTGCCACGCGGGCTGACATTGCCGCATAGTCCAGGAAGTTGAATGCCGGTCCGCAGATGACCACATCCGGCTGCAGCTTCTTGACCATGGCGCACAGCTTGCGGCTGACCTCATCCGGGTCTGCCAGATAGGTGCCGTTGCCGCAGCATAAGCATGCCATCACGTGTCCATCTACTTCCTTTAAGAACGGCTGCATCATCACTGCCGGTCCTACTGCTTCTTTTTTGCCGGTCAGCGGAACCATGGTATCGTCTTTGGTGCCCAGTCCGGACTGGATCTGGTCAAAAATCATTACAATCTTCATAATTCCATTTTCCTCCTAATTACAGGTCGTCAAAGGACAGGTCATCCAGAGACAGATCGTCATCATCGTCTGCGTCATCGCTCTTGTTGGTCTCGTCAACCAGGTACTGCTTGTCCATCATCTTGATGAACGGCATGTAGATGAATACACCCAGAATCAGCAGTAACAGCTGCAGCACAGCGCCCTGCCATCCGGTTGCCAGGAATCCGGACAGGACTACCGGCATCGTCCACGGGATTGCCACGCCGCTGCACAGAGGAACCAGTCCCAGGCTCATGCAGAAGTAGGAAATCACGATGTTGATGGTCGGTACCAGCATAAACGGAATCAGCATCATCGGGTTCAGCAGAATCGGAAGACCGAAGATGATCGGCTCGTTGATACCGAATACGCCCGGAATCAGAGCCAGCTTACCAAGCTCCTTGATACGTTTGGAACGGCAGAACATCAGCATGGCAATCAGCAGGGACAGGGTGGAGCCTGCACCGCCGAAGGTTGCGAACAGATCCTGGAACTGCTGGCAGATGATGTTCGGAATTGCCTCGCCTGCCTGCATGGCTGCCAGGTTCTCTGCGGACAGAGTCTGCAGAATCGGGTTGAATACCGCACCTACTACGGAACCGCCGTTTACGCCGAAAAACCAGAAGAAGTGCAGGAAAATGTACGCGATTACCATAGCCGGCAAGGTGTTGCCCAGCTTTAACAGCGGAGTCTGTAAAATGGTGAATACAAAGTTAAATGCATTTCCGTAAGGAGTCATGGCAAATACGATGTTCAGTACGAAGAACGCCAGAACTGCCATACCTGCCGGAATCAGAGCTGCGAAGGACTTCTCAACGGTCGGCGGAACACCGTCCGGCATCTTGATAACCCAGCCCTTGCTGTTTACCCATGCGTAGATATGTACGGCTGCAAATGCTACGATGATACCTACGAAAATACCCTTGGAACCTACCCATCCTAACGGGATACCGGTTACAACCGCATCCTGGAACATGATCTCATACGGCATGATCAGGAACCAGCATACCAGGGAAATACCTGCGCCGAACAGCTTGTCCACGTTCATCTGACCGGCGAAGGAATAGCCGATACCGATGACAGCCAGGATTGCCATGATGGAGAAAGTTGCATCCGTCGGTTTTGCAAAGTAGGAAGCCCAGTTCTCACCGAAGAACCGTGCCCAGAACTCGGTCCAGCCCGGAATCGGGAAGTTGGCGATCAGCAGGAAGAAGGATCCTACGATCAGCAGCGGCATGGATAACAGAAAACCATCACGGATGGCAATCAGATATTTGTTTCTACCAATTTTCTCAGCCAGCGGCATCAGTACTGACTCTAATTTACTTAACATGTTTTAATACCCCCTGTAGATTACTCCTGACTATGTCAGGCTTTATTTTGCAGCTTTCATCAGCTTGATTGCAGACTTCAGAACCTTTTCACCGTCCATCATACCGTAAGCGGTCTGGTCGATGACCTGAATCGGAATACCGGTGGAGCCGAACTTGTCCACGATCTCCTGGTAGCGGTATTTCACCTGCGGTCCTAACAGGATCACATCCGGGTGACGCTCCTCGATGATCTGACCGATCTTGCCGTCCGGAAACGCCTCAACCTCGATCGGAAGATCATGGCTGTTGGCTACGCCCTGCATCTTGCTTGCCAGCATGCTGGTTGACATTCCTGCGCTGCAGAATAAGTACACTTTCTTCATTGTAAAATCCCCCTTATATTATTTTAATTTGTTTTCCAGTTCGGTGATTCTCTTGTAGCTGGCGATCATTTCCTCAGCAATGATCTTGAACCCCTCAGCGCTCATCAGCTGGTCCTCTGCGTGAACCAGGATCAGGGAGCCGCCTACCGGAATGCCCTGAGCTTCCTTCGTCAGCAGCTCGAAGTGAGCCTCGTGACCTTTCAGGAACTGCTCCTGGCCTTCTGCGATGCAGGCCTCAGCACCCTCGAAGTCCCCTGCCTTCGCTTTCTGGATTGCCTCAATGTAGCTGGATCTTGCGGTCCCTACACTGGAAATAATCTGAAAGCAGATCATCTCTAACCCTTCCATACCTTCGTCCTCCTTTTATGTTTTTAAATGGAAATGCAGCCCGTCTTCGTGACCTGCTGCATCTCTCAATCGGTTGTCCTTATTATAGGACAGGTATTCAGTTTTGTGCGGCAAAGACATTTCCTAGCTGTTAGGAAATGCCGGTCCGCCATATTTCAGCACGGAAATCCCATCTGGACAATGGTTCTCGCGTCTCTACCCCAGGATCCGCTCCACAAACTCCTCATAGGAAGCGTCCGCCATCAGCTGCCCCAGCCGCTCCGGACTGCCGATGATGTCGGAGATCCAGTCGAAGAAGATCTTGATCATCCGCTGATCTCCCTCATTGATGGCAAACAGCATCACCAGCCGCACCTCGAAGACGCCCCAGGGAACGGGATTCTTCAGCTGCGCCACGGCGATGGTGGACTTTGTGGCGTAAGCCCGGAACGCATGGGGAATCGCCAGCGCGTTGGCAAAAGAAGTGGGGGTCATCTTCTCCCGCTTCAGCACGATTTCCCGGTAATTCTCATCGATGATTCCCTCCTGCTCCATGCCGCCGCACAGCACGGAAATCACCTCCTCCGGCGTCTTCGCATCCAGCTGCCGGTAGTAATGCTCCTTCCGGATCAGATGTCCGATGTGGGAGGCAAATTCCATCTGGAACCGCTTCTTGTCCAGCCGGTTCAGCGCCTGCAGGATGCCGGATTCCGTCTCCGGGTCCACAAAGAGGCTGATATTGACCGTAGGAATCTCCAGATGATGCTGGAACGGAACCGTGGTCAGCAGCAGATCCGGCTGAAACTGCCGCACCTTCTCCTCCTCAAAGTAATAGAGCTTCTTCACGATCTCCATCCGGTCCCGGAACATGTCCAGAATCTTCTTCTCGCACATGTCGGAAAATGCCTGATTATGAGGAAGAATCATCACCGCCCGGTACCGGCTGGCGGCGTTCATCCGCTCGCTGGCAGCACCCAGATGAAGGGCAATAAAGCCGCTCTCCATATCGGCAATGGAGATCTCCAGCACCTCCTCCAGATATCCTACCACATAGACACCCATGTCAAATACCAGCGGATACCGCTGCTTGATCTCCTCCAGGAAGATATCCTCCATGACCACATTATTTTTCGCGCGCTCCACCAGCCCGTGAAGGTGCATCTTAAGCCCCGCCACCAGGTCCTCGTCGCTGCCAAAGTCCACGCCAAACAGCTTCTTCAGCCGCTCTAAGGCTCCCTGCACCAGCTTGCCCGTATTCAGCCACCGGTCCCCGAACTTCACATGGTCGCTGGCGTAGTTGGACGCCCGCCGCCCCATGATCACCAGGGCGAACATTCCCACCTCGCCGTCCTGTACCTTGATATGAAGCCGTCTGGAGATCCGCTCGAAAAATGTCTTGGAGATCTGGTACTCAATGGTATCCTCCAGCCCCTGCTGGGTCTCCTTCATCTGGATATAGTGGCAGGCATTCATCCGCTCGATGCTGGTGCCTGCGTGAATGATCAGCATGGAGAACATGGCCTCGTGAATGGAGTAATCATACTCCTCCAGCACCTCCACGAAGATATCCTTCACCTCGATCAGGTCAAAATCCTTGTACAGATGCGCCAGCCGGTCCAGATTCAGAAAGTTCTCCTGCACCTCCGCCACCAGAAGATCCCGGTAGAACTTCCGCTTGACGATCTCATCCCCCTTCAGGGAGATGCACTCCCGGCTCCGCACCAGCTCCAGCCCCGGGTAGGGCTCGATCATCCTGCGAATCCGCTTTAGGTCATTCTGAATGGAATAATCGCTGATATAGATCTGATTCTGCACCTCAGTCAGATTCAGCTCCCTGGTCTCAAACAGCATCCGCTGGATCATATAGATGCACCGCGCCCCCGGTGTCTGGGGAATCTCACCGCTGGAAGGAAGCCCGGCTGCCGCCCGGTTGCCTGCTGACGCCCGGTTGC
>JAUNPU010000043.1 GCA_030536555.1 Eubacteriales bacterium | reverse complement strand
GACACCTGGGCCTGGCTGATGTGGATTTCCTCGGCCACCTCGGTCTGGGTCTTGCCTTCGAAAAACCGCATGTCGATGATATGCCGTTCTCTGTGGGGCAGGCGGTTCATGGCTTCCCGCAGGGAGATCTCCTCCACCCAGTTCTCTTCCAGATTCTTCTTGTCGCTGATCTGGTCCATCACGTAGAGGGGGTCGCCGCCGTCGGTGTAGATGGGTTCGTAGAGACTGACGGGGCTCTGGATGGCATCCAGGGCGTAGGTGATGTCCTCCTTGCTGACGCCGATCTCCTGGGCAATCTCCGCGATGGTGGGTTCCTTGGCATTTTTCCGGGTCAGACCTTCCCTGGCGTACATGGCTTTGTAGGCGGTGTCGCGCAGAGAGCGGCTGACCCGGATGGAGTTATTGTCTCTCAGATATCGGCGGACTTCTCCGAGGATCATCGGCACCGCATAGGTGGAGAAGCGGACGTTCTGAGTAATATCAAAGTTATCAATGGCCTTGATCAGGCCGATACAGCCAATCTGAAATAAATCATCTATATTTTCATTACTGCCGGAAAAACGCTGGATGACGCTTAAGACCAGACGCAGATTTCCCTTGATGTACTGCTCACGGGCGTCCAAATCGCCGTTTAAGATTCTCCGGAACAGCACATCCTTCTCCTCGTTGGTCAGAAGGGGAAGCTTTGCCGTGTTGACTCCGCAGATCTCGACTTTGTATCCTGCCATATCTGTTACCTCCGTAAACATGATTCATTTTCCAGTGAAAACTGTACTGATACGCAACTGCGAAAGTCGTGGGACAGTTACGTTGATACAATGAAAATGATTCACGGAAAACGGAGGGTTTATACTTCCATATTTTTCAAATGAAAGAGAAAAGCACGACCCTGTCCATCACGGAGATGGAATGGAGCCGTGCTTGGCAAGCTTGCGGTACTGGGTCGGCGTGTAGCCGGAATACTGCTTGAAGACCCGGTTGAAATGGGTGAGATTGGAGAAGCCGCTGAGATCGGCAATCTCGGTGATGGACTTATCCGTCTCGGTAATCTTGCGCTGTGCATTCATGATCCGGGTCACGTTGATGTACTGGACAATCGTGCGGTTGGTATAGTGTTTGAACTCCCGGCACAGATAATATGGGCTGACGTAGAACTGCTTCGATAAGGTGTCCAGCGTGATATCCTCGGCGTAGTTGCTATGGATATAATCGACTACCTGACTGATCAGGGTCTGGCGAAGCTTTGTAATCTGCTGAATGTGGTGGGACTTCTGCCGCAGGATGGATATCAGCAGTACATTGAGGATACTGTGCATGTATTCATCCTTGTATGGTGAGGGCGGAACACATTCTTCTTCCTGCAAGAGCATTTCCAGCAGACGATGAATGGACCGCTGGTTTGCCGGATCCAGGGTATAGATGCCGACAGTTTCCGCGATTGCATTGGCAAGCTCCGCGGATTCCATCTCCGAGGGACGAAAGTACAGGAGAAGTCTCTTGAAGGAGACATCCTCAGCCCCATAGGAGTGGTGCATGACATAGGGAGCGTAAATGACGAACTGCCCGGCATTGAGCTGAAATACGGAATCACGGATGATGTGATAGCGGGTTCCGCGCTCCAGATAGTAAAGCTCATAGAAATCATGGTAGTGGGACTTGCACATATTATCATTCACACCTTCAATCCGTTCACAGGCGATCACCTGTCCCTGGGCGATTCGAATACCGGCTTTATCAAGCATAGTAGACCTCCTTAACCAAAATATACAAAATTTATTGTGTAAAATGCACAAAAAAGTTTCTGTATTAAATGTAAAAGCAAAATTTTGACGTAAACTCACATGTGACAAAAGCAAGATATGTAAAGTAATGGCGTATTCCATGCAAGAATTGTATGGTTTTGATGTTTTTATTATAATACAATAATATCACAAACGAACACGAAAAAAAACATGGCATTGGGAAAAGTGATAAAAAAATGAGACGATTTGAGGGACGAATTCAGCATAACACTGATACCATAAGAAGATTATTCAAGGCAGCTTATGACACGTATGAGATGAAAAAAGTGATCGCACGCTTTCTGATCGGTGCGGTTCTGGCTGTCGGCGGTGTGGTGGGAAGCTTTCCGATGATTGTGCAGGGACTGCTTCTGATGATGGGATGCTGGCTGCTGGTCAGCCGGGATTTTCCGGCAAAGTGCCGGGCTGACCGGACGCTGGAAGCCAGAAAGACAGCGCTTCCGACAATCGTTTCTACATTTTATGACGATCATGTAGAACTGAACGGCGAAGGACATATGAGTCTGAAGTACGACAGATTTCAGCGCCTGGTGGAGGAAAAAGGATATTATTTCCTGTTTCTGGATAAGAATTCCGCCTGCATGATCGACCGGAAGACCCTGAAGCCGGATTCGCCGGACAAGTTCAGGGAGTTTGTATCCGCAAAGACGAAGCTGGAGTGGAAGGAGACCACCTCCTGGCTGAATATGAGTCTGATGGATCTGTTCCGGCTGCTGAAGCAGTGACTGGGGCGCCGCCAGAGAGCGGCAGAGTATGATATGGTATCCGCTGAACACAGATGGATTGCTATATAGGTTTTGGTTAGGTAACAAAAAATAAAAGTTTTTAAGAAACGGGAGGAACGAATATGTTCAAGACAAACAAATTTGTAGCACTGGCAGTTGCAGGAACCATGGCATTGAGCCTGACCGCTTGCGGCGGTTCCAAAGAGCAGGCAGCAGGCAATGCAGGCGGCGCAGGTACCGAGAAGACCTTCAACTTAAAGCTCGGACACAACCTGGCAGAGGATCACGCGGTACATATCCAGATGACTTCTTTTGCTGAGGCAGTAAAAGAGAAGTCCAACGGTACCATCAACATTACCATTTTCCCGAACGGTACTCTGGGAAGCGAGACCGATATGATCTCTCAGATCCAGAACGGCGCTCTGGACATGGCGAAGACTTCTGCTTCTACCCTGGGCAACTTCAGCAAGCTGTACAACGCTTACTCCGTACCGTATGTATTTGATGATCAGGAACACTACTACTCTGTAATGGATGGTGAGATTACTCAGAGCATCTTCGATTCCACAGAGAAGGATGGCTTTGTAGGTCTGACCTGGCTGGATTCCGGTTCCCGTTCTTTCTACACGGTTAACACCCCGATCCGCAAGCCGGAAGACTTAAAGGGCTTAAAGATCCGTACCATGGACTCTCAGATGGCAATCGATATGATGGCAGCTCTGGGCGGCTCCGCAACGGTTATGGGTTACAGCGATATTTACACCGGTCTGCAGCAGGGCGTTATCGACGGTGCTGAGAACAACGTAACCGCACTTCGTGACCACGGTGAGGTTGCAAAGTATTACTCCTTCGATGAGCATACCCGTATTCCGGATGTTATCGTTCTGTCTTCCAAGGTATGGAACGAGATGACCCCGGAGCAGCAGGACGTTCTGAAAGCCTGTGCAAAAGATGCAACCAATGAGTATAAGACTGCATGGAAGAACTTCGAGGATGAGGTTCTGGACAAGGCAACCAATGAGTTCGGTGTAGAGCTGGTAAGAGATGTGGATATCAAGGCATTCCAGGATGCGGTACAGCCGATCTATGAGAAGCTGAAAACCGATGATGCAGAGGTATACGCTGTCGTTGAGAAGATCCGCAATGCAGCTGCAAAATAAGAGCCGGCGGCTCCGTATTGTGTGATATACGAGAGGGCTGTGGCCGGCAGGACCGGCTGCAGCCTCATTTATGGAAACCTGTAAATATGATTTCCTGATCGGAGGAATGAACAACAATGAAAAAGTTAGATAAGATTCTGGATAACGTAATGCGTTTCCTGATGGCCATGGCTATGCTTTCTCTGGTAGTGGGCGGCTTCTGGCAGATCTTCACCCGCTGGATTTTAAATGACCCGTCCACCTTCACCGAGGAGTTCATGCGTTACATGCTGATCTGGGCAAGTATGCTCGGCTCGGCTTACTGCTTCTACAAGGATAAGCACCTGACTCTGGACCTGTTCAAGAGCAAAGCCAAAGGCACGGCAGCCGTGGCTCTGAACGTGTTTATCGAAGCGATGATCATGTTCTTTGTAATCTATGTATTTGTATACGGCGGCGGCCGCATGGCGATGAACAGTACCAATGCTTCACCGGTTATGCAGATTCCGTTTAAAGTATTGTACATGATCCTGCCGCTTTCCGGATGCTTTATCGTGCTTGCACGTGTGCTGAAATATATTCAGCTGTATCTGGATGCTAAGGAAAATAAGAAGGAGGTAGCATAATGGTCGTACAAGCAACATTAATCCTGTTTGGCGTATTCTTCGTCATGTTATTTTCCGGCGTGCCGATTTCCGTAGGTATCGGTATCGCATCCATCGTAACAGCATTATTCAGCTTTGATGCAGATGTATTTGCAATTACCGCTGCACAGCGCTGCTTCTCCGGTATCGACTCCTTCTCTCTGCTGGCTCTGCCATTCTTCACACTGGGCGGAAACATCATGAACAAGGGCGGTATCGCACAGCGTCTGGTACGTCTGGCACGTCTGTTCGTAGGCTGGATTCCAGGCTACCTGGCAGCTACCAACGTACTGGCTAACATGTTCTTCGGCGCAATCTCCGGTTCTTCCGTAGCAGCTACCTCTGCAATGGGAAGTATCATGAACCCGCTGGAGAAAGAGGAAGGCTATGATCCGAACTACTCAGCAGCAGTTAATATCTGTTCTGCACCGACCGGTATCATCATACCGCCGAGTGGTCCGCTTATTCTGTACTCCATCACCGCAGGCGGTGTGTCTGTAGCAGCTCTGTTCATGGGCGGATACATTCCGGGCGCGCTGCTTGGTATCTGCGTGCTGGTTGTGGCAATGTACATTGCAAATAAGAAGGGATACAAGGCTTCCACAGTAAAAGAGACCGATCCGCCGGCGAAGATCATCATCGATGCGGTTCCGTCCCTGCTGGCAGTCATCATCGTTATGGCAGGTATCCTGATGGGATGGTTTACCCCGACTGAGGCGGGTGTTGTCTGTGTGCTGTACTGCGGTCTGCTGGGCTTCTTATACAGAGAACTGAATTTAAAGAACCTGTATGAGCTGCTTGCGGATACCATGATCAGCTCCGCTACGATTCTGTTCCTGATCGCAGCGTCCACGATCATGTCCTACATTATGTCCTACTCCGGAATTCCGGCAGCAATCAGCCAGATGCTGATGAGCGCATCCAGCAACAAGTACGTGATCCTGCTGATTATGAACCTGTTCCTGCTGGTAATGGGTATGTTCCTGGATCTGACTCCGGCAGTCCTGATCTTCACACCGATCTTCCTGCCGATCATTACCAGCATTGGCATGAGTCCGGTACACTTCGGTATCATGCTGATCCTGAACCTGGGTATCGGCTCCGTAACTCCGCCGGTAGGTTCCTGTCTGTTCGTAGGCTGCGGTGTCGGTAAGGTCAGCATCGAGGGTGTTACCAGATACATCGTTCCGATGTTTGTGGCGATGGTAGTAGCACTGCTGCTGGTTACCTATATCCCGGCTCTGTCACTGGGTATTCCGTACCTGTGCGGTCTGGTTCCGTCCATGTAAATTGTAATTAAAAAAAGGGGTCTCTTTCACTTGCAGCAGAGGCCCCTTTTTGCAACCGAAAAAGGGCTATTCAAATCAAAAATGGAGAAGTGAATATGAAAATTTGTAAGGAATTTCATGGTTTGGCAACTGGAAATAACAGATATCTGGTACATACCAACTGTGCGGATATCGGCATCTGCTTTCTGACGGACGAGATTGTTCGTGTCAGAGCTTCTTTTGACAAGGAGATGGCAGAGGAGTCCTATGTACTGTCCACCACAGCCTGGGAAGACCGGATGGATGCGCTGCTGGGGGAGGAGCGCACCCGCATCAAAGCGGTGGTGCCGAAGGTGGATGATCAGGGAGACAAAGTGGTGTTTACCACAAAAGCAGTCCGTCTGGAGCTGCAGAAGGTTCCGCTGTGCTTTAGATTATACGACATTGAGGGGACTCTGTTATACAGCGATCTGGAAGGAAGCCCGTTCATTCTGGACTCCAACAACCGCGTGAACCACTACAGCCTGATGCAGGGGGAGGAAGAGTGCTACTACGGATTCGGTGAGAAAGCAGGTCTTCTGAATAAGAACAAATCCTTCCTGCGCCAGCGGGCAACGGATGCCATGGGTTACGACGCGGAGAAGATGGACACGCTGTACAAGCACATTCCGTTCTATATCCGCATGAACCGCGAGCATAAGAAGGCAGTGGGACTGTACTACAACAACTTCTATGAGTCCGTATTTAATATGGGCTGTGAGAAGAGCAACTACTGGCCCCGTTATACCTACTGGCAGGCAGACGGCGGAGATATCGATATCTTCTTCCTTGCGGGAAATACCATGAAGAAGATCGTGGACAACTACACCATGCTGACCGGGCGTCCGGCACTGCTTCCGAAGCGTGCGCTGGGCTATCAGGGTTCTTCCATGTACTATCCGGAACTGGAGAAGGACAGCGATGATGCGGTGGTCGGATTTATCGACACCATCAAGGAAGAGGGATTCCCGATCGACGGATTCCACCTGTCTTCCGGCTATACCAGCTACAATAACCGCCGCTGTGTATTTACCTGGAACACCACCCGATTCAAAGACCCGAAAGCCTACTTTGCTGCTATGAACGAGCGGGGCGCTCAGAACGTACCAAACGTGAAGCCGGGCATTCTGCTGATGCATCCCTGGATTGACGAGTTCATGAAGAAGGATGTGTTTGTCAAGGATTCCGCAGGCAAGGGCTATGGTGTCGGCAAATGGTGGGGCGGCGACGGTGTGTTCTGGGACTACACAAAGCCGGAAGCACGCCAGGCATGGAAGGAATATCTGATTGAGAATGTGATCGCTGTGGGAACCAATTCCATCTGGGATGATAACTGTGAGTATGACAGCCTGCAGGACAAGGACTGTATCTGTGATTTCGATGGCAAGGGCGGTACGATTGGTCAGCTTAAGCCGCTGATGAGTACGCTGATGTGCAAGCTTGCCAATGACGCGGTCAAAGAGCATGACAATAATGCGAGACCTTATGTGGTATGCCGAAGCGGAAGCGCAGGCATCCAGAAGTATGCACAGACCTGGTGCGGCGACAATAACACCAGCTGGAAGTCTCTGCAGTACAATATTCCGATCATTACCGGAATGGGACTGTCCGGTCAGCCCAACGAAGGTGCTGATATTGGCGGATTCGCAGGTCCGGCTCCGGAAGAAGAGCTGTTCGTGCGCTGGGTGCAGAATGGCGTGTTCCAGCCGCGTTTCTCCATCCACTCTGCAAGCAATGACAATACCGTAACGGAGCCGTGGATGTTCAGTGATTCTACGGATATCATCCGCGATGCAATCCTTCTTCGCTACCGTATGACTCCGTATCTGTACTCTGCCGAGTATGAGGCCAGTCAGACCGGCGCACCGATCATGCGCGCTCTGGTATACGAGTTCCAGAACGATCCGAATGTGTATGATGAGAGCTTTGAGTTTATGTACGGTAAGGATATTCTGGTGGCCAACGTTATTGAAAAGGGTGCTGCCACAAAGAAGGTGTACCTGCCTGCCGGCTGCAAGTGGTATGACTGGAATGACAATTTCAGATGCTACGAAGGCGGACAGACCATCGAGATTCCGGTTACCATGGAGACCATTCCGATGTTTATCCGTGAGGGGGCAATCATTCCGATGGCAGACAACCAGCTGATGAGCATGGAGCGCGATCATATGACCAGACTTCATCTGACCCTGGCACCGGGCGGAGACCAGACCTTCAACCTGTACGATGATGACGGTGTGACCAATGAGTTCCGGAATGGCGTATACAGAAAGACCGGAATCCACATGTCCGGCACCGATGTGGTGAAGGTGGACTTTACTTCCGAAGGTTCCTACACGGATTTCGTGGAGGATGTGGTGGTTGAAATGATCCGCAAGGACAGAAGCCCGTTCTGGGTAGCTTTGGGCGACCGCAAGCTGGAGCATTTCCTGAACAGACGGAAGTTCGATGCTGCCGGTGAGGGCTGGTACTACAGCCAGACGAAAAAGGCGGTAGAGGTGAAATATGCGAATCCGAAGAAGGATGTTACTCTGACGGTTTCCTTCGAAGATTTTGATTTGATTGGAATGTAATTTTGATTGCAATGTAATGCGGACCGACCATATAAACTGGCGTAAGGAGAATAAACATTATGATGTTAAATAAATTTCAGTCTATTGAGAAGACTGCCAATGGGTATCTGATTCATGGAGATAACGCTGATGTGATGCTGGTATTTATGAGCGATGATGTCATCCGTATCCGTACCAGTTTTGACCGTGAATTCAAGGAGGCGTCCTATGCACTGGTGACCACCGCATGGGACGATGAGTTAGACGAGCTGTTTGCAGACGAGCGCAGCCGTGTGAACGCACTGGATGTTCCCTGTGAGGAGACAGACAAAAAAGTCATCTTTACCACCAGAACCTTAAAGCTGGTTCTGCGGAAGTCCCCGTTCAGCTTCAGCCTGTATGACGCAGATGGAACTCTGATTTACCAGGATCTGAAAGAGCGTGCCTATGACTGTGACCAGCTGGGCAGACTGACCCACTACAGCATTGTGGACCGGGAGCATGATCACTTCTATGGCTTTGGCGAGAAGACCGGTCATGTGGACAAGAGCGGAAGACGGATGCGCATGTCACCGAAGGATGCCATCGGTCATGATCCGGAGTTCGGGGATCCCATGTACAAGCATATTCCGTTCTATATCCGTGTTAACGATCAGGTGAAGAATGCAGTAGGTCTGTTCTACAACAATTCCTATGATTCTGTGTTTGATATGTGCAATGAAATCAGCGGATACTGGGATCGCTACTGCTACTACCAGACAGACGGCGGCGACATCGATCTGTTCCTGATCGGCGGACCGACAGTTGGTGATGTTGTAAGCAGATATACCTGGCTGACCGGCCGCAGTGCCATGCCGACCAAGCAGTCTCTGGGCTATACAGCTTCCACCATGTACTATGCGGAGCTGGAAAAGGACTGTGACAAGGAAATCTACAAGGTCATCCAGAAGCATTTTGACGAGAAAATCTACATTGATAACTTCTGGCTGGCGTCCGGATATTCCTCAGGAGAGGAAGATAACCTGCGCTATATCTTCAACTGGAACAAAAAGCGGTTCCCGGATCCGGAAGGCTTCTTTGAGAAGATGGAGAGCATGGGCATCAACGTGATCCCGAATATGAAGCCGGGTATCCTGCAGAATCATCCGTACATGGATGTGTTCAGAAAAAATGATGTATTTGTGAAGACTCCGGACGGAAGCGATGACTACATCGGACGCTGGTGGGGCGGTTACGGCAGATTCGTGGACTTTACCGGTTCCAAGGGCAGAGACACCTGGAAAGAGCTGCTGAAAGAGACTCTGCTGAAAAAAGGCTCCCGGACTGTATGGAACGACAACTGTGAGTACGACGGTGTGGAGGACCGCAATGCGCTGTGCGACTGCGACGGCAGAAAGGGCACCATGGCGGAGCTGAAGATCATTCACTCCAACATGATGGCTTATATCGGCAAAAAGGCGCTGGCGGAGATGTATCCGAAGGAGCGTCCGTACATCATCAACCGTGCAGGCTATGCGGGAATCCAGAGATATGCGCAGGTATGGGGCGGCGACAACTTAACCGACTGGCGTACCGTGAAATTCAACATTGCAACGATTCTCGGTATGGGTCTGTCAGGCTGTGCCAACATGGGCTGTGATATCGGCGGCTTCGCAGGCGGCGCTCCGGAAGGCGAGCTGATGCTGCGCTGGATCCAGAACGGTATCTTCCAGCCGAGATTCTGCATGAACTCTGCCAACAGCGACAATACTGTAACGCAGCCGTGGATGTATGAGGAGCACCTGGAAGACGTGCGGGCGGCATTTGCACAGCGTTACCGCATGATTCCGTATCTGTATTCCCTGATGCGTCAGGCCTATGAGGATGGTACTCCGGCATGGCGTCCGCTGTTCATGGAGTTCCCGGATGACGAGAACTGCTACACAGACAAGAACCTGACCTTCATGTTCGGACCGGCTGTACTGGTGGCAAATGTGGTGGAGAAGGGGGCAAAGACCCGCACCATCTACCTGCCAAAGGGCACTACCTGGTATGATATGAATGACAGCTTCCGTGCATACGAGGGCGGACAGACCATCGAACTTCCGGTTACGTTGTCCTCCGTTCCGATGTTCCTGCGGGGCTCTGCCATCTACATGACCACGGAGGATGTGCATCAGGCATCCACTGACGTGATGCGCCAGCTTGACTTCATGATCAGTGCGGAGACTGACTGTGACTTCGTATTCTACGATGATGACGGACATACGAAGGACTTTGAGCATGGTGGATATTCCAGAACGGAGATCAAGGTGAAAGCCGGTGACCGCACTGTGATTTCCTTCCACAAGGAGGGCGATTATCAGGATACCGTGGAGAAGCTGACTCTGCGGGTGGTAAGCAAGGCAAAGGGCGCGTTCTGGGTGACCGTGGACGGTGAGCAGATTCCGAGATTCCTGGTTAAGGAGAATCTGGATGAGGCGGAAAGCGGCTGGTACTACAACCTGACCGACCGTACTGTAATGATCAAGTGTCCGAAGCCGGATAAGAAGGATTTTGATATTGTGTTAAGCTGCGAAAAGTTTGACCTGATTGGCATGGTTCTTGACGAAGATTAATATCTGTCACAGATTCTGTCCCTCTGCGTTCTCTATAGTATCAGCCGCTTGTCGAAACTTGCGATGGATTCCCATTGTAAGGAGACAAATAAAGCGACTATAATACAATTTACAACAAGAGAACACAGGGGGACAGAGATATGTCAGAATTAAATGTTGCGATTGCGGAAGATAATCACCAGATGTTAAGCGTACTGGATCATATGCTGGAAGAGGAAAAGGGCTTTCATGTTGTAGGAAAAGCGGACAACGGAGAGGATGCCTATGCGATGATTATGGAGACGAAGCCGGACCTGGTGCTGATGGATGTGATCATGCCGAAGCTGGACGGTATCTCTGTGATGGAGCGGGTGAAGGAGGAGTCTTCCGACGGGAACCTGCCGCCGTTTATCATGATCACTGCGGCGGGTAATGACGAGGTGGCGTCGGATGCGTTTCACCGGGGTGCCAGCTACTATATCATGAAGCCCTTTGACCAGGCGGTGGTGATGGATAAGATCCGCCGGGTCTGCCGGGGGATGGCGAGGATGTCAGAGCGGGATGAGCTGAAGACCATCGGAGCGTTTGTGAGCAAGGAGGAGTACATTGCTCAGAATCTGGAACACGATGTGACGAAGATGCTGCATGAGATCGGCATTCCGGCACATATTAAGGGGTATCAGTACCTGCGGGACGCGGTGGCCATCTCCGTGCAGGAGGATGACAATCTGATCTCGGTCACCAAGGTGCTGTATCCGACCATCGCCAAGCAGCATAATACCACCTCCAGCCGTGTGGAGCGTGCCATCCGACATGCCATCGAGGTGGCATGGGAGCGGGGACGTCTGGAGGCTATTTACGACTTATTCGGATATACGGTCAGTATGGGCAAGGGGAAGCCAACCAACTCGGAATTTATCGCTCTTGTTGCCGATAAAATACGTTTAGATTACAAAAATATCTGAAAATGCACTTCCTAAATCTGCCCAAGTATTGTATACTTGTATGTATGAACAATCTGCGAAGGCAGATGCTTTAGAGGAGGGTATTTCGATGAAGAAGATATTATTTGTTGCATCAGAAGCCGTACCGTTTATTAAGACCGGCGGTTTGGCGGACGTTGTCGGATCATTGCCGAAGTGTTTTGATAAAGAGTACTTTGATGTACGTGTGATGATTCCGAAGTATCTGTGCATCAAGGAAGACTGGCGCAACAAGATGACCTATGTGAATCACTTTTATATGGATTATCTGGGACAGAGCCGCTATGTGGGTATTCTGCAGTATGTATATGAGGGCGTTACCTTCTACTTTATTGACAATGAGTATTACTTCCAGGGTGCAAAGCCCTACGGCGACTGGTATGCGGATCTGGAGAAGTTCTCCTTCTTCTGCAACGCAGCCCTGTCTGCACTTCCGGTGATCGGATTCCAGCCGGATGTGGTACACTGCCACGACTGGCAGACCGGTCTGATTCCGGTATACTTAAAGGACCGCTTCCGCGGCGGCGAGTTCTTCGCCAACATGAAGAGCGTCATGACTATCCACAACTTAAAGTTCCAGGGCGTGTGGGATGTGAAGACCATTCAGAAATTCTCCATGCTGCCGGACTACTACTTTGCACCGGATAAGCTGGAGGCATACAAGGACGGCAACCTGCTGAAGGGCGGTATCGTCTTTGCGGATGCCATCACCACCGTAAGCCAGACCTACGCGGAGGAGATCAAGATGCCGTTCTACGGCGAGGGCCTGGACGGACTGATGCGCGCGCGAGCAAACAGTCTGCGGGGTATCGTCAACGGTATCGATTACAACGACTTCAATCCGGAGACGGATCCGATGATCGCACAGCAGTACAATGCCAAGAACTTCCGCAAGGAGAAGGCTAAGAACAAGAGAGCGCTGCAGGAGCGTCTGGGCATGGAGGTGGACGAGAAGAAGTTCACCGTTGGTATCGTGTCCCGTCTGACCGACCAGAAGGGTCTGGATCTGATTCAGGCTGTGATGGATGAGCTGTGTTCGGATGATATGCAGCTGATCGTGCTGGGAACCGGCGACGAGCGCTACGAGAATATGTTCCGCCACTATGACTGGAAGTATCACGGACGGGTATCCGCTCAGATCTACTATTCTGAGGAGATGTCCCACATGATCTACGCAGGCTGTGACGCATTCCTGATGCCGTCCCTGTTCGAGCCATGCGGCCTGAGCCAGCTGATGGCACTCCGCTATGGTACCGTGCCGATCGTGCGCGAGACCGGCGGTCTGAAGGATACGGTTGAGCCGTACAATGAGTTCGAGAGCAGAGGTACCGGCTTCTCCTTCGCTAACTACAATGCCCATGAGATGCTGGATACGGTTCGCTATGCGAAGCATGTATACTATGAGAAGAAGCGCGAGTGGAACAAGATTATCGACCGCGCGATGGCACAGGATTTCTCCTGGAACACTTCCGCTATGAAGTATCAGGAGCTGTATGACTGGCTGATTGGATATTAATGCAACACTGCGGATGGTCCGGGATATCCCGGACCATTTGGTACTTGTAACGGAAAGAAAAAGACAGAGGTGAGTTATGACATTCTGGGACAAAGTGGCAAGCAATGAGATACTGATAAGCGCACTGATTGGCTGGACGGTTGCGCAGGTGCTGAAGACGCTGATTGACTGCGCACTGAACAAGAGCTTCTCTCCGGAGCGGCTGGTGGGGTCAGGCGGTATGCCAAGCTCCCACTCTGCGACGGTCTGCGGTCTGACCACCAGTGCGGGAATGTGTTACGGGGTGGATTCCTTTGAGTTTGCAATCTGTTTTGTGCTGGCTTCTGTTGTGATGTACGATGCCATCGGTGTCCGTCAGGAGACCGGCAAGCAGGCAAGGCTGCTGAATATGATCATGGAGCAGGATCTGTTCAAGATGAACAACGAACAGATTCAGAAGCGGCTGAAGGAGTTTGTGGGACATACGCCGCTGCAGGTATTTGCGGGAGCCGTGCTGGGAATCCTGCTGGCGCTGATGGTTCATCAGTGGTATCATTGAGAGATCACCAGCATACTCCAGGGATGGAGCATATGTTTCCTGTCACAATTTGATATGTTTTGCGTTTGTTTTAGCAGGCATGCCGGTGGTTCGGCAGTGCCTGCTGTTTTTTGTATCATAGGAAATTTCGTCCTATGATACAAAAACGCTCCGCGAGGATGCGCACTCCGCGCTTAGGAAATATGGTTGCTGAAGCAACCGCGCTCCGGCGCGAGAGTCCGCAAGCGGACTCTTTGTTCTTGCGGGCCAGCAGGCATAAGACAATCTGTGGGACGTTCCTTCCGGCTGTCAGGAGAACGGTAGAAAGGGGAACAATGAGATGAAACAGGTAAAGATCCGTATGGGAAAGAACCGGGGAGGTGGCTTTGTGTGGGAGTACAAGGGCGGTCTGCTGCACCTGCACGGAAGCGAGATCTGTTATCTTCATTCGGAGCAGAGGAAAATCTATATCCATACGGTGAAGCGGACCTACGAGATCGGGGGAAAGCTGGACGATGAGGAGGAATTTCTGAAGGAGCTTCCTATTGTCAGAACCCACTACTCCTATCTGGTGCATATCCGGCACCTGGAACAGGTACAGGGAAATGAGGTGATCATGAAGAACGGGGAGCGGATCCCCATCAGCGAGCGGTGCAGGAAGCAGGTTCGTGACACAATCCTCAGCAGCCTGAAGGGCAGAATGTCATGAAAACAGGGAAAATCCGGTATCGTCTGTCTTGATTTTGCAGAATTGTTGATATTATTCAAAAAACATGTTATCTTACGGAGGAAGCCTGTTCGACAGATTTCGACTGTCAGCCACCCATTTCCGGGGGAGAAGCTTGTCTGGTGGCGGCAAGATTCTCCTTATCTCAGTCGGCATCTGCGAAGCGGCGCAAAAAGTTGAACAGGACGGCAGTTTTTGCATCAAAATGAATTGACAGTCAGATGCGGATATGCTATGATTAACCGGTATGAGATAACGCCGGGACTCAGTTCTTTGGATACTCCAACCAACAACTTGGTTCACGGTCAGATTAAAATTAAAGGAGGAAATCAACCATGATTTCAAAGGAAAAGAAGGCAGCTATCATCGCAGAGTATGGCAGAAAAGCTGGAGATACCGGTTCACCGGAGGTTCAGATCGCAATTCTGACTGCAAGAATCGCAGAGTTAACTGAGCATCTGAAGAGCAACCAGAAGGATCATCATTCCAGACGTGGTCTGTTAAAGATGGTAGGTCAGAGACGTGGTCTGCTGGACTACTTAAAGAAAACCGACCTGGAAGGTTATCGTGCACTGATCGAGAAGTTAGGTATCAGAAAGTAATCATGACAGTAGGGTGGAGAGGTTTTCTCCACCCTCATTTTTTACCGATATGAGCAGAGAACGAGTGCCGAGACCGCTGCTGTGTGCGTGAAAAGCAGGCAGGAGAGGCATTCCCGTACAGAGCAGTAGTTTCGGAGTTTTCTGTGAAATATAAAATAATAATGAAAAGGAGACAATACGCATGTACAAAAGTTTCAGTATGGACCTTGCAGGCAGAACCCTGACCGTTGATGTAGGCAGAGTGGCAAAGCAGGCCAATGGCGCAGCATTTATGCATTACGGCGATACCACCGTGTTATCCACCGCAACTGCATCCGATAAGCCGAGAGAAGGCATCGATTTCTTCCCGCTGAGTGTGGAGTATGAGGAGAAGTTATACGCAGTAGGTAAGATTCCGGGAGGCTTCAACAAGAGAGAGGGCAAGGCATCTGAGAATGCAATCCTGACCTCCCGTGTGATCGACCGTCCCATGAGACCGCTGTTCCCGAAGGACTACAGAAATGACGTAACCTTAAACAACATGGTTATGAGCGTTGATACCGAGTGCCGTCCGGAGCTGGTGGCTATGCTGGGCGCTGCAATCGCAACCAGCATTTCCGATATCCCCTTTGACGGTCCCTGCGCTACCACCCAGGTAGGCATGATCGACGGCGAGTTCGTCATCAACCCGTCTCAGGCACAGTGGAAGAACGGCGATCTGAACCTGACCGTGGCTTCTACCAAGGAGAAGGTTATCATGATCGAGGCTGGCGCCAACGAGATTCCGGAGGCGAAGATGATCGAGGCAATTTACACCGCGCATGCAGTGAACCAGGAGATCATCAAGTTCATTGAGACCATCGTGGCAGAGTGCGGCAAGGCAAAGCACGGCTACGAGAGCTGCGCGATTCCGGAAGAGCTGTTCGCAGCCATGAAGGAAATCGTAACTCCGGAGCAGATGGAAGAGGCTGTATTTACCGATGACAAGCAGACCCGCGAGGAGAACATCCGCCAGATCACCGAGAAGCTGGAAGAGGCTTTCGCTGAGAATGAGGAGTGGCTGGCAGTTCTGGGCGAGGCTGTATATCAGTACCAGAAGAAGACCGTCCGCAAGATGATTCTGAAGGACCGCAAGCGTCCGGACGGCCGTGACATTACCCAGATCCGTCCGCTGGCAGCAGAGGTTGATCTGATTCCGAGAGTACACGGCTCTGCCATGTTCACCCGCGGACAGACCCAGATCTGCAACGTATGTACTCTGGCTCCGCTGTCTGAGCAGCAGAAGTTAGATGGACTGGATGAGAATGAAGTAGCAAAGAGATATATGCATCACTACAACTTCCCGTCCTACTCCGTAGGCGAGACCAAGCCGTCAAGAGGTCCGGGAAGACGTGAGATCGGTCACGGCGCTCTGGCTGAGCGTGCGCTGATTCCGGTACTGCCGACCGAGGAGGAGTTCCCGTATGCAATCCGTACCGTATCCGAGACCTTCGAGTCCAACGGTTCCACCTCCATGGCATCTACCTGTGCTTCCTGTATGTCCCTGATGGCAGCAGGCGTGCCGATCAAGAAGATGGTTGCAGGTATTTCCTGTGGTCTGGTAACCGGCGACACCGATGACGATTTCGTGCTGCTGACCGATATCCAGGGCCTGGAAGACTTCTTCGGAGACATGGACTTCAAGGTAACCGGTACCACCGAGGGTATCACCGCAATCCAGATGGATATCAAGATCCACGGTCTGACCCGTCCGATCGTAGAGGGCGCGATTGCAAGATGCCGCGAGGCAAGACTGTTCATTATGGACAACTGCATGAAGCCGGCTATCGCTGCACCGAGAGCAGAGGTTGGCAAGTACGCTCCGAAGATCGACCAGATCAGCATTGATCCTCAGAAGATCGGTGATGTGGTCGGCAAGCAGGGCTGCGTGATCAACAAGATCATCGAGGAGACCGGCGTGAAGATCGACATTTCCGAGGAAGGCAACGTGGCAATCTGCGGTACCGACAAGGACATGATCGAGAAGGCAAAGAGCATCATCAAGAGCATCGTGACCGACATCGAGCCGGGTCAGGTGATTACCGGTAAGGTAGTCCGCATTATGCCGTTTGGTGCGTTCGTTGAGCTGAAGCCGAAGAAGGACGGCATGATCCACATTTCCAGACTGTCTGACAAGAGAGTGGAGAAGGTGGAAGATGTGGTGAACATCGGCGATATGGTAACAGTTAAGGTACTGGATGTAGACAAGATGGGCAAGATCAGCCTGAGCATGAAACCGGGCGATCTGGCAGAAAAGAAGAACAATGACAAATAATATCATCAATTACAGAAAAATGATGACAGGAATGCTGGCCGCCGTTATGGTGGCCGGTTCTTGTTTTACGGCTTATGCAGATACCCCGGTGATCGGTGCCGGGATGAGCGGGAGACAGAGCAGCGGACCTGGAGTGTCAGGTGCGGGGACCGGAACGGCGCTGCCGGAAAGAACGGATTACTTTAAGGCGCAGGTTGCGAATCCCGTGGTAGTGCCCACGGAAAAGTATTCTTATGAAGAGATGGTGCAGGATCTGAAGGCGCTGCAAGAGCGGTACGGAAGTGACCGGCTGAGGACACGGGTGATCGGCACGTCCCTGGACGGCAGAGAGATCTATGAGGCGGTCATTGGCAATGAGAACGCTGAGGACCACATCCTGATCACCGCCGGCATGCATGCCAGAGAGTATATGATGCCGCTGCTTGTGATGAAGCAGCTGGAGTACGGGCTGGAATTCGCCTCCACCGGAACCTATGAAGGGGTACCGCTGTCCAGACTGCTGGATCAGGTGGCAATCCACTATGTGCCCATGGTGAATCCGGACGGAATCACGGTGAGCCAGTTCGGTGTGGGAGCAATCCGGTCGAAGGAGCTGCGGCAGGTGATCCGCCAGAGTTATGCAGATGATGTGGCATGTGGATATACGACGGCGACCTTTGAACAGTATCAGACATTCTGGAAGGGCAATGCCAGAGGCGTGGACCTGAATCTGAACTTCCCGGCAGACTGGGCGCTGGTGGAGTCCAGAGAGAAGCCGTCCTTTGTGAACTACCGGGGAACCTCTGCCCTGTCAGAGCCGGAGAGCCAGACCCTTGCCGGGCTGGTGAACGAGAGAATGTGGAAGGCAAGCATCAGCTTCCACAGCATGGGCAATGTAATCTACTGGGACAATGCCAAAAGTTCTGTGTCTCAGTGGTCCGGAGAGCTTGCACAGATGGTGTCTGCCAGCAACGGCTACCACACGGCAGCCGGAGGAAGCGGACGGGGCGGATTCAACGACTGGACCCAGTCCATCAGCCGCCCGATTCCGGGCATGACCATCGAGGTGGGGACTGTGGCATGTCCGCTGCCTTTTGACCAGTGGACGGATGCCTGGTATCGCAACAAGATGGTCTGGGCGGCAGTGGCAAAGTATGTAACGGAGCACTGACGGGGCTGAGCCGGGCTTGCGGCGGAGCACTGACCGGGCAGCAGCCGGATACGGGACAGCCCGGGCTGAGCGGTCACGGCGCAGTCCTCCTACAGGCGGATGAATTCCGGCTTCCGGTCATGAAAGACCGTATAGTACCGGAAGCCGCAGCTTTTCAGCAGCTCCGGCAGCAGGTGGAAATCATAGCCGATGTGCTGCGGCGCGTGTGCGTCAGAGCCTACGGTCAGGATCTCTCCGCCAAGCTCGCGGTAACGTTTTAATATATCTTCATGAGGGTTGGGATGACCGAGGCCGTATTTGAGCCCGCCGGTGTTGCATTCCAGCCCTTTTCCTTTTTCAATCAGTGTAGTCAGAATCGGGTCGATCAGCTCGTGATATCCTCTGTAAGAATAGTGTTCATTGGTGGTGGGACCGTAGCGGACCACATAGTCCAGGTGCCCAAAGACGTCAAAGCAGTCCATGGTGCGGACCCGGTCCAGGGTCACCTGAAAGTACCGCTCATAGGACTCCTGCTCCGGGCGTCCCAGAAAATACTCCGGAAAATAGGGGTCCAGACCGTCTACAAAGTGGCTGGAGCCGATGATAAAGTCAAAGTCATGGGCAGAGGCAAGCTGCTCCAGCGTCTCCTTCTCGTGAATCTGAAGTCCCAGCTCCACACCCACATTCACCCGGATCCGGTGCCGGTATTCGTGGCGGAACCCATTCATATAAGGAAGATATTTGGAAAAATCCAGCAGAAAGTCATTGTCCGGCTTTCTGGAATCATAGTCGTGGTGGTCGGTAATGCACATCTCCCGCATGCCAAGGGCAATGGCACGCTCAATCTGGTCCCGGACCGGCGTGTCTGAGTCGGCGGAAAAGGAAGTGTGCAGATGAAAATCAGACAGCATATCAGTTCCTCCTGATGATCAGGGAGCATCACCTGCAGGGTTGCTTCCTGTTTGATACTGATTATAGCGGAACTTCCATGGACATGCAATGAAAATGCCCGTAAAATCCCGACAAATCTCCTGTTTTTTCTGTGAAACAATCGGGCATTTTACATAGAACATACAAAAATTTTACAGAAACTTTAAAATCGGTTGAAATCAAAGGATTCCGTATGATATGATTATTCTGTATGTTGATTTGATAACAGAAAATACAAAGGGTAAAGAGGAGGAAATCATGTCGATTAGTGACATATCCAATCTATTTGGATTCTTGGGCGGTCTTGGTATGTTCCTGTACGGAATGGATATCATGGCAGATGGTATGCAGAAGACAGCCGGAAGCAAGATGAGCAGCTTTCTGGGAATGCTGACCAACAACCGTCTGCTGGCGGTGGCGCTGGGAGCGCTGATTACAGCCATCATTCAGAGCAGCGGTGCGACCACCGTTATGGTAGTCGGATTTGTAAGCGCCGGGGTGCTGAACCTGACTCAGGCAGTAGGCGTCATCATGGGTGCCAACATCGGTACCACGATCACCGCCTGGATCGTATCCATGAGCCAGTTGGGAGACGCATTTGCAGTGATGAAGCCGGGATTTTATGCGCCGCTTCTGATCGGTATTGGAGCACTGCTGCTGGTATTTACAAAGAGTCAGAGGAAAAAGACCGTTGGCGAGATTATGATCGGTCTGGGTCTTCTGTTCATGGGTCTGGACTTTATGTCCGGTTCCATCAAGCCGTACACGGATGCACCGATTTTTGCTCAGGCATTTACGCTGCTTGGCGGCAATCCGCTGTTAGGTATGTTCATCGGTGCTGTGGTTACCGCATTGCTGCAGAGTTCATCCGCATCTGTGGGTATTCTGCAGACGCTTGCCATGAACGGAATCGTAACCACCAACGCGGCAATCTACATCACTCTGGGTCAGAACATCGGTTCCTGTGTGACGGCGATGCTTTCCAGTATGGGCGGTTCCCGCACCGCAAAGCGGGCGGCTGTCATCCATCTGACCTTCAACGTGATCGGTGCGGTGGTTGTAGGTACCCTGGGATTCATCTTCTTTGCACTTCGTCCGGACTTTGCGTCGTCCAACATTGATGCGGTGCAGATTTCCATTTTCCATACGGTCTTCAACCTGACCATGACCACGCTGCTGTTCCCGTTTGCCAATATGCTGGTGAAGATCTCCGGTCTGGTGGTGAAGGAGAAGGCGGAGGACCAGGCTGCTGCAGATCAGGATCAGGAGAGCGAGGTTACTCTGAAGCATCTGGACGAGCGTATATTCGAGTCTCCGGCATTTGCGGTGGAGACGGCGGCTCTTGAGGTGGTACATATGGGCCAGATCACCATGGAGAATGTGAAGCGTTCCCTGGATGCGGTGCTGACCGGCAACCTGGAAGAGATTGAGCTGGTGTACAAGACCGAGAAGACCATCAATACCATGGAGAAGATGCTGACTGAATATCTGATCAAGGTGGACAACCTGTCTCTGACGGAGAAGCAGAAGAAGGTGGTGACGAACCTGTTCTACAGCATCAGCGATATCGAGCGCATCGGTGACCATGCGGAGAACTTAGCGGAGCAGGCTCAGTACATCGTGGAGCATCATCTGGATATCTCCGAGACCGGTATGGAGGACTTAAAGTCCATCAGCGACAGCGTGGTGAAGTCCTTCCAGTATGCCATCGATGCCAGACAGAACGGCAACATGGACGCGGTCAGAAAGGTAAGCCAGTACGAGGACGATGTGGACAATCAGGAAGAGGAGCTGCGGGAGAAGCACATCGAGCGTCTGTCCTCCGGCAAGTGTCAGCCGTCGGCCGGCGTGGTATTCCTGGATATCATCAGCAACTTAGAGCGTGTTTCCGACCATGCCTACAACCTGGCAGGGTATGTAAAGAATGAGATGTAAGGGCTGAAAATGCCTGTTTATGTAAAGACTTCATGAAATCGTAAAAAAGTCCTTGCTATTTTGTCCGAAATTAGGTACAATAAATCATAGGTTGATTATAATTTAACAATCATTAATTTTTTAACAATTTAGGAGGAATTAATCATGGCAGTAAAAGTAGCAATCAATGGTTTTGGTCGTATCGGCCGTCTGGCTTTCAGACAGATGTTTGGCGCAGAGGGTTACGAGGTAGTAGCAATCAACGATTTAACCGACCCGAAGATGTTAGCTCACTTATTGAAATATGATACCGCTCAGGGCGGATATGCTGGCCACATTGGTGAAGGCAAGCATACCGTTGAAGCTGGTGAAGATTCCATTACCGTAGATGGCAAGACCATCAAGATCTATGCAGAGAAGGACGCTAAGGATCTTCCGTGGGGCGAGATCGGTGTTGATGTAGTTCTGGAGTGTACCGGATTCTACACCTCCAAAGCAAAATCTCAGGCTCATATCGATGCAGGCGCTAAGAAAGTTGTTATTTCCGCTCCGGCTGGCAACGATCTGCCGACCATCGTATTCAGCGTAAATGAGAACACCCTGACCGCTGATGATACCATCATCTCCGCAGCATCCTGCACCACCAACTGCCTGGCTCCGATGGCAAAAGCTCTGAATGACTACGCTCCGATCCAGTCCGGTATCATGAGCACCATTCACGCTTACACCGGCGACCAGATGATCCTGGATGGCCCGCACAGAAAAGGCGATTTAAGAAGAGCAAGAGCAGGCGCTGCTAACATCGTTCCGAACTCCACCGGTGCTGCAAAAGCAATCGGTCTGGTTATTCCGGAGCTGAACGGCAAGCTGATCGGTTCTGCACAGCGTGTTCCGGTACCGACCGGTTCCACCACCATCTTAACCG
>JAUNPU010000015.1 GCA_030536555.1 Eubacteriales bacterium | reverse complement strand
AACAGCCCCTTATAGGGGCAGAACAAGCCACCGGCTAAGCCGGTGGTCTTGACTACTTGCATTTTCTTCCAAATTCCAGTATAATAAAGTTTCAGCTTAGTAATATATGTCTGTGTCACACAGGCATTTCATGAACACATTTTATAAAGGAACTATCATAAAGGAGACCAGGAATGAAGAAAATTCTTGATTTGATTGCAGCGGAGATGAAGTCCGCATTTGCTGCCTGCGGTTACGACGAGGCCTATGCGAAGGTCGTACTGTCCAACCGCCCGGATTTATGTGAGTACCAGTGCAACGGTGCCATGGCAGCGGCGAAGGCGTATAAGAAGAAACCGATCGATATTGCCAATGAGGTGCTGGAGAAGATCGGGGAGCATGAGATGTTCTCCGAAATCAATGCGGTGATGCCGGGATTTATCAACCTGCGCCTGAATCCGCAGTATCTGGCGGACTACATGAATGGCATGCAGAAGGATGAGAAGCTGGGGCTTGAGGAAGTGGGTCACGGTGAGACCATCGTGGTGGACTACGGCGGAGCGAATGTGGCAAAGCCGCTGCACGTGGGACATCTGCGCTCTGCGGTTATCGGTGAGAGCATCAAGCGTATGGGCAACAATCTGGGATACAACATGATCGGTGACGTGCATCTGGGAGACTGGGGTCTGCAGATGGGTCTGATCATCGAGGAGCTGCGGGACCGGAAGCCGGAGCTGGTTTATTTTGACGAGTCCTACACGGGAGAGTATCCGGCGGAGGCGCCGTTTACCATCAGCGAGCTGGAGGACATTTATCCGACTGCCAGCGGCAAGTCCAAGGTGGATGAGGCATTTAAGGAGCGTGCGCAGACTGCTACCTTCAAGCTGCAGAACGGATATGCACCGTTTACGGCGATCTGGAAGCATATTATGGCGGTTTCTCTGGCTGACCTTAAGAGAAATTATGGCAATCTGGATGTTCATTTTGAGCTGTGGAAAGGCGAGAGCGATGCGCAGCCCTATATCCCGGGACTGATTCAGGATCTGCAGGACAAGGGGCTGGCTTATGAGAGTCAGGGGGCTCTGGTGGTTGATGTGACCGAGCCAACGGACACCAAGGAGCTGCCGCCGTGTATCGTGCGCAAGTCCGACGGTGCCGCGCTGTATGCGACCTCCGATCTGGGAACCATCATTGAGCGCGAGCGGGATTTGAAGCCGGTGAAGTATATCTATATTACGGACAAGCGGCAGGAGCTGCACTTTAAGCAGGTGTTCCGCGTGGCGAAGAAGGCAGGCTATGTGAGTGAGGATACCCCGATGATTCACATTGGCTTTGGTACCATGAACGGCAAGGACGGCAAGCCTTTCAAGACCAGAGACGGCGGCGTGATGCGTCTGGAGACTCTGATTGCAGATATTGACGAGGCGGCTTACGCGAAGATCGTGGAGGCGGAGAGAACCTCTTCTGACGAGGAAGCGAGAGAGACTGCCAAGGTGGTTGGTCTGGCAGCGCTTAAGTACGGCGATCTGTCCAATCAGGCGGCGAAGGATTATATTTTCGACATTGACCGCTTTACCTCCTTTGAGGGCAATACCGGTCCGTACATCCTGTACACCATCGTCCGCATCAAGTCCATTATGAGCAAGTATGCGGCTCTGGAGTCTAAGTACGAGGGAGCGCCGGTGATTCTTCCGGCTGCGACGGCTGCGGAGAAGGCGCTGATGCTGGAGCTTGCCAAGTACAACGATGTGATGGAGTCCAGCTTTGCTGAGACGGCTCCGCACAAGATCTGCCAGTATATTTATGATTTATCCAACGTATTTAACAGCTTTTACCACGATACCAGGATCCTGGCTGAGGAGAACCGGGAGCAGCAGGCAGGCTGGATTCAGCTGATCACTCTGACGAAGGATGTGCTGGAAGCATGCATTCACGTGCTGGGCTTTGAGGCGCCGGACAGAATGTAGCAGGAAGCTGCGGCGGAGTCCAGGCAGAATATAGCAGGAAGCTGTGGCGGAGTTCGGGCAGGTACAGCGCCTGACCGGACTCCACTGTGTTCACAATGAACCCGTTCACATACCGGGAATGGAGGACTTGATGAAGATTACTGAGATGACCACCAGTACTTTCTGGAAGGGGGAACTGGGGGTCAAAGGAATTGTGGAAGACGAGAACAAAGAGTATAAGGTGAGCCTTTATGTCAAGGGTAGTCAGATTCATGACTACTCTTGTTCTTGTGTAAACGGAAACTCCTACAGGGGTATGTGCGAGCATGCGAAGCTGGTCTGGAAGTCCTGGCAGGAGCAGGCGGCAGCCAGAAGCGGGCGTCCGGTGACCACCTCTCAGGAGGCGCGGACCATGATCCGGGAGTACACTAACCGGGAGGTGGCACAGATCATCCAGGAGGGGGAGGAGCGGCAGGTCCGTCTGGTGCCGAGACTGCTGTTAAAGGACGGGGAGACCCGTCTGGAGTTCAAGGTAGGGCGCGAGCGGCTGTATGTGCTGAAGGATCTGATGGCATTTACGGAGGCGGTGGAAACCGGCGCTCTGGTGTCCTATGGAAAGCAGCTGGAATTTCACCACAGCGTCAATGCCTTTGTGGAGGAGGACCGGCCGCTGGTTGCCATGCTGCTGCAGCTGGTCAATGTGTACCGGGAGCATTATGAGCAGTTTCGCAAAAGTTCTTTTGTGACGGTGCAGGGACTGCGGGAGCTGAACGTCAGCCGGGCGAACCGGGACTGGTTCTTCAAGCAGATGGCAGGACGGGAGCTGGAGGTGGAAGGACGAAATGGAATCCGCACCACCGTGCAGGTGGAGCCGGGACCGGTCCGGCTGAATGTGAAGATCTGCAAGGCAGGACGGGACGGGATACGGGTGTCTGTGGATCAGGACCTGTACGCATTTTCCGGGGAGCGTCATCTGTATGTGGGAAACAGCCAGAAGCTGTTGTGTCTGGACAAGGCGGAGACGGATGCATTGACGGTATTTTTAGAGCAGATGCTGAAAAACAGGAGAAACCATGAGACGGAGGTGCAGGAGCGGGACATTCCGCTGTTCTACGAGCGGGTGCTGCAGAAGATTCTGCCCTACGCGAATCTGGAAGTGAAGGATGTGGATCTGGAGAGCTACCGCCCGCAGGAGCTGAAGGCGACATTTTCCTTTGACAGCAGCCGATCGGGGGAGCTGACCATGAAGCCGGTGCTTTCCTATGGGGACTATTCTTTTCAGCCCATGGAGGACGAGAAGGTACCGCGGACGGTATGCCGCGATGTGCCGGGAGAGTTCCGGATTAGCCAGCTGATTACCCGCTACTTCCAGTACCGGGATGAGGCGGGGGAGAATCTGATCATCCGGGATGATGACGATGCCATGTACCGGCTGCTGCATACGGGTATGGCGGAATTTATGGAGCTGGGTGAGGTCTATGTGTCGGATGCTGCCAGAAGCATCCGGGTGCTGCCGCCGCCGCAGATCTCCGTGGGTGTGCGGACCAGCGGGAACTGGCTGGAGCTGACGGTGGATGCGGAGGGCATGACCCCGGAGCAGCTGCAGCGGATTCTGTCAGAGTACGACCCGAAGAAGCCCTACTACCGCCTGAAAAATGGCGAGTTCCTGCAGCTGGACGAAAATGGTCTGGTGACGGTGGCGCGTCTGGTGGATGCGCTGTCGGTCAGCAGGTCCCAGCTGGCAGAAGGGACGATTCGCCTGCCGGCATACCGTGCCCTGTATCTGGACAGTGTGCTGAAGGAGGGCAGCGGTATTACGCTGTACCGGGACAATCTGTTCAAGGCTGTGGTCCGCGGCATGAAGTCGGTGGAGGACAGCGATTATGAGATTCCGGAGTCGCTGCAGCAGGTGCTGCGGGGCTATCAGAAGAATGGCTACCGGTGGATGCGGACTCTGGATCACTATGGATTTGGCGGTATTCTGGCAGATGACATGGGACTGGGGAAGACCATCCAGGTGATCGGGCTTCTTGTGGACGAGGTGAAGCGCAGTCCGGACAGTCTGGCGCTGATCGTGTGCCCGGCATCCTTGGTGTACAACTGGGAAAATGAATTTCACCGGTTTGCACCGGAGCTTTCCGTGCGGACCGTGGCAGGAACGGCGGCGGAACGGGAGGAACTTTTGCAGGGGATAAAGTCCGACATTAACGTGCTGGTCACCTCCTACGACCTTCTGAAGCGGGATATTCTGTTGTACGAGAATCTGCAGTTCCGATATCAGGTCATCGACGAGGCACAGTACATCAAGAATCCCATGACCCAGAGTGCCAGGGCGGTGAAGCTGATCCATGCGCAGACGAGGTTTGCGTTGACCGGAACGCCGATCGAGAACCGGCTCAGCGAGCTGTGGAGCATTTTTGACTATCTGATGCCGGGATTTCTGTTTACCTATCCAAGGTTTAAGAAGGAACTGGAGGCGCCGATCGTCAAGGACGGGGATCAGCGGGCGCTGCAGATGCTGCACCGGATGATCGGACCCTTCGTGCTGCGGCGTCTGAAGGCGGATGTGCTGAAGGAGCTGCCGGAGAAGCTGGAGACTGTGGTCTATTCCCAGGCGGAGGAGGCACAGAAGAAGCTGTACACGGCCCATGCCCTGGAGCTTAAGAACCAGTTGGAGCAGATGGATGGGGCGGCGGCAGGCAGTGACAAGCTGCAGATTCTCACAAAGCTGACCAGACTTCGCCAGCTGTGCTGCGATCCGGTTCTGTGCTATGACAGGTACAGAGGCGGTTCGGCAAAGCTTGAGACCTGCATTGATCTGATCCGGCAGGGCATTGACGGTGGTCACAAGATCCTGCTGTTTTCCCAGTTTACCTCCATGCTGGAGCTGATCGGGAAGCGGCTGCAGAAAGAGGAGATTGCGTATCACATGCTGACCGGGGCAACCTCCAAGGAGGAGCGTATCCGCATGACGGGGGCATTTCAGACCGACGAGGTTCCTGTATTTCTGATCTCCCTGAAGGCAGGGGGAACGGGACTGAATCTGACGGCGGCGGATATTGTGATCCACTATGATCCCTGGTGGAATGTGGCGGCGCAGAATCAGGCTACCGACCGCACCCACCGGATCGGGCAGGAGAAGCAGGTGACAGTCTTTAAACTGATTATGAAAGATACCATTGAGGAAAATATCCTGAAGCTGCAGGAGAACAAGAAGAATCTGGCGGAGCAGATCATCACGGAGGGCACCGTATCTCTAAGCAGCCTGACGAAGGACGACCTGCTGGAGATCCTGAGCTGACAGACGGGCGGGAGCGCCCGGAGAAAGAACAGACGGGCAGGAGCGCCCGGAGAAAGAACAGACGGGCGGCAACGCAACGACCGCGATAGAATCGAGAAAGGAGCGTAACAGGACATGGCATTATATGATTATATAGGGGCACTGCGCAAGGGACGGAAAGCCTATCAGGCGGCAGTTGCCAAGGGAGAATATCCGTACCTTCCGGTGCTGGATGATATTCTTGCCAACACGGACATTGCGTCAGAGGTGAATCTGGGACTGATCGACGTGCCCCTGGAGCGGATCGTGGGAACCAAGACCAAGGGGCGGACGGAGGCATTTGCCAGCAATTTTATGCCGCTTTTGGGGGAACGGACCGAGTTCGGAGCCAAGTGGTCCAGAGTGTATGAGTATCAGATTGAGGAGGGAATCCAGGATCCGATTGTTGCTTACGAGTTCATGAACCGCTACTATGTGCTGGAAGGCAACAAGCGGGTCAGCGTGCTGAAATACGTTCATGCCTACAGCGTTACCGCGTCGGTGATCCGCATGATCCCGCGGCGCAGCGATGACCGGAATGTCCGGCTCTATTACGAATTTCTTGACTTCTATCAGGTGTCCTTCAACTGTGACGTGTGGTTCAGCACAGAGGGCAGCTATGACAGGCTGCTGGCAGCCATGGGCAAGGAAAAAGGTGTTGTGTGGGATCAGGAGGATCAGAAGTATTTTAAGGCGGTGTATGACCTGTTCAGCCGTGTGTTCGAGACGAAGCGGACCGGCGATATGGACTTTACGGCGTCGGATGCATTTCTGGTCTACGTGGAGATCCTGGGCTATGACACGGTGAAGCGGCAGACAGAGGGACAGATCAGGAAGGGTCTGGACGGCATATGGGATGAGGTTCTCCTGAGAGCCAACGGCGGCAGAATCGCCCTGGTGGAGGAGCCGGAGAAGGAAGATAATTCTGCGGTGAAGCTGTTTGACTGGCTGATGCCGGCGGCTAATATCGAGCCGGAAATGTTGAAGATCGCATTTATTTACCAGAAGAGCAAGGAGACCTCCAGCTGGGCCTATGGTCATGAGCTGGGCAGAATGTATCTGGAGCAGTGCTTCGACGGAAAGCTGAGAACGGTGGCATTTGAGAATGCAGGCACGGAGGAGGAGATTGCCAGTGCCCTGAATCTGGCTGTGGCAGCCGGGTGCAATGTGATCTTCACCACCTCCCCGCAGATGGCGGCGCAGAGCGTCAAGATGGCGGTTCAGCGCCCGGATGTGCGGATCTACAACTGCTCGGTCAACATGTCCTATTCCTCCATCTGCACCTACTACGCGCGGATGCACGAGACCAAGTTCCTGATGGGAGCGCTGGCGGCTGCCATGAGTGAGTCGGATAAGCTGGGATACATTGCCGGCTATTCCATTTACGGTACCATTGCCAATATCAATGCCTTTGCCCTGGGGGCGAAGATGATCAATCCGCGGTCGAAGGTGTACCTGACCTGGTCCCGGCTGAAGGGGGCTGACTGCCAGAAGGAGCTGGCGGCGGAAGGCATCAGCTATATTTCCGGTGACGATATGATTACGCCGGTTCATGCGTCCAGAGAGTACGGGCTGTACCACCGGCTGGAGGACGGTTCTGTGGAAAACATTGCCATGGCGCTGTGCGACTGGGGAAAATTCTACGAAAAGATCGTGCGGAACATCTGTCACGGTGCTTCTGACGTGAAGGAGCAGCGGGGCAAACAGGCGGTCAACTACTGGTGGGGCATGTCGGCGGATGTGCTGGATGTGATCTGCTCCGGCAGTGTTCCGGACAGCACCAGCCGCCTGATCCGGTTCCTGAAATCGTCGATTCGAAGCGGGGAGTTCGCTGCTTTTGCAGGAAAGCTCAGCGCCCAGAACGGGGTTACCATCGGCTCGGAGGATGATGACCGGGGACTGGGACCGGAGGAAATCATCACCATGGACTGGCTGCTTGACAATGTGACAGGACGGATTCCGGACGTGTCGGAATTCCCGGAGGAGCTGCAGCCGGTGATCCGGGCACAGAGTGGAAAATTAGAGGAGAAAGGTATGGAGGGGCAGAAAGTTGAAGGTACTGGTATTAGCCGATCATGAGTCGAAATCGCTCTATGAGCATTATGATCCGGAAAAGTTAAAGGACGTGGATCTGATCATCGCATGCGGAGATCTGCGCCAGAAATATCTGGAGTTTTTTGCCACCCTCTCCCATGCGCCGGTGCTGTATGTGGCGGGTAATCACGACTACTGGTATAATCCCAGAAGCGGCTGCGGCGGCTGTACCTGCATCGAGGACAGGATATTTGAATACAAGGGGGTCCGCATTTTGGGACTGGGGGGCTGCATGCGGTATCACCCGGATGTGGACAACCAGTATACGGAGCAGGAGATGACCTGGCGGATCCGCAAGCTGTGGTGGCAGCTGAAGCGAAAGGGCGGAATCGATATTCTGGTGACCCATGCCCCGGCGAGGGGGGTCAATGACCTGGAGGATCTGCCTCATCAGGGATTTGAGTGCTTCCGGGGGCTGCTGGAGAAGTACGAGCCGGCGCTGTTCATTCACGGGCACGTACATGCCAACTACGGCGGCTTCAAGCGGGTGGACCAGTTCGGGAAGACGGTGGTGATCAATGCCTACGACCACTATATGTTCGAGTATCCGGACGTGGTGACGAAGGTGGAGCAGACGCCGTCCGGCAATCAGGATATGTAAAAATCTGATATGTGAAAATTTTGTGAAAGCACTTGCCTTTTGGAAGCAGGTGCTTTTATAATGAAGGGTCAATACTGATTTATTATAGAAAGAGAGGGATAGATTTGAAGCGATACACAAAATACGCCAGGCCGTATCTCAGTGCCTTTCTGATTGGACCGTGTCTGATGCTGACGGAGGTGTTCGGCGAGATCATGCTGCCGAAGCTGATGTCACTGATCATCAATCACGGTGTGGCGAACCGGGATGCCGGGTATATTATCCGGGTGGGACTGGTGATGGCGCTGGTGGGCGTGGTGATGGCGGCAAGCGGAATCGGGGGAGCCTACTTTTCCTCCAAGGCGTCAATCTGCTTTACCAGCGACCTGCGGCAGGATCTGTTTGCGAAGGTGCAGCAGTTTTCCTTTCAAAATATTGATGATTACAGCACCGGTTCCCTGGTGACCAGACTGACCAATGACATCCAGCAGGTGCAGATGGTGATGATGATGTGCCTGAGAATCGCGCTTCGGGCGCCGGGAATGCTGGTGGGAGCGCTGATCATGGCATTTACCATGAATGCGAAGCTGGCGGCAATCATTCTGGTGGTGATTCCGATTCTGACGCTGGTGATCGCCCTGATCATGAAGACTGCCTACCCGCGGTTCGGCATCATGCAGACGAAGCTGGATAAGATGAATTCCGGCATCCAGGAGGCGCTGACCAATGTGCGTGTGGTCAAGTCCTTCGTGCGGGAGGATTTTGAGAAGGAGAAGTTCGGCAAAGCCAACACGGATCTTCAGGAGACCAGCCTGAAGGCGATGAATATCGTCATCATGACCATGCCGGTGATGATGCTTGCCATGAATATCACCACGGTTGCCGTGGTGTGGTATGGAGGCAATCTGATTATCGGCGGCAGCATGCAGGTGGGCGACCTGACGGCATTTACCACCTATATCGTGCAGATCCTGATGTCGCTTATGTTCCTGGCTATGATATTTTTGCAGAGCTCCCGCGCCATGGCTTCGGTGAAGCGTATCGACGAGGTCATGAGGACGGAGATCGACCTGACGGATGAGAAAGCGACTGCGAAGGATCAGAGGGTGACGGAAGGTCGGGTGGAATTTCGGGATGTGGCGTTCAGCTATGAGAAGGACGGCGGGGAACCGGTGCTGGAGCACATCAGCTTTACTGCCGAGCCGGGGCAGGTCATCGGCATCATCGGTGCCACCGGAAGCGGCAAGACCTCGCTGGTGCAGCTGATTCCCCGCCTCTATGACACAACAGAGGGGGAGGTGCTGGTGGACGGCGTCAATGTCCGGGATTACTCCCTTAAGCATCTGCGGGAAGGAGTCGGCATGGTGCTGCAGAAAAATGTGCTGTTTTCCGGCACCATCGAGGAGAACCTTAAGTGGGGCGATGAGGATGCTTCCATGGAGGAGATTCGGAGCATGGCGGATGCGGCGCAGGCGGACGGCTTCGTGACCTCCTTTGTAAATGGCTATGACACGGATATGGGTCAGGGTGGCGTCAATGTCTCCGGCGGTCAGAAGCAGCGGCTGTGCATTGCCAGAGCCCTGTTGAAGCGTCCGAAGATTCTGATCCTCGACGACTCCACCAGCGCGGTGGATACGGCCACGGAGGCGAAAATCCGGGAGTGCTTCCGCACGACCCTTAAGGATACCACCAAGTTCATCATCGCCCAGCGTATCGGTTCGGTGGAAGAGGCGGATCAGATTCTGGTACTGGATGACGGACATATGATCGGTATGGGAACCCATCAGGAGCTGCTGGCAGGCTGCGAGGCTTACCAGGAGATCTACTATTCCCAGCGCGAGAAGGAGGTGAGTGCCTGATGGCAAGAATGAGAGACAGAAGGCAGTATGCCATGGGCGGCAGAAAGCCGAAAAACACCCGGGAGACCATCCGGCGCCTGATGACCTACCTGAATGAGGACAAGGCAAAGATGAGCCTGGCACTGGTCTGTGTGATTCTGAATACTCTGGGGGCGCTGGCAGGCTCCTATATGCTTCGCCCGATCATCAACACCTACATTGTGCCCGTAGACGGAAGCCGCGGAGACGCGGCGGGACTTGCCAGAGCGCTCGGCGTGATGATGGCGGTCTATCTGATCGGTGTGGCAGCCAGCTATGCGCAGGCGAAGATCATGCTGACCGTAGCCCAGAATGCTTTGATGAAGATACGAAATGACCTGTTCGGAAAGATGCAGAGTCTTCCGGTGAAGTTCTACGATACCAACTCTAACGGCGATCTGATGAGCCGGTTTACCAATGATGTGGACACCATCGGCATGATGCTGAGCAACACCCTGGTGCAGCTGTTCTCCGGAACCTTAAGCATCATCGGAACGTTGTTTCTGATGCTCTACACCAACATCTGGCTGACTCTGGTGACGGTGGTGATGATTCCGGTGATGATGAAGGCAGGCGGCGCGGTGGCGAGACGGAGCCAGAAGTATTTCTCCGCCCAGCAGGCATCTCTTGGTGCCGTAAACGGTTATATTGAGGAGACCATCACGGGACAGAAGGTGGTCAAGGTATTCTGCCATGAGGAGAAGGCTCAGCAGGAGTTCGACCAGCTCAACAGGAACCTGCGGGACAATCAGATCCGCGCCCAGTTCTTCGGCGGCATCATGGGCCCGGTCATGGGCAACTTAAGCCAGCTGAACTACTCCCTGACGGCATGCATCGGCGGTCTGCTGTGTATCTTCCGAAGCTTTGACGTGGGCGGACTGACGGTATTCTTAAACTTCTCCAGACAGTTCAGCCGGCCGATCAATGAGATCTCCATGCAGGTCAGCAATGTATTTTCCGCGCTGGCGGGGGCAGAGCGGGTATTTGCGGTGATGGATGAAGAGCCGGAGCCGGCAGATGACGCGGATGCGGTGGTGCTGAATCCGATGCAGGGACATGTGATCCTGGATCATGTGACCTTCGGCTACAACCCGGATAAGGTGATTCTGAGAGACATCAGCCTCTACGCCAAGCCGGGGCAGAAGATTGCCTTTGTCGGCTCCACCGGTGCAGGCAAGACCACAATCACCAACCTGGTCAACCGGTTCTACGATATCCAGGGCGGCTCCATCACTGTGGATGGCGTGGATATCAAGCATCTGAACCGGAAGAATCTGCGGGAAAATATCGCCATGGTGCTGCAGGACACCCACCTGTTTACCGGTACGGTGATGGAAAATATCCGCTACGGGCGGCTGGATGCCACGGACGAGGAGGTCATTCAGGCGGCAAAGACCGCTTCCGCCCACTCCTTTATCATGCGTCTGCCCCACGGCTATGACACCATGCTGGAGGGCGACGGCGCCAACTTAAGTCAGGGACAGCGGCAGCTCTTAAATATCGCCCGGGCGGCGATCTCCAAGGCGCCGATCCTGATTCTGGACGAGGCGACCAGCTCCGTGGATACCCGGACGGAGAAGCACATTGAGCACGGCATGGACCGGCTGATGGCGGACCGCACCACCTTTGTGATCGCCCACCGCCTGTCCACAGTCCGCAACGCCAACGCCATCATGGTGCTTGAGAATGGCCAGATCATCGAGCGCGGTGACCATGACGAGCTGGTGGCGATGAAGGGACGGTACTATGAGCTTTATACGGGGCTGAGTGAGTTGGAGTGACAGATAACATTTTTCTGAAAAATACAAAATAATTGCAGTGGTATGATTGACATGAAATCCCAGATTTTTGCACAAAAATCTGGGATTTTTTGCGTGCCATGCAGATCGGGAAGCAGGATACAGGCATATTTGATGCAGGAAAGTGCATAAAAACGTGAATTGCCCGCTGTATGGTAATAAAATGCGCAAAAAAGTGGCAGTTAATAAATTGTACAATCGACTTCTGAGAGAATGATACAAAATTGTCTTCTTGAAAAGCGAAAAACATGATGGTAACTTGGATGTGCAAGCCGCAAAAAATATTTTACCAAAAGGAGTGAGGGTATGAAAAAGAAATCGAAGGAATACAGTATTGGGCGGTCAAAGGGTACGCTGCGTGCGCAGATATGGAAAAACCGGCACTACTATCTGATGCTGCTGCCCGCTGTTCTGTATGTGGCGTTTTTCTGTTATGCACCTATGTACGGATTGCAGATCGCCTTCAAGAATTACAAGGTGTCGCTGGGGATTACCGGAAGCCCATGGATCGGGTTCAGAAACTTTACGGACTTTTTCCAGAGCTATTATTTCGGTACGTTGATGAAGAATACATTTATTCTTTCCTTTTACAGTCTCCTGATCGGATTTCCGATACCGATTGTAATTGCGCTGGTTCTGAATGAACTGAAGGGAAAGACAAAAAAATTTACGCAGACACTGCTGTATGCACCGCATTTCATTTCTATTGTAGTGCTGGTAAGTATCATGACCTCCATGTTATCCCCGTCCCAGGGTGTTGTGAATACGCTTCTGGAAATGTTCGGAATGGAGAGAAACTACTTTATGGCAAATCCGGATTACTTCCGCCACCTGTATGTATGGTCCGGAGTATGGCAGGGCATGGGCTGGGGCGCCATCATTTATCTTGCTGCGCTGTCCGGCGTGGATGTGTCGCTGCATGAAGCTGCGGATATGGATGGAGCAAGCAGGTTGCAGAAGATCATATATATCAATCTTCCTACGATTCTGCCGACCATTATTATCATGCTGATCCTCAGAGTGGGACAGATTGCATCGGTGGGACATGAGAAGGTATATCTGATGCAGAACGCCATGAACATTGAGACTGCGGAAGTCATCTCTACCTATGTATATAAGCGAGGTATTATCAACAGCAACTACAGTTTCTCCGCTGCAGTCGGACTCTTCAATAATGCAATCAATATTGGACTGGTACTGGTGGCAAACTGGATTTCCAAGAAAATAAGCAAGACGAGTCTATTCTAACGGAAAGGAGTGAGATGATATGAAAAAGAAAAAGATTACCGTGTTTGATATCGTAATCTATACGATAACGTTTTTACTGATTTTGATTGTGGGATATCCGCTGGTACTGGTACTGTCGAACTCCGTCAGCTCACCGGATATGGTAGCAGCAGGAAAGGTTCTGCTGTTTCCAAAGGGATTTACGCTGGAAGGCTATAAGGCTGTTTTCGCAGATAAAGATATCATGACTGGCTTCTTCAATACGGTTTTTTACACAGTTGTGCAGACTCTCGTGAGTCTGGCGGTGACACTGCCGGCAGGTTATGCGCTGGCAAAGAGAAATATTCCGGGACGGAATTTCTTTATGATGATATTTATGATTACCATGTATTTCTCAGGCGGACTGATTCCGACCTTCCTGCAGATGCAGAAATACGGATTATACAATACCAGAGCAGCGATTGTCCTGCTGGGAACGTTCAGCACCTACAACTGCATTATCTGCCGGTCGTTCTTTGAATCCATACCGAAGGAACTGGAGGAGGCGGCAGAAATCGATGGCTGTTCCCCGATGCGAACCTTTCTCCAGATTATCCTGCCGCTGTCCAAGGCCCTGATTGGTGTCATGGTACTGTATGTAGCGGTTGGACAGTGGAATGCTTATATGGACTGTCTGATTTACATTCAGGATGATTTCAAGCAGTCACTTCAGGTGGTTTTGCGGAGAATCCTGATTCTTGCACAGACGGCGAGCCTTGCAGAGGAAGGCGGAGAGTATGCAGCTGCACTGGCTGACAGAGAAGCACTCCTCAGATATTCTGCGATGGTGGTATCCTCTCTGCCGTTGCTGATCGTCTATCCGTTCTTACAGAAGTATTTTGATAAAGGTGTGATGATTGGTTCTGTCAAAGGTTAAAGAGCCAGAACATGGTGATTAACATAAAAGTATAAGGAATTGCCAAATAAAAGAACAGAAAGGAAATACTATGACAAAGAAAGTTTTAGCAACAGTTTTAGCAGCTTCTATGGCTGCATCCTTAACTGCCTGCGGAGGCGGAAATGCACAGGATGGCGGTAAGGCAGATGCCGGGAAGTCGGAAGGAGAGACAAGAACAGCCGTAGAGAACTATGTTCCAACCTATCCGATTGTGGAGGAACCAATCACGGTAACCGGACTTGTTGTCGGATGTGACACCAGTGTCAGTGAAAGCAGACTGGTGTGGGAGAAGGTATCAGAGGTAACCGGTATCAACATTGAGTGGGTAAATATTGACTCAGCAGCTCTTTCTACCTATCTTGCAGGCAATGACTGGCCGGATTTCTTCCATACCGGTGAAATCAATGCCAGCATGGTGAACGATTACGGCGTTTTAGGCGGCAGATTTGTGAACTATCTGGATTATCTGGATATTATGCCGAATCTGGCGCAGACCTACAAGGATTATCCGGCTGCAAGGGCAATCACGACCCAGCTCAACGGCGAGGTGTACAATCTGTTTGGTGTGTCCGGTGCCAGTTCGACCAGAACATCGACCAGACCGCATGTAAGGCTGGATGTGCTGAAAGATGCAGGGATTACAGAACTGCCGACTACGGTAGATGAACTGTACGATCAGCTGGTAATCCTGAAAGAGAAGAACGGCGAGCCGGGTATGGTCTATGATATGACTCCGGATGTCGGTATGGTTTCCAACCTCTTCTCCGCATTTGGTACCTTACATAAAATGGACTTTGATGATGACGGAACCGGCAAAGCGGTATATACACCGGTTATGGAGCAGACGAAGCATTACTATGAATTCCTGAACAAGCTGTATGAAGAGGAACTGATGAACAGAGAGTGGCTGACCCTGGACAATACTGCCAAGGAACAGCTGGCAAAGTCCGGTAAGGTTGCCTACATCAGCGGTGCGGCTGCTCAGACACTTTCCGAAGAGGACTTAGGCGGCAGCTGGGATAATCTTGGCTGTCTGGCACCTCTCACCAGCGAATATGACAGCACACAGACACTGCCGGGTCGTATTGATTACAGAGGTGTATCCGGAATGTTCATCAATAAGGACAGTGAATATGTGGAAGAGCTCTGCAAGATGTTTGATATTGCATTTGCAACTGAGGAGGTTGTGGAAGGAAGTGGTCTGTACGGACAGACTTTCGTATATGGCTTCGAGGGAAAAGACTGGGAGCTGAATGATGATGGCACCTACAGTCAGATGGTACCGGAAGAATTCAAGGCGTTTTCCGCTTACCAGCTGCAGAAGCTTGAGTGGAGAGACTTCGGAAGAGCAGACGCTTTCGGATCAGCAATCACAAGCACAAAGGGCAATGCACAGGCAAGACAGAAGGGATATGTCAGCAATGTCCTTCCCTATATGATTACAGAGAAGGTATTCCCGGAAGTCATTTACCTGAAATTCACGGATGATGAGCAGTATGTCTTTGACAACAAGTATGCAGATATCAAGCTGTATATGGAGGAGATGCGCGCGAAGTTTATCACAGGAGCTGCTTCCATCGAGACAGAATGGGATTCCTATGTGGAAACCTGTGAGCAGATGGGGCTTGGCGAGGTTATGGAAGTCATGCAGGCGTCCTATGACAGATGGAATGAAACCATTACGTCCATGGAACAGTAAGTAGGAAGTTTTGAAAGAACACCCTGTGAGAGAATTTCACAGGGTGTTCTTTCAAACAGAATAAAAGAAAAGGACAATAATAGCATGAATGCAGAAGAACAGAAAAAAATAAATAAGAAGGAAACCGAGCAGAAGATTAAGGAAGGTACACACGGCTACAGCACACAGAAGGAATACGTTTGCCCGGAAGATCCGGCGGTTAGAGAAAAGCTGGAGTGGTTTCAGGATCAGAAGCTGGGGTTCATGATTCACTGGGGACCTTATTCGCAGCTTGACTGCAGTCCTTCCTGGCCGTTGTCGGATGCGGATGCCGGCTGGTGCCGTGATAAGAGACTGGACTGGAACGTCAGTGGGGAGGAATTTAAAAAGCAGTATTTTGACCTGAACAGGACCTTCAATCCAATCCGGTTTGATCCGAAGATGTGGGCAGAGGAGATTCAGGCGACAGGCGCGAAGTATCTGGTCTTTACAACGAAGCACCATGACGGATTCTGTATGTGGGATACGCAGTATTCGGACTATAAGATTACGGCAGAGGACTGTCCGTTCCACACGAACCAGTATGCAGATGTGTGCCAGAACTTATTCGAGGCATGCAGGAAAAAAGGACTTGGTATTTCCGCATATTTTTCCAAGGCGGACTGGCATATTGACAGCTATTGGAGTAAAGATGGAGAGCGGGGAAAGTATACGAGCAGAGGACCTTCCTATGACCCGGAGAAGAATCCGGAAAAGTGGGAGGAGTTTATTCAGTTCACACATAACCAGATCCGGGAACTGACCCAGAACTACGGGCGAATCGATGCACTCTGGTTTGATGCGGGATGGGTATGTGCGAGAAACGGGCAGGACATCCGGCTGGGTGAGATCGTTGAGAAGGTCCGGGAGTATCAGCCGGGCATCCTCTGTGCAGACCGGACTGTAGGCGGGCCATACGAGAACTTCGTCACACCGGAGCAGAGAGTTCCAAAGGACCCGCTGCTGATTCCGTGGGAGAGCAATCTGACACTGGGCACTGCATGGTCCTATCACTATGATGATAACTATAAGTCTACCAGACAGGTGGTCAATCTGCTGGTGGATATCGTGGCAAAGGGCGGAAACCTTGCAATCAACGTGGGCCCGCAGCCCAACGGCGTATTGCCGAAGAAGGCTATGGAACTGCTAAAAGAGATGGGAATCTGGCTGAACCGGTACGGGGAGGCTATCTACAAAACCAGAGTGTGCGCGCCATATAAAAAGGACGGAATTGCATTTACCAGAAAGGATGAGAAGGTCTATGCGATAGAGACGTTCGATTCTGACGATGCAGCAGTGCAGGAGGAGGTCTGGATTCCGTATGAGAAAGCCGTAACCAGCATTGTATTTCTGGAGAACGGGGAGAAGCTTCCATATGAAAGAAGAGAAGGAGGATATCTGGTAAAAGCACCTGCATACACAGGCGAAAAAGCCCCGTTAGGTCGTGTGTTCTGTCTGGAGTAGAAGGAGGATGACAGTCATGTTGGAAACGATTCAGGCGCTTCAGGAGGGTGTCACCGTAAAGACTGTGCTTGAGAATCTGAAGCAGCGGGAAAAGCAGTTTCAGCAGGGAGTTTCATTTGCTGAGAGGGGAAAGATGATTCAGCGTCTGTTCCCTGACGTCTATGCATCTATCATCGAGAAGGCGGAGCACTGTCTGAACGGATTTACGGTACTGCCCGGTTCCTCATTGCCGCATTTTATCGGGAATCCGGTGAAATGGCATGAAAATATCTATCATTATGATGAGTATACCTATCAGCTGAACCGCATGGTACATTGGAGAACTATGGCGGAAGCGTATTCTTTTACCGGTGATGAGAGATATGCAAAAAAGATTATAGAAGAATTTTATCATTGGATCGAATACTGTCCGTGTCAGCCGCTCTATGCGCCGGATGGCAGCCTTGCTGTGGAGGACTTTGGAGGATGCAAGTGCAATCAGGGAATATGGCGTTCTCTGGAAGTCGGCATCCGGATGTACCGCACATGGCCTTATATCATCCATCATTTGATAGACAGCGGATTCATTGATGAAACATTTCTGGAGGTCTATCTTGGCAGTGTCTATCAGCATGCACAGATTCTGTATCTGGTAGCACCGAAGATATGGCCGAACGCGGACCATAATCACTATCTGATGGAGAATAACGGACTGTTATATCTTTCCTGCATGTTTCCGGAATTCCGGGATGCAAACATCTGGAGAGAACATGCGATTCACGAAATGGAGCGCAGCATTGAGGTACAGGTGACCGAAGGCGGGGGACAGATAGAGGGCTGTGCATCCTATCACAACGGATGCAGCTACTGGTTTGCGCTTCCGGTTCTTCTGGCTGGTAAATATGGTTTTGAGATGTCGGAGCATTACAGGGAGCGTCTGAAAAAGATGCTGGAATACTCGGTTCATGCCACAAGACCATGCGGCGGAAACAGCTCATGGGGAGACAGCAGTACCTACAGCGGAACCTTGTCGATGGGCGCTTTCAGCTATTATCTCGCATTTCAGGACAGCTCTTACATGAAGAATGCTCTCTGCTACTACAGCCTGGAGGACCTTATGAGGCAGATTGCCGACCAGATATGGGAGGTGCCGGATCTGCAGAATCTGGCGGAGCAGCTTGACGGAATCGAGGAGAAGAGATGTCTTCCGAAAGAAGATACCATAAGCTGGCAAAAGGGACTGAAGCAGGTCTTTCTCCGGACAGACTGGTCGCAGGATGCGTTTTATGTGATGTTCGGCTGCCGTACCCCGGTGCAGAATCTTCATGCACATATGGATCCTGCCGGGTTTGAATTCAGCGCATACGGAAGAGTGCTTCTCGGAGATCCTGCTATTTATTACTATAAAGATGATGAAAACCGCAGGCATTTAAAATCGGCACACTGGCATAACTGCCTCACGCTGAACCATGAAGACCCGTGGGAGTATAGGGGAAGCTGGGCCTACGGCAAGCAGAAGCCGGGGGATATTCTGAATGCGGCCAGGGATGGCAGACTCATTTACGCTGTGGGAGAACACCGCAATTATGAGCCGGCTGTTCACAGGCGTGCAGTGGCGATTGTAGACCGGAAGTTTCTGGCTGTGATGGATATCCTGGAACATGTGACTCCAGATTCCAGTGTACAGATCAACTTCCATATGGACTCTCACTGCGTGATGGCGGATTCGGAGAAATCCTTTGCCGTATCGGTTGATCCGAGAGCCAATGTCGCGGTTTACTCGGATAAGCGGCTGAAGCCGTCACTGGTTCCGGCGAAGATATCAACGAAAAATGATGTGTGGCACGATACGATGATAGCCCGATTTGAGGCGGAGCATCTGTCAGAGGGCAGGCATGCCTTCCTGTCTGTGGCGTGTCCGGCTCCGGCGGGGCAGCAGGCTGCGGAGGTTACGGAGGTGTCATCTGAGCTTTTGGATGATGGAACCGTGAGATTTGGCTTTACGGTAGAGCAGTGTTCCTATGAGCTTGTTCTATCCGGAAATGTTCTGTCTCTTTGCTCTGACAGGATAGAGGAAAACGGGAAACAGTGAGAAGTTTGACGGAATCGGTACAAGATACCGGGAAAGGAGTGTATCAAGGATGTTAGGACAGGAAGAAAAGAAATGGGCGGAAGAAATACTGGAACATGTGGCAGAGAAGATGGAAACGGTCATGGAGCGATGCAAATACAAGATTCCTTATAAGGCTGTGAAGGGTGTATTTGACGACCGTTCCGGCGATGATAAAATCTGCTGGTGGACCAATGGATTCTGGGGCGGTACTATGTGGCAGATGTATCAGCTTACAGGAAAGGAAGAATACCGGAAACAGGCGGAATGGGTGGAAGAGAAGCTGGATAAGGTTCTGATGAACGCGGAGGGACTGGACCACGACAACGGCTTCAAGTGGCTTCCGACCTCCGTTGCAAACTACCGGAAGACAGGCAGCGCGGCATCCAGAAACCGTGCTCTTCTGGCAGCCAACAACATGGCGGGAAGATATAACCCGGTGGGAAGATTTATCCGCGCGTGGAATGACTGGGACGAGGATGACCACAGAGGCTGGGCGATTATTGACTGTATGATGAATCTGCCTCTGCTGTACTGGGCGTATGAGGAGACAAAAGACCCGCGATTCTGTCAGATTGCGACAGCTCATGCAGACACCGTCATCGATGCATTTATCCGTGGTGACGGCTCTGTGTGCCATATCGTAGGATTTGATCCGGAGACGGGGGAGCGCCTGAGAAGCTATGCCGGTCAGGGCTATGCGCGCGGTTCCTCCTGGACCAGAGGCCAGTCCTGGGCGGTATATGGATTCGCGCTCAGCTACATTCATACAAAGGAGCAGAAATATCTGGATGCGGCAAAGAGAGTGGCCAATTACTTTCTTGCCAACCTGCCGGATTCCGGTCTGGTTCTGCTGGATTTCCGCCAGCCGGAGGACTGCGAGTGGGAGGATTCTATTGCAGCAGCAGTCACAGCCTGCGGTCTGATTGAGATTGCCAGATGCTGTGAAGGAAGAGATAAGAAGGTGTATCTTGGCGCTGCCATGAAGATGCTCAGGACGCTGGCAGAGCAGAGATGCAGCTGGGATGCGAAGGTGGATTACTTTCTGGAGAACTGCAGTGTAGCTTATCACTGCGATGAGATTGAGCTGCCGATTGTATATGGAGACTATTATTTTATCGAGGCGCTGATGAAGCTGGCGGATAAGGAACTGTTTATCTGGTAGAGCAATGCGCGGTGTCAGGCGAAGCAGATAAAGGATATAAGAATAACACCCTGTACTGTCACGGGAATCCGGACAGCGCAGGGTGTTATTCTTATAGGAGAGTTCCTGTTATTTCGCAATATATTGCAGAAATTCTTCCAGCTGATAGTCGGAGCATTCCAGAGAATCTCCGGTAGCCCTCATATGCTCTGTAAGCAGCGTGTACAGGCGGCGGGCAGTCTCCCAACCCTGATGTTCAAACAGCAGGTTTACGGTCTCCTGCGGGTCCTCTGCGATGTCGTACAGCTCAAAGAACGTCTCCTTCTGGAACACATCCATGATCAGCTTATAGTTTCCGTCAACGACACATCGCTGATAGGCGCTTAAGCAGCTGTTGCCGTCATACTGGATAAAGGCAGGGCGGGGTGGCAGTGTGTCGCCATAGAAGAGCGGAAGCAGGGATCGTCCCTCCACCGCTGGATTCGTCTTAAGTCCCAGATAGCGGCACAGCGTCGGCAGGATATCCAGATGGCTGACGGTATCCGGAATCTTCCGTCCGCCGCCTGCTTCACAGTCTGGAAGCCGCAGATACAGCGGAACCTTCGCAGATTCCTGATACATGCACATCTTCTGGAACAGACGGTGGGAGCCGAGCATCTCTCCGTGATCGGAGGTGAACAGGATCAGGCAGTCGTCATAGATGCCCTGCGCTTTCAATTCACCGAGAATCTGTCCAATGCAGCGGTCCAGATAGGATACGAGTCCCAGATAGACGCGCCAGCTCTCTCGCCATTCATTTTTGCGGTAATGGGTGCCAAGCGCACCGGTCACGTTGTAAAGCTGAAGCGGTGACTGGTGCGGATACCAGTTGCCCACATTCTCTGGCAGCTCAAAATCTTCCAGATCATATTTGGAGAACCATGGTTCCGGAATCTCAAACGGCGGGTGGGGAGCCAGAAACATGGCGCTTAGAAACAGCGGTTTGGAACGGTCGCGCTCCTTCAGTCCCTTAAGAGCTTCAGCGGTAAAGTAGCCGTCAAAATAGTAATCTCCGCCCGGTTCGTAGCAGCCGGTATCGGCATTGGAGCAGGTGGTAAAGATGGTATGGGTTCTGTCCAGCATCTCCGGTACCGGGGAGCGGAACTGAGGACCGCCCGGTATCCGGACCTGATTCTGCTTTAAGTATTCCCGGTAGGTTTTTTCTGTGGAAAGCCATTTGATCTTCAGATCGGAGCGGTTTTCCAGACGCTTCCCGGCGGTAAACAGGTGCTGTTTGCCGCTGTGGAGACAGTCCCAGCCGTTTCGCTCCAGAATAGTGTACAGGTTGTCTATGCCTTCCTTTACATAGCCGGCATGGGCATCAGTGGCTTCCCATGGGTTGATCAGGCTGCCAGTGGTGTTGGGGCACATGCCGGTAAACATGGAACCGCGGGCGGGAACGCAGAGGGGGCAGGTGCAGTATGCATTGTCGAAGCAGATGCTTTCTCTGGCCAGTGCATCGAGGTAAGGGGTAAAGCCCTTACCCAGCACATCATACCGGAGCTGGTCCGCTGAAATCATAATGATATGTGGCTGTTTCATAAAATATTCACCTCATCTTTTCTGACAGAATCTGACTGACCATATCGCCAAGCACCTGACGGTCCGGTATCTTCTTGTAATCAGTCACATCCAGCATCAGCAGGGACTGGGAGACTGTCGCAATATCCTGAGCCTTCTCAGAAGCGGCGGAAAAGGCTACATCGATGATCGGGAGCAGTTCCTCTCTGGTCTTAACGATTTCCGGGAAAAGAAGTTCGTTTTTCCATACACGGATTTCCGGACTTCCGCTCCAGAAGCATAAGATTTTCACCCCATGTTTCTCCAGAAGCAGTGTGGTATCGTCAATCCGGCTGACAGTGACATCCGGCATCAGGTGCCAGCGCTGGATATGAGGGTCGTCAAGGCGGTTACCGTGTTCCATTCTGTCATGGATCAGCAGACCCTTCTCACGGTGAAAGTACAGGCTTCGGCGGTGACGGCAGGTGGTGTAAGCGTCATGGTATGCGCTGACGAAGCAGCCTTCGTCAGTGGAAACAAAATCTGAAACCGGTGAATCCGGCCGGTAGACGCCCCACTTGTTCGCATACATTTTATCCGGCTGTACCGGATTGCCGTAGGCCAGCACGGTGTTGTGTGCACTCATATTGTACCCGTAGCCTCTGTGGGCGCTGCCCATGGTGGCAGTGTGGTAAAGCAGCCTTGCGTAAGGTTCGCCGATGAACTTCTGTCCCCGGAACATGATGAACATGGAAAGCATGTCCATATGGTTGTGACCGGTATCTCCACAGTTCACCTTGGCAGACATCAGCAGATAGTTAGCAGTTCTGTCATAGCCGCTTCGGCAGCAGACGAACCCGCAGCGGTCATCTGCATAATCCAGTGGGATATCCTCGGGAAGGACATCAATCTCATGGTTCCGCAGTGCAAGGATTTCCCGGCAGGATACATTGGACATGGTCTTTGCGCCGATTTCCAGAACCGGATCCACCAGAGGACCGCCGTTATCGCCCAGAGACGGATAGTGGTCCTGCGGCGGGCTGATGCGTGCAAGGGCCTCAAATGTTGTATAAAGCCGTTGCTTCGATTCTTCATCCAGCAGTGATTCGTGATTCAGGTTGGCGATATGTACGGCAAGATAAATCATGCTGCAGAGCGCTGCTCCGGACCAGTAGGGGATGGAGTGCTCGCTGTATCCGCCGGATTCATTGAAGTCATCCCGGATATGCATGCACAATACAGCAGCGCCCCGTTCTTTGAACGACCGGAAGTCTGTGATCTCAGGAAGCAGCACACCCATCAGGAAGGGTACGATGCCCCGCTCCCACATGTGGTGATTGTATTTGCGGTAGCCGTCCTTCTCAAAGCGATGGAACTGACTGCCGAGAAACCAGATGCGTTTGATGATTCCGAATGCCTTATCGGTGCCGATCTCATAGGGAATACGGGTGTAGAACAGGCTGATGTACTGGAGGATCAGCCATCCGGTGCTCATCACATCCCGGTCCTCGGTCAGGCAGAAACGACTGGCATCAGCTCCGGTGTATTCCAGAACCAGCGGATAATGTTCCCAAAAGACGGAAAGCATTTCCTCAAACTGTGCCAGTACCTTCTTGTCTCCGGTTTCATGGTAGAGGACAGCCAGATATTCAAAAACCGGTCCTCTGACAAAGATATCAGAGACAGCACGGTGCTTTTTGCCCTGATCCTCCAGAAAGTTGAAATGAGGCAGATTCTCATAGTCCGGCCCCAGATCAAGCTCCAGTCGGTTTCTTCCGGGACGCACATAGATGTGATCCATGAGCTTTCGGCCGGCATACAGGCAGAATTCCTTCAGGCTTCCGCTCAGTCCCATAGAGGACTGAAAGTCATGGGTGTTCGCGTCAGTATCTATTTTTTGTAGTGGAAGACTGCGATAATCGTGAAGATAATATGGTGAGGTGCGGGTTTCAAAATAATGAATGAGTTCCTTTTTGGCGGCTGCCAGATCCCCTTTATCGAAAGCGGAACGAACCGGTGCCAGGGATGGCAGCGATAAGTCGAACGCAGAAAACACTTCTTCATCGGTAATGAGACGTTCGTCTACAGGTATCAGATTCATAAAAATTCTCCTTTCATGGCTTTGATTCGAGTATATTTTAAGGAATCTGTTTGTTCAACGATACTTTTTTGAATAATAACATTTTTTTGTGATACCATGTTGGAAGCAGGTGCAAATCGGCTGCCGGAAACCGGGTGAATTTGTGTGAATACGGTAAAAACCCTGAAAATACAAGGAAAAGCGGGAATAATGATGGGGTAAAGAGAGAAAACAGGAGTTTTGCGAGGTGCAAAAAACTGTTATTTTTAAAATTTTCTATAATTGTGTTTTCTGTTAAAATATGTTAGGCTGTTAGGCGCAGGACAGAGAACCTGCCAGAAGATCAGGAAGCTGTAAGGAGAAGCGAAGATATATGAGAAATAGAAATGTAAAACAGGTTGTGTCATGGATGCTGACAGCAGCAACAATCGGAACATCTCTGACAGGCTGCTTTGCACCTGCAGCAGATTCCGGAGAAAGTAAAAATGCCGGGAATATGCAGACGGCAGAAGACCCGGTTCAGATGGAATTTCTGACCAGTCAGACGACTGCGGAGATTAATGACAACGCAGAAGTAGTAAAGATGATTGAGGAGCGCTTCCATATTGACCTGAAAAGCTTCTATGTGGATTCCGATAATTATCATGAGAACTTAAGCGTGAGACTTACAGGCGGCGAGATGCCGGATGTTATGGTAGTGGGAAGCACGGCAGAGCTTGCCGCTTATATTGAAAGTGGAATCATCGGAGAGCTTCCGATTGAGATGATTCGTGAAAAAGCTCCGAACTTTGCGAAAGTTGCAGATGCGTATGATGACGGTTCTCTGTGGAGTACAATGGTTTATGAGGGAAAGAACTATGGTGTGGCGAACCCGATGGACCAGCAGCCGATGGCGATGTTCTGGAGAAAAGACTGGCTGGACAGGCTGGGGCTGGAAGTGCCGGAGACGCTGGAGGAATATGAGAAGGTTCTGACTGCATTTGTCCGGCAGGATCCGGATGGCAACGGCAGGAATGATACGGCAGGTGCAGCTGAGCGTATCTTCGGTGCAGTATTTGGCGCATATGGTTTGCGATGTGTGACAGGAGCCGCGGCGAACTCTGAGTTTACAGTCGAGGAGATGCAGCTGGGCGAGGACAATGTTCCGTTTTTTCCATATATCCGTCCGGAAGCCAAGGAAGCGCTTCGCCTTCTTCATGACTGGTACGAAAAAGGAATCATCGACAGGGAATTTCTTACCGGAGAGAACCACGGCGGTTATGCGGCGATTTCCCATTCCTTTGTCAACGGACAGATCGGTCTGACCTCCGGTCAGCCGTACCATTACTTTCAGTACAGCACGGATATGACGGACCCGGATAATCTGGGAATATGTTTGAAAGAGATGACGGAGGTAAATCCAGATGCAGTCGTGGTCCCGGGACCGGCTCCAATCGGACCGGATGGAAGGTCCGGCACGGAGGCATGGGGGAAGGTGGGGCGCCTGACCTGTCTGACTACAAAGGCGGTGAGCGACCCGAGAAAGGTTGACGCATTTCTGGCAATGCTGGACGCCTACTATTCAGATGCAGCATTTATGGAATTGTCGAATTATGGGATTGAGGGGCGGCACTTTGTGATGACGGAGCATGGCAGAAAACGTCTGATGGATGGTGTGGAACTGAGAAAAGAAGGTGTTATGCAGGTGGATTTCGGTGCAACGGTACTGTATGCACAGCAGTTGAATGCAGAAAAGACCAGGTTCGGTGAGGAAATCACCGGCAATGGCTACTATCGTTTCAATGCACCGGCGGTAGAAGAGTTTTCCAATGTGATTGAAACGCTGGATTCCATGACAGAGCAGGCATACTTTGCGATGATTACCGGCGAGAAGCCAATCGACTATTTTGATACCTTTGTGGAGGAGTTCAAGAAAGCCGGAGGTGAAGCTGCCGAGAAGGCGGTACAGGAGGCTTATGCAGCAAAGCTTCCTGCATCAAAGGAGGTACGATGATGAGACAGACTGCGAAGGAGAAACGACGTTTATCTTCCTCCCTTTTTTTTACGATTTTATGTATCAATCTGGGTACACTGCTGGTTCTGGCTGTGCTCAACTACCAGATCTTTTACCGCAGGTACAACAGAACCTATCAGGACAGCTTTGTTAAGTACAACCAGCAGGTCACGGATCTGGCGTTCGACAATATTGATGAGCTTGTGACACAGTCCATGCTGAAGATTCCGCAGCTGTATTTCTCTTCCCTGAATGAGAACAAGCCGATTCTGCTTCCGCAGGAGGAGTCGATTGCCGGCTCGTCTCAGAAAGTCCGGGAGCTGACGGAGGAACTGAGCAAGATTCAGAAAGCATATCCTTATCTGGATGGAATCGATATTTACTACGAAGCGACACAGACGATTGTGACAGGATTCAACAACGTTCATTTTCCGGTTGATGATCAGATGAAGGAGCGGTATCTTCCCTGGTATCATGATTATGTGAATGGAAAGCTGGAAGAGGGATTTCAGCCGAAAACAGGAGTTGCCTATGCAGTGGATCATCCGGTCCTTACTTACATCAAACGGATTTCCAAGCCCAGATGGGGCGGCAAAGACATCGTGGTAGCGGTCTATGTGAATCCGCAAAAATATGGCGAATTTATTGACCTGAAGCAGGGAAGGCTGAGCATCTTATCGAGAGATTATCAGTTGATTTATGAGTCGTCGGAAGATGAAGGCGTGAAGAACGGAATTACGGAAGAGATACTCCGGTATGCAGAGCAGGAGCAGATGGATCTGCGCACAGGAGTTCCTCCGTTTGCAATGAAGTCAGCAGAAAATAATGTGGTGGTTTTCCACGACGTATCTCCGGATACAGGGTTAATGTATCTGTACAGCGTCAACGCAGACCGCTTTTACAGTAGTCTGGACCATACATATCGGATGCTTCTGATGAATTTTACTGTATTTATCGTATTCAATGCAATCGTGTGGGTTGTGATTTTATGCTATAACCACTTTGTGTACCGGAGACGGATTCATGCTGTGACAGAAAAAGCCGGAATCGAGATTCAGGAAGGGAACCGCGGGTTTGATGCTTCTCTTGAGCTTCTGACCAAAGAGGTGACCAGCATGCACGAGACGATCAATTCATCGAAGGGGATTCTGTTCCAGAATACGGTGCGGTCCCTGATTTTTGGGAAGAATCCGGAGAAAGAACTGGAGAAGGTCAAAGAGTACCTGAATGCAGAGCAGGTATGCGCATTTTTGTTTATTACGGAGAACCAGAAGCAGGAGCAGATCTCAGCGGAGATGCTTCAGGAGAAGTTCCAGCCGGGGCAGGGAGTATATGATGTGTTGTCTACCACAGTCGGCAAGGACAGGACAGCAGCCTTTGTGATATTTCACGGGGAGGACTGGGAGCAGGTGAGAGGGGATTTTCTCGAAAAGACCATGTCTGAATATCCGGAGTATCGCGTTGTGTCCGGCGGTATCTGTGAGATACAGGACAGTGGGATTCAGAAGAGCTATAACAGTGCGCAGGAAGCAGCGCGATATCTGTATGTTTTTACGGAGGAGCAGTATCTGCCCCTTGAGCAGATTAAGATTGAGGAGCGCAAGGGCAGTGGAAGTCATCAGAAGATATTTGACGGGTTCCGCCGTGGTATCTACAGTGAGAATGTGCTTGGGGTCAAGTCTCATCTGGAGATGCTGGTTGTCTCTTTTAAGACCGGTAACTATACCATCGACTACTGTATGTCCACACTGCGGGATTTGATGACATTGATGTATCAGATCATGCAGCAGTATCAGCTGGATATGTGGGTGGTGTATGGCTATGATATCAGGGAATATTACAAGCATATTCCGGATATTGACCTGTTTTACACATGGTGCAGTGATGTATGCGAGACCATGATGAAGAATATCTATGAGAAGAAGCAGTCCGTGGATCTGGATGTGCGGGAACAGATTCTGATTCTTCTGGAACATGATGAGAAGGACCTGTCTCTGGACTTCCTTGCGGGCCAGCTGAATATGCGTCCGGATGCTGCCAGCCGTGTGTTCCGGCAGGTGATGGGCAAGGGGTATTCTGAATATATCAAGGAAAAGAAGATGAAGACGGCGGTGGAGCTGCTGGCCCAGGACTGGGCAGTGAAGGACATTGCCGAACAGATGGGATACAGCTCCGCACAGTATTTTATCAAAGTATTCAAAGAAGAGTACGGTATGACGCCGCATCAGTACAAAAAGACATTGAAGCAGGAATCGCCTGAGAAGCGATAGGACACTGCGGGATCATTCTCCCTGAATGAAACGGGAGAATGATTCCGCTTTTTTGATGCAAAAAAGTTCCACTTTCTGCTAAATATTATCATGCTTTCACAGCTGCATTCCGGCCGCAAAATAGTGTCATTATTCATTTTTTTGCTAATTGTTATCATATTTAACCTGTGATACCCTGTAGGAAACTGGTAAGAAGGGAGAATGTGAATGAAAAAGCACACAAACAAGAGACTGACCAGCCTGATGCTGGCAGCCGCCATGTCGTTTACATCGGCAGGAACCAGCCTGGCATCGAATACCGTAACGGCGGGAACCACGACAGCGGCAGAGACGGCTGCCCAGACGGAGAAGACTGCGCAGACAGGGGTGGAACAACAGGCGAATACCGCTTTGCCGGAGAGGAAGATTCTGCCGGCACGATTTGGTATTCCGCGTACCTTTCCGACAAAGGGAGTGCATCCGCGCGTGATGTTCTCCGGTAAGGATATTCCGGCAATCCGGGCGAACATGGTCAGTCCGCAGGGCGAGAAAGCCATGAGGGAGTTTCGGAAGTTTCTGGCAATCGACACGGACGGTGTACTGCCGGATGAGTTGAAAGGCAATAAGTGCAATATTGATTATAAGATGTTTGCAGTCATCGAGGCATATGCCTTTGACTATGTGATGAATGGCAATGTTGAGAATGGCAGGCGCGCTGTTACCGCGGCAAAGAACTTTGTACAGACACTGAAGTACAATCCGAAGGCGGGCGACATCGTCCGGGAGAAAACCTCGCCGATCTATCTGTCTGCCATGGTATATGACTGGTGTCATCCGCTGCTGACAGAAGAAGATAAGAGAGTCTTTGTGGACTACGCAGAGCGGATGGCGTCTACAATCACCGGTATGGGCGGCTGGCCGATGACCAAGCTCTATACAGTAAACGGCCATAACTATGAGACTCACATCAACAGGGACCTGCTTGCTTTTGCGATTGCCTGCTACGATGAGTACCCGGATATCTACAATCTGGTAGCCGGATATATGATGAACGATGAGATGGTCAATTCCAAGAACTGGTGGTATCGCTCCGGCACCTTCCATCAGGGACTGGGATACAATCAGCTCCGTTTCCACTGTGACATGATGGCACAGTTTCTGTTCTATCGTATGAATGGCACCGAACTCTACAGCGACGATATGGCGAAGGTGCCCTATATGGAAATGTACCGGCAGAGACCGGATGGACGATCCTTCCCGGAAGGTGATAACAACGCTGATTCCCTCACGGATAAAATCCCGACCTGGAAGCGCGGAGACCTGGTCCATCTGCTGTATGGCTCCTCCCTCTGGGATGATCCGTACATGAAAAGTGAGTACGAGCGCTGCAGCGACGGATATAAGTATCTCAATTACAACAGCTACTGGCCGCTGCTTACCCCGGTGAATTTCCTGATTGTCAACGATCCGTTTGTGGAGCCGAAACCGATCACAGAGCTTCCACGCACCAGACTGTTCGGTTCTCCGAGCGGACAGATGATTGCCAGAACCGGATTCAATCAGGGTGTGGAGCAGCCGGATGTGATTGTGATGGCAAAGATTGGTGAGACCTACGCAGGCAATCATGCGCATCTGGATTCCGGCAGTTTCCAGATCTACTACAAGGGACCGCTTGCCTGGGACAACGGACGCTACGACTCTTTCGGCAGCGACCATGACAGCAACTATGCCAAGGAGACCATCGCCCACAACTCCCTGCTGATCTATGACCCGAACGAGAAGATGGTCAGCGAGACCACCATCAAGGTGCCGAAGAACTCAGGCGGTCAGCGCAGACCGGGCAAGGAGCCGCTGCTGCTGGCAGATCTGTCGGATGAGAATCACCACAAGGCAGACCTTCTCGCCATGGCATACGGTGAGGACCCGATCAATCCGGAATACTCCTACATCAGCGGAGATCTGGCACCGGGATATTCTGATAAGGTATCTGAGGTAAGACGTTCCATGATGTTCATGCCGACCGGCATTGCAGAGAAACCGGCAGTTTTCGTGGTCATGGATAAGATTACGGCGCGGGAAGCTTCCTTTAAGAAGACGTTCCTGCTGCACTCCCTGCAGCCGCCGGTGGTGGACGGCAATGTGGTGGAGCTGAAGCGCGATACCATTGGCTACAACGGAAAACTGACCTTGCAGACCCTGTATCCGAAGAATCCTGAGATTGTAAAAGTCGGCGGAGCAGGCCGTCAGAACTGGGTTACTGACAGAAACTATCCTCCGACAGGCGGAAAGTATTATTCCGATTACGACAGTGACAAGAGTTCAGAGCATGGCTGGGGCCGTGTGGAAATCAGTCCTTCCATCGGCAGCAAGACAGATTACTTCCTGAACGTGATGTATGTATCCGATGCAGACAACTTAAGTCCGGTGGACCGTGCAGAGCTGATCGAGACCGAGGATATGCTGGGAGCAAGAATCTTTGAAAATGTCACCCTGTTTGCCAAGAACAAAGAGCGTCTGACAAAGGATGTGACGGTGACTATTCCGGGAGAGGGTCAGGTGAAGGTGGCAGTTGCAGGCGTTTCTGCCGGTCAGTGGACCATCACCAATGAGCAGGGGCAGGTTCAGACCAAGAGCGCCAGCGAGGAGGGCGCAAGCTTCTACTTTAGCGGCGAGGCAGGTACCTATCATCTGCATCTGAACAGATAAGCAAATGGAAATGAGAGGAATGTATATGAAAAGGCGGATTCAATTAATCAGGGTTCTCACAGCGGCGGCAGTTCTGTCCGCCGGCCTGTCCATGACCTCCTACGCAGAAGAAGGCTGGGCAGAGGAAAACGGCGGCTGGGCGTATTATGATGCCGAGGGAAAGCGGGTGACAGACCGGCTGCTGGAGCTGGATGGGAACTATTACTATATCGGTGAGGACGGACTGATGGTCAGCAATCAGTGGGTCGCCATCGATAATGAGAATGCAGATCCAGATGAGCTGATGTATGAGGATGAACCGTGGATCGGATCTCCTTATGAGGAGGATTTCGAGATGAGCGGCCTTCCGGACGAGCCGAGACAGTATTGGTATTATTTTCAGGATAATGGAAAGGCATATAAGGGATCGGGAAGCTCCAGTGTGACCCGTACAAAGGAGATAAACGGGAAAAAATATGCCTTTGACGATGAAGGCCGGATGCTTTACGGCTGGGTTCTGGACGGAGAACGTCTGACAGGTGAAGACGCATGGATGGAAGGCGAGTATTACTTTGGTGAAGAGGATGACGGAGCCATGAAGCTTGGCTGGCAGAAGCTGAGAATCTTTACCGATCCGGATAATGAAGTATTGCCTGATGATGGAATCTGGGAAGACGAGATGCAGGACAGATGGTTCTACTTTTCTGAAACGGGCAAGAAGAAAAAGGGAAAGGAAAACCGGATTGGAAGGCTGACGCTTTATGGGCAGAAGTATGGATTTGACGAATACGGGCGTATGATTTCCTCCTGGTATGCAGACCCGACACTGATCACCACGGAAGTATATGATAAGACGCTGGGGGCAGATGTAAACAGAGAGGAGAGACAGGGAGGCGAGGATTATTCCAGAGAGTTCATGTATTTTGGAAGCCCGGAATCGGGAGCAAAGTATACGAAGGGATGGTTCCGGGCGAGACCGAGCCGCTATCTGATGGAGTCGAAGCATGAGGATGGCGAGACCTATATGTACTATGCAGATGGAAGCGGCAATCTCTGTGTCAATGAAATCCGCACAATCGGCGGCGAGAAGTACGCATTTGACAACTACGGGCGTCAGATCAGAGGCATTGTCTGCCTGACGATGGAAGATGAGACGACTTCCTCCAAGATTGAGTCCACCTGGTATCAGGATAAGACGGACCGGGAATTCTCTTCCTTTGAGGCATTTAATGATCTGATCGATTATGAGCGGTATAACAGCCGGGGGGACCTGGTGGAATGTTATCAGCAGGAGTTTGACAGCCGGAAGAGACGTTTCTACTATTTTAATGGCAAGGACGGGGCGATGCTGACCGGTACCCACATGGTAACTCTGGGGGATGAGAAGTTTGAATTCGCCTTTGAGGATGACGGGCGTCTGAAAGGCAGCGGTCTGTTCGGCAAAAAGGACGGCAAGCTGTATCAGGCAGGTATGCTTATGAAACCGGAAGAAGGGCAGAAATACGCCATAGTCCGGGTGGAAGACAAGGAACAGAAGGTGGGAATGAATGTGGAGCATTTCCAGACGCTGGATATCATGAGCGTCCGGGACTTTATCGCGGAAGTCTGCAACTCAGGTATATACGATGAAGAACGGGATGAGACCGTATGGACAGTGCGATATGAGCCGGAGCATGTGGAATATTATCTGGTCAGCCAGAACGGTAAAATCGTGAAGAACAAGAAGCGCGCAACCGATGATGACGGATATCAGTTCTATGTGAAGAACAATAAGATTAAGAGTATCACCGTAGAGGAATAAGGGGTTCAGCGATATTGGAACCGCAAAATAAAATGACAGGAGAGCAGAGTATGAGACGGCAATGGAAACAAAGACTGGCAGCAGTTTTATCAGCATCCATGGTGTTATCAGCAGTTAATGTCGGCGCATTCTATGCGTCAGAGGATGACACGGCGGAGATAATCGCTGGCTTTGAAGAGCTGGAAGCAGCGTATGCAGTCCAGGAATTACCGATTGGAGCAGAGGAGACGGAGATTGAGTTCCCGACAGAGCTGGTTGTGAATCTGGCTTTGACCGAAGCAGAGGAGGTAACTGATGATGCGGCAGTCGATGGCGAAGAGGAAGATGTGACTGCCGATGAGTCAGACGCAGCAGAAAAAGCTACGGACTCGGATGCAGATGAGAAAGTGGAGACGGCATCGGAGTCCAACGCGGATGTGGAGACAGCATCAGATTCCAATGCAGAGGAGGTGTCAGATTCCGAAGCAGAGGAAGAGGAGGAGTTGGACTACGCTTTCGATATCGACCTGGAGAACGATCTGGGATATGATCTGGTGGTAAGAACCGAGATTCAGGATATTGAGTGGGTGCTGAATGAAGAGGAAAGTTCAGAATCGGAGTTCCAGTCTGAGACAGCAGGCACTTATGTATACGAGCCGGTGATTCCGTCGGAGTATAAGATGATGGCAGATGTGGACCTTCCGCAGATTGAGGTACGTGTTGGAAGAAAACTGATGAGAGCAGCTGCTGAGACCGGGTTGGTTGATGGGGTGCTGACGATTGCAAATATGGACGCAGCGTCTGAACTGGTGCCAGGTACAACTAAAAATGCGTGGGCATGGAAGTCATCTATATTGAACTTAAACAGTGGATTCGGAAATTGCAATCGGATTGAATTTGGAAATGTAATAGATACAGCGACAATTAGACTTAATAAAACGGGATTTAGTCTTGAACCAGAAGACACAAATCCGGCCATTTATATGAATGGAAATTTAACAATTACTTCGACGCTCGGATCCGAAACAACACTAAGCATGAAAGGAAACATTGATGCGGACAATATAAAAATAGCAGGTGATGCTACGGTAATTCTAGATGGTACAGCGAAGAACGGGAATGCGCTAATTAGCGTAGCAGCGGGAAACGTACTGGAACTGACAAAAGGTGGAGCTATAGTAGGGGCTAAACCTGAGAATACAAATGAGAACAACGGACAATTGGTGGGAACAAATGGTAGTAGTATCTACCTGACAGCTGGTGCCAAGGTAGTAGGTATGTCGGGCGTATTCAGCGATCAAGGAAAGAAATTTTCTGTAAATACTGAGGTGTCTGTTGGTGCAGAAGATGAAGCAGCGGTGGATAATCAGCTTACGGAGGGAAGCTATGTCTGGTCAGCAACGGATGGAATGTTCGTCAAGGGCGGCAGCATTGTTGAAGACGTGGTTACAGGTCTGAAAGATGGTATCCTGACGGTTGTATCCGACAAGCCTGCTACGGGAGCGGCAGGTGAAAACTGGAACTGGAATGGATCCAGACTGGATCTTAAGTTCCCCGAAAACAAAAAGATTGTGTTTACTTCAGGAGTGGCAGGAACGCCTGAAATCAAGATTAATGCACGAACTGTAGCTCTTAAACCGGTTCCCGGAGATTTGGCAATCAGTGCACCGGGAGATTTAAAAGTTACATCCGTGTCGGTGTGGGACAGTGGAGCAGTTATACCGAAGCTGATGGTGCAGGGACCGGTCAGGGCAGAGAATCTGACGGTGCAGGGAACAGTCAATCTGGTTCTTGACGGAGGAAATCTGGATAATAAAGAACTGCTTCATATAGGAACAGGAAATGCTTTGACACTGGTAAAAGGAGGTCCGATAGAAGGCGCACCGACAGGAAATACAAATGAGAACAACGGTCAGCTGACTGGTGAAAATGCTGCTTCTGTTTACCTTGAAGAAGGAGCGACTGTAGCTGGAGCGTCAGGCCTATTCAGCGACCAGGGGAAAAAGTTTAACACAGATGATGAGGTCGTTGTGGTGGCGGCAGACGAACCGGCAGCAGATAATCAGCTTACTGCAGGAAGTTATGTCTGGTCTGGCAGTGCATTTGCCAAAGGTGGAGGCAGTGCTGTTGAGGTTTTCACAGGTCTGAAAGATGGCATTCTCACTATCACAAAGGAAAAAGGCGGTGTGAAAGAGGAAGGCTGGAACTGGAATGGCGCAAGGCTGGACCTGAATGATAGGTTTACCGGCAATAAGCAGATTGTATTTATCTCTGGAATCGACCCGTTAATTAAAGTCAACAGAAGTGTTGTCATGGAGCCGGTTGAGGGCAATCCGGCAATCACTGCTGATGGAAACCTCACCATAACCGGAGGCGCGGAGCTTAAGCTGACTACCAGAGGCGCCATTGAAGCAAATAATGTAGTCATAAATGGAAGTGTTCATGTAGAGACCCGCGCTCAGGGCGAAAAGGCTGCTCTCTGTGCCAGAAATGGTTCTGTGACTATTGCTGATTCTGCTGCAGTTACCGCGGACGGAGCAATGGAAGCAGGAACCAATATTGTGATTCACGGTGGTACCAGTGTGGTTGTAAATGCGGACAGAATGGAACCGGCTCTGTATGCGAAGCAGGGGACAATCACCATAGGTGATGCAGCTACTGTCATTGTATCAAATCAGAGTGGAGCTGCTTTGAACCCGGCACCTGATACCAGCAGCTATACCAGTCTTCGAGTTGCTGCCAGTGAGGATGCCAGCGGAAAGCCTTCTGCAGAGTATCATGCAGAGCAGATTGGCAGTTACAAATATCTTAAGATTGAGAAGGCGCTTTCTCTGAATGAGATTGAACACAGAGTAGAAAGTCTTGGTTCTGATGCAGCTGCGGCAATTGTGGATTCTCTGGCTGACCAGATCAGAGGATTGCCTGCACAGGATAAAGCAGACCTGAAACGGGAAACAATTGATAAAATGGACCAGTTGCTTTATGAAACTACCAATATCGATGTAGTTACCAATATTGAGGTTCCGGCAGGATTGGGTCAGAATAAGCAGATTCAGAACGCAGAGATCTGCGGAGCGCTGCTTGCGGCTGATATTACTTCGGCAAACAGTGACAATGCACGGATTGAATTGCGAGTTGTTCAGAAACAGCCTGAAAAAGGAGCTGCGCTGACCTTTGAGTGTGACCTTTATGTAAATGGAAACAAGGTGAAGCTGATGGTCCCGGTAAAGGTGACGATTGAGCTTCCGCCGGAATTTTACCCGGTACAGGGTTATAAGATTCATCATGTAGGAGATGGAATTGACGAGTGGATGGATTTCATCTATAATGGTGCAGACAATACGACGCAGTTCTGGACAACCAGCTTTTCTACATTCAGCATTGTAAACACTTCATCATCCTCCGGTGGCGGAAGCGGTAGTGGCGGAAGCAGCGGAGGTGGTGGCGGAGGTGGTGGCGGCGGTTCCCGCAGCCTCTCCGGTGCTTCCCTGCCTGGAAAGGAAGTTGGAAGATGGATTCTGGATGCAACCGGATGGTGGTATCAGTATAACAATAAGAGCTATCCGAAGGATGGCTGGGCCAAGATCAGGCATGCCGGCCAAGACGAATGGTATTTCTTTGATAAAAATGGCTATATGGTTACCGGCTGGGTATTCTGGAATGGAAACTGGTACTATATGTGTACGGCACCAGACACTACAAACGGTAAGATGCTTACCGGCTGGCAGACCATTGACGGCAAACTGTACTATTTCAGTGAAGCCATCGACGGAACTGTCGGTATTAAGCGCACCAATATCCAGATTGGAGAGTATTTCCTGGGTCAGGATGGCGTTGCACGGAAGCGTTAAATAATAGAAACCAGAGCGAATGTGAAAGTTCGTTCTGGTTTTTTGTTTTTAGTTTTCTTGCAAAGTGATTTACGATATGTTATTATTTGTCTATGCAGAATATATTTCAGATAAAATCAATTCTGATGTTCTATTTGATCAAATTGGCTGTTTTGCCGTTCTGCATGTTCTTGAAATAATATCGGGTGAAACCGGATTCTATGAAGTATACCATGTTTATTTAGTTTGAAAAGGATTCTGCATATGACAAAAGTAATTGGATATTTTAAACAGTCTATTATAGATATTTTGAATTTAAAGGATATCAGTTGTGATACGCCTATCTTGCTTGGTGAAAGTAATGTCGAACATATGAAAAACAGGCATCCTTATGAATTTGATAAGTATTTTTCTGATATTTCAGAAATAATTGCGGAGCCCGACTATGTTGGAATCAATCCTTCTGATAACTCCATTGGCTTTGTAAAAGTGTATTATATATCTGGAGAATATGTGCGGGTAGCTGTGCGGGTGACAACTAAAGGACAATATTTTGCGAAATCACTCCACTCGTTAAGCAGCTATAATGCAGAACGATATATCGAACGCGGAACATTGAAAAAGCTTGACAAATAGATTGAATCAAGTATAATTGAGATACAGAAAAATAGACTATATTGAATGGAATCTGAGGACGGAACAGGCGGCCGTAGCCGGATAGTCTCAGGACTTGATTAGGAGATGTGGGAGTGTCACCCCACCTATTCCATTCAAATGTTGGCAGGTAACTATACTTGGTTACCTGCTTTTTCTAATCTGTGAAAGAATACCTTATAATCCAGTTTATTAAAAAAGATGAGTGATAGATGGAAGTAAAACAGAGAATCATCAGGTTGAAACTCTGTGGTCTCAAATTCAGGAGGAACTTAGAATTTCTAGTGCAGCGACCATGACAAGCTGGTAGCGATGAAGGGTCGGTATTATGAGCTGTATACGGGGTTAAGTGAGTTGGAGTAATAATGGGTGAGTTGGAGTAGCGCGTGAATTGGAGCAATGCGTGAGAAGTCAGGGGATTCTGGAGCCAGAAAAAGGATATAAGACATCATGACCGGGTTGCTCTGGTTTACGTAGAGGGGAGATCGGACAATTACAGGCAAATTTTGATATAATTGTCCAATCTAACTCTGTGACACCTGCTCTTTGGTTTACATAAATCATGTTTTGGACAATTCCAACCTAAAATCCATGAAAATTATCCAAAAATCCCGAGATTTTGGGTAATAATGGTTTGATTTCAAGCATAATTGTCCAAAACGGTTTTTATGTCAACTGGATTTCACTATATCTCAAATAAAATTGGATAATTTTTTCGATAATAGCCATTTATTGTCCAAAGCGTATCCGATAGAAAAAATTGCGCATATTTTTTGGAAAACACTTGAAAAATGAGAAAAAAAGGGCTATGATTGTCGAAGAACAGAAGAAACATTTTCTGTCTCCGGGGACATAGCTCAGCTGGGAGAGCGTTGCGTTCGCAACGCAAAGGTCGCGGGTTCGAATCCCGTTGTCTCCATTTCTTATGTCGGTTTTATGAGATTTAGCTTTTTTGTAATATGTGGTTGAAAATATCTGGCGGCTGACATATAATATACTTAACGAGAGAACCGTTGGTCAGTGTACACCTGACCGCCGGAAAGTAATTGTTACAAAAAGTAGCGCCTTACTTTACGAGAGCAGGGGCGCTACTTTTTGCGTGAAATATAAATAACGAGAGTTATTACAGCGCAAAGCATGCTTACAAAAGAAAATAAATCTTCATATGTAACCATAAGCACCAGCCTCCTTTCTTGCGTCCGGCGGCTGACATAACACCCCAACGGTTCCCTGGGTAAATATATTATAATTATATTATACACCTATTCTTGATAAGTGCAATAAAAAATGCGAGAACATTTTCTGAATGTCCGAATAAAAGGACCATGAACGAGAAAAGTCTATCCCCATGATAGAGTTTGGAGGTGCGGATTTGGATACAGAGCGAATGAAAATCGGTGAGATGGCGCAGTTTAACAAGGTTTCGATTCCGACCCTCCGGCTGTACGACAAGGTTGGAATCTTAAAGCCCTGCTACACGGACCCGGAGACCGGTTACCGGTATTACAGCATCAATCAGAAGGCCAGGCTGGACATGATCCAGTATATGAAGGAGCTGGGCATGAGTCTGAGTGAGATTAAGAGTATTCTGGACTCGGGGGATGTCCAGCAGATTGAATCGACGCTGATTTGCAAGAAGCGGCAGGTGAAGGAGGAGCTGGCGCAGCTTTCCATGCGGCTGAAGGCAATCACCCGTACCATCGAGAGTGTGGAGCGGTTCCGGAAAGCGCCCACCTGCGGGATGATCACGGTGGAGTACATCCCTCACCGGCAGATTTATTACATGCATACGGACGTGAATTTTTACGATTACGACATATCCATGTATGAGCGAATCCTTGGGAACCTGAAAACGGATATTATCGACCACAATGTGCCGCAGATCTACTACTGCAACGCCGGAACGGTCCTGCCCAGGGAGGACTTTCTGGAGCAGAGGTTTGTGTCCAATGAGATATTTGTGTTTGTGGATGATGACTTCCCCATGACGGAATCGGTGCGGCGGATCGACAGCGGCATGTATGCCTGCATCTATTTAGACAGCTTCGAGGAGGAGCAGGAGTATGCAAGGCGGCTGCTGGAATACTGTGTGCAGCATGCCTATGAGGTCTGCGGGGACTATATCTGTGAGGTGCTGACGGAGTTCAATGTATTTGACAGTGAGAAACGGTCCATGTTCCTGCGGCTTCAGGTGCCGCTGAAGTTCCGCTAGGAATGTAATATCAGGAATCCAGCGCCCAAAATGCAGCGTTAAAAATATATCAACTTCCCCTTGACTCTCTTCTGCGGTGAGACTGTATAATGAACTCATCAAGAAAAGTCAGTGAGGAGGGTTTTTAAAATGAGCAAGATTAAAGTGATTCAGTATGGGTGCGGCAAGATGAGTAAGTACACGATGCGTTACCTGTATGAGCATGGCGCACAGATCGTTGGGGCGATCGACGTGAACCCGGCAGTGGTGGGAATGGATATCGGTGATTATGCAGAACTTGGCGTGAAGACCGGTGTGCTGATCAGTGACAAGGCAGACGAAGTGCTGGACAATACGGATGCGGATATTGCAGTAGTGACCCTGTTCAGTCTGGTAAGTGACTGCTTCGATCACTATGTAAAGTGCTTAAGCCGCGGCATCAGCGTGATCTCCACCTGTGAGGAGGCAACCTACAGCTGGACCACAGATCCGGTTCGCACCAATATGCTGGATGTGATTGCAAAAGAGAATAACTGTACCTTCGTAGGCAGCGGCATGGAAGATACCTTCTGGGTAAATATGGTCGGCATGGTAGCAGGAAGCTGCCACACCATCAAGAAGATCGAAGGCGCTGTCAGCTACAACGTAGAAGAGTATGGACTGGCACTTGCCAAAGCACACGGCGTAGATCTGACTCCGGAAGAATTCGAGAAGCAGATTGCACATCCGGAGACCCTGGAACCGTGCTATGTATGGAACTCCAACGAGGCACTGGCAGCGAAGATGGGCTGGACCATCAAGAGCCAGACCCAGAAGTGCGTGCCGTATTTCCACGACGAGACCATCTATTCCTCCACCATGGGCAAGGACATCGAGAAAGGTCGCTGCATCGGCATGGCTGCGGTTGTGACCACCGAGACCTTCCAGGGACCGGTGATTGAGACCCAGTGTATCGGTAAGGTATACGGACCGGATGACGGAGATATGTGTGACTGGAAGATCACCGGCGAGCCGGATACCGAGTTCCACGTTGTGAAGCCGGCAACCGTAGAGCATACCTGCGCTACCATTGTAAACCGCATCCCGACCGTGCTTCGCGCACCGGCTGGCGTTGTGACCATGGATGAACTGGATGAGATTGAGCATCTGACTTATCCGATGGAGTTCTACTGCTGATATGCAGTGAAGCAGTCAGGCTGACTGGAAGTAAAGAAACCGGAAGAACAGAAAGACCGTCAGGGCAGAGTGTCTGTCATCTGACGGTCTTTTTTTGCACCCCGCGGCGCGTTTATGCTTCTTTCATTTTCAGATTCTTCTGCGCCGTCGCCAGCATCAGCTTGATCCGGTTCAGCTGGTTCACCTCGCTGGCACCCGGGTCGTAGTCCACGGCAATGATATTGGAATCCGGGTGCTTTCTGCGCAGCTCCTTGATCACACCCTTGCCTACAATGTGGTTGGGCAGGCAGCCGAAGGGCTGGGTGCAGACGATGTTCTTCACGTCGCTGTGGATCAGCTCCAGCATCTCGCCGGTCAAAAACCACCCTTCTCCGGTCTGGTTGCCCAGGGACACATATTCCTTCGCCATGTCCGCCAGCTCCCAGATGCGGGACGGCGGGGTGAAGTGGGTGCTGGCAGCCAGCTCTCTGCGGGCAACCTTGCGGAAATACTCAAGCAGCGAGATCCCCAGGTTGCACAGTCTGGCGGTGGAGCGCTTTCCTCCTAAGTGGTCCGCCTTAAAGTTGTTGTTGTAGAAGCAGTACAGCAGGAAATCCATCAGATCCGGCATGACGGCTTCTGCCCCCTCGGATTCCAGCAGGTCCACAATGTGGTTGTTGGCAAGAGGGGAGAACTTGACCAGAATCTCGCCTACGATGCCGACCCTGGGCTTCTTCACATCCAGCCGGGGCAGGGCATCGAAGTCGCGGATAATGCCGCGGATATTTCTGCCGAACTCGATCATGTTGGGAGCCCGTCTGGACAGGCTCTTCTGGCAGCGCTTCTCCCACTTTCTGTGAAGGGCGTTGGCAGAGCCGGGCTCCTTCTCATAGGGACGGGTCGCGTACACCACCCGCATGAAAATATCGCCGTAGACCACCGCCTGCATGGCCTTGGTCAGCAGTGCCGGGGTGATGGTAAAGCCCGGGTTGGTCTCCATGCCGTTGGCATTGACGGAGATGACCGGAACCTGCGGCATGCCTGCCTTCTCTAAGGCACGGCGGATAAAGCCGATGTAGTTGGAGGCGCGGCAGCCGCCGCCGGTCTGGGTCATGAAAATGGCAGTTTTATTTAAGTCGTAGCGGCCGGACAGCAGTGCGTCCATCATCTGACCGATGACGATCAGGGACGGATAGCAGGCGTCATTGTTCACGTACTGAAGACCCACGTCTACCGCATTCCGGTCGTCATTTTGCAGTACCTCGATCCGGTAGCCGAAGGAGCGGATCGCCGGTTCCAAAAGGCGGAAGTGAATCGGGGACAGCTGGGGGCACAGCAGGGTGTAGTCCTTCTTCATTTCTTTGGTGAAGACCACCCGGTTGTAGGCGCTGGACACCACCTTCCGCTCATAATGCTTCTGCTCCCGAACCCGAAGTGCGGCAATCAGAGAGCGGACGCGGATGCGGGCAGCCCCTAAGTTGTTGACTTCATCAATCTTCAATACCGTATAGATCTTGCCGGAGCCGGTCAGGATATCGTGTACCTGATCGGTGGTGACCGCATCCAGACCGCAGCCGAAGGAATTCAGCTGAATCAGGTCCAGGCAGTCGCTGGTCTTCACATAGGAAGCCGCCCGGTAGAGCCGGGAGTGATACATCCACTGGTCGGTGACCACCAGCGGCCGCTCCACCTGCCCTAAGTGGGAGATGGAGTCCTCGGTCAGCACCGCCAGCCCGTAGGAGGTGATCAGCTCCGGAATGCCGTGGTTGATCTCCGGGTCCACATGGTAGGGACGTCCCGCCAGCACAATGCCGTGGCGGCCGTGGTCCTTCAGCCACCGGATGGTCTCCTCGCCCTTCTTCTCCATATCTGCCCGGGAGTTTAACAGCTCCTGCCAGCCTGCGTGAGCGGCTTTCTGAATCTCCACAGAGGAAATGTCATACTCCTTGCCAAACTCCACGATCAGCTGCTTCGTCAGAATCTCCTCGCTGGTAAATGCCAGGAACGGATTTAAGAAGCGGACGTCGAACTCAGCCAGCTCCTCCACGTTGTTCTTGATATTTTCCGCGTAGGAGGTGACCATGGGGCAGTTGTAGTGGTTGCCTGCGTCCGGAGTCTCGTTGCGCTCGTAAGGAATGCAGGGATAGAAAATGCTCCGGACACCCTGCTTGATCAGCCAGGCAATGTGCCCGTGAACCAGCTTGGCAGGATAGCACTCGGACTCACTGGGAATGGACTCGATGCCCAGCTCGTAAAGGCTCTTGGTGGACTGGGGCGACAGCATCACGCGGAAGCCCAGCTCCCGGAAAAATACCGCCCAGAAGGGGTAGTTCTCGTACATGTTCAGCACCCGGGGGATACCGATGGTGCCGCGGACAGCCAGATCCGGGGTCAGGGGCTCGTAGTCGAACATCCGGCGGTACTTGTAGTCGAACAGGTTCGGAACCTCCTTCTTCGCCTTCTCCTTGCCCAGACCACGCTCGCAGCGGTTGCCGCTGATGAACTGGCGTCCGCCCTCGAAGCGGTTGATCGTCAGCACGCAGTGGTTGGTACAGCCTTTGCAGCGTGCCATGGAGGTGTCATACTTCAAGGAAAGAATCCTATCGATGGGCAGCATGCCGGTGCCTTTGGCATGGTTGCAGCGCTCTCTGGCGATCAGTGCCGCACCGAAGGCACCCATGATTCCGGCAATGTCCGGGCGGACCGCCTCGCAGCCGGATATGTTCTCAAAGCTTCGCAGCACGGCGTCATTGTAGAAGGTGCCACCCTGGACCACCACGTGGGTGCCAAGGTCGGAGGCACTGGTGATCTTGATGACCTTAAACAGGGCATTTTTGATGACCGAGTAGGCAAGCCCGGCGGAAATATCCGCCACCGTTGCCCCCTCCTTCTGCGCCTGCTTCACATTGGAGTTCATAAATACGGTGCAGCGGGTGCCAAGGTCCGTGGGATTCTTTGCAAACAGCGCCTCGGCGGCAAAGTCCTCCACGCTGTAGTTTAAGGACTTTGCGAAGGTCTCGATGAAGGAGCCGCAGCCGGAGGAGCAGGCTTCATTGAGCTGTACGCTGTCCACGGTGTTGTCCTTGATCTTGATGCACTTCATGTCCTGACCGCCGATGTCCAGGATGCAGTCCACGTCCGGCTCGAAAAATGCAGCCGCGTAGTAGTGGGAGATGGTCTCCACCTCCCCCTCATCCAGCATCAGGGCAGCCTTTAAGAGGGCTTCGCCGTAGCCGGTGGAGCAGGACCAGGCAATGTGCGCCGTGTCCGGAAGCTGCGCCTTAATCTCACCCATGGCGCGGATGGCGGTTGCCAGCGGGCTTCCGTTGTTGTTGGAGTAAAAGTCATAGAGCAGGCTTCCGTCCTCGCCTACCAGTGCCACCTTGGTGGTGGTGGAGCCGGCGTCGATGCCCAGGTAGCAACTGCCGGAGTAGGTGGCAAGGTCCGCCTTCCTCACCCGGTGGCTGTTGTGGCGGGCACAGAAGGCGTCATAATCCTCCTGAGAGCGAAACAGCGGCTCCATCCGCTTGATCTCCGTATCCATCTGAATACCGGCAGAAAGTCTGGCAATCATATCCTGTAAGGACACAGAAGTCTCTTCTCTGGCATTCATGGCAGCCCCCACAGCTGCAAACAGGTGGGAGTGGTCCGGTGCCACGATGTGCTCCTGATCCAGATTCAGGGTGCGGACAAAGGCACGGCGAAGCTCCGGCAGAAAGTGCAGGGGACCTCCCAGAAATGCCACCGTTCCGCGAATCGGCTTTCCGCATGCCAGTCCGCTGATGGTCTGGTTGACCACTGCCTGGAAGATGGAAGCCGCCAGATCCTCTCTGGTGGCACCCTCATTGATCAGCGGCTGGATATCCGTCTTTGCAAATACGCCGCAGCGGGCGGCGATGGGGTAGATCATCTGATAGTTCTTCGCATATTCATTGAGCCCGGAAGCGTCTGTCTGCAGAAGGGAAGCCATCTGATCGATAAAGGAGCCGGTGCCTCCGGCGCAGATGCCGTTCATCCGCTGGTCGATACCGCCGGTAAAGTAGATGATCTTCGCATCCTCACCGCCCAGCTCGATGGCAACGTCCGTCTGCGGGGCATAGTCCTGAAGGGCTGTGGCAACTGCCACCACCTCCTGGGTAAATGGTACCTGCAGGTGGCGGGAGAGTGTGAGACCGCCGGACCCGGTGATGCTTGGATGCACGGTCATTTCCCCTAACTTCGCCTGTGCTTTTGACAATAAAAGAGCGAGCGTCTCCTGAATATTGGCATAGTGACGCTCGTAATCGGCAAATAAAATATGGTTCTCGCTGTCTAAGACAGCAATCTTTACGGTAGTGGAACCGATGTCGATTCCCAGTGTGTTATGTAATATCATAATTGCGGGTAATTCCCTGCCTCCTTCTCAAATAAAAAAGGTCTGCCGGTTTACGCAGAACCAAAAAACAGGCATATATGACCTACAGTTTAACATAAAACGAAAGGGAATACAATTTGCATATGCGTTAAAAAGTAGTTAAGAAAATGATAAAAACCAGTCAAATTTCAAAATCTGTGCAAAAAGAGGGGGGAATGGTTTGACAAACCGACAGGCAGAAATTATAATGGATAGGTCGCAGTGGTTGTTTGTGGCTGCGGCGCAGGTATTCAGGTTTGGATACAATACGGTTAAGAAAGGAAGGAAGCAGTTATGGACGGTGGCTCGGCCCATCAGACGGAAACAGAAGACGGACGAAAGCGCGTACCTGCGCTGCACATTCCTGGAACGGGGATTCGGTAATCTGCGGATTCTCCCTATTTCGGCGGCAGCGCAGGTCAGATGGCGCTGACAGGCAAAAGCAGACCTTAGCGGTTTGTTTTGCGTATGCACAATAAAATAGGAAGAGGGAGACGGACATGATTCGTATTTTTAAGACAGAAGATGGTGTGATCCATCAGAAGGATGAATCAGAGAGCGGATGCTGGGTTGCACTGACCAATCCAACGGCAACGGAGATTCTGGAGGTGGCTGAGAAGTTCAACATCGACCCGGATCACTTAAAGGCGCCTCTGGATGAGGAGGAACGTTCCCGTATTGAGATAGAAGACCATTACAGCCTGATCCTTGTGGATATCCCTGTGATTGAGGAGCGAAGCGAGAAGGACTGGTATGTGACGATCCCTATGGGTATCATTCTGGGAAATGATATCATCGTCACCGTATGTCTGGAAGACTCGCCGGTGCTGACGGCATTTATGGACGGACGGGTGAAGGATTTTTATACCTATATGAAGACCCGGTTCGTGCTGCAGGTGCTGTACAAGAACGCATCGCTGTTCCTGCAGTATCTGCGGATCATCGACAAGAAGAGTGAGATGGTGGAGCGGAATCTTCACAAGTCTCAGCGGAATCAGGAGCTGATGGAGCTTCTGGAACTGGAGAAGAGCTTGGTGTACTTTACCACCTCTCTGCGTTCCAACGAGGTGGTGCTGGAGAAGCTGCTTAAGAGCGAGAAGATCAAGAAGTATCCGGAGGACACGGATCTTCTGGAAGATGTTATTATCGAGAACAAGCAGGCAATCGAGATGGCGAATATATACAGCGGCATCCTGAACAGTACCATGGAGGCGGTGGCCTCTGTTATTTCCAACAACCTGAATATTGTCATGAAATTCCTGGCTACGATCACGATCGTGATGTCCATTCCAACCATGGTGTCCAGCTTTTACGGTATGAATGTCAATCATGTGGGGATGCCGTTTGCGGACAGCCCGTGGGGATTCTGGATCGTGGTAGCATTGTCGGCCGCTCTGTCAGGAGTGGTTGCATGGATCTGCTCCAAGAAAGATCTGTTCTGATCTTTCGGGGAAATGTATAGAAGGGGATTATATGCATGAAGTTTTTTAATGAATTTGAGAGAAAATATCACCGGTTTGCCATACCGAACCTGATGAATTACATCACGATTCTGTATGCGGCAGGTCTGCTCATCTGGGTGACCAACAACCAGTGGATTTATTTTCAGTATCTTAGCCTGGACGTGGGGGCGATTCTGCACGGACAGGTGTGGAGGCTGGTTACCTTCCTGGTATATCCGCCTGCACTGGGAAACCTGCGGTTTACGACGCTGTTGATGGGCGTGCTGATGCTGCTGACCTATCAGAATCTGGGGCAGACTCTGGAACACATCTGGGGCTCATTCCGCTTTAATGTGTTTTTCCTGATGGGCGTGCTGGCACAGATCATCGCCTGCTTTGTGGGCTATCTGGTGTTTCACCAGAACTGGATGCTTGCCACCGGTTTCCTGAACTCTTCGATATTTCTTGCTTTCGCCGTATTGTTTCCGGATGCACAGTTCCTGCTGTTTGCAATCCTGCCGGTGAAGGCGAAGTGGCTGGCAATCGCCGAGTGCGCTCAGTATCTGTACAGCTTTGTGTTCTACGGAACGGCGGTACGGGTGGAACTGGTGATTTCCATGCTGAATATCATCCTGTTCTTTGCCATGACGCGCAATTACAGGAAGTATGCGCCAAAGGAGATCAAGCGGAAGCGGGATTTCCAGAAGAGCGTGAAGATTCTGCCGAAGGGAGCCACCAGACATCGCTGTGCAGTCTGCGGCAGAACCGAGCTTGACGGCGAGAACCTGGAGTTTCGCTACTGCTCCAAGTGCGAAGGCGACTACGAATACTGCCAGGATCATCTTTACACTCACCGGCATGTGACGAAGGAGCAGCAGTAGGCTGGTGAGAAGAACCTACAAGTAAAAGAACTGATACAGGATCAGATGGAGGAATATATGAAAAAGACAAAAATTATCTGTACCATGGGACCAAATACCAATGACAGAACTATGCTGAAGGCACTGGCAGAGAATGGCATGGATATTGCAAGATTTAACTTTTCTCATGGCGACTATGAGGAGCAGAAGAGCCGTCTGGATCTGTTAAAGAGCATCCGCGAGGAGCTGGGACTGCCGATCGCGGCGCTTCTGGATACCAAGGGACCGGAGATCCGCACCGGACTTTTAAAGGATGAGAAGAAGGTGACGCTGGTGGAGGGTGAGACCTACACCCTGACCACCCGTGAGATCATCGGAGATGACAAGATCGGACACATCAACTACAGCGGTCTGAATGAGGATGTGGTTCCGGGCAACAAGATCCTGATTGATGACGGTCTGATCGAGCTGGAGGTGCAGGAGGTAAGCGGCACCGATATCGTATGCCGGATCATCAACGGTGGTGAGCTGGGCATGAGAAAGGGCGTCAATGTGCCCAATGTGAAGATCAAGCTTCCGGCTCTGACCGAGAAGGACAAGGCAGATATCCAGTTCGGTATCGAGCAGGGATTTGACTTTATTGCGGCTTCCTTCGTTCGTACTGCTGATGCAGTGAAGGAGATCCGCGAGATTCTGGATGCGGCAGGTTCCACCATTCAGATCATTGCAAAGATTGAGAATGCAGAGGGTATCGAGAATCTGGATGCCATCATCGAGGCCAGCGACGGCATCATGGTAGCCCGCGGTGACATGGGCGTGGAGATTCCGGCAGCTCAGGTTCCGCATATTCAGAAGACCATCATCCGCAAGTGCAACCTGGCATGCAAGCCGGTTATTACCGCTACCCAGATGCTGGATTCCATGATCCGCAACCCGAGACCCACCAGAGCTGAGGTGACTGACGTTGCAAATGCAGTCTATGACGGCACCGATGCAGTGATGTTGTCCGGCGAGACGGCTATGGGCAAGTACCCGGTAGACGCTCTGAAGATGATGGCTCAGATCTGTGAGGAGACCGAGCGTTATCTGGACTACGGCGCATACCGTCAGAGAAAGGTATCCGCAGAGAATGAGAAGAATATCTCCAATGCAGTGTGCTATTCTTCCGTGGCAACTGCCAGCGACTTGGGCGCAAAGGCGATCATCGCACCGAGTATCAGCGGATTTACTACCCGCCTTTTATCCAAGTGGAGACCGGGCGCACAGATCATCGGTCTGTCTCCCAGTGCTACGGCAGTTCGCCAGATGCAGATCTACTGGGGTGTGAAGCCGTACCAGGCAAAGCGTGCAGACTCTACGGACCTTCTGATCGAGTCTTCCATCGAGATGCTGAAGCAGAAGAACGTACTGGCTGAGGGTGATGTCACCGTTGTCACTGCAGGTGTTGTGACCAGCTCCAACCGTCACGAGCCGGCAGCGCACACCAACATTATGCGTGTGGTCGTGATTGACTGAGCGCCTGGCTGCAATCAATGAAAATACAATAAAAACAGCTGGACAAAGAAGTCTGATATGGGTTACAATCTTAGGGATTGCAGCCCTGTCAGGCTTTTTCATTTATATACAGAAAGCAGATTTGGAGGAAATAGACGTGGAGAAGAAACCATTTGTAACGAAAGCACAGTTAGAAGAGATCGTAAAGACTTACCCGACCCCGTTTCATCTGTACGATGAGAAGGGGATTCGAGAGAACGCGAAGCGCCTGAAAGAGGCATTTGCGTGGAATAAAGGATACAAGGAGTATTTTGCAGTGAAGGCGACTCCGAACCCGTACATTCTGCAGATCCTGAAGGACTACGGCTGCGGCACGGACTGTTCTTCTGCCACGGAGCTGATGATGTCCGATGCGGTTGGATTTTCCGGTCACGACATCATGTTCTCCTCCAATGATACGCCTCTGGAGGAGTTTAAGATGGCGGATGAGCTGGGAGCGATCATCAATCTGGATGACTTTACCCACATCGAGTGTGTGGAGAAGACGCTGGGCTATATTCCGAAGACCATCAGCTGCCGCTTCAATCCGGGTGGACTGTTCAAGATCAGCAATGACATCATGGACAATCCCGGGGACTCCAAGTACGGTATGACCACGGAGCAGATTTTTGAGGCATATAAGATCTTAAAGAGCAAGGGTGCAGAGCACTTCGGCATCCATGCATTCCTGGCAAGCAACACGGTGACCAACGAGTATTATCCGCTGCTGGCGAAGATCCTGTTCGAGCTGGCTGTGAAGCTGAAGGAGGAGACCGGAGCGCACATTGCATTTATCAATCTGTCCGGCGGTATCGGGATTCCCTATCGTCCGGATCAGACGCCCAATGATATCATGGTGATCGGTGAGGGCGTGAGAAAGGCCTACGAGGAGGTGCTTGTTCCGGCAGGTATGGATGATGTGGCAATCTACACGGAGCTGGGGCGGTTCATGCTGGCGCCTTACGGCTGTCTGGTGACGAAGGCGATTCACGAGAAGCACACCTACAAGGAATACATCGGTGTGGACGCCTGTGCCGTAAACCTGATGAGACCGGCGATGTACGGCGCATACCATCACATCACCGTGGCAGGCAAGGAGGATGCACCCTGCGACCACAAGTACGATGTGGTAGGTTCCCTGTGCGAGAACAACGACAAGTTCGCCATCGACCGGATGCTGCCGGAGATCGAGAAAGGTGACCTGCTGGTGATCTACGACACCGGCGCCCACGGATTTTCCATGGGATACAACTACAACGGCAAGCTGAAATCCGCAGAGCTTCTGCTGAAGGAAGACGGCTCCGTCCAGATGATCCGCAGAGCCGAGACAGCGAAGGATTACTTCATAACCCTCGACTGCTGCGAGATGATGGAGAAGTATATGCGATAAGCATTGAGCAGTGCGAAAAAACAGGCTGCGAGAAGAGCGTTGTGAGTTTACTCACATAAGCCTTTCTCGCAGTCTGTTTTTTTCACAGGTGCAACTTCAATAAAAACACCCGCGCAAAATTGTGAAATTTTATGATTGACTTTGACTGAATTTGACGATATACTAAGCATACAAAGTCAAACATAAGCAAATATGGTCAGGAGGAAGCAGAATGATTTATACCGTAACATTTAATCCTTCGCTGGATTACATCGTATCGGCAGCGGATTTTAAACTGGGACTTACGAACCGGACAGATTCCGAGCTCATCCTTCCGGGAGGAAAGGGAATCAATGTATCGACGGTACTGAAGAACCTGGGATTTGATAATGAGGCGCTGGGATTTATCGCCGGATTTACCGGAGACGAGCTGGTGCGGAGGCTTTCCGGGATGGGAGTGAAGAGCGGATTTATCCGGATTCCGGATGGGTTCACCAGAATCAATGTGAAGCTCAAGAACATCGACGGAACGGAGATCAACGGACAGGGACCGGTCATCGGTGAAGAGAAGGTTGCGCTGTTGATGGCGGAGCTTGACCGGCTGCAGGCAGGCGACGTGCTGTTCCTCTCCGGCAGTATTCCAGCCTCCATGCCGGATGACATGTATCAGCGCATTATGGAGAGACTGGATGGCAGAGGGATTCAGACCGTGGTGGATGCCACAAAGGATCTGCTGTTAAAGGTTCTTCCCTATCACCCATTCCTGATCAAGCCCAACAATCATGAGCTGGGCGAGATATTCGGTGTGGAGCTTAAGACAAGAGAGTCCGTGGTGCCTTACGGAAAGAAGCTGCAGGAGATGGGAGCGCAGAACGTTCTTATCTCCATGGCAGGCGAAGGCGCGGTGCTGATCGCAGCAGACGGGCAGATGTTCAGCGCACCGGCGCCGAAGGGAAAGCTTGTCAATGCAGTGGGGGCGGGCGATTCCATGGTGGCAGGCTTTATGGCAGGCTGGATGGAAGCGAAGGACTATCAGCATGCGTTCCATATGGGAATCTCAGCAGGAAGCGCCAGTGCATTTTCGGAGAATCTGGCAACGCGGGAGGAAATCGAAGCAGTATACCGTCAGGTGACGGAAGCATAACAGGCAGGAAACATCTCAAAGGAGGAGAACAGGATGAGAATTACAGATTTGCTGGATGTAAAAAGCGTTTCTCTCACAGCAGCACCCAAAAGTAAAAAAGAGACCCTGGATCAGGCAGTTGCGCTGATGGTGAAGAGCGGAAAGATCAATGACGAAGCGGCATATCGCGCCCAGGTATATGCGAGAGAGGAAGAGGGCACTACCGGAATCGGCTGTGGAATTGCGATTCCTCACGGCAAGTGCGCGGCAGTCACAAAGCCGGGGCTGGCAGCCATGGTGATTCGGGAAGGCGTGGAGTTTGACTCCTTAGACGGCGCTCCTGTGACACTGTTATTCCTGATCGCAGCGCCGGATACCAAGGAGAATGTACATCTGGATGTGCTGAGCAAGCTGTCCATGATGCTGATGGATGAAGGCTTTACGACAGCCCTTCGCAGTGCAGAGACCCCGGAGGAGTTTTTAGAGATCATCGACCGGGCTGACCAGGAGAAAAAGAGCGTGGATGAGCGCCTGGCAGATACGGGAGAGGCAAAGGAAAATCAGGTAAAGATCCTTGCTGTGACCTCCTGCCCCACCGGCATCGCCCATACCTATATGGCTGCGGAGGGCATTGAGAAGGCTGCGAAGGCAAGAGACTGCTTCATCAAGGTCGAGACCAGAGGAAGCGGCGGTGCCAAGAACGTGCTGACGGACAAGGAGATCGCAGAGGCGGACTGCATTATCGTAGCCGCAGACGCGCAGGTTCCCATGGAGCGTTTTCACGGGAAAAAGGTGATCGAGCGTCAGGTATCTGACGGAATCCATAAGGCGGATGAGCTGATCGAGCTTGCCATGTCCGGCAATGCACCGGTTTATCATGCAGGAAATGGTGCCGCAAAGCAGCAGGAGCAGACCGGTAAGGCAGGCGGCAGCCTTGGCCATCAGATCTACACCCAGCTTATGAACGGCGTGTCCCACATGCTTCCGTTCGTAGTCGGCGGCGGTATTCTGATCGCGCTTTCCTTCCTGATTGACGGACTTTTAGTTGATATGAATGCGCTCACCATGGCAGAGCGGGCAAACTTCGGTACGATCACCCCGCTTGCGGCAATGCTTAAGAATATCGGCGGTACGGCATTTGGATTTATGCTTCCGGTGCTGGCAGGCTTTATCGCCATGGCGATCGGCGACAGACCGGCACTGGCTGTCGGCTTTGTGGGCGGTATGATGGCAGCCAGCGGAACCTCAGGCTTCCTCGGCGCTCTGGTGGCAGGCTTTGCGGCAGGCTACATCATCAAGGGACTTTGCCGGGTATGCGATAAGCTGCCGGAGGCAATCGAAAAGATCGCGCCGGTGTTACTCTACCCGGTGCTGGGAATCCTCTTTATGGGACTTATCATGAACTTTGCCGTAGAGCCAGTGATGGGTTCCATCAACACCGCCATGAATCAGGGATTGACAAGCATGGGCGGTTCCAGTAAACTTGTTTTAGGAATGATTTTAGGCGGCATGATGGCAGTGGACATGGGCGGCCCGTTCAACAAGGCTGCATATGTATTCGGTACGGCGGCGATCGCATCCGGCAACTATGACATTATGGCGGCAGTTATGATCGGAGGTATGGTTCCTCCCTGTGCGATTGCACTTGCAACCATGTTATTTAAGAACAAATTCACCAAAGAAGAGCGGGAATCCGGTCCGACCAACTTTATCATGGGACTTGCATTTATCACAGAGGGTGCGATTCCGTTTGCTGCGGCTGACCCGATTCATGTGCTGCCGCCCTGCATCGCCGGTTCGGCAGTGGCAGGAGGACTTTCCATGGCATTTGGCTGTACCCTGATGGCTCCTCACGGCGGTATTTTCGTGGTGCCGGTTATGGGAAATGCCGGGATGTATCTGGTTGCACTGGCAGCAGGAACCGCGATTGCCACCGTACTTCTGGGAGTGCTAAAGAAAAGAGTATAAAGGCAGGATAACATGTTAACAAAACAGAGACACGAGATCATATTAAAGCTTCTCGAAGAGAAGGGAAGCATCACGGTGCCGGAGGTAAGGGAACTGCTGGACACCTCCGAATCGACGGTTCGAAGGGATATCACGGCACTGGACCAGGAAGGGAAGCTGACGAAGGTGTTCGGCGGTGCAGTAGCGCTGGACAGCAGGATAACCACATACGAATATACGGTTGCCGAGAAGAACGATCTCAGCCGGGAAGAAAAGCAGAAGATTGCGCGGTATGCAGCCTCCCTGATCGCACCGAAGGATTTCGTGTATCTGGATGCGGGAACCACGACAGCGTTCATGATCGATTACATCGATGAGACCACAGCCTCCTTTGTGACCAATGCGGTCTCTCACGCCCAGCGGCTGGCGGCGCGGGGGATGAAGGTGATCCTGCTTGGCGGAGAGCTGAAAGCATCGACGGAGGCGGTTATCGGCGCACAGGCGATGCAGATGCTGGTGAATTATCACTTTACCAGGGGATTTTTCGGCGCCAACGGCGTGACAAGGAAAAGCGGCTACACAACGCCGGACGCCAGCGAAGCGATCATCAAGAGGACAGCCTGCGGGCATTGTGAAGAAGTGTATATGCTCTGTGATTCCTCAAAGTTCGGGAAGGTGAGCTCCGTGACCTTTGCCTCCTTTGAGGGAGTGAATGCTGTGACAGAGAAGAGGATACCCGGGTACGAGGAATGTGAGAATATCCGGATAGCAGAATAAAGCAGAGGCGCTGCAGGACAGACGGGATATATTGTCTGTCCTGCGGCGCCTCTGTCATATTCGGAGGGTCAGCCGGTAACGGTCTGCAGCACTCCGTAGAATCCGGTCAGGGTTACGATGCCGACCATGATCGGGGTCATGTAGCGGATCAGGAAGATCCAGATTCTTGCCAGCCTGAACGGCTGGCCGTCGCGCTCGATTTCGTCGATCAGGCGGTCCGGTCTCCACTTCCAGCCAATATAGTAGCACATGAAGATGCCGCCAAGCGGAAGGAAGATATTGTCTGTCAGCATGCAGACAAAGTCAAATATATTGTAGTTCAGGATGGATACCTCTGCTAACGGTCCAAAGGACAGGGAGCTGGGAATACCCATCAGGAAAATCATGATGGAGAGCAGGACAACGGCCCTTCTGCGGCTCCAGTTCCAGGAACCCGTTACGAAGGAGATGGAGACCTCCAGCAGTGCCACGGCACTGGTCACGGCTGCGAAGAACACCAGGGCGAAGAACAGGGCTGCGAAAAATGCGCCGCCCGGCAGTGCCGCAAATACCTCCGGCAGAGTTACGAAGATCAGGCTGGGACCGGAAGCTGGTTCCAGACCACAGGAAAATACTGCCGGGAAGATTGCCATACCTGCCAGAATTGCAATGATGGTATCCAGGATTGCGATGTGGCAGCAGCTTTTGGGGATGTTGACATCCTTGCTTAAGTAGCTTCCGTAGGTGATGGTGATACCCATACAGAGGCTTAAGGAGTAGAACACCTGTCCCAGTGCAGCGCTGATGGAGCTGAGGCTGAAGTCATTAAAGCGCGGGCGGAAGATGAATGCCAGACCCTTCGATGCATCCGGCATGGTCACGCTGCGGCCGATGATAACCAGCAGCAGCAGGAACAGGCAGGGCATCATGAAGGAGCTTGCCTTCTCGATTCCGCTTACGCCGAAGTAGCAGATCAGCGCCACCATCAGCATGAACAGGAAGAACCATACAAGGGGCTCCACCGGCTGACTGATGAATGCACCGAAGTCGGCAGGCGCAGCTCCGGTGGTCAGATAGCTGAAGAAATATTTCAGAATCCAGCCGCCGATGATGGAATAGTAGGACGGAATCACGAACGCAGCCAGTACGCCGAAGTATCCGACGATTTTGGCGTGGGGATGAATGCTGTTGTAAGCCAGCACCGGGTTGTGCCCGGTCTTGCGTCCGAGGGACATCTCGGTGATCATAACCGGAAGACCGAGGATGACGATGAATACCAGGTAGGCAATCAGGAAGGTAAAGCCTCCGTTGCGTCCCATCAGATACGGGAACTTCCACAGATTGCCCAGACCGATGGCGGCACCGGCAGTGGCAAGGATGAAGCCTAACCGGCTGCCCCATTTGTTGTTTGATTTCATTGGGAAAACCTCCATTTTCATGTATATAGTATTTTGAAACAATAAAAACCACAGCAAAAAAAGAAAACGGTATATTTTAATGTAAACGAAATGATGCAGCGAGTACATATAAAATATACCGTTTACCATGTTGCTATGATCTGCCGGAATTCCGATTCGCCGGCAGAATATCCTTATACGTTAAACCTAAACAGGATCACGTCGCCGTCCTTGACCACGTACTCCTTGCCTTCCAGTCCCACCAGACCTTTTTCCTTCGCCTTTGCGTAGGTGCCGCAGTCCAGAAGATCCTGATAGTTGACAACCTCGGCACGAATGAAGCCGCGCTCGAAATCGGTGTGAATCTTGCCGGCTGCCTGGGGAGCCTTGGTGCCCACCTTGATGGTCCATGCACGGGTCTCGTCCTCGCCGGAGGTTAAGTAGCTGATCAGACCCAGGAGACGGTAGCTGGCAGCAATCAGCTTGTCCAGACCGGACTCGGTCAGTCCAAGGGCTTCCAGATACTCCTGCTTCTCATCATCGTCCAGCTCTGCGATCTCCTGCTCGATCTGCGCGCTGATGACAAATACCTCGGAGTTGTTCTCGGCAGCGAACTTCCGGACAGCAGCCACGTGAGCGTTGGAGGCGCCGTCGTCAGCCAGATCATCCTCCGCCACGTTGGCAGCGAAGATCACCGGCTTGCAGGTCAGAAGATTCAATGAGTTTACAAATGCCATGATGTCGTCATCATCATTTTCATAAGTGCAGGCAAGCTTTCCGTCTTCCAGGATCGCCTTCAGTTCCTTCAATACCTCAACCTCTTTTGCCAGAGACTTGTCGTTGAAGGCAGACTTGGAGGCCTTTGCGATGCGGCGCTCCAGAATCTCGATATCGGAGAAAATAAGCTCCAGATTGATGGTCTCGATGTCGCGCAGGGGATCTACGCTTCCCTCCACGTGGATGACGTTGGGGTCCTCGAAGCAGCGGACCACGTGAACGATGGCGTCTACCTCACGGATGTTGGCAAGGAACTGGTTGCCCAGACCTTCGCCCTTGGATGCGCCTTTCACCAGACCGGCGATGTCTACGAACTCGATCACAGCCGGGGTGACCTTCTTAGAATGATATAAGTCGCCCAGCAGCTTTAAGCGGCGGTCCGGAACAGCAACCACGCCCACATTCGGGTCGATGGTGCAGAATGGATAGTTGGCGGATTCAGCGCCAGCCTTGGTCAGAGAGTTGAACAGGGTACTTTTGCCTACATTGGGCAGACCCACGATACCTAATTTCATATGAATACCTTCCTAAATTATTTATAATTATTTTAGCCTTGAAAGGCTTGATTTTCCTGCTGATTAATTGTAGCATAGAATTTGTGTTATGAAAAGCCCAAAATAGCGGGATTGGAACGATGAAAGAGGGAACAGGTTACGGGAATCCTGTCAGAGCATGTCGAACTTTGTCGGACGAATCTGTTTGATTTTCGGTTATTTTGGCGATAAAATGAATATGACATCGAAAGGAGACATCAGAATGGAAGGAGCCGATATCAGTTTCGTACATCTTGGAATCGCGATCCAGAATCTGCGGAGCAGTGTTTCGGTATTTGGATTTCGAATCGCTTTTTACGGGATCATCATTGGCCTCGGTATGTTGGCGGGTATCTGGATTGCGCAGTCCGATGCCAGACGGAGAGGTCAGGACCCGGAGCTTTATCTGGATTTTGCATTGTATGGAATCATATTTTCCATTATCGGAGCAAGACTTTACTATGTAATATTTGAGTGGGACAGCTATAAGGATAACCTGCTGGAGATCTTCAATCTGCGTGCCGGAGGTCTGGCAATCTACGGAGGCGTGATTGGAGCAGTGCTGACGCTGATCGTATTTACCAGAGTGAGAAAGCAGTCATTTTTCTCCATGGCAGACAGCGGTGTGCTGGGACTGGTGACCGGTCAGATCATCGGAAGGTGGGGGAATTTCTTCAACTGTGAGGCATTTGGCGGCTATACGGACAGTCTGCTTGCCATGCGGATCAGGCGGTCCCTGGTGAATGAGAATATGCTGAATGAAGACGTGCTCAGTCATCTGATCGTGGAAAACGGAGTGGAATTTATCCAGGTGCATCCAACCTTCCTGTATGAGTCTATGTGGAATGTTGGCCTGCTGTGCTTTATGCTCTGGTACCGCAAACGCAAGAAGTTTGACGGTGAGATGCTTTGGATCTATCTGCTTGGGTATGGGGCAGGCAGATTTTGGATCGAGGGGCTGCGCACAGACCAGCTGATCCTGTTTGGAAGCGGCATTGCCGTATCCCAGGTCCTGTCGATGTTGCTCATCATAACTGCGGCCGCTGTCCTTGTGTATCACCACAGGAAGCAGGGCGCCAACATCAAAGGAGAAAAATAATATGGGAAGTTCAAAAGAGGAACTTGTCAGAGCAATCGAGGCGGCGCGGAAGGTGCTGAATGACAGCATTCTTTCCCGTCAGCCCTACAGCAGCATCTACCAGAACAGCGTGGAGCTGGATCATCTGATCGAACTATATGTTGCGGCTGGGTTCTAAAAGAAGTACATATGTGGGAGACAGTTACAAACCATAGTAACTGTCTCCTTTTTTTGCCATAATTTAGTAATTTTTTTCTTGAAAATTCCTTGCTATTTTCTTACGGATGTACTAAAATAGACCTACAAGTGGTAGAAAGTGGATTAAAGTGGCGGAAAATGGTAATTAAGTGGCGTGATAGGGTAACAGGTGATACTTATGTTCATGGGTGAATATAATCATACAGTAGACGCGAAGGGCAGACTGATCGTCCCTTCTAAGTTCAGAGAGCAGCTGGGCGAAGAGTTCGTAGTGACCAAGGGCTTAGACGGCTGTCTGTTTGTCTATGAGAATACCGAATGGAAAGCCCTTGAAGAGAAGCTGCACGCCTTACCACTGACCAACGCCAATGCCCGAAAGTTTTCCCGTTTCTTCCTTGCAGGAGCTACCACCTGCGAAGTGGACAAGCAGGGGCGGATCTTACTGCCGGCAGTTCTGCGGGATTTTGCCAGGATTGACAAAGACGCAGTGCTGGTGGGAGTCGGAAGCCGGATCGAGATCTGGAGCCGGGAGCTCTGGAACCAGTCCAACACCTATGATGATATGGAAGAAATAGCAGAGAATATGGAAGGTCTTGGAATATGACATTTGAACACAAATCCGTTTTACTGGAAGAAACCGTGGATTCTCTGGCAATCAAGCCGGACGGCATCTACGTGGATGGCACTCTGGGCGGAGGCGGACATGCTTATGAGGTATGCAGCCGCTTAGGCGAGAAGGGACGGCTGATCGGAATCGATCAGGATGCCGATGCCATCAAAGCTGCCTCCGAAAGGCTGGCAGTCTATGGAGACAAGGTAACCATCGTAAGAAGCAACTATGAGAATATCGCTTCCGTGCTTTCCGACCTGGGAATCGAGAAAGTGGACGGTATCTATCTGGATCTGGGAGTATCCTCCTACCAGCTGGATACGGCGGAGCGTGGATTCACCTACCGGGAAGAGGATGCACCTCTTGACATGCGGATGGATCAGAGGAACACACAGACCGCTGCTGACATTGTCAACACCTACAGCGAGTCGGATCTCTACCGCATCATCCGGGACTATGGAGAAGATAAATTTGCAAAGAACATTGCAAAGCACATTGTGCGTGCCAGGGAGGAGAAGCCATTTGAGACCACCGGCGAGCTGATTGAGGTGATCAAGGCGGCGATTCCCATGAAGATGCGGGCGACCGGAGGACATCCGGCGAAGCGGACCTTTCAGGCAATCCGCATCGAGCTGAACCATGAGCTGGATGTGCTGAACCGGTCCATCGACCAGATGATCGATCTCTTAAATCCGGGGGGACGCCTGAGTATCATCACGTTCCACTCCTTAGAGGACCGGATCGTCAAGACCAGATTCCGGAACAATGAGAATCCGTGTATCTGTCCGCCGGGATTTCCGGTGTGCATGTGCGGCAAGGTGAGTAAGGGAACGGTAGTGACCCGCAAGCCGATTCTGCCGTCAGAGGAAGAGATTGAGGGGAACAAGCGGTCAAAGAGCTCGAAGCTTCGGGTATTTGAGCGGAAATAAGAATTGAGAATGGGAGGAATGGGTATGGCTGCAACAAACAGAAGACCGGTACATGGAACCTATGTATCCGGCAATACCGTGCGAATCGCAGAACCAGGTTATGAGCAGGTACCGCAGCGCGATGTGAGACGCCAGATGGCGAAGACACGCGCAGTGAGACGGAACCAGGAAAAGGCGCTCTACATGGATCTGCCTTATGTGATCATGCTGACACTGGCGGCCATCTGTGCCCTCAGCATTTGCGTGAGCTACTTACATGTGCAGTCTTCCATCGCATCCAGAATCCACAACATTGAACTTCTGGAGCAGCAGTTAGAACAGCTGAAGTCGGAGAATGATGCACTGCAGACAAGAATCAACACTGATATTGATCTCGACCATGTTTATCAGGTTGCTACGGAGGAGTTAGGCATGGTATATGCAAACCGAAATCAGGTACTTCTGTATGACAAAACAGAAAGTGAGTATGTGAGACAGTATGAGGACATCCCAAAACACTAATCCGAATACAAACTCCAATAAGAAGCGCACGTTTCTAACCTATATGCAGGAAAAGCTGGCGATTACGGTCATCGTGATTACGCTGGCTTTGTTTGCTTTAGTGTATGTGCTGTATCATATTGTGAGCGAGAATAAAGACAGCTACAACCAGATTGTGCTGTCGCAGCAGGAATATGACAGCCGCGTGATTCCCTATCGGCGCGGCGACATCGTGGACCGGAACGGAACCTATCTGGCAACCACGGAGAAGGTATACAATCTGATCATCGATCCCAAGCAGATCATGTCAGATGAAGAGGACTATCTGGAAGCCTCCGTGACGGCGCTCTCCACCGTATTCGGCTACGATGCCGGGGAGATGCGGACGCTGATCACCGAGAACCGGGAGATGCCCTATGTGCGCTATGCAAGGCGTCTGTCCTACGACGAGAAGGAGGCCTTCGAGACCTACCAGAAGGATACCAACAACGCGAACAGGGAAAATGACTCCAAGGCAAGGGTCAAGGGCGTCTGGTTCGAGGAAGAGTACCGGCGCATGTACCCTTATGACTCTCTTGCCAGCAATGTGATCGGCTTTGCCACCAGCGACGGTGACTCCGGCAACGGCGGCATCGAGAAGTCCTACAACAGCTCGCTGATCGGAACCAACGGCAGGGAGTATGGCTACTTAAACGACGATTCCAACTTAGAGCGGGTGATCAAGCCTGCGGTCAACGGCAATACCATCGTCTCCACCCTGGATGTGAACATTCAGAATGTGGTGGAGAAGCGGATCGACCAGTGGATGAAGGAGACCGGCTCCGAGCATGTGGGCGTGGTGGTCATGAACCCCAACAACGGGGAAGTCCTTGCCATGGCGGACGAGATGTCATTTAACTTAAATGACCCCAAGAATATCGGGGATACCTTTACCGCCGAGGAGATCTACCAGTTTGGTCTCAAGGAGGCGGCGGACACCTACAAGCGTCAGCACAAGGATACAGACGGAGCTGCCATTACGCCGGAACAGGCGCCGGAGCATTTTACACCGGAGGAGATCAACTCCTACGGTCAGCAGGTGGCGTGGAACCAGATCTGGCGAAATTACTGCATCAGCGATACCTACGAGCCAGGCTCCCCGTCGAAGATCTTCACGGTGGCGGCGGCGCTGGAGGAGGGGCTGGTGACGCCGAACAGCAGCTTTTACTGTGACGGCTATCAGGAGGTGGGGGGACACATGATCAAGTGTACCGCCTACCGAAAGGGCGGTCATCTGAACGTGAACCTGGCAGAATCCCTGATGGTATCCTGCAACGATGCCATGATGCAGATCGGCGCGATTCTGGGCAGAGACCGGTTCAGCCGGTATCAGCAGCTGTTCGGCTTCGGCACCAAGACCGGCATCGACCTGCCCGGCGAGGCGGATGCAGCCAGCCTGATCTACAAGGTGGATGACATGAAACCGGCGGACCTTGCCACCAACACCTTCGGACAGAACTACAACTGTTCCATGATCCAGATGGCGGCTGCTTACTGTTCTGTGATTAACGGCGGCTCCTACTATGAGCCCCATGTGGTGAAGCAGATCTTAAATGAGCAGGGCGCGGTGGTAAAGAAGATGAACCCGAAACTGGTGCGGGAGACCGTGTCCGAGAGCACCAGCAACTTTATCAAGGAGGCACTGCTGCGGACGGTCAATGAAGGTACCGGTAAGGCAGCAGGCGTTGTGGGATACGATATTGCAGGTAAGACCGGTACAGCGGAGAAGATTCCGAGATCGGCAAAGAATTATCTGGTATCCTTCTGCGGCTTTGCACCAGCCTATGACCCGCAGGTACTGGTCTATGTAACGATTGATACCCCGCATCTGCCAGGAGAACAGCAGGCGCACAGTACCTTTGCCAGCAATGTATTTTCCCAGATTATGGGAGACATTCTTCCTTATTTGAACGTATTCCCGGCTGTGGACTTTGAGGCGGAGCAGGAGGATGTATCCGGTCAGCTTCCGGAAAATGAGGGCATCACCGACAACAGCGGCGCAGGCGTGCCGGAGGAGACGAAGGCTTACGATACGGAGGAGTATATTCCCGCAGGCGGCGAGAATGAGGAGGGCGAGGCTCTGCCGGACGGCGGAGACTATCCCGCAGGCGATATTCTGAAAGATCAGGAGGAGACCTGGGTGACCATCGAGATTCCGGAGGGAGCAGAAGGCTCATCGGAGTCAGGCGGCGGAGAATCGGAATCTGTGAAGAAGCCGGAAAGCACGAAGGCGCCGGAGTCCACCAAGGCGGCAGAGAGTACAAAACCGGCGAAGAAGCCGGACAGCACGAAGGTGGAGACCACCAGGGCAGCGGAGAGCACAAAACCGGCAAAAAAACCGGATAGCACGAAGGCGGAGACCACCAGGGCGGCAGAGAGCACAAAACCGGCAAAGAAGCCGGACAGCACGAAGGCAGAGACTACCAAAGCAGCTGAGACCACGAAGGCACCGGAGACCACGAAATCGGCAGAATCCAGCCGTCCTCCGGAGACCACCAAGGCTGCCGGAGATTCCGCTTCTCAGGGACCGGGACAGACCGGTGCGCCCCAGGGGACAGGCGGGACCTCCAATGTGATCACCCAGGGACCGTCGCCGGTGGGAGACCAGCCGGGAGACGGCCGCACGATCCTGCCCCATCCGTAGGAGACTTTCATATTTCAGGCATGAACCAGATACCGGCTCATATAGTATAATAATGAGCTTCGCAGGAGCCGGTTATGAGTTCGAACCAGACTCATCACAGAGGAAGGATAGCCGTCCTGTTCGTTCTGCTGGGCATATGCATGGCAGGGCTGATGGGGCGGCTTGTTTTTTTGATGATGTACCGCTCGGAGCACTACAGTGAGATGGCGCAGGACCTTCACGAGAGGGAGCGGATCATCAAGGCAGCCCGGGGGCGGATCATCGACGCCACAGGCACCGTCATCGCCACCAACCGGACTGTGTGCACCATTTCCGTGATCTACAATCAGGTGAAGGACCGGGAGCTGGTGATCGACACCCTGTGCCGGGAACTTCTGCTGGATGAGGAGAGCGTCCGGAAGAAGGTGGAGAAGCGAAGCTCCCGGGAGATCATCCGGACCAACGTGGATAAGGAGACCGGCGACCGGGTGCGAAACTGCCATCTGGCAGGTGTCAAGGTGGATGAGGACTATAAGCGCTATTACCCCTATGACACGCTGGCGTCGAAGGTGCTGGGATTTACGGGAGGCGACAATCAGGGCATCATCGGGCTGGAGGTGGTCTACGAGCCGTACCTAAAGGGCATCGGCGGCAAGATCCTGACCATGACCGACGCGGCGGGGGTGGAGATCGGCAACACCTTCGAGGACCGGATCGAGCCGGTTCCCGGCAATGACTTACATATCAGTCTGGATGTGAATATCCAGCAGTACGCGGAGCAGGCGGCGCGGGAGACCATGGAGCGAAAGGGCGCCAAACGGGTGTCCGTGATCGTCATGAACCCGCAGAACGGCGAGATCATGGCAATGGTCAACGTGCCGGAATTCAACTTGAATGACCCCTTCACTCTGAATGTGGAGGCGCCTGCCGGAATCACCGGGAAGGAGAAGCAGGAGCTGTTAAACCAGATGTGGCGCAATCCCAGCATCAATGACACCTATGAGCCGGGCTCCACCTTCAAGATCATCACGGCGGCAGCCGGTCTGGAGGCAGGGGTGGTGGGGTTAAATGACCAGTTTTCCTGCCCGGGCTTTCGGGTTGTGGAGGATCGGAAGATCCGCTGCCACAAGGTGGGCGGACATGGCGGGGAGACCTTCCTTCAGGGGGCGATGAACTCCTGTAATCCGGTCTTTATCGACGTGGGGCAGCGCCTTGGCATCGACAATTATTACCGGTATTTTGAGCAGTTCGGACTGAAGAAAAAGACCGGCATCGACCTGCCCGGCGAGGCGGGGACCATCATGCACAAAAAGGAAAATATGGGGCTGGTGGAGCTTGCCACCGTATCCTTCGGTCAGTCCTTTCAGATCACGCCCATTCAGCTGATCACCACAGCCGCCTCCATCGTCAACGGCGGCAACCGGGTCACGCCCCACTTCGGCGTGAAGGTGGTAAATGCCGATCAGACCACTGTAAAGCGGTTCCGGTATCCGGTAAAAGAGCGCATCCTGTCACCGGAGACCAGCGCCACCATGCGCTATGTATTAGAGCAGGTGGTGGCAGAGGGAAGCGGCAAAAAGGCGGCGATTCCCGGCTACCGGATCGGCGGCAAGACCGCCACCTCAGAGAAGCTTCCCCGCAGCTTGAAGAAGTATATTTCTTCCTTTATCGGCTTTGCGCCGGCAGATGATCCGAAGGTGATCGCCCTGATCACCATTGACGAACCCCAGGGAATCTACTACGGCGGAACCATCGCCGCCCCGGTTATTTCCGATATTTTCAAGAATATCCTGCCATATCTGGGAATCCAGGAAAGTGAGGAAGAAACTGCTTCGGCGTTTCCAATCAAAGGTTGATTATTAGCCGGAAAAGACGTATACTATACGGTGTGCAAGGAAAAAACAAGCGCGAAATATACATACATGATTAGGAGCTTACCATGATTAATGAAACCATTCTGGCGATCATTATCGCCTTTGCCATCAGCGCGATCCTCTGTCCGATCGTGATACCGTTTCTTCACAAGTTAAAGTTCGGGCAGCAGGTGCGGACCGACGGACCGCAGGCTCATCTGAAGAAGCAGGGAACACCGACCATGGGCGGTCTGGTGATCCTGTCCAGTATTATCATCACATCTCTGTTCTATATCCGGGATTATCCGCGGATCATTCCGGTGCTGTTTGTGACGGTGGGCTTTGGTATCATCGGATTTCTGGATGACTACATCAAGATCGTGATGAAGCGGTCTGAGGGACTGAACCCGAAGCAGAAGCTGGCAGGTCAGATCGTGATCACCGGCATTTTTGCTTATTACCTGTTAAAGTCCGGCGAGGTGGGGACCACGGCGCTGATTCCCTTTACCGGAGGATTTGCAGATGGATTTTATCTGAATCTGGGTATTCTGTTTGTGCCGTTTGTGTTCTTTGTGGTGCTGGGAACCGACAACGGCGTGAACTTTACCGATGGTCTGGATGGGCTGTGTACCAGTGTGACGATTCTGGTTGCGACCTTTATGACCATTGTGGCACTGGGCGAGCAGAGCGGGATCAGTCCGATCACCGGCGCTGTGGTGGGAAGCCTGCTGGGATTTCTGCTGTTCAACGTATACCCGGCGAAGGTGTTCATGGGAGACACCGGCTCTCTGGCACTGGGCGGATTCGTGGCATCCAGCGCATTTATGATGCAGATGCCGTTCTTCATTCCGGTGGTGGGGCTGATCTACCTGGTGGAGGTTCTGTCCGTCATCATGCAGGTGAGCTACTTTAAGGCTACCGGAGGCAGGCGCATCTTCAAGATGGCGCCGATCCACCACCATTTTGAGCTGTGCGGCTGGTCGGAGACCCGGGTCGTGGCGGTATTTTCCATCGTGACGGCGATTCTCTGTCTGGTGGCTTATCTGGGATTATAGGGACTGGAAGCAGTCGCTTTATTACAAGCATTAGGAGGAAGAGACATGAGCAGTCAGAAAGTATTAGTAGCAGGATCCGGAAAAAGCGGGATTGCTGCGGCAAAGCTTCTCCTGAGTATGGGCGGAGAGGTTGTGCTCTATGATGGCAACACCAATCTGGACAGGGAAACATTAAAAGAGAACTTTGAGGAGGACGCCAAGGTTACCATCGTGCTTGGTGAGCTGACCAGAACGGATCTTTTGGGCGTGGAGCTTTCCATTATCAGCCCGGGTATCCCCTTAGACGCGCCGTTTGTTGCGGTGCTTGACGAGGCGGAGGTGCCGATCTGGAGCGAGATCCAGCTGGCTTACCATGTGGCAAAGGGCAAGCTGGCTGCCATCACCGGAACCAACGGCAAGACCACCACCACAGCCCTGACCGGCGAGATTATGAAGACCTTCTACGAGGAGGTATTTGTGGTGGGCAACATCGGGATTCCCTATACGGAGACTGCCCTGGAGACCACGGAGAAGTCCGTGACTGTGGCGGAGGTGTCAAGCTTCCAGCTGGAGACCATTATGGACTTCCATCCCAATGTCAGCGCGATCCTGAACATTACGCCGGATCACCTGAACCGCCACGGCACCATGGAGAATTACATCGAGATCAAGGAACGGGTGGCAGTCAACCAGACGGAGGACGACTGGGTAGTGCTCAACTACGACGATCCGGTGCTGCGTGAGTACGGGGAGAAGGAAGACTTGAAGCCGAAGGTATGCTTCTTCAGCAGCACAAAGGAGCTGAAGGACGGCATGTATCTGGATGATGACGATATTATCTACGCCCATGACGGCAAGAAGGAGGTCGTGGTGAATATTCACGATCTGCAGCTTCTGGGCAAGCACAACTATGAGAATGTGATGGCAGCGGTTGCCATCAGCATCCACATGGGCGTTCCCATGGATTCCATCCGCAAGGCGGTGACGGAGTTCAAGGCGGTGGAGCACCGGATCGAGTTCGTGCTGGAGCGTGCGGGCGTCCGCTATTACAACGATTCCAAGGGCACCAACCCGGATGCGGCGATTCAGGCGATCCGCGCCATGCCGGGACCGATCGTGCTGATCGCAGGCGGTTACGACAAGCACAATGAGTATGATGACTGGGTGGCAGAGTTTGAGGGAAGAGTGCGCTATCTGGTGCTGATCGGCCAGACCCGCGACAAGATCGCAGAGTGTGCCAAGGAGCACGGCTTTACGGAGATCATGTACGCGGAGGATATGCCGGAGGCGGTTCGGGTCTGTGCGGCTTACGCCAACCCGGGCGACAACGTGCTGCTGTCCCCTGCCTGTGCAAGCTGGGGCATGTTCGACAACTACGAGCAGCGCGGTGATATTTTCAAAGAGTGTGTGAGAAACCTGTAGGAGAGCTTTTATGGCAAAACATAACAAACCAAGGCGTTTTTACGACTACAGCCTCCTGTTCTGCATCATTTTCCTGACGGCGTTCGGACTGGTGATGATCTACAGCGCCAGCTCCTACACGGCGCAGCTGAAGTTCGACAATGCCTCCTACTTCATGATGCGTCAGCTGAAGATCGCGGCGCTGGGGCTGGGTGCGGCAATCGTTATATCCAAGCTTGACTATCACTGGTACGCCAGGTTTGCGGTACTTGCCTACCTGCTGTCCTATGTGCTGATGATCGCCGTGTCCATCTTCGGCAAGGACATCAACGGCAAGAAGCGCTGGCTGAAGCTGGGACCTGTCAGCTTCCAGCCTACGGAGTTCGTAAAGATTGCGCTGATCGTGCTTCTGGCGGCGGTCATCACCCAGATGGGAAAGAAGATCAACAGCTGGAAGAATATGGCGGTGATCATGGCGCTGGCGGTTCCCATCGCCGGTATCGTAGCCGCCAACAACCTAAGCTCCGGCATCATTATCGTGGGAATCGCATTTGTCATGCTGTTCGTTGCCACGAAGAAGCAGTGGCCGTTCTACTTATGCGGTGTGGCGGCTCTGGGAGTGGTGGCGACGGCGGGACCGCTGGCCACGGCTCTTGAGAAGATCGGACTGCTAAAGCCCTATCAGCTGAGCCGGATCCACGTGTGGCTGGACCCGGAGGCTTACCCCATGGACGGCGGCTACCAGGTGCTGCAGGGACTGTACGCCATCGGCTCCGGCGGTCTGGTGGGCAAGGGACTGGGCGAGAGCATCCAGAAGATGGGCTTTGTGCCGGAGGCGCAGAATGATATGATTTTCTCCATCATCTGCGAGGAGCTGGGGCTGTTCGGAGCGGTATCGGTGATCCTGATCTTCCTGTTCATGATCTACCGGTTCATGCTGATCGCCAACAATGCGCCGGATCTGTTCGGCTCTCTGCTGGTGGTGGGCGTGATGGCGCACATTGCCATTCAGGTGATATTAAATATTGCGGTGGTGACCAACACCATCCCCAACACGGGTATTACGCTGCCATTTATCAGCTACGGCGGCACGTCGGTGCTGTTTCTGATGATGGAGATGGGCATGGTGCTCAGCGTGTCCAACCAGATAAAGCTGGAGAAGTGAGAAACGGCAGGAAACCTTTCCGGAGAAACGTACATAGGATGGGAATATAGACGCATGCTACAGGAGGTATCTGATTGTCTGTGATTCGAATCCGCGGCTTACACAGTCTGGAAGGAAACATAAGGATACAGGGTTCCAAGAATGCGGTGCTGCCTCTGATGGCAGCATCACTGCTTCACAGCGGAACCGTCACGATAACCAATGTCCCCAGAATACAGGATGTCAACTGTATGATGGGGATTTTGGAGTATTTGGGGTGCAGCTGTGTGCTTGAGGATCACAGTCTGACCATCGATACCAGAGCACTGTCCGCTGCACGGATTCCGGATCAGGAGGCGGGGCAGATGCGCTCCTCGATCATGCTGTTAGGACCCCTGCTGGGGCGGATGAGGCAGGCGGTGAGCCGTCATCCCGGCGGCTGCTCCATCGGAAAGCGCCCCATCGACCTGCACCTGTCGGCACTTCGTGCCATGGGTGCGGACATTCGGGTGGAGGGAGAGCAGATCACCGCCTCCACTCCGGGACTTGCGGGGACCGGAATCCGGCTTTCCTTTCCCAGCGTAGGCGCCACGGAAAATGTGCTGATGGCGGCTGTGGCGGCGGAGGGCACCACGGTGCTTGAGGGAGCTGCCGTGGAGCCGGAGATCGAGGTTCTGTGCCGCTTCTTAAGGGAGATGGGAGCGCAGATCGAGGGCGCGGGAACGGATACCCTGGTGGTCCACGGCGGGGTTCCCCTTCACGATGTGACCTTTGCGGCTCCGGGAGACCGGATCGTGGCAGGCACGTATCTGGGGGCGGTGATGGCGGCAGGCGGAGACCTGCTGCTGGCAGGAGCCCCCGCCGGACATATGGAGCAGGTGCTTGCGGTGGCAGCCCGGGCAGGCTGTCAGGTGGAGATCCTGCCGGAGGGCGTGCACGTGCGGATGGAAGGGCGGCCAAAGCCCTTTGTCTTAAGTACGGGTCCCTACCCGGGCTTTCCCACGGACCTGCAGTCGGTGATGGTGGCGGTGGCTGCGGTGGCAGACGGGACCTCCGCCATCCGGGAAACCGTGTTCGAGGGAAGATTTGCCAGCGCAAAGGAATTGCAGAAACTGGGCGGGCATATTATAATAAAGGACAGGACGGTCCTGGTGGAAGGCGCCTGTCCGCTGGCGGGGAAGGAAGAAGCGCCGCGGGAAGCACAGGCGAAAGCCGGAGACCGGCAGGAAGTGGAAGTACAGGCGAAAGCCGGAGACCGGCAGGAAGTGGAAGCACAGGCGAAAGCCGGAGATCAGCAGGGCGGCGTGGCGCAGGTGGAAGCAAGGGATCTGCGTGGCGGCGCGGCTCTGGTGGTGGCGGCGCTTGCGGCGAAGGGCGAGACGGTGGTGACAGGCTGTGAGCATATCAGCCGGGGCTACGAGGATATCTGCGGCGACCTGGCAGCAGTGGGAGCGGAGATCTGGATGGAACGTGAATAAGGCTGCGTGGCTCCAAAGCCCGCGCACCTACAACAAAAGAAGCAAGAGGTATGGGAATCTATGGCAGAGATGACAGCAGGGCCGCAGGGCGGAAGAAAGAGAGTTGGTCTGATCGTGGGGATCGTGGCGGCTCTGATTCTGATGATCGCGTTCATATCCGTGAAGATCACGGACGTGACGGTGACAGGCAATGAGCGGTATTCGGATGAGCAGATGGTGGAGATCCTGTTTCCGGACCAGGTAAGCCGGATCCCGGCGGTCTGCTATCTGCGCAACCGGTTTCAGGAGCATGAGAAGATCCCCTTTGTGGAGGACTACAAGATCGTATTTCAGGGGCTGAACAGGGTTGAGGTCATTGTGTACGAGAAGAGCGTGGTGGGCTATGTGTCCTACATGAGCAGCTACATGTACTTTGATAAGGACGGCATCATCGTGGAGAGCGCCAATGAGAAGCTTCCGGACATTCCCTGGATCACGGGGCTCAAGTTCGGGCACATTGTGCTGTACCAGAAGCTGCCGGTGGAGAGCGAGGCGATCTTTCAGGAAATCCTGAATCTGACCCAGATCCTTTCCATCTACGACCTGGATGTGGACAAGATCCAGTACAACAATTTCGGCGAGGCGACCCTTCATATGGGAGAGCTGGAGGTCGTCCTGGGGAGCAATGAAAGTCTGAACGGCAAGATCGCGGAGCTGAGTGACATGCTGCCTCAGCTGGCAGGACGGAGCGGCACCCTGTACTTAGACACCTACGACGAGACCAGAACCGGAACCATGTATGCGTTCAAACCGCGCCAGTAAGCGGGGCGACTCCGCAGACCGGAATATAAGGGTAAATGCGCACAGAAGAATTGTGGATTCAGAATGAAAAACCGTGACATTTTTCGGAAATAACAGTTGATATTTTTCGGAAAATCACATAGAATAGTAGTTAGGCTAGTTTTAAAGAAATTATTACAGAATTGTTACAAAGTTGATTTGAGAAGGTTAAGGAGGAGAAAATCTTGTTAGAGATTAAGATAAATGAGTCAGAGAGTTCCGCTAAGATCGTGGTGATCGGCGTAGGCGGCGCAGGCAACAACGCAGTAAACCGCATGGTAGATGAGAACATTGCTGGTGTTGAGTTCATCGGCATCAATACGGATAAGCAGGCACTGCAGTTCTGCAAGGCAGCAACCGCAATGCAGATTGGCGAGAAGCTGACCAAGGGTCTTGGCGCAGGCGCGAAGCCGGAGGTAGGACAGAAGGCAGCCGAGGAGAGCTCTGAGGAGATCGCACAGGCAATCAAAGGCTCTGACATGGTATTTGTTACCTGTGGTATGGGCGGCGGTACCGGTACCGGTGCAGCTCCGGTGATTGCAAAGATTGCCAAGGATATGGGTATCCTGACTGTCGGCGTTGTGACCAAGCCGTTCCGCTTCGAGGCGAAGGCACGTATGTCCAACGCGCTGACCGGTATCGAGCATCTGAAGGAGAGCGTGGATACTCTGATCGTGATCCCGAACGACAAGCTCCTGGAGATCGTAGACCGCAGAACCACCATGCCGGACGCACTGAAGAAGGCAGACGAGGTTCTTCAGCAGGCTGTACAGGGAATCACAGACCTGATCAATGTACCGGGTCTGATCAACTTGGACTTTGCTGATGTTCAGACCGTTATGACGGACAAGGGCATCGCACACATCGGTATTGGACATGCCAAGGGTGATGACAAGGCTGTTGAGGCAGTGAAGCAGGCAGTTGCCAGCCCGCTGTTAGAGACCACCATCGAGGGTGCTTCCCACGTGATCATCAACATTTCCGGCGATATCAGCCTAATCGAGGCCAACGAGGCAGCAAGCTACGTTCAGGAGCTGGCTGGCGATGATGCCAACATCATTTTCGGTGCCATGTACGATGAGAACGCACAGGATGAGGCTACCATCACTGTGATCGCAACCGGACTGGACGCACAGGTTGCACCGGCTACCCCGGTAAGCAAGGCGATGGCAGGCTTAGGCGGCGGTTTCAAGCCGAAGATGCCGGCAAACATGAGCTTCCAGACTCCGAATCTGCACACCGCGACCGCAGCTGCAGCAGCAACCGCAGAGCCGGCAGCACCGGTGAAACCGGCAGTTCAGCCGCAGGTTAAGACCGCTCCGCAGCCCGCACCGGCGCAGCAGCCGACCGCAGGTACCGGATCCTACCGTCCGATGCACAATCAGACGACCATCAACATTCCGGATTTCCTGAAGAATAAGAGATAATTACACAGATACATACCGTTACGGGAAGATAAGGCAGAAGACCATATTTGGTTTTCTGTCTTTTTTTGTCGTGAAATAAATCGCGGTGATCCCCTATGGTTTGACAATATTTGCCCTTCAGAATCGTTATAATCATGCAGTGAGGAGGTGGAGCAGCAAACGCTGAGGCATGATTTTGTATCTGGATGTATTTTTTCTGGTCAATGTGATCATGGACGGAATGCTGCTGCTTCTGGTGAAGCGGTTCCTGAAGGCTCCCTGCAGCTGGCGGAGCATGGGGGCAGCGGCGGTGCTGGGAGGAGTCTGGGCGTGCGGGGCGGTGATCGCCGAAAATGCTTTGGGGTGCAGCGCGGTGACTGCCGGAAGTGTCTGGGAGCGAGGAACGATGATTGCCGGAAGTGCCGGAGCTTTAATGGTATGGTTCTGGTGGCTTGTCCGGTTTCTGGCATGGTTTTCCGGCGCGGCGGCAATGGTGTATCTGGCATTTCGACCGGGGACCCGCAGGGACCTGATCCGGTATCTGCTGGTGTTCTGGATCGTGAGCGCGGCGGCAGGGGGCATATACGGAGCAGTCTTAAGGAACGGAAGCCGGTCCCTTGCCGGTGTGCTCTGTATCGGAATCGGAATCTGCTTCGGGGGAAGTGCTGCGGCAGAATATCTGCGGGAGCAGAAGAGACTGCAGGAAAGACTGTATGAGGTTACCATTCATTATCAGGGAAGGCAGGAGACTGTGAAAGCACTCTGGGATACGGGCAATCAGCTGTATGAGCCATACGGTCATCAGCCGGTTCATGTCATTTCTCAGGAGGCTGTCAGGCGGCTTGGGGACCAGGTGACCGGGGTGATCTACATTCCATTTTCCGCTGTGGGGACGGAGCATGGAATGCTGCCGGGAATCCGGGCAGACTGGATGGAGGTGGCGAAGGACGGGACCATGGTAAGGCGCCTGGAAAGACCCTGGCTGGGAATCAGCCGGGAGCCGCTGTCAGCCGCCCGCCGCTACGAGATGCTGCTGCATGGGGAGGAATCATAACAGAAAGACTTGGAGGAATAGAACATGATCGTAAAGGTATCCATACCGAACCGGTTTCAGTTTAAGGCAGTGCCGTCATTCAAGACGATGCTGATGCAGAAGCAGGGCGAGGTGCATTATATTGGAGGTGCGGACATTCTGCCGCCGCCTCTGGACGGGAAGAAAGAGGCGGAAATGATTGCGATGCTGGGCACGGAGGAGGAGAAGGAGGCGCGGTCTGCACTGATCGAGCATAACCTGCGGCTGGTGGTGTACATAGCAAAGAAGTTCGACAATACCAGCGTGGGCGTGGAGGACCTAATCTCCATCGGCACCATCGGTCTGATCAAGGCAATTAACACATTTAAGCCGGATAAGAAGATCAAGCTGGCAACCTATGCGTCCCGCTGCATCGAAAATGAAATCCTGATGTATCTGCGGCGCAACAACAAGACCCGCATGGAGGTGTCCATCGATGAGCCGCTGAATGTGGACTGGGACGGAAATGAGCTGCTGCTTTCGGACATTCTGGGGACGGACGAGGACATCATATACCGGGGGCTGGAGGACGAGACGGAGAAGGAACTGCTAAAGACCGCAATCAGCCGTTTAAGCCCCCGGGAACAGAAAATCGTGGAGCTGCGGTACGGACTTATGGACGTGAACGGCACGGAAATGACCCAGAAAGAGGTGGCGGACCAGCTGGGAATCTCCCAGTCCTACATATCCCGGCTGGAGAAGAAGATCATGAAACGGCTGAAGAAGGAAATCGTCCGGTTTGAGTGAACTGCTGCGGGGGATGCTGCTGGTGCTGACGGCATTTCTGAATATGGGACTGCCGGAGACGGGGCAGCCGGTGCCGGTCTGCGACCGGGACCCGTCCTATGCAGTCTATCAAAAGTACAGGTATGCGTATGATACATACGGATACCTGTTTTTGCGTGGTGAGGCGGGAGATGGGGGGAGTATCGGGGCTGATGACGGGATGTATTTCGGCGTCGCAGTGGGAGAGGAGGCTGGCGGAACCGGCGGCGCAGGGTCAGGAGAAATGGCTGGCGGAAGCCCCGGGGCAGAATCCGGCAGCCTGCCGGAAACCGAGGCTGGCGGAGCCACTGGCACAGACCCGGGTGAAGCCGCGACCGAAGCGCTGCTGGCAGGCGGCAGTGGAACCGCCCCGGCATTGGCGCAGTTACAGGATTACGACTATCTGATGAAGCATTTTTACAGTGTGCATGCCTCCACCACGGCGGACCGGGAGCTGATGCGGGCGGAGACACTGATGGGGACCGATATGAAGCTTTCGCAGGATGGGACGGTTCCTCAGATCCTCATTTACCACACCCATTCTCAGGAGACCTACGCGGATTACGGACCGGGCAATCAGGAGGCGACGATTGTGTCCGCAGGCAGCTATCTGGCGGAACTGTTGCGGCAGAAGGGGTGGAATGTGATTCACGACACCGGCACCTACGACATTCAGGGCGGGAAGCTGGACCGGAGCCGGGCGTACAACTATGCGCTGGATGGAATCACCGGCATTTTGCAGAAGAATCCCACGATTCAGGTGATTCTGGACCTGCACCGGGACGGAGTGAAGGCGGGGACCCGTCTGGTGACGACCGTAAACGGAAAGCCCACGGCAAATATCATGTTCTTTCAGGGCATGAGCCGGACTCCGGAGGAGACGATTGAATACCTTCCCAATCCATATTTGCAGGAGAATCTGGCATTTGCATTTCAGATGCAGTATCTGGCGGCGGGGCGTTACCCCGGATACACGCGGAAAATCTATCTGAAGGGACTGCGCTACAACCTGCACCTGCGCCCCCGTTCCGCCCTGATCGAGGTGGGGGCACAGACCAACACACTTAAGGAAGCCCTCAATGCCATGGAACCGCTGGCAGAACTTTTAGATACAGTGTTGCATGGAGAATAAAAAAATGGTATATTGTAAAGATAGGCAGTGCGAAAAAAACCAGATACAGATTTCGTTGTGCTTGCACATAAGAAAATCTGGAGCTGATTTTTTTCATAGGGCGCAGCCCGTCAAGCGAGATGAAGCGCAGCGGAATCGAGCTGCACTGCGATAGACAGTGTAAAGTTTAGATAAGAGAGGAAATAACCCATATGGCAATGGACCAAAGCAAAATCCGCAATTTCTGTATTATTGCACACATCGACCACGGCAAATCCACGCTGGCGGACCGGATTATCGAGCAGACCGGTCTTTTGACCAGCCGCGAGATGCAGTCCCAGGTGCTGGATAATATGGACCTGGAGAGGGAACGCGGCATCACCATCAAGTCTCAGGCTGTGCGCACCGTATACCGCGCCGACGACGGTCAGGAGTACATTTTCAACCTGATCGACACCCCCGGACACGTGGACTTTAACTATGAGGTATCCAGAAGCCTGGCAGCCTGCGACGGGGCAATCCTGGTGGTGGATGCGGCGCAGGGCATTGAGGCGCAGACTCTGGCGAATGTATATCTGGCCCTGGACCACGATCTGGATGTATTTCCGGTCATCAACAAGATCGACCTGCCCAGTGCGAGACCGGACTGGGTTGCCAATGAGATTGAGGACGTGATCGGCATTGAAGCCCACGACGCACCGCGCATCTCCGCAAAGACCGGACTGAACATTCACGATGTGCTGGAGGCGATCGTTCACAAGATTCCGTCCCCCACCGGAGATGCCAAGGCACCGCTGCAGGCGCTGATCTTCGACTCCCTGTATGACTCCTACCGGGGCGTTATCATTTTCTGCCGGATCAAGGAAGGCACCGTGACGAAGGGCGACATGATCCGCATGATGGCAACCGGGGCGGAGGAAGAGGTTGTGGAGGTAGGCTACTTCGGAGCCGGACAGTTCATTCCCTGCGACTCCTTAAGTGCTGGTATGGTTGGCTATATTACAGCCAGCATCAAGAATGTAAAGGACACCCGTGTGGGCGATACCATCACCAACGCAGAGCGTCCCTGCGCAGCTCCCCTTCCGGGCTACAAGAAGGTGACCTCCATGGTATACTGCGGTCTGTACCCGGCGGACGGAGCCAAGTACAACGACCTTCGTGACGCTCTGGAGAAGCTGCAGCTTAACGATGCTTCCCTGTTCTTCGAGCCGGAGACCTCCATCGCTCTGGGATTCGGTTTCCGCTGCGGATTCCTGGGACTGTTGCATCTGGAGATCATTCAGGAGCGCCTGGAGCGGGAGTACAACCTGGATCTGGTGACCACGGCGCCGGGCGTTATCTACCGGGTGCACAAGAAAAACGGTGAGATGATCGAGCTGACCAACCCGTCCAATCTGCCGGACCCGACGGAGATCGAGTACATGGAGGAGCCGATTGTCAAGGCGGAGATCATGGTAACCACCGAGTTCGTCGGTGCGATTATGACCCTGTGTCAGGAGCGCCGCGGCATTTACAACGGCATGGAGTACATCGAGGGCACCAGAGCGCTGCTCAAGTACGACCTGCCCTTAAATGAGATCATTTATGACTTCTTCGATGCCCTGAAGTCCCGCTCCAGAGGCTATGCGTCCTTCGACTACGAGATGAAGGGTTATGAGCAGTCTGAGCTTGTGAAGCTGGATATTCTCATCAACAAGGAAGAGGTGGATGCCCTGTCCTTTATCGTTCATGCAGATTCTGCCTACGAGCGGGGCAGAAAGATGTGCGAGAAGCTGAAGGAGGAGATTCCGCGCCATCTGTTTGAGATTCCGATTCAGGCGGCTGTGGGCGGCAAGATCATTGCCCGCGAGACCGTCAAGGCAATGCGCAAGGACGTGCTGGCGAAGTGCTACGGCGGTGATATTTCCCGTAAGAGAAAGCTTTTGGAGAAGCAGAAAGAGGGCAAGAAGCGCATGCGCCAGGTCGGCAACGTGGAGATTCCGCAGAAGGCATTTATGAGCGTGCTGAAGCTGGACGACGAGTAAGAGACCACAGGAAAGACCGGACTGCCGGTGCAGCAGCCGGTCAGATGGATAATGAAATGAGTAACGACTATGAGCAAACAACCATTGGAACTATACATTCACATCCCCTTCTGCGTGCGCAAGTGTGCATACTGTGACTTTCTGTCATTTGCCATGCCGGAGCGGGCATACCGGGATTACGTGGAAAAGCTGATCGAGGAGATCTACGGGCAGAGCGACAGCTTCCGGGACTACTGTGTGACCAGCATCTTTTTAGGGGGCGGTACGCCGTCCATTCTGTCTGCAAAGCTGGTGGAGGAGCTGTTCGCCGTGCTTTACGAGTGCTTTGACATCGCTGAGGACGCGGAGATTACCATCGAGACCAATCCGGGCACACTGACCATGGAGAAGCTGGAGACCTATTTGCAGAGCGGCATCAACCGCTTAAGCATCGGACTGCAGTCATCGGATGATGAGGAACTTAAGACTCTGGGACGGATTCACTGCTATGATGATTTTTTGAAAAGCTACCAGCGGGCAAGGCAGGCGGGATTTACCAACATCAACGTGGACCTGATGTCGGCACTGCCGGGGCAGACGGTCCAGTCCTGGAAAAATACCCTGCGCAAGGTGATGATGCTGAAGCCGGAGCATATCTCGGCATACAGCCTGATCATCGAGGAGGGAACCCCGTTCTACGACCGGTATCACGAGGACGAGGGCGCATTTCCCGATGAGGATGCGGACCGGGAGATGTACCATCTGACCAAAGAACTGATGGCAGCCCAGGGATATGAGCGGTATGAGATCTCCAACTATGCCAAGCCGGGGTACGAGTGCCGGCACAACATCGGCTACTGGACCGGCGTGGACTATCTGGGGCTGGGGCTGGGGGCGTCCTCCTACACCCACGGCTTCCGCTACCACAATACCGCGGACATGCAGGAGTATCTGTCCTTAAATCTCTATGAGGCAGGTGCGGCGGCGCGGGACATCCAGGAGCTGAGTCTGGACGAGAAGATGGAGGAATTCATGTTCCTGGGACTGCGGATGATGCAGGGGGTGTCAGGCAGCGAATTCTTCGCCCGGTTCGGGCAGAACATGTGGAATGTGTACGGAGATGTGCTGAAGAAGCTGCAGCTCCAGCAGCTGATCCAGGTGGAGCCGCCCATGGTGCGGCTGACCGAGTTCGGGATTGATGTGAGCAATCTGGTGTTTGAAGAGTTTTTGATGGTGCATGAAGAGGAATAGAAGAGAGTGAGAGAGCATCAGTCTGTTGAAATGCAGGTTGATGCTCTTTTTGTGCGGAAATAGAGAAGAGAGGCAGATTGACACAGATTCAGTCATCATGTATACTAACAATAAGTAGATAATATGATTACAAAATGAAAGGATGTGAGAAAATGCTGCAGGAATATCTGGCAGAGCATTATGCCCCCGGTGAACCAATCTTTTTGAGTGATATTGAGCTCCCGCAGATGTCAGATGAGAACATCCGCTATCACTTGAAGCGGCTGACAGACCAGGACATTATCCGGAGATTTGAAGCAGGAGTATATTATTTTCCAAAGACGAATCTGTTTGGGGAGAGAGCGGAGATTTCGGTAGATACAGTCGTGATGCATAAGTATATCAGGCGGAGAGGAAGGCGTGTCGGATACTATTCAGGATATACACTGGCAAATCGCATGGGGATATCCACTCAGGTGCCTTTTACAGAAGAAATCACCAGCAATTTTGCTCCGGCTCCGGTCAGAGAATTGACAATTCGGAACAGAAAGTATGTTGTGCGTCGTCCGGTTGTAGAGATTACGGAAGACAATGTGCAGGTGCTGCAGTTCCTGGACTGTCTGAAAGATATTGAACGATGTGCAGAAGTGGATATGGAGTATTGCGGACAGATTCTGTCTGTATTTGCAAAGAATCACGAGATTACCAAGTCGAAAATTGACAGGCTTATTGCATATTATCCGCTGAAGATATATAAGGCGATTTATGAGACGGGGGTGGAATATGTATCTCCATAAGGAAAAAGAGAATTTTAGAGAGGTGCTGGAGCAGACGGCGGATTATGTTGGGAGAACTCCGGCTGTCGTGGAGAAAGATTATTATGTAACACAGATACTAAGGCTGCTTGCCGAGAAGCAGGAGCATTGTGTATTTAAAGGTGGAACATCTCTGTCAAAGGGGTTCCATGCGATTGATCGCTTTTCAGAAGATATTGATATTACATTTAATGAGCATATAGGAGAAAGCCGTAGAAAGAAACTAAAGAATGTGGTATTGAAAGAGATTAGCGATACATTGGGAATGCCTGTAGTAAACTGGAAAGAAACGCAGAGTGATCGGGATTACAACGCCTATTTGTTTGCATATGAGTCGGTATTTGATATACAGGATGACAGAATGCTGCAGCATGTAAAACTGGAGACTGCATTGGGCTCCTATTCATTTCCTACACAGATTGTTGAAATTGGAAATTACATGGGAGACTATCTGGAGAAAGTAGGGAGGAAAGAACTGGCAGCTGGATATCATTTAAATCGATTCTCCATGAACCTGCAATCATTGGAACGGACCTATATTGATAAAGTGTTTGCTCTTTGTGATTATTATTTGCAGGGGCGGGCAAAACGCTGTTCAAGACATTTATATGATATTTTTAAACTGACGCCGATGGTGGAATTCAATGAGAACTTTACAGAATTAGTTGGTCAGGTAAGGGAACACAGGGCAGGGATGACAATCTGTCCATCTGCTCAGCCTGATATCCATGTGCCGTCGGTTATTATGGAATTTTGCGATAATGATTTTTATGAAGAGGATTATCAGGCGATAACAAGCTATTTTGCAGAAGATTTTGTGCCGTATACGGATGTGATTGCGCAGATGCGGATGCTCGCACAGGAAAGATGGTTTGCGAACACTTAATACTTTTATTTAAAGTGTATATCGGCAGAAGCCAACACGAAAAACGGGGCTGTCGGGAAATAGATAGCCTATAACAGAGGAGGATGTGACCGTCACCGGTCACATCCTCCTCTTAAAAATCACTCAAAAAAGGAAAAAAGATGGCTAACGACAACCATTTTTCCTTCCGTTCCATGCTATAATGGAACTATGCTTAAACAAGATTATGATAACGAATTTTTTGAATTAGTAGGGCAACAGAAAATTAACTTTAGCTTCTTCGAATTGTATTTTCCCGATGATAATCCTGCCTATACCCTTAAAAACGTGATGGAGAAATTAGATTTTTCAGATCTGCTTGCCTGTTATTCAGATAAGGGAAGAAGCGGACACAATCCAATCATGATGTATGCTTGTTTTGATGTAGGAGTTTTAAAAATCGGCATTAACCGACAGCCCCCTTATCATATTCATATCTGTTCTTCTATTTCGAATTATCTGCAAAAATTTCAGAATAATTAATCAAAAGTGCAGAATTAAACCAATGAATGAAAGCGAATTTCATAATATTACAATAACATTGACATTGTTGTTTCGCTGCTTATAATTAGAATTAGAAAGAGGGACGCCATGAAAAATGTATTGGTAAGATTACGCGAGTATAAGAGTCAGGCGAGCGGGGCGGAGAAAAACCTGATTGGGTATCTGCTCGATCACCCGGAGGAGGCGGTCGGGCTGAACGCGCGGGAGCTGGCAGAAAAGACGTATACATCTGCTTCAACGGTTACGAGATTTTGCAGGAAGCTGGGGTTTGACACCTATAAGGAATTTACCTATTCCCTGAACTATGAGATTGCGCTGCGCACTGAGGAGCGCAGGGATATAAGCGGGGAGATTGGCAAGGACGATACGACGGAGAGTATCATCGATAAGGTTACATACGGAAGCATCCAGGCGCTGGAGGATACCCGGAAGTTAATCGATCCGGCAGAGGTTCAGGCGTGCGTGGAGGTGTTGCGGCAGGCGAACAGCATCGGCCTTTTCGGAATCGGCTCGTCGCTTCTGGCCGCCAAGGATATGTACCTGAAATTCCTGCGGCTCAACAAGTCCTGCATCTGCAACGAGGATCTGCATTCCCAGATTGTCTGCGCCAGAAATCTGGGACCGGAGGACGCGGCGATTCTCTTCAGCTATTCTGGTCTTACCAGGGATATGCTGACCTGCGCGGAGATATTGAAGGATCAGCATGTGCCGTTAATCACGGTTACGCGGTTCGCGGAAAATGAGATGACGAGGTGGGCCGACCACAAGCTCTATGTATCTGCTAAGGAATTGCTGGTGAGGGCGGCGGCTACCACGTCCAGAATCGCGCAGCTCAATGTCATCGACATTCTGTTTGCCGTTTATATGCAGAGCGATTACGATAAGCATATCGCTCAGTTGAGAAGAAATCTGATTGCAAAGGACGCAAAGGGGGGAGGTGCTTCATGAATATCGTGACCTATGGACAGGAATATGAGCAGGCGGTTGTCGCTCTCTGGAATCGGGAGCTGACGGCAGATCCGATTATCGTGCAGAAATTCCGCAGCCAGGTGCTTCTGGACGATAATTTTGATTCCGAGCTCTGCTATATCGCCTTAGAGGAAGGACAGGTGGTCGGTTTTCTGCTGGCGACAAAACGCAAATTTCCCTATCTGGAGCGGGGGACAGAGCCGGAGCGCGGCTGGATTAATGTGATGTTTGTCGACCGCAGATTCCAGAGGAGGGGAATTGGTTCCCAGCTGCTTGATACGGCGGAGACAGCGTTAAAGACCCGGGGCGCTCGGCAGATCACGCTGGCAGCGTATAGTCCCAGCTACGTTTTCCCAGGGGTGGATGTGGAACAGTACGCGGCGGCGGTGAAGTTTTTTCAGCGTCATGGCTATGTGGGCGGGAAGATGGCCTATTCCATGTGCAAGGATCTGCATGGATATCGGCTGGCGGAGGAGACGAAGCACCGTCTGGAGCAGGCGCAGGAGGCCGGATACCGATTCGAGATGTTTACCTGGCCATATGCGGTGGAGCTTTTGAATTACGCCCGCGATGAGTTCGGGGGTGGCTGGAAGCGGAACTGCCTGTTGGCTATGCAGCAGAACCGGGCGGAGGACTGCATTTTCCTGGTGCTGGATCAGGATAACCGGATCTGCGGATTCTGTACCCGGATGATCGACGGCAATCCGATGCGGTTCGGCCCCATCGGTGTGTCGGCGACGGCCCGGAATCACGGGCTGGGCGGCCTGTTGTTCGATCTGTACCAGTTCGAGATGGCAAAAAGAGGAATTTGCCACCTGTATTTTGTGTCGACGGACGATCCGGGGCGGCGCTTCTATGAGCGCCATGGTGTGCGGGTGTTCCGTACATTTCAGGATTACAGAAAGGAGCTGACGGGTTGATGGCATTGCAGGAAATGGACAGGAAACTGCTGTCGGGCCTGATGACCGAGCGGAGAAATCCCCGGACGCAGGATCTTGATCTGATGAGCGCGGAAGAACTTTTGCGGGTAATGAATGAGGAAGACCATGGGGTGGTGGATGCGGTGAGGCAGGCCATTCCCCAGATTGCGAAGGTCGTGAAGGTGGTGATCCGGGCGTTTGAAAGCGGAGGCCGACTGGTCTATGCTGGGGCAGGCACCAGTGGCCGGCTGGGAATTCTGGACGCGGCAGAGTGTATGCCGACCTTTTCAGCCGGCGACAAGGTGGTAGGCGTCATGGCCGGCGGCGAACAGGCATTTGTCGTGGCGAAGGAGGGAGCTGAGGATTCCAGAGAGGCGGCCAGAGAGGATCTTCAGAAGATAGGGCTGACAAACCAGGATGTGCTGGTGGCGCTGACGGCGTCCGGGCGAACGCCTTACTGCATCGGCGCGCTGGAATATGCGAGAGAAGTGGGGGCGTACTGCGTCGGGGTGTCCTGTAACTGTCCCGCGGTGCTGTCCGGATACGCCGACACGGCAATCGAGGTGGAGACGGGGCCGGAAATCCTCACGGGCTCTACGCGGCTGAAGGCCGGAACGGCCCAGAAGATGGTGTTGAATATGATATCCACGGCCTCTATGGTCGGAATCGGAAAAGTATATAAGAATCTGATGGTCGATATGAAAGCGACGAATCTGAAGCTGGAAGACCGGGCCGTGCGGATCGTCTGCATGGCGACGGACTGTTCGGAGGAGGAGGCAAGATATGCGCTCGCCCAGGCAGGAGGACAGATGAAAGCGGCGATTGTCATGATTTTGGCAGGCGTGTCCTGTCAGGAGGCACAAAGCAGGTTAGGGAAGCAGAACGGCTTCGTAAGAAGGTGTCTGTAAAACCGGAACCATAGAAGGGGTTTTGTAACGATTAACGATAAAAGAAAAGGGGGAAGCAATTTATGAGCAATAATCAGATCACAGACCAGGTGATTACTTTATTGGGCGGCAAGGAAAATCTGCGGGGCATCGAAAACTGTATGACCAGAGTGCGGATTGAGGTGAAGGACGTAACAAAATGCGACCTGGACGCGCTGCGCAAGGTTGACAGCGTGCTGGGCGTCGTGGTGGATGATCATAATATCCAGGTGGTGGTAGGTCCGGGCAAGAGTAAACGGATTGCCATGGATATTTCCGAGCGCACGGGAATCCGCTGCATCGAGGTGGATGAGGCGGAGATCAGGAAACGTGAAAACCGCAAGAAGAACGACACGCCGGCCAAGCGGCTGATGAAGACGGTGGCTAAGATTTTCATTCCGATCATTCCGGCCTTTATTGCCTGCGGCCTGATGGTGGCGATTTATGAATCCGGTTATGTATTCTTCCCGGGCTTTGAGGAGACGAATTTCGGTAAGATTCTGGGCACCATCGCGTATTCGGTGTTCAACGTCCTGCCGATCATCGTCGGCTATAACGCGGCGAAAGAGTTTGGCGGAACGCCCATCCTGGGTGCGGTGCTGGCGTCCATCCTGACGGCGGCCTCGATTACCGGCGTGAATCTCTTCGGCATCGTAGAATGTGTGGCTGGCCGCGGCGGCGTGATCTCCGTGATGGTGGTGGCCGGACTGGGCGCACAGTTGGAGAAAAGGCTTGCACGGGTGATTCCGGATTTTCTGGATACGTTTTTGCGGCCTCTGATTATGATTTTTGTCATGACGTTTGCAGGACTGCTCGTACTCCAGCCGGTATGCGGATTCATCTCGGAAACCATCGGCCAGTTTGTACACTATATTATTTACAATGTGCCGTTCCTGGCGGGACTGGCTACCTTGGTATATCTGCCGCTCGTTATGACGGGCATGCACCACGGCCTGATTGCCGTAAATGCACAGTTAATCAGTGATTTCGGCGTGACGTATTTGCTGCCAGTTACCTGTATGGCAGGTGCGGGACAGGTAGGAGCCGCGTTTTACATCTACCTGAAGACGAAGAATGCCCGCCTGAAAAAGACCTGCCGCAATGCGCTGCCGGTCGGCATGCTGGGTATCGGCGAGCCGTTGATGTGGGGAGTTACGATTCCGCTGGGGAAACCGTTCCTGGCATCGTGTCTGGGCGGTGCAGTCGGCGGAAGCTCCATGGCTATGATGCATGTGGCGGCGAAGATTCCGGAACTCTCCGGCTTGCAGTTGTCTCTGATTACCACCAGCCCGGTCAAATACCTGATTGGCGTCGCCATTTCCTATGCGGCAGGATTCGCATTTGCAGCGATTCTTGGGTTTGAGGATCCGGAAGAATAAGAGACAGCCATTTCCATTTGGTTCAGGCATTCATCCGCTATATGCAGATGGATGCCTTTTCTGTATGTCTATCATAAAGGAGTCTGAACCGTTATTTAAATTCTGAAAATATAAAGCTTCTATGGATTTCATATAATGGAGGATGGCATTGCAATGCAGGTTTGTAATTTTGACCATGTTATCTAAATGTCTATATCAGTATCAACGTATTACAAGCATCCGCATATTCGCATCTTCGAGATTGTGTGTAGGATAGAACGGACATCAGTCCGGCATAAATGCACACCTGTCAGGAGAAGCAAGCGAATATGGGATGCCTGCAACACATGTCAAGCTGAATCACAGCCCTGTTTCTTCTATCTGGAGAAAGATTTCGGCTTGATTTACTCCTCCCCCCGGAACAGAATCTCAATATAAGCCAGAATCAGCGGTGCCACGCCCTTGGCCTCGTTTTTCACGATCGGCTCCCGCATATAGTAGTCGAAGGTGCCCTCGCGCATCTCCTTGTTGCCGAGACCGGCTACCAGGCAGATGCCGTCAAGCTGCAGCTCGCCGTCCTTCTCGGACAAATAGTTCTCACAGATGCCGTCAAAGGCTTTTCTTCCGTAAGCGAAGTAGCTTTCGTCCAGGAAGCCCAGGCGCACGCTCTTCATGATCGCGTAGGCGAAGATGGCGGAGCCGGAGGTCTCCAAGTAGTTGGGCTTGATGCCGCCGCGGTTCACTACCTGATACCACATGCCGGTCTTCTCATCCTGATAGGGCAGCATGGAGTCGATCAGCTCTTTGTAAATGCGTCCCAGCTCCTTCTTTTCAGCACCCAGGGTATCGTCCGGCATGACTTCCATGGTGTCAATCAGTGCCATGGCGTACCAGCCCAGGGCGCGGAGCCAGAAGTTGTCGGAGAGTCCGGTCACCTTGTCGCACCAGAACATCTCTCTGGAGTCGTCGTAAGCATGATAGTAGAGGCCGTTTCGGAGGTCGCGCATCAGCTTGTAGACATTGAGGAACTGGTTGTAGCTGTCCAGACAGTTCTTTCCGTTATTATATGTAAGCTCGTACTGCATGTAGAAGGGCTGCCCCATGTAAAGACCGTCCAGCCAGATCTGGTTCGGGTAGATCTCCTTGTGCCAGAAGTTGCCGGTGGAGGTGCGGGGCTGGGTCTTTAACTGGCTGTAGACGGTGTCGATGGCGCGGCGGTACTTCTCCTTGCCGGTCAGCTCATATAAGTCGAACAGCGTCTTGCCTGCGTTTACATTGTCCAGATTGTGCTCCTCCGGATGATAGGACTTGATGGAGCCGTCCTCCTCCACGAAGTAGTCGATGAAGTTGTCTGCGAAGGTTAAGTAGGCTTCTTCTTTTGTAATATGGTAAAGTTCCAGGATGGCCTTGATCATACAGCCGTCCATGTAGTTCCAGGATGGCTTCGCACCCTGCTTGATCTTCTCAATGTTCCATACGGGTTTCTGCGGGCTGCTCTTTTCCAGAAGCTGATTGATATAACGGTCAAGTATTTTCATATCTTAATGGACTCCTTTTCATTGTCGGAATTCAAACGTTTGCAACATAATTAATGATACCATAAAATGCCTTGAAATTGAATTAGACAAAATGCACAAATAAAAAATTAAAATGTGAGCATAATAACTAATTGACATACAAAAACAACGGTGTTATACTGTAACCATCAGCGAAAGAGATGCATAACTGCTCGCAAGTATAAAAATGTAACCACTTACAAAAGCAGAAATGCATAATTTTTTGCAAAAGCTTGCAAACCTTTGCAAACTATTACAAGGACGATAACGGAAGGTTACAGGTCGGATGGCTTTGAACCGGAAGCTGGAAGCCGGAGGGCTGGCAGAGGGAACGGGGAACTGAAGAGGCGGACAAAAAGATGCAGGCAGGAACTCGAAGGTTTTAAAAATTTTATATAAGAAAGGGAGACTATCTTATGAAAAAGAGCATGAAGAAAGCAGTAGCATTGACAATGGCAGCGGTTACCGCAGCTTCTCTGACCGCATGCGGCGGCGGAGACAAGGCAGCAGCACCGGCTGAGACCAAGGCAGCTGACGCAGCAGCACCGGCTGGCGACGCAGCAGCTTCCGACGAGAAGGTTGAGCTGACCTTTTCCTGGTGGGGCGGCGACGCAAGACATGAGGCTACTGAGAAGGCAATCGCAGCATTTATGGCAAAGTACCCGAACATCAGCGTGACTCCGGAGTACGGCGCATGGAGCGGCTGGGAAGAGAAGCAGTCTCTGAACATCCTGGGCGGCAATGCAGCAGATGTTATGCAGATCAACTGGAACTGGATCGAGGCTTACTCAGGCAACGGCGCTAACTTCGCTAACCTGGAGGACTACGCAGACGTTCTGGATCTGACTCAGTTCCCGGAGAGCGCAAGAGAGCTGTGTAAGGCAGACGGCAAGCTGATGGCAGTACCGGTAGCTATGACCGGACGTGTATTCTACTGGAACAAGACCACCTTTGATGAGGTTGGATGTGCACTGCCGACTGATACGGATTCTCTGCTGGCAGCAGGTGCAGCATTCAAGGCATTCAACGAGGATTACTATCCGCTGGCACTGGGCGAGTATGACCGCATGATCTTCATGGTTTACTACTTAGAGTCCAAGTACAACAAGCCGTGGGTAGAGAACGGCGAGATTCAGTACACCGCAGAAGAGATTCAGGAAGGTATGGATTTCCTGTGCAAGTTAGAGGCTGAGCACGTGATCCCGACCATCGCAACCATCAACGGCGACATGGCTGACTCCTTAGATAAGAACGCAAAGTGGATCGACGGTAAGTACGCTGGTATCTACGAGTGGGATTCCTCTGCAAGCAAGTTCGAGAAGGCAGTGGAAGAGTCCACCAATAAGCCGGGTCAGGAATTCGTAATCGGCGATTTCATCCAGTTTGGCGAGAACAAGGGCGGCTTCACCAAGATCTCCATGGGTCTGGCTGTATCCGCAACCTCCGCTCATCCGAAGGAAGCAGCTATGCTGATCAACTTCCTGTTAAATGATCCGGAAGGCATCGAGATCTGCTCTACCGAGCGTGGTATTCCGTGTTCCGCAGCAGCTCTGAAGGTTCTGGACGAGAAGGGTCTGGGCAACGCACTGGTAAAAGAGGCAAATGCAAAGGTTACCTCCTATGCTCCGTTCGCTCTGGATACCAAGTTCGAGCACAACGATCTGAAGGCTAACCCGGATGGCGTATACTACAAAGTATTCGGTAAGCTGAGCGCAGGCGACATCGACAGCGCAAAGGCAGCTCAGGACCTGATCGACGGCGTCAACGAGTGCATGGGCAACTAATTAAGGTTTGAAATTCTGACAGAATGGGATTGAGCAGAAGCCGCCAGGCAAGTTTGGCGGCTTCTATAGAGGAAAGGCAGCTATGGATGTGAGAAGTGCTGTAAAGGATAAGGCGAATTACGCAGGCATCGTTCAGTGGTTTCGGGAGCAGGGCAATCTGGATCCGGAGAAGCTGGTACTTCTGGCAGACACCATCGACGAGATGTCAGAAGAGATTTATGAGCATTACAGAGCGCTCTGTGACATATGCAGAGAGCAGCTACAGCGAATCAGACGGATCTGTCTGGAAGAGGGGTATGAGAATGCTTTCCCGGACGAGAACGTGAGACACCAGATCGCATATGTGGTGGAGAAGGCCTGTGAGAAGCGGGCGGTTCTGCCGGAGAAATATGAGGATATGGTAGGGAATTTATACAGATAAGCGTATAGGAGGTAATCGTATGCAGAAAAAAAGCTTCAGCAAGTTTCTCGCTGAAAACATCGGCTTCTTTTTTGTAATACCGTGGCTGATCGGATTTATCTTATTCAAAGTATATCCGTTTGCATCATCCCTGTATTACAGCTTCACCAACTATGACCTGTTTACAGGTATTACAAAGACCGGCATGATGAACTATCAGAAGATCTTCACCGATGAAGATATCATCCGGGCATTCCAGGTAACATTTAAGTATGCAATTTTTGATGTGCCGATGAAGCTGGCATTTGCACTGTTCATCGCGTATATCCTGAACTTTAAGCTGAAGGGAGTTAACTTCTTCCGTACCGCTTACTACATTCCGTCTATCCTGGGCGGTTCCATCGCAATCGCAATTCTGTGGAGAGCAGTCTTCAATACAGATGGTCTGATCAATACGGTGGTAACCCTCTTTGGCGGCGAGAAGATCAACTGGATGGCAAGCCCCAACGGTGCGCTGTTCGTCATCATCCTGCTTCGTGTATGGCAGTTCGGTTCTGCCATGGTCATCTTCCTGGCAGCCTTGAAGGGTGTGTCACAGGATCTCTATGAGGCAGCTTCCATCGATGGTGCAGGCAAGTGGACTCAGTTCTTTAAGATCACCGTGCCGATCATCACCCCGGTTATTTTCTATAACCTGATCACACAGCTCTGCCAGGCGTTCCAGGAGTTCAATGCTCCGTACCTGGTAACCAAGGGCGGCCCGAACGGTGCTACCACACTGATCTCCATGCTGATCTACAACAACGCATTCCTGCGTCACAAGATGGGTATGGCAAGTGCTCAGGCATGGGTATTGTTTGTAATTGTTATGACCTTCACGGCTGTTGCATTTATCAGCCAGAAGAAGTGGGTTTATTACTCTGATGAGGACGGGAGGTAGGAGAAGATGACAAGAGAACAAAGAGCAAAAGTCAGCGCTGTCCTGCGCTATATCGTCCTGGTACTGGTTGGTCTGGTGATGGTATATCCGCTGTTATGGATGGTAGGTGCAACCTTTAAAACCAACTCCGAGATCTTCACCAGTGCATGGTTCTGGCCGAAGAATCCGGTATTTGACGGATACAATGATGCATTTAAGAGCTACGGCGGCAAGATCGACCTGATCGCTTCCATGATCAATACATACAAGATCGTAGTACCGAAGGTAATCTTCACGGTTGTTTCCGCAACGGTTACCGCATACGGCTTCGCACGGTTCAACTTCAAGGGTAAGAGCATTATGTTCTCCCTGATGATTTCTACCCTGTTCCTGCCGCAGGTTGTATTAAATGCACCGCAGTACATCATGTTCAACAAGTGGGGATGGACCGATTCCTATCTTCCGCTGGTGATCCCGTCTCTGTTCGCAGCAGATACCTACTTCGTATTCATGCTGGTACAGTTCCTGCGCGGTATTCCGAAGGAGCTGGAAGAGGCAGCAAAGATCGACGGATGTAACTCCCTTAAGACCCTGTGGTATGTCATCGTTCCGATGTTAAAGCCGTCACTGGTATCCTGTGCACTGTTCCAGTTCATGTGGACCTCCAACGACTTCCAGGGACC
>JAUNPU010000057.1 GCA_030536555.1 Eubacteriales bacterium | reverse complement strand
CGGAACCGGAGACGGCACGGCAGCTGGAAGCGGAACCGGAGACGGCACGGCAGCCGGAGCGACCGCCGGGCAGTCGGACAGAATGGTCAGCTATCAGCAGACCTATGACTCCCAAAAGGGACTCTATCGGATTACGCCGAAGCAGGATGGCAGCTTTGTTCTGTACAGCAATGTTCCGAACGGCATGATCACAGGAACCGCGGTGCTGTTAGACACGGCAGAGATGGGAACCTGCAGAGATCAGATGAAGCTTCTGCGAAACGGAGAGGCATACGAGCTTCCGGAGGACGGGATTCTGCAGGAATGCGGCAGCTATACGGTGCTGATTCCGGCAGGAGAAAGGCAGCTGGTGTACGGCTTCCGGATTCTGGCAGGGGCATGCTCGGATCTGGATATCTATGTGGTTCCGGAGGGCTGTCAGGTAACAGTCTTTACAAAAGACGGAGCTGACATGCCGGTGGCGTCGGAAACCGGCGTCGGATACCTGAATCTGAAGGAGGACGGTGTGTACCGGCTGGAAATGACGGACGGGGTACACAGCTACCAGACTGAATTCACGGTGGATCATGAAGCTCCGGTATTTGACGTTCTTGTGGAAGGCTCAGGGGCTGAGATTTCGTATGGATCCGATGATATCCGGTATGTGGAAGTGACTCACGGCGGGGAGACCCAGACCTACACGTCTCTTACGATGCTGAATGGATCCGGGACCTATGAGATTGCCATGTACGACGAGGCAGGCAACTGTACGGTCAAAACGGTGGAGATTCCCTACCGGGTGAATCCTGCCGGAGTAATCGCAGTGATCCTGACGCTGGGACTGGTGGCAGCGGCGGTTATCTTCGTCCGCAACACCAAGCACAATATGAATGTAAAATAAACCGGTCCGCGAAGGTGACCGGTCAGAAAAGAGGTGAACAGGATGCCGTATGTATATCTTGACTTTCTCGGTGAACTTCAGAAGATTCTGGGAGGAATCTTCAAGGAAGTGCTGGGACCGGTGCTGAAGGTGGTGTTCAACAGCCTTGTTTCTCTTCTGGGCAAGGAGCTGTGGAGTCTGTTCAGCGATATTTTGCTGGATGGCTTCATCATACTGCTGAAGCTGATCAACTTCCTTGAGAGTATGTTCAATCTGTTTTCCGGACTTGCTGTGGTGAAGGTGACCGTGGGAGGACAGGAGCAGAATACCAGTCTGCTTTCCTATGTGTTCGGTCTGAGCGGGGTGAGCAGGGCACTGTTTGGAATCACGGTGCTGGCAACGGTTATGGCTTTCCTGTTTGCCCTGTATGCAACAGGCAAATCCATATCGGATGTGACTCTGGATGAGAGTGCGGCACCCATCACGACGGTTCTGCGAAATGGTTTCAAGTCGGCGATTACCTTTATGGTGATTCCGTTTACCTGCATGTTCCTGCTTCAGATGTCCTCGGCGGTGCTGGATCAGGTTGTTCTGGCATTTGACGGAGTGCAGCAGGAGAGCGGGGGAGCGGCGGGAGCGGGCGTGGACGATACCCTGTTTATTGCCTGTGCCCAGAACGCGGCAAAGCCAGCCGGAGGCGCCAGCCGCAGTGCCATTATCCGGAAATTCGGAGCAGGGCACCGCTACAGTGAACGGAATGAGGTGAAGAAGAATTTTGATATCGAAAAGATTGATTATCTGCCGGGGTACATCAGCTGTATTTTCATGATTGTCGTGCTCATAGGAACGGTTATCATGTTTATCCGGAGGATTTTTGATCTGCTGATTCTGTATCTGGTATCGCCCTTTTTCTCTGCCAGCATTGCCCTGGACGGCGGCGCCCATTTCAAGCGGTGGAAAGATATGTTTATCGCGCAGTTCTTTTCGGGATTCGGCTCCATATTTGCCATGAAGCTGTATCTGCTGGCGGCGCCGGTGCTGATGGGAAGCAACAGGATTGAATTTTCCGGCCAGTCCTCCATCGACCAGTATATCAAGATCTTTCTGGTGCTGGGAGGAGCCTGGTCCGTGTATAAGGGGCAGGGACTGTTCATGCAGATTCTCAATCCGGAGGCGGCTCAGGGAGGAAACGAAGCTTCCGGGGCGGCAAAGGCAATCGCGGCAGGCGGCGCCACCAGAGCCGTGTCAGGTCTGGCAGGAGTGGGAAGAGCCATCGGGCAGAGCTACAGAGCAGGGAAAGGAGGGCGATGACAGGATGGAATACGTCTATATCGGCATATTTGGCACCATATTAAGCTGGGTGTTTGAAAAAATACTGAGTCCTGTTTTTGAGTTCATCTCCAATCTGCTGAGTAAGGTACTGAGCTGGCTGTTCAACAGCATTCTGAAGCCCTTGCTGATTGAAGTCCTCTGGCCGCTGATCGAGGATACCCTGGATCTGCTGGTTGAGACACTGGCGGAGATTCTGTACAGTCTCTATGCAGGTCTTTTGAAGATGATCGACACCATGAATTCGGCATTCAACTATTTCGTAGGTCTCAGCGATGTGACTTACAACAATCAGAAGATGCCGCTTCTGGATGCCATGTTTCAGATAGACGGACTGCGCACGGGATTTTTGCTGATTTCCTGTATGGGTCTGTCCATTGCCGGTCTGCTGGCGGTGATTGCGGTGATCCAGTCTACGCTGGATCTGGACTTTGAGAACAAAAGACCGGTATCCCGGGTGCTTTCCGCGTGCCTCAAGAGCTTTTTCCAGCTTTTGACGGTGGAGTTCGTTGTGGTCTTCATGGTGAAGCTGTCCGGGCTGATCTTAAAAGGTGTGGATCAGGCGGTGGGAATGGTCAGCGGCTCCGGGGAATCAACCACGCTGGCACGCATGATATTTGTGGTGTCGTCCATGAATGCGGCCAGGGATAAAAAGTGGAACCTGAACGGGGATAATGCGGCGCAGGTGGGAATTACGGATAAGATTCGGGCTCCCTTCTATTCGGTCTCCGATCCGAAAAATCTCAGCTACGCAGACATTGATAAGGTGGGAGAGTCCTTTTATTTCAGCAAGTTTGATTATCTGATCGGATTTGCGCTTGCCATATTCCTGCTGATTGTCATGGCATGCTGCATGGTAGTATTTGTGCAGCGGATCTTTGACATGATGGTGCTTTATCTGGTGTCACCGCTGTTTGTGGGGATGATTCCCTTAGATGACGGTGAGCGTTTTGGAAAGTGGCGGGAAATGTTCATCGGGAAGTGCTTCAGCGGTTTTGGCATGGTGATGACCATGAAGCTGTATATCATGCTGTGTCCCAGTATTATGAGCAGTTCGCTGGAGTTTTCCAACAGCACGGAGCTTAACTATCTGACGAAAATGGTATTCCTGCTGGGCGGCGCATGGGCGGTGCTGAAATCCGGCAATATGATCACTTCGCTGATCAGTCAGGGAGTCGGATATTCGGAACAGCAGACATCAGGTGCCGTTATGACCATGGGATTAACCGGCATGACGATGGCAGGCGGCATGGCTTTCAGGGGAATGCAGCTTGCGGGTGGTGCAGTCGGGAAGGCAGCCGGGAAGACAGCCGGAAGGTCAAAGCAGGCATTTTCCGATTCGAAATATCGGCCGTCCGGCGGCTCTGAAACCACTGCCGGAAAGATTCCGGGAATCGCAGAGAATGTCGGCGGGACCGGCGGGACATCAGGCGGAAGCGGCGGAACTGGCGGAACATCAGTCGGGACTGGCGGAACCGG
>JAUNPU010000014.1 GCA_030536555.1 Eubacteriales bacterium | reverse complement strand
CCTTGATGTCCGGAGCCAGTGCCTTGATGCTCAGCTCGAAACGGATCTGGTCGTTACCCTTGCCGGTAGCGCCGTGGCAGATGGCTACAGCGCCTTCTTTTCTTGCAATGTCCACCAGACGCTTTGCAATCGCCGGACGTGCCATGGAGGTGCCGAGCAGGTACTTGTGCTCGTATACAGCGCCGGCCTGTACGCAGGGCATGATGTAGTTGTCACAGAAATCATCTACCACGTCTTCGATATATAACTTGGAAGCGCCGGATAACTTGGCACGCTCGGAAAGTCCGTCCAGCTCTTTGCCCTGACCGCAGTCGATACAGCAGCAGACAACTTCATAATCAAAGGTTTCCTTCAGCCACGGGATAATAGCGGTGGTGTCCAGACCGCCGGAGTAAGCTAATACAACTTTTTCTTTCATATTCATAATCCTCCTCTATTTTGCATAAAAATACGCTGTGTGCGTTGCATTTCTGTTTGATGCTCATAAATATACACCATATTTTATGGAAAATCAAGTGGAAAATTCATTTTTTTGAAAAAAGTATTGCATAAAATACGATACGAGTGTATAATTATGAAATCTCAAAGAACCGGGACACCCGGATACAGAGCATAATTAAAAGAAGAATTCATATGAGAGGATAATGAGTATGATAAAAGTCGGAATTATCGGAGCAACCGGATATGCAGGCGCGGAGCTGGTGCGGCTTCTGCTGCAGAGAGAAGATGTGGAAATCGTGTGGTACGGCTCCAGAAGCTATGTCGGTGAGGATTTTGCTTCTATATATAGAAATGTGGCGCATCTGGTGGAGCAGCCCTGCAGTGATGATGATATGGCAGAGCTGTCGAAGATCGCAGATGTGATCTTTACGGCGACACCTCAGGGGTTCTGCGCATCTCAGGTGACGGAGGAGATCCTGTCCCGGACGAAGATCATCGATCTGAGCGCGGACTTCCGTATTAAAGATGTGGATACCTATGAGCAGTGGTACAAGATCAAGCACCCGACCCCGCAGTTTATTGAAGAGGCGGTGTACGGACTGCCGGAGATCAACCGGGAGAAGATTAAGACGGCGAGACTGATCGCCAACCCGGGCTGCTATCCCACCTGCTCCTTCCTGACCGTGTATCCCATGGTGAAGGAGGGGCTGATCGACCCCAACACGATTATCATTGATGCCAAATCCGGCACCTCCGGAGCAGGCAGAAGCGCGAAGGTGCCGAGCCTGTACTGTGAGGTCAATGAGAGCATGAAGCCATACGGCGTTGCCACCCACCGGCACACACCGGAGATCGAGGAGCAGCTGGGATACGCGGCAGGAAAGCCGGTGACCATCAGCTTCACCCCCCATCTGGTTCCCATGAACCGCGGCATCCTGGCTACGGCATACGGAACCCTGACGAAGCCGGTGACGGCAGAGGAGGTCAAGGCGGTGTATGATAAGTATTATCAGAATGAATACTTTGTGCGGGTGATGGCGCCGGGCATGGTGCCCCAGACCAGATGGGTCGAGGGAAGCAACTTTGTGGATGTGGCATTCCAGATCGATCCGCGGACGAACCGGATTGTGATGATGGGCGCCATCGACAACATGGTAAAGGGCGCAGCGGGACAGGCGATGCAGAATATGAATCTGATGTTCGGGCTGCCGGAGAATACGGGTCTGAAGCAGATTCCGGTATTCCCGTAAGAGGAAATATACAGGAAGCAGGTGACAAAATGGGAGGAACCATGAGCATCCAGGTCAGGGAGATGACCATGGATGATTATGAGGGCGTTTATGAGCTCTGGATGAGCATTCAGGGGTTCGGGATTCGCTCCATTGACGATTCGCGGGAAGGCGTGGCGCGGTTTCTGAAGCGGAATCCTGCCACCAGCGTGGTGGCGGAGCAGAACGGACGAATCGTGGGCACGGTGCTCTGCGGTCATGACGGGCGGACCGGTTTCTTCTATCATGTGTGCGTGGCGAAGGATTACCGGCAGCACGGCGTAGGTCACCGGATGGCACATTTTGCCATGAAGGCACTGCAGGCGGAGGGCATCAACAAGGTGAGCCTGATCGCATTCAAGAGCAATGACCTGGGCAATTCCTTTTGGAAAAATGTAGGCTGGACCGAGCGGTCCGATGTGAATTATTATGATTTTGTGTTAAATGAGGAAAATCTGACCAGATTCAATCAGTAGGAGGACAGCAAGTTATGAAAATGATCGAAGGCGGTGTAACCGCGGCAATGGGATTTCAGGCAGCATCAACGGCAGCAGGAATCAAGTATAAGAACCGGAAGGACATGGCGATGATCTACAGCGAGAAGCCATGTATGGCGGCAGGAACCTTTACCACCAATATTGTGAAGGCGGCTCCGGTCAAGTGGGATCAGCAGATCGTGAAGCATTCTGCATTTGCGCAGGCGGTGGTGATCAATGCCGGAATCGCCAATGCATGTACCGGCGCCGAGGGGCTTGGCTACTGCAGTGACACGGCAAAGGCAGCGGCAGCGGCTCTTAAGGTACCGGAGGAGGCGGTGCTGGTGGCATCCACCGGCGTCATCGGGATGCAGCTTCCCATGGATAAGCTGTGTGCAGGCATCCAGGCGATGGCTCCGCAGCTGGGAGGCAGTCTGGAGGACGGCACCGAGGCGGCAAAGGCGATCATGACCACGGACACGAAGAAGAAGGAGGTCGCCGTTCAGGTGGAGATCGGCGGAAAGACCGTCACCGTCGGCGGCATGTGCAAGGGCTCCGGCATGATTCACCCAAACATGTGCACCATGCTGGCATTCGTGACCACGGACCTGGCAATCTCTAAAGAGCTTTTGCAGGAAGCCCTCAGCGAGGATATCAAGGATACCTACAATATGATTTCCGTGGACGGGGACACCTCCACCAATGACACGGTGCTGCTTCTTGCCAACGGCATGGCAGGCAATGCGGAGATCACCGAGAAAAATGAAGACTATCAGACCTTCTGCAAGGCGCTCAACTACATCAATGAGACCCTGGCGAAGAAGATGGCAGGAGACGGCGAGGGCTGTACCGCACTGTTTGAGGTGAAGGTCATCGGTGCGGAGTCCAAGGCGCAGGCAGTGACTCTGTCAAAATCCATCATCACCTCCAGTCTGACCAAGGCGGCAATCTTCGGTCACGATGCCAACTGGGGACGAATCCTCTGTGCCATGGGATATTCCGGTGCACAGTTCGACCCGGAGCAGGTGGACCTGTTCTTTGAGAGTGCGGCAGGCAAGCTGCAGATCATCAAGGACGGCGTGGCGCTTGACTACAGCGAGGAGGAGGCTACGAAGATCCTTTCCGAGCCGGAGGTGACAGCTATCGCAGATGTGAAAATGGGCGATGCGGCGGCAACGGCATGGGGCTGTGACTTAACCTTCGATTATGTGAAAATCAATGCGGACTACCGGTCATAAAGCCGGATATCAGATGACCGGAAAAGGCTGCAGAGCAGGCGGATGAAGGCGCAGCAAGGCAGCCGGAACTTATGGTAAACTAAGAGGAGAGACAGTGATGAGCGTACAGATTGACGTGATGCAGAAGGCGGAGGTGCTGATCGAGGCACTTCCCTATATTCAGCGGTTCAACCGCAAGATCATAGTAGTAAAATACGGCGGCAGCGCCATGGTGGATGAGGAGCTGAAGCGCCATGTGATTCAGGATGTGGTACTGTTAAAGCTGGTAGGCTTCAAGCCGATTATCGTCCACGGCGGCGGCAAGGAGATCAGCAAGTGGGTCAACAAGACCGGCATGGAGCCGCGGTTTGTCAACGGTCTGAGGGTGACGGACGAGGCGACCATGGAGATTGCCGAGATGGTGCTGAACAAGGTCAACAAGAGCCTGGTGCAGATGGTCAATGAGCTGGGCATCAAGGCCGTGGGCATCAGCGGCAAGGACGGCATGATGCTCAAGTGTGACAAGAAGTACGCAGGCGGTGAGGACATCGGCTTTGTGGGCGATATCCGGGAAGTGAATCCGGAGATCATCTATGATCTTCTGGAGAAGGATTTCCTGCCGATCATCTGCCCGATCGGATATGACGACAACTACTTAAGCTACAATGTCAACGCCGATGACGCGGCCTGTGCCATCGCCCGGGCGGTCAGCGCGGAAAAGCTGGCATTTCTGACGGATGTGGAAGGTCTGTACCGGGATTTTGAGGACAAGAGCTCTCTGATCTCCGAGATGACCATCGGGGAGGCACAGCAGTTCGTGGGAAGCGGCATGCTGGGCGGCGGTATGCTGCCGAAGCTGCAGAACTGCATCAATGCCATTGAAAACGGAGTATCCCGGGTACATATTCTGGACGGCCGCATTCCCCACTGTCTGCTGCTGGAGTTCTTCACCAACAGCGGTGTGGGAACGGTGATTACGAAGTAAAATGATGTCGGCTGCATAGTCAGTCCAATAATGACAGGAGAATAACAGGATGGAAAATCAGCAGATTATGAATCGTGCCGAGCACGTATTGTATAAAACCTATAACCGTTTTCCGGTAGCGTTCAGCTACGGGGACGGAGTCAGTCTCTACGACATGGACGGACAGGAGTATCTGGACTTTGGCGCCGGAATCGCCGTCATGGGACTGGGATATGGCTGCAGGGAATTCAAGGATGCAGTCAAGGAGCAGGTGGATAAGCTCACACATATCTCCAATCTGTTCTACAATGAACCGGCGGTCGAGGCAGGAGAGAAGCTTTTGAAGGCAGCACAGATGGAGAAGGTGTTCTTCACCAACAGCGGAACAGAGGCGGTGGAAGGTGCGCTGAAGATTGCCAAGCGCTATGCATACAACAAGGGGATGGCACCGGACTATGAGATCATCGCCATGAAGCATTCCTTCCACGGAAGAAGCCTGGGTGCGTTGTCCGTAACCGGAAATGACCACTATCAGGAGCCATTTGCACCTCTGATCCCCAATATCAAATTTGCCACCTTCAATGATCTGGACAGCGTGAAAGCATTATTCAATGAGAAGACCTGTGCAGTGCTGATGGAGACTATCCAGGGCGAGGGCGGCATCTATCCGGCTACGGAGGAGTTCCTGACAGGCGTCCGCGCCCTGTGCGATGAGCATGACGCGCTGCTGATGCTGGATGAGATCCAGTGCGGCATGGGACGCAGCGGAGCCATGTTTGCATGGCAGGCATATAACGGCGTGAAGCCGGATGTGATGACAGTGGCGAAGGCTCTGGGCAACGGTGTGCCGATCGGTGCATTTCTTGCAAGCGGAAAAGCCGCCACAGCCATGGTTCCCGGCGACCACGGCACCACCTACGGCGGCAATCCGCTGGTATGCGCGGCGGCAGCCAAGGTGCTGGACCTGTTTGAGGAGAAGAAGATTGTGGAGCATGTGCAGGAAATCGGCTCCTACCTGTGGAAAAAGCTGGATGAGCTGGCACAGAACCATCCGGTGATCGCAGATCACCGGGGCAAGGGGCTGATTCAGGGCCTGGAATTCACCTGCCCGGTGGGACCGCTGGTGAAGCATGCGCTGCTGGAGGAGAAGCTGGTACTGATCAGCGCCGGCTCCAATATCATCCGGTTCGTGCCCCCGCTTGTGATCGAGAAGAGCGATGTGGATGAGATGTGTCTGCGGCTGGAGAAAGCGATCGCGGCGGTGCTGGAGGGGATTCGAGAGGCGTAGGAGATGCAGCTTGAACAGAAACGATCAAAATGAAGACAAAAAACCGGGGCAGCGCCCCGGTTTTAAGCTATATATGGTTTGCGGACCAATCCCTACTTTGCAGCAGCGTCCTCCGTCAAAATGGAAGTACAATGCGGGCAGCGGGTAGCGTCCAGATCAATCTTGGTCTTACAGAACGGGCAGACCTTCTCATGAGGATCAGCAGGTGCCGGAGCCGGTTTCTTGTACATCTTATTCAGCTGGCGAATCACCAGGAACACCACAAATGCCATGATGACAAAGTTGATCAATTCCGTCAGAAACTGACCGTAACCGATAACGGCAGTGACTTCCTTAGCCTCAGCCAGAGTCGCGTAGTGCTCACCGTTCAGGGCGATAAACTTGTTGGTGAAGTCAATCTTGCCTGTAACCAGACTGAGCGCCGGCATAACCAGATTCTCAACCAGAGACTTAACCAGACCGTTGAACGCGCCGCCGATGATAACGCCGACTGCCAGGTCAATCATGTTGCCCTTCAATGCAAACTCTTCAAATTCCTTTAAAAGCTTTTTCATGGAAATCCTCCTTTATGTAGTTTGGAACATTTCGGTATTTTCAAAAATGTCCCGATGAAACAAGTATAAATGTGGCAGATGTTGTTGTCAAGATGGAGTTGAGAACTGTGGTTGTTCCGATAGATGGAGTTGTAAACTGTTGTTCCTGCTGGAAATGATACGCTCTTGTTTGGATAATAAATAAGGAAATATCAAAAAATTGTCCAAAGTTCCTGTCCTTACTTGAGAATTCCGATCAAAATAGTTGACATAAAACGTTTTTGGACAATTTTCTTCAAATTAGGTCTTTAATTATCCAAAATCCCCAGATTTTTGGACAATTTCCTGCGAAAGTCGGCTTAAATTGTCCAAACAGCCTCGTTTTCAGTCGTAAATCAGGATTTTCCCCACGGTTTTGGATAATTTTTAAGGATTTCGCCATTTATTGTCCAAACCCGCATGTCTTTTCAAACAGAACCGCCTGTGGTATACTTTTACACATAATACATGACAAAGGAGACTGATATTGATGATAGAGAGACAGGATCTGGGCGATTGGGTGGATGCATTGGCATCGAAGGCGCCGGTACCGGGGGGCGGCGGAGCGTCTGCACTGGGCGGGGCGCTGGCTGCAGCTCTGGGACAGATGGTAGCGAACCTGACTGTGGGCAAGAAGCGATATGCAAATGTGCAGGATGAGATGCATCAGAGTCTCTTTGCGCTGAATATTCTTCAGATGGAGTTGATGGCGCTGGCTGACAAGGACGCGGAGGTATTTGCACCGTTGGCGGCGGCTTACGGCATGCCGACCGACACCGAAGAGCAGAGGGCGGAGAAGGAGCAGGTCATGGAAGTGCGGCTTCTGGATGCCAGCATTGTGCCGCTTAAGATTATGGAGCGGGCATCTGCGGTGCTGGATGTGGTGGAACTTCTGGCGCAGAAGGGCAGCCGGATGGCGGTGTCTGACGCAGGCGTGGCAGCGCAGTTTGCCAGAGCCGCACTGACCGGTGCGGTGATGAACGTGTATATCAATACCAAATCCATGAAGAACCGGGAGAAGGCTGAGGAGCTGAATGAGAAGGCGAACCGGCTGCTGACAGAAGGCATGGAGCAGGCGGACCGGATCTACGACGGGGTGCTGGAGAAGCTGCGGTGAAAGCTGAGATAGGAGAAGGGCAGCTTGTGCAGACCGGCAGGTGAAGAATCAGACAGCAGGGTATGACAGAGAGGAGAGCGTATGATTACATTAAAAGGTGCGGAGGTATCCGCAAAGATTCGAGGACAGGTGGAGGAGGCGCTGGGGCAGATAACCGCTGTTCCGAAGCTGGCGATTATCCGCGTTGGAGAGAATCCGGATGATATGTCCTACGAGCGCGGTGCCACAAAGAAAATGGAGAACTTCGGGCTGCGGGTGCAATCCTATGTGTACCCGGCGGACATCAGTGATGAGGCGTTCAAGGCGGCATTTACAGAAATCAACGAGGACCCGGATGTGACGGGAATCCTGCTGCTTCGCCCGCTTCCGAAGCAGATCTGTGAGAAGGATATTGAGCAGATGATTGACCCGGCGAAGGACCTGGATGGAATATCTCCGGTCAATATTGCGAAGGTATTTGCAGGGGACAGCACGGGATTTGCGCCCTGTACGGCTGAAGCGGTGATTGAGGTTCTGAAGGCGAATGAGATTCCGATTGAAGGAAAGCGGGTCACCATCGTAGGGCGCAGCATGGTAGTAGGAAAGCCGCTGGCGATGCTGATGGTGAAGGAGAATGCGACCGTGACCATCTGTCACACCCGGACCAGAGACTTAAAGGGAACCTGCCGGAATGCAGAGATTCTGGTGGCGGCAGCCGGGCGGGCGAAGATGCTGAATCGGGAGTATGTAGGGCAGGACGCTGTGGTCATCGATGTGGGAATCAATGTGGATGAGAACGGAAAGCTCTGCGGAGATGTGGATTATGAGACCATTCAGGAGACGGCATCCATGGCGACTCCGGTTCCGGGCGGCGTCGGCGCAGTGACCACTGCAGTGCTGGCGAAGCATCTGGTAAGAGCCGTCGGAGGAAAAAGATAAAAAAGGAGAGAGAAAAATGGCAAAAGTATTATTATTAAATGGCAGCTGCAACGAACACGGCTGTACCTTTACGGCACTGAGCGAGGTGGCAGCAGCTCTGGAAAAAGAAGGCGTGGAGACCGAGATCTTTCAGCTGGGACAGGAGGCAATCCGTGACTGTATCGGCTGCGGCAGCTGCGGAAAGCTGGGACACTGCGTATTCGAGGACGATAAGGTCAATGAATTTGTGGCAAAGGCAAAAGAAGCAGATGGATTTGTATTCGGAACACCGGTCTACTATGCACATCCAAGCGGACGGGTGCTGGCTTTTTTGGACCGCGCTTTCTACTGCGGCAAGTCGGCATTTGTATTTAAGCCGGGGGCAGCGGTGGCTTCTGCGAGACGTGCAGGAACAACGGCTTCCTTAGATGTGTTGAACAAATATTTTACCATCAGCAATATGCCGGTGGTGGCATCCAGTTATTGGAATATGGTACACGGCAATAAGCCGGAGGAAGTGAAGCAGGACCTGGAAGGACTGCAGATCATGCGCGGAATCGGTCAGAATATGGCATGGATGATTAAGTGCATCGAGGCAGGCAAGGCGGCGGGAATCCAGATTCCGGTGCCGGAGGCGAAGGTGAAGACCAGCTTTATCCGGTAAAAGCAGCTTTTAACAGAGATTAAAGATAGTTTGTTCTGTCTCATACATTGGTATCAATGTATGAGGCAGGACAGTAAGAACCAGGTGACATTTATTTCAAAAACAGCATTGACAATCACACAGGTACGGGTTATACTTTAAATAAGCTTCGCGGGAAATTCACTCCCGCAAAGTCTGAAATTCTTTATAAATCTTGTTTTCATCTTTTTTTTCATTTATAATGGGAGGTAGTTACATGAAGAAAAACATTCAACGACAGTTGCTTTCTGGTAAGATGAAGTATCGACTGAGGTATTTCTGGGCGAGGCGGAACTATAAGGACAGGCTTTTTGTAAAGCTGTTTCATGACCGGCGTGCACTTTTGCAGCTTTATAATGGATTAAACGGCACCGATTATAAAGACCCGAATGATTTGATTATCACGACGATTGATGATGTGGTGTATATGGGCATGAAAAATGACTGCTCCTTTATCATTGGAAGTTATCTCAATCTGTATGAGCAGCAGTCAACATTCTGTCCTAATTTACCGATCCGAGGGCTGATGTATCTGGTTGCCATTTATCAGGCGTATATTGCGGAACATCAGTATAACCTGTATGGCAGAAAACGGATCATGCTGCCAACACCCAAGTATATCGTATTTTACAATGGCACAGAAGAGAGACCGGATCGTGAGGAATGCAGATTGTCAGAATCTTTTGAAGAGAAAGATGGATGTCTTGAGTTTGTTGCGGTTATTTATAATATTAATAAGGGGCATAATCAGGAATTGATGGAGCAGTGCAGCACACTGGCCGGGTATGCGACGTTGATTGATCTGGTTCGAAGCTATCAGAATCAGGGGATGGAGCTGGCAGAAGCGGTAGATGCGGCATGCGTGTACTGTATTGATCACGATATCCTACGGGAATTCCTGTTGAAGAACAGAAATGAGGTGACGAAGGTGTTGCTGACAGAGTATGATGCTAAGAAACAGCGAAAACTGGATATAAGGGATGCGCGGGAAGAGGGCAGAGAAGAGGCAGAACGGGATTATGCTTTGCTGACAGAACGGCTGCTTTCCGATCATCGAAGTGCAGAGCTGCTGGAAGCAGCAAGGGACAGTGAGGTTCGCAGAAAACTGTATCAGGAGTATGGGATTCGGGAGAAATAATGCTATAGACAAATGTGTATTCCTGTGCTATCCTATACGCAGATGAAATGGAAGGGGTGAAAGGATGAGATAACAATTTTGCAAAAGTAACTGTATAACAGAGTTTTATGGCGGCGCTGTATGATATGCACCGGCTGATTTTGTTATGCCTGATTTGCAAGAATGTTATTTCATCCTCACTCCTGTTTTTGTATAGAGATCACAGATTGACGGGGCAAAATCATGTGCCGCAGAGGCAGATATTTTGCAGTTGAATGTGATTTGTGCGCATGTACAGTTGTGAGAAGACAGATTCTTGCAGCTGTTTTTTGTTGCAGCAGACGGGAGGATGACCGGGCTGCAGCATGTGCGAAAGGGAGTGTGTTTTATGTCATTGATACAGGTAAGCGATTTGTCATTCACATATGAAGGAAGCTACGATCCGGTGTTTGAGCATGTGTCATTCCAGATAGACACGGACTGGAAGCTGGGATTTACCGGGCGCAACGGACGGGGAAAAACTACATTTTTAAGGCTTCTGATGGGGCAGTTAGAGTACGAGGGGACGATCAGTTCCAGCGTGCAGTTTGACTACTTTCCCTATCCGGTAGAGCGGCCGGAGCGGGACACCTATGAGATTCTGGAGGAATTTCTGGGGGAGACGCCTCTTTGGGAGATATACAGGGAACTGTCGATTCTACAGGTGGCGGATGATGTGTTGTATCGTCCGTTTTCCACCCTGTCCAACGGAGAGCGGACGAAGGTGCTGCTGGCGGCACTGTTCCTGAGAGATGGGCATTTTCTGCTGATTGATGAGCCGACCAACCATCTGGACCGGGAGGGGCGAAAGCTGGTCAGGGAGTATTTGAACAGCAAGAAGGGATTCATTCTGGTGTCCCATGACCGGGCATTTCTGGATGGGTGCGTGGATCATATTCTGGCGATCAACCGGGCGGATATTGAGGTGCAGAGGGGGACATTTTCCTCCTGGTATGAGAACCGGAAACGCCAGGATGAGTTCGAGATGGGGGAGAACGAACGGCTGAGGAAGGACATTCGGCGGCTTCAGTCGGCAGCCAGGCAGTCCCGGGACTGGGCGGATAAGGTGGAGGATACGAAACTTGGATGGTGTCCCAAAAAAGCGAAGACTTTTCTCGGCACGCGGGCGTATATCGGGGAGAAATCCCGGCGGATGCAGCAGCGGCGGAAGAATCTGGAACGGCGTCAGGATGCGGCGATTGAGGAGAAGCAGGGACTCTTAAAGAATGTGGAGACGGTGGAGGATCTGAAATTGATTATGCAGAAGCATCACTCGGACCGGCTGGTGGTGTTGGATCATGTGGCGGTGTGCTACGGGAATCCGCCGGAGCCGGTGTGCCGGGAGGTGTCGCTGGAGCTGCGGCAGGGAGAGCGCCTGTCCTTACAGGGCAGGAATGGCTGCGGAAAGTCCAGTATATTGAAGCTGATCATGGGGGAAGAGCAGGTGAAGGGGCTGTGGAAGGCAGCCGGGCTGACCATTTCCTATGTGTCGCAGGATACATCCTTTCTGAAGGGCAGTCTGAAGGAATATGCGGTGGAGTGCGGCGTGGAGGAGCATCTGTTTCTGGCGCTGCTTCGCAAGCTGGATTTTGCCCGTTCCCAGTTCGAGAAGTCGATGGAGAGCTACAGCGAGGGGCAGAAGAAAAAGGTGCTGATTGCACGGAGCCTGTGCCAGCAGGCGCACCTCTATATCTGGGACGAGCCACTGAACTTTATTGACATTTATTCCAGAATGCAGATTGAGGAGCTGATCCTGAAGTTCCAGCCGACCATGCTGCTGGTGGAGCATGACGAGGCGTTTACGGAGCATGTGGCGACAGGCGTGGTGCCGGTGGTGCGGGTGACGGAGGAGCTGTGAAGCGTGGTGCCGGAAGTTCAGGTGACGGAAGCCGGGAACGCGGACATTGATATCAGTGTTGTGGAAAAATGTTAAAATTTTGCGAGATTTGTGGAAAAATACAGATAAACATGATAAGATATTAGATACAGCAGAATGAGGCAGGTCCTCATACGTGAGAGGAGGCACACAATTATGAAGAAAGTGATTACCATCAGTCGTGAGTTTGGAAGCGGCGGCCGTGAGATCGGATTTCGTCTGGCAGAGAAGCTGGGGATTCCGTTCTATGACAAGGAGCTGATCTCCATGGCAGCAGAGGACAGCAATATTGCAGAAGAGGCATTTCACGCCAATGACGAGGTGATTGGGAGACAGGAACGCATCGACCATGAGTATGTGTCAGTGAATCCATTTTCCACTTTGTATGAGGTGCCGGTATCCGATCAGGTATTTATGGCTCAGTCCCAGATGATCCGGAAGCTGGAGAAGCAGGGACCGTGCGTGATCATCGGGCGCTGCTCCGATATCATTGTGGAGGATGGTCTGAACGTATTCATCTGTGCGACCATGAAGAAGCGGGTGGAGCGGATGCTTATGCTGCAGCCGGAGGCAAGTGCCAAGGGCATGGACTCCCGGATTCGCGCCATTGACAAGAAGCGCCGGGATTACTACCAGTATTACAGCGGCAATGAGTGGGGCAGCCCGCGCAATTATGATCTGTGTCTGAACAGCGGGAAGCTGGGTGTGGAGCGCTGTGTGGAGATTATCGCAGCGTGCCTGGAACTGGATAAGTAGAAGAATAAGAGAACACGCGGGAGACGAGCGCACCGGATGAAGGTGAGGGCGTCTCCCGCTTCTATGTATATCTATATCATCAGAATCCCATCTCTTCCCCAACCAGCACAACCTTGATCTTCCCTTCCGGGCGGCAGATGCGGGTGCGGACGAAGGAGGCACAGATGCTGTTCTTGTTAAGACAGTCTGCGCAGGAGCCGGTCTTGTTGCACGGGGTATCCAGCGGGAACCGCTGTGCATTGAAGGGAGCAGCGATGCTGCGGGCACGGGTGACAGCGTCCTCGAAGGTCGGAACCACCTTGTTCATGCCGGCTACCACGATCACGCTTTTCGGACCGTAGACCAGAGCAGCCACCCGGTTGCCGTTGCCGTCGATGTTGAACAGCTGACCGTCCTCGCTGATGGCGTTGCTGCTCATGAGGAAGGTGTCGCACAGAAGCGCCTTGCGCATCAGTTCCACACGCTCCTGGGGGGTGGAAGCGCTGTCACGGTCGATGACCGGATGGGTATCCTTGATGGTTCCCAGAATATTCAGCTGACCGATGGTCTCGGAGCCGCCCCAGGCAACCACGTCGCCGTCCGGAATCAGGGACAGTACCAGATCGGCGGCTTCACCGGCGGTCTGGCAGTAGTGAGCGTCAAAATGGCGGCGCTTTAAGTTCTCGACCACTCTCGGTCCAAGCTTGTCGTAGCATTTTTCTCTTGGTGTTGTGCGTTCTGTCATGTTTCGTTCCTCCTAATATTATGTGAATATTGTGATTGCCATGTGAATATCATGATGGCTTTTCGCAGTTATAGAACTGAAAAACTACTCATGATAGTTCTCCCTCATCAGCGCAATCTCCGCCGCATATCCGGGAAGTTCATTGGGAGTCTCCAGGTAGAAGGGCAGGTGCTTTAGTGCCGGATGATTCACCACCCGGATCAGAGCCTCTTTGCCGATGCAGCCCTCGCCAATCCTGGCATGGCGGTCCTTGTGAGCGCCCAGCGGGTTCAGGCTGTCATTTAAGTGGATGGCTTTCAGCCGGGAAAGGCCGATGACGCGATCGAATTCGGTCACCACTTCATCCAGATGATTGACAATATCATAGCCGCCGTCCCACACATGGCAGGTGTCCAGGCAGACACCCATGTGGTCAGACAGGGTGACGCGGTCTAAAATCTCCCGCAGCTCTTCAAAATTCCTGCCGATCTCGCTGCCTTTTCCTGACATGGTTTCCAGGAGAACGGTGGTGTGCTGTTCCGGTGTCAGAATCTCATTGAGCATGTGGGCAATGTAGGTGATTCCCACCTCCACGCCCTGCTTCACATGACTGCCGGGGTGGAAATTGTAGCAGTTGCCGGGGGTGTATTCCATGCGTTTCAAGTCGTCCGCCATGGTGTTGCGGGCGAACTCCCGAAGCCCTTCGTCGGCGGAACAGGCATTCAACGTGTAGGGAGCGTGTGCCAGAATCCGGCTGATTCCGTGCTCCTTTGCGTAAGCCAGATACTGTTCCACATCGGACGGTACGATGTCCTTCGCATTGCCGCCCCGCGGGTTGCGGGTGAAGAACTGGAAGGTGTTGGCATTTATCCTGACGGCGTCCTTCCCCATGGCAAGATAACCTTTGGAGGAGGACAGATGGCATCCTATGGTTAACATAAAGTATCCTTTCCTGATGAAATCTGTGTTTGGGAACCGGTGGTTCCGGCTCCTTCTGATGATTTTAATATTAACGTAAGCGGCAGAAAAAGTAAAGGGAGACTTTTTCGCTGAAATGTGGTAAAATGGTGCGGAAATCCGGATAAAGCGTCGGAGGCTTCAAAGCGGATTGTCAATACAAAAGTGATAACTGAGGTGAGGACATTATGGACAGAAAACGAGCGGTGCGGGGCGCGGTCCTGACCCTGGCAGGGGGAACCATGTGGGGATTTTCCGGCACCTGCGGGCAGTATCTGCTGCAGGTAAAGGGGCTGACCTCCAACTGGCTGGTGCCGATCCGGCTGTTTACGGCGGGACTTCTCCTGCTTGCTGTCTGTTATATGAAGGACAGAAACAGAATATTCGATATCTGGAAAAAAGATGCGGCAGGCATCCTGATATTTGGCATCTGCGGCATGAGCATGTGCCAGTATACCTACTTTACAGCCATCGCCGCATCCAATGCGGGGACGGCGACGGTGCTGCAGTACATCGGCCCGGTGCTGATTCTGGTATATCTGTCCCTGCGCAACAGGGCGCTGCCGCGGCCCAATGAGATCGTGGCAATCGTGCTGGCGGTGACGGGAACTTTCCTGTTGGCGACCCACGGAAAGCCGGGAACCATGGTGCTGTCGGATGAGGCGCTGTTCTGGGGACTTTGCTCGGCGGTGGCGCTGGCGGTCTACACCACCCAGCCGGGGCGGCTGCTGGAGCAGTACGGTTCACCGGCGGTGACAGCCTGGGGCATGCTGATCGGCGGCGCCATGCTGGGGGTGATTTTCCGGCCCTGGAGCATTCCGGTGGCAGTGGATGGGGAAGTGATGCTTGGAATGGCAGCTGTGGTGCTGGTGGGAACCATCGTGGCATTTTCCTGCTACATGGAGGGAATCCGGTGCGTGGGACCGAAGAAGGGAAGTCTGTATGCATCGGTGGAGCCGGTGTCAGCGACGGTATTTTCGGTGCTGTTTATGCATGTAAGCTTCGGGGCGATGGACTTTCTGGGGTTTGTCTGCATCATTTCCACCATATTCCTGCTGGCGATGGATAAGAAGGGATAGAAGCCTATGAGTGAGAGAACACAGAATTATCGAATCACATTACAATATGAGGGCAGCCGCTATGACGGCTGGCAGAAGCAGGGCAACACGGACAATACCATTCAGGGGCGGCTGGAGGCGGTCCTGTCCCGGATGTGCGGGGAGCCGGTGGAGGTACATGGTTCGGGCAGAACCGATGCAGGGGTACACGCCGCAGGGCAGGTGGCAAACTTCCATCTGCCGCGGGCAGCGGCAGCCAGACAGACCGGCGAAAAGGCGGCATCTGGCGGGAGCCGGAAGCCGGAGGAAGTCATGGAATATCTCAACCATTATCTGCCGGAGGATATTGCTGTGACATCCTGCAGTCTTGCGCCGGACCGGTTCCACAGCAGACTGAATGCGGTGAAGAAGACTTATGTCTATCGGATTGAGACGGGGCCGAAGCGGGATGTATTTGCAAGGAGACGGCAGTACGGACTGGGGCAGAAGCTGGATGTGGAAGCCATGAGAAAGGCGGCGAAGCTGCTGTGCGGCACCCATGATTATAAGAGCTTTTGCGGCAACCGGAAGATGAAGAAGTCCACGGTCCGCACGGTTTCTGACATTGCAATCCGGCAGGAGACGGGCAGTACGGTGCTGACGCTGTATTTTACAGGAAATGGATTCCTGCAGAATATGGTGCGGATCCTGACCGGCACCCTGATCGAGGTGGGACAGGGAAAGCGCAGCTGGCAGTCCATGCCGTCGCTGATTGAGACCATGGACCGGCAGGAGGCAGGGTTTACCGCTCCGGCAGAGGGACTTTGTCTGGAACGGGTATACTATGAAGAATGAGCTGCAGAGGCAGCAGAAAGTAAGTGAAAAGCATGACAGAGTTTTTAGTGAGAAGATTTGTAAAAGAGTATGAGAAAACGGAGATAGCTGAGGTGCGGACCCGCTACGGGGTATTGTCCAGTATGGTGGGAATCTGCTGTAACCTGCTGCTGTTTGCGGCAAAGCTGCTGACCGGTATGTTTGTGCGAAGTATTTCCATTATGGCAGATGCATTTAACAACCTGTCGGATGCGGCTTCTTCCATCATCGGATTCGTGGGAGTGAAGCTGGCAGAGAAGCCGGCGGATGAGAAGCATCCCTTCGGCCATGGGCGAATCGAGTACATCACCGCATTTATCGTGGCATTTCTGGTCATCCAGGTGGGATTTTCCCTGTTTAAGACATCGGTGGGGCATATTTTTCATCCGGAGGAGCTGACCTTTCACCCGGTGTCTGTGGGAATTCTGCTGCTGACCATTCTGGCAAAGCTGTGGCTGGGACTGTTCAACCGTAAGCTTGGCAGGCGGGTCAATTCCAGCGTCATGCTGGCGACGGCGGCAGACTCCATGGGAGATGCGGTGGCTACCTCTGCGACCATTTTATCCCTGGTGGTATTTGGAATCTGGCACATCAATATCGATGGATTTGTGGGACTGATCGTGTCTGTACTGGTTATGATTGCCGGCTTCAACATTGCGAAGGAGACCTTGGAGCCGCTGATCGGACAGGCGGTGGACCCGGAGGTCTACGGACAGATCACGGAATTCGTGGAGAAATATGACGGCATCGTGGGAAGCCACGATCTGATCGTGCATAACTACGGCCCCAGCCGCAGTATGGCGTCCATCCACGCAGAGGTGCCCAATAATGTTGATATCGAGGTTTCCCATGAGATCATTGACAAGATAGAGCGGGATGCCATGCAGGAGATGGGGATTCTGCTGACCATCCATATGGACCCGATCGAGACGAAAAATGAGCATGTGCGCGCCATGCAGCAGATGGTTGGACAGGAGATCGGGAAGATGGACAGCCGTTTGTCCTTCCATGATTTCCGCATGGTAGAGGGGACGAAGCGGATCAATCTGATCTTCGATCTGGTGGTGCCGCGGGACTATACCAGACAGATGCAGGATGCATTAAAACAGCAGATCTGCCAGAAAATAAAGGAACAGGATGAGCGCTGCAGCTGCGTGATCACGGTGGAACACAGTTTTCGCGAGGGAGCATGACGGCGTGTAAAAATACCAGGTTCATGCAATAAGACGGGGGGCTTATGCATTAACCTGACAGAGAGGGAATTCGATTGAATAATGAGGAACTTTTAAGACGTGTAGGCACCGGAGATGAAGGTGCCTTTCGCCAGCTATATCAGGATACAGACCGGGTTCTGTACAGCTTCATTTTGTCTGTCATCAGGAACCCGCAGGATGCAGAGGAAGTGATGCAGGAGACCTATCTGAAGATCTGGACTTCTGCGGCATCTTACCGGCCGCAGGGAAAGCCACTGGCATGGATGTTCACAATCGCCAGGAATCTCTGCTACATGAAGTTTCGGGATCAGAAGCGGATGGCGGATATCGGGCTTGACGAGCTGTCGGGCGAGGAGGCGGGGGAGGTCTGCCTTCCTCTGGAAAATATGACAGATGCCATTGTGCTGAAGGCGGCGCTGGATATATTGAAGGAGGAAGAGCGGCAGATTGTCCTGCTGCACACCTCCGCAGGGTTAAAGCACCGGGAGATTGCGGCAGCACTGCAGATGCCCCTTCCCACGGTCCTGTCCAAGTACAACCGTTCCATGAAGAAGCTGCAGCAATATCTGAGAGAGGAGTGAGCAGGATGAAACAGAATTCAGACAGACTGGAACTGAATGTAGACGAGATCGAGCAGCATCTGAAGTCGGCTGTGGATGCCCTCACTCCCGATGTGCTGGGCAGGATCGATCTGACGAGGGGGCAGGAGCCGGAGATGCAGAGGCTGGATGTGAAGACGCATGAGCCGGGGACGCAGAGGCTGGATGTGAAGATGCATGAGCCGGGGGCAGGAGCCGATGAAACAGATTTCCCGGGACAATGGACCGGGGGCAATCACCGGCAAAACCGTGGGTGGATGCGCCGGTTTGCACTGGCGGCGGCAGCCTGCATCTGCGTGGCATTTGTGGGCGGTGGTATGATTCAGTATCGGGACCGGAAGGTGGATTCGGTGATCGGCATTGACGTGAATCCCAGCGTGGAGCTTTCCATCAACCGGAAGCATCGGGTGCTGGGCACCAGGGCGCTGAACACCGATGCGGTTGAGATCATGACAGACATGGATCTAAAGGGTGTGGAGCTGAATGTGGCGGTCAACGCTGTGATCGGGTCCATGGTGACCCACGGATATCTGGATGAGCTGGACAATGCGATTCTGGTGACGGTGAGCAACGACAGCGTTGCCAAAGCCACAGAGCTTCGCACCAGCGTGGTGGATGACATTGAGCGGACCCTGAAGGAGAATCAGGTGGAAGCCGTGGTCTACGATCAGCAGGTGGTGGAGAAGGATGAGATGAAGGAGCTGGCTGACCGGTACGGAATCTCTTACGGGAAGGCATATTTTCTGAAGGAACTGATTGAGCAGAATGAAGGACTGACCATGGATGATATGAAGGAACTGTCCAATATGACCATGGAAGAGATTGCGAAGAAGATTACCGAGGATTCCTTTGCACTGGGCGGTCTGGCATCGAAGGTGGAACGCACCGGGGAGACCGCGGAGACGAAGACCGCAGCGCCGGAGGCAGGTTCGGAAGCTGACGGGACAGAAGGCGCGGAGACTGCCGGGGGTGAAACGTCGGAAGCAGTGGAGACGTCAGGAGCAGAAGGAACGGTAGAAGCTGGAGATGCTTTGAAGACAGGAGAGACGTCGGAAGCAGCAGACACATCAAAAGCAGCAGATACGTCGGAAGCAGCAACTCCATCAGAATCAGCGGAAACGTCAGCTGCATCAGAGTCACCGAATCAGGAGGACCCGGAAGGATTTCCGGATGAAGTGGAGCCGGGACTGGTGGAAATTGACTACGTGGATTACGAGGATGATACCGTGTATGTGTACTTTGTGACCCGCGTAAAGTGGAAGAATCCAACCGTATCAGTCCGTGATGAGGATGGCAATTCCTACGCAGCCAAAGTGGAGGATACTTCCAGCGACGAGTGTACGATTGCAGTCAGCGGGCTGGAAGGCGGCAGAAGCTATGCGTTTGTTCTGGGCGGACTGATTCCGAAGGAAAGCAAGAAAGCAACTACGGTGACCGGATACTTTGACAAGCCGGAGATCGCATGGAATGCAGATGAGCCGGAGACGGAGGAAATGGAAGAGTCAGAAGACGACCGGGAAGAATAATGCTTCCTTGGTGGTATGAAAGAATATATAAGACAGTCTGACTTGGTCGCGTTGAATATTTTAAGGTGAAGTTTGGACAATTCTGACCTGAAATTCCCGAAAATTATCCAAAAATCTTGAGATTATGGATAATAATTACTCGATTTCAAGCACAATTGTCCAAAATGTACTTTATGTCAACCGATAAGCGTCGCATTTCAGATAGAATTGGATAATTTTTCAATAAATCCTCATTTATTGTCCAAAGTGGGTCTGCGCTATAGGGGATAGCCCTGCATCTTTGCTTTTGCAGACAGGAAAATGTAAAATAACAAGAAAAGATATAAAAATGTAAAATCACATTGACATTTCTCATGTAATGGAATAGAATCCAAAACGTACATACGAGTGTACAACAACGAAGCAAAAATCATGAGAGCATTGCACCAGCAGGAAAGCGAGGAGCTTTATCATGGGTGAGGGCAGGGAGCGTGTCACCAGAGCGGATGTGGCAAGGCTAGCAGGAGTCAGCGAGACAATTGTTTCCTATGTCATAAACAACAACCGCTATGTGGCAAAGGAAAAGCGACGCCGGGTGGAAGAGGCTGTTCGGGCATTGAATTACCGGCCGAACAGCATGGCGAGAGCTTTGAAGGGAAAACAGAGCAATCAGATTCTGTTCATTGCGGATCATATTACCAATGAATATTTTGCAAGAATCGTCAGTGAGATGGACCAGTATGCGTATAATGCCGGATTCCTGATTTCATTGTGTGCAAACCGGAATACGCCGGAGTTCGTCTCACAGGTAATCAGCAGACAGTATGACGGAATTATCGTCAGCTCAGCGAGCTTTCCGGATGAGTATGTGCAGCAGTTTTCTCAGGCTGGTATTCCGGTGGTAGTATTTCGACGGTTCCGACATCAGAGTGACCCGTATCAAAAGCTGCCTGACCAGGAACTCTCCAACGGGCAGATGCCGGATCGGGTGGCGGTGCTTGGCACCGGATTGTATACGGGTGCCAGACAGGCAGTAAAGCATCTGATTGAAAAAGGCTGCAGGCATATTATTTATGCAGATCGAATCAGTGCCAGAGGACATGTGAGCAGGCTGGACGATCTGCGTTTATGCGGATTTGTGGATGAAATGCAGGCCCATGGACTGTCAGCAGGTCCGGAGAGCATGATTTGCGGCTGTCATACGGAGGAGGAACTGGCGCAGGCTGTGACCAGGCGGCTGCAGTCGGGAGAGCAGATCGATGGCATTTTTGGTCGAAATGATATGATTGCCTGTGCTGCAATGACGGCTGCACAGCAGTGCGGATTCTCGGTTCCGGAGGATATTCAGGTAGTTGGATTTGATGATTCCAGCATCAGCCGATACTGTTCTCCGAAGCTTACTACAATCCGGGTGGATCAGACATCGATTGCGAAAACAACGATTGATATGCTGACGGAAATGATCAATGGAATAAATCCCGGGAATGTGGATTTTGAAAGTATTCTGGTGAAGCGGGAAAGCACACGAAGAGAGTAAGATACAGCAGGAAAGTGAAATGGAATATGGGCATGAGATATTGCTCATTTTCATTTACATATAGTACACACGAGTGTACAAATAAAAGAAAAGGGGGATTTGCAATGTTAGCAACAAGCAGAGAAATGCTGTCAGACGCAGCGAAAAACGGATATGCCGTACCGGCTATCAATACCCAGGGCGGCAATTATGATATTATCTGGGCTGTCTGTAAGGCAGCGGAGGATATGGGGTCTCCGATTATGCTGGCCCACTATGTGAGCACCGGCGCGTATTCCGGTCATGACTGGTTCGTCAATGTGTGCAAATGGTGCGCATCCAAGGTGTCCGTTCCGGTAGCGATTCACTTGGATCACGGCGATGGCTTCGACATCTGTATGGAAGCGCTGAAGCTGGGCTTCACCTCCCTGATGATCGACGGTTCCACCAAGCCGGTTGAGGAAAATGCAGCCATGACCAACGAGGTCCTGAAGGTGGCAAAGTGCTTCGGCGTGCCGGTAGAGGCAGAGATTGGGGAGCTTCTTCGCCTTGACAACATGGGAACCGTGATGGAGAATAAGAATATCGTGGATCCGGAGGAAGTGAGAAAGTTCCTGTCCTTATGTCAGCCGGATTCTCTGGCAATCGGTATCGGCAATGCCCACGGATACTACAAGGGTGAGCCGGATATTCACCTGGAGGTGCTGGAGGCTGTGCGTAAGTTCACAGACATTCCGCTGGTACTCCACGGCTGCACCGGCATGAAAGAGGAGATTATCAAGGATGCCATCAAGCTGGGCGTGGCGAAGATTAACTTCGGTACGGAGATCCGCTACAAATATGTAGAGCATTACGAGGACGGCTTAAAGAATATGAACCATCAGGGTCATTCCTGGAAGCTTTCCCAGTATGCCAATGAGAAGCTGCAGGAGGATGTGAAGAAAATCATCCGTCTGGCAGGCTCTGAGGGAAAGGCAAGATAAGGAACACAGAACAGTATGGAAAAATGTGCGCAGAGGGCACATTGGAAAGGATTATGTCATGAAAAACAGTGAACTTACTTACAAAGAGATTTACGGACAGCCGGCTTCCTTCCAGGCGATCAACGATACGCTGGGAGACATCTACAAGGTGCTGGATGAGGTGTTTGCAGAGGAATACGATGAGCTGATCTTCACCGGCTGCGGTACCTCCTTATACCTGGCTCAGTCTGCGGCTCATGCATTTGCAAGCTGCACCAGGATCCCGGCAAAGGGAATGTGCTGCTCCGAGCTTTACTACTTCCCGGAGACCTATGTGGGCAAGGGCAAGAAGGTTCTGGTGCTTCCGATTACCAGAAAGAGCTATACCACCGAAGTGCGTATGGCAATCGACAAGGTACGCAGCTTCCCGGGCGTTAAGAGTCTGGCAATCACCTGCGACGCTGACAGTGCCAAGTACAACGACTTCATGATCCTGTCTCCGGAGACCGCAGAGGACAGCGTTATCATGACCCGTTCCTTCACCAGCATGATCTATCTGTCTGTGATTCTGGCTTACTATGCAGGCGGACAGAAGGAGAAGATCGAGGCTATGAAGAACTACGCGGCAGAGTCTGAGGAGTTCTTAAAGGCTACGGATGAGATGGCGAAGAAGATCGTGGCAGAGCATCCGGAGCTGAACCTGTACATCACTCTGGGACAGGGCATCAACTACGGTATCGCCAACGAGTGCATGAACAAGATGAAAGAGATGAGCTTAAGCAATTCTGAGGGTTACTACAGCCTGGAGTATCGTCACGGACCGATGAGCCTGGTGGACGACAAGACCCTGATCATTATGCTGGGCAACGAGGCAACGGTGGACGGCGATGCCAAATTGCTGACCCAGATGAAGAGCTACGGCGCAACGGTGCTGGCAATCGGCAATACGGCTGTGAAGGACTTTGCAGACGCTGATTATACCATGGATATGCCCTATGGCTATGACAGCCTGCAGAATGCGGCGATGATTGGATTTATCGGTCAGCTGATGGGCTACTACATTGCAGAGCAGAAGAATCTGAATGCAGATACTCCGAGACATCTGTCTCAGGCGATTGTGATCAAATAATTGAAATCAAAGCAGGGGAACTTTGATTTGAGAATGGCAGGGAAATAAAAGAAGTGACCGGGAGAGACGGCTCCAGCGCACAGGCTGGATGACTGCCTCTCCCGGTCTTTGCTTTCTGGAAAAAGGGCAACAAAAAACCGGTATGAATCATACCGGCTTGAAAGCTGGGCTACAAGGATTCGAACCTTGAAATGACGGAGTCAGAGTCCGTTGCCTTACCATTTGGCGATAGCCCAATAATGTAACGAATATGTAGTTGGAAAAACTGGGCTACAAGGATTCGAACCTTGAAATGACGGAGTCAGAGTCCGTTGCCTTACCATTTGGCGATAGCCCATTGTGTTGCTGTCTGCTGCGTTTCATCGCTGCAACGAAAATCATTATACCTTAAAGTTCCAATTTGGTCAAGCACTTTTTTGAAAAAGTTTTTTGAAGAATTCCGGGAGAAAGGTTTGACGAAATCTTCCTCCCGGCTGCCTTTTACAGCACTTTAATTCCCAGATGATAATCCTTCTTCTCCCCCACCTTAAGCGTCTGCAGGAAATGGCGGCTTAAGAAGTCATCGTCCTCATCGGAGCGGATGGCAGAGCCATTCCACGGCTCGATGCACAGGAACGGTCCCTGAGACGGCATGGCGGTCCAGAAGGCTACGGTCTCGAAGTCGCGGTAGTCTACTTCTACACCCCTGCCGGTAGCCGGGTTTTTGATGGCAACCCTGCGGGAGGCAATGTCATCGAAGAAAATGGCATCTTTCTCGAACAGGTCGTAGGACAGGGGCAGGATGCGGCTGTGGTCAAGCCGGGGCACGCGGTTTGTCGCATCGAACTGAAGATGCTCCAGATCGTAGACCATGGAGGAGGCAGTCTCTTCCTTCTCAAACTCCAGCACATAGTCGCTGAAGTGCTCTCCGTCAGCCAGGGGGCAGGTAAAGCCCGGATGAGCGCCAAGCTCGTAGTGAATGGTCCGGGTATCGGTGTTTTCCACCTGATAATCCATATGGATGCCGTCCTCTGCCATGGTGTAGGTCAGGGTCAGGCGGAAGCTGTAAGGGTACACCTTTCGGGTCTCCTCCGTGTCGCAGATGGTGAATGCGGCGCAGGAGTCGGACTTTTGCTCTACGGCAAAGTCGGTCACCTTGCAGAAGCCGTGCTTCGGAATCTCATACCACTGTCCGTCAATCATGGTTTTGCCGTTCCGGCAGTTGCCGACGGTGGGGAACAGGAGCGGAGAGCAGTTGCCCCAGTGTGCCGGGTCACGCTGCCAGATGTATTCGGTCCCTTCTGCGTCCTTCAGGGAGATCAGCTGGGCGCCCAGAGAGTCGATCTGAGCGGTAAATGTGGAATTGTTCAGTGTTACGATCATGGTAAATCCTCCTCATACATATGTTGGTTTGGTGTAACTGTTCAGCAGGTCGGCACACTTGCCGCGCTGACCGTAAGAAAACGTGAACTTGCAGGCGCGTCACTGTCGGTCACCGGAACCGGGGCGGCGCGCAGCTGTCCCGGGTGGCGATGTAGAAGGGCAGTGCCACCTTCATGGGCAGCTTGTGTCCGCCCTCAATCCGGTCGATTAGTGTCTTGGCGGTCATCTGCCCCATCTCCTCCACCGGAATGTGGACGGTGGTCAGCATGGGATTTAAGTACTGGGCAGTCTCGATGTCGTCGATGCTGATGACGGACACATCTCTGGGAATGGACAGCCCGGTTTCCTGCAGCGCCCGCATGGCGCCGATGGCGGTAATGTCGTTGGCGCAGAAGTAGGCGGTAGCGTCACAGCCTGTGTCGATCAGCCGCTTTGCCCCCTGGTATCCGCTTTCCAGGGACAGGCTCACATTGGCGGTGTAGCCCTTCCAGAAGGAAATCCGGCGGGCGTTCAGCGCATCGCAGTAGCCGTTGTATCGGCTCTCGGACTGGGTCTCACCGATGTAGGCAATCTTGCGGTGCCCCATGTCGATTAAGTAGTTTACAGCCGCCTGAGCTGCCGCGTAGCCGTCGCAGATGATCTGGTCGTACCTGGCGTCTAAGTAGTTCAGCCCCGTGTACGCCACATAGTTGAAATACTGTTTCAGCATCTTCAACATCGGCTTGTCGCAGCGCCCCAGGATCACCACGCCGTCCACATGGTTGTCCGTGATCAGGCGGAAGGTGTTGGGGTGGTTGATGTCGAAAGCGGAAAAGGAATATTTCAGCACGTAGTTCCGCTTGAAGGCCTCCTGCTCAATACTTCGTGCCAGGGAGGTGAAGAACAGGTCTGTCACCGTGTCGGTGGAGCGGGCGAACATGCAGGCGATGGAGCGGGACGCCGGTGCGGCTGTCTCTTCTCCCAGTTTTAAAGTGCGGGCGGTGGAGTTGGGGGTGTAGCCGGTGCGCCGGACGATCTCCCAGATCTTGTCCTGCACCTCCTTGCTGGCTGCCCCCGGTGCATTCTTGTTTACGACCCGGGAAACGGTGGAAATGGACACACCTGCTTCCTGGGCAATCTCTTTTAAGGTCATAGACACCTCCTTACTGATTTCTATTATAACGGATATTTACGAAAACAGTATACCATAAAACCCAAACGTTTGCGTAAAATTTGCACAAATTTACCGGAGGATATGGTATCCTAGTACCATAAGGAACTGAAATGAGCTTGAACAGGGGAGGATGGAACAATGCAGGGTAATGTTCTGGTAGTACACGGCGGCGGTCCGACAGCAGTGATCAATGCGTCTTTGTATGGGGTGATTGAGCAGGCGAAGGAAAGCGGAGCGGTAGACAAGGTATATGCGGCAATGGGCGGCAGTGAGGGAATTCTGAAGGAGGATTTTCTGGATCTTCTGCAGTTTCCGGAGGAGCGGCTGAAGCTTCTTCTGGAGACTCCGGCTACGGCAATCGGCTCTTCCCGCTACGCGCTGGAGCAGGAGGACTACGATGCCATGCCGGCGATTTTCCAAAAGTATAATATCAGGTATGTGCTGTTAAACGGCGGCAACGGCACCATGGATACCTGCGGCAAGATTTACGCAGCCTGCAAAGAATCCGGTGTGACCGTAGTGGGCATTCCGAAGACCATTGACAATGATATCGCTATCACCGACCACACACCGGGATATGGAAGCGCAGCCCGCTACATTGCGGCAACCACCGCAGAGGTAGGGGTGGATGTAAAGTCTCTTCCGATTCATGTGTGTGTGATTGAGGCAATGGGCAGAAATGCCGGCTGGATTACCGCAGCTTCTGCGCTGGCAAGAAAGAATCCGGGGGATGCACCGCATCTGATCTACCTGCCGGAGCGTGTATTTAATGAGGAAGAGTTCCTGGAGGATGTAAAGAAGCTGTATGACGAGAAGGGCGGCGTTGTGGTGGTAGCCAGCGAGGGGCTGAGAGGACCGGACGGCGAGCCCATCGTTCCTCCCATCTTCAAGTGCGGACGCGCTACCTACTATGGAGATGTCAGCGCTCATCTTGCCAATCTGGTGATCCAGAAGCTGGGTATCAAGGCGAGAAATGAGAAGCCGGGTATCTGCGGACGGGCGTCCATCGCATGGCAGTCACCGGTAGATCAGGCTGAGGCAGTGCTGGCAGGCCGGGAGGCGCTGAAGGCAGCCATGGAAGGCGTCGGCGGCGTGATGATCGGATTTATCCGTGACGAGAACGAGGATGGTCACTACAGCATTCATCTGAAACGGATTCCTATCGAGGAGGTTATGATGTACGAGCGCATCATTCCTGACAATTACATCAATGAGCGGGGCAATGACGTGACTCAGGAGTTCGTGGACTGGTGCAGACCGCTGATCGGACCGGAGCTGAGAGATTTCATTGATTTTCACGATGAGAGAAAGAAACTGGAACAGTAACATATTAATTTTAGAGAAAGAAGGGATGGGGACATGAAACACATTTTTCTGAACCTGAAACGATTCGATATTCCGAAGGTGGACGGCGGCGTCAATTCTATCGCACCGATCCGTGAGTGGGGCAGCTACATCGTAGCCAACACCCAGGAGGCACTGAAAACATATGAGGGAGACGACGTGGAATTTGCCATGTATTTCCCGGAGGCACATCTGATTCCGGCAGCAAATGCACTGTGCGAGAACAGCCCGGTACAGGTAGGCTGTCAGAGCGTATACCGTGAGGACACGGCAGTGGGCGGCAACTTCGGCGCATTTACCACCAACCGTACCGCCAATGCGGTGAAGAACATTGGCTGCACCACCACCATTATCGGCCACTGCGAGGAGCGAAAGGACAAAGCAGGCATTCTGGCAGAGGCTGGCGTGACCGACACGCAGGCAGTGAACCGTCTGCTGAACAAGGAGATTCAGCAGGCAATCAAGGCAGGACTTAGCGTTCTGTACTGCATCGGCGAGTCCTCCGAGGAGCAGCCGAGATGGCAGGAAGTGCTGAAGGAGCAGCTGGAGACCGGACTTGCAGGTGTGGACACCTCCAAGGTGACCATCGCTTACGAGCCGATCTGGGCCATCGGACCGGGCAAGACTCCGCCGGATGCAGAGTACATTACCAAGATCGGCGCTTACATCAAGGAAGTGACCGGCGGTCTGGATGTGGTCTACGGCGGCGGTCTGAAGGTGGACAATGCCGAGATGCTGGCATCCATTCCGGTGATCGACGGCGGTCTGATCGCACTGACCAGATTCCAGGGCGAGATCGGATTCTATCCGGACGAGTATCTGGAGATCATCAGGACCTATCTGGGGAAATAGGAGACCGGGCAAGCAGAAAACCGGATAAGCAGAAAGCCATTAACCGTGCTGCGAAATGGCGGCGCGGTCAAAACGAAACATATCATCACGAAAAATGAGAAGGAGAATTCATCTATGAACGTAGCATTAGAGTATGGACAGGGCACCGTCAACGTAACATTACCGGACAGCGCAGACATCTTCATCCCGGGCGAGACCGTTCCGGATCCGCCGTGTATCCCGGAGGACCAGCTGGTTGCAAAGACCCTGGAATCCATCCGCAACCCCATGGGCATGGAGCCGCTGACGGAGCTGGCTCACAAGGGCTCCAAGGTTACCATCATTTTCCCGGACCGTGTAAAGGGCGGCGAGCAGGCAACCTCCCACAGAAAGATTTCCATTAAGCTGATTCTGGAAGAGCTGTATTCCGTAGGCGTTGAGAAGAAGGACATCCTGCTGATCTGCTCCAACGGTCTGCATAGAAAGAACACCGAGCAGGAAATCCGTGGTGTCCTGGGCGAGGAGCTGTTTAACGAGTTCTGGTACACCCATCAGATCATCAACCACGACAGTGAGGACTACGATCATCTGGTAGATCTGGGAACCACTGACCGGGGCGACCGGGTTCTGATGAATAAATATGTATATGATTCCGATGTGGCAATCCTGATCGGCCATACCCAGGGCAACCCCTACGGCGGCTACTCAGGCGGCTACAAGCACTGTGCAACCGGTATCACCCACTGGAGATCCATCGCTACCCACCATGTGCCGGAGGTTATGCATCGTCCGGACTTCACCCCGGTAAGCGGTAAGTCCCTGATGAGAACCAAGTTTGATGAGATCGGTCAGCACATGGAGAAATGCATGGGCAAGAAGTTCTTCTGCTGCGACGCGGTGCTGGATACCAAGTCCCGCCAGATCGAGATTAACAGCGGTTATGCGGCTGTGATGCAGCCTCATTCCTGGATTACCGCTGACAAGCGTACCTACGTTCCGTGGGCAGAGAAGAAATATGATGTGATGATCTTTGGTATGCCCCAGTTCTTCCATTACGGCGAGGGCATGGGTACCAACCCGATCATGCTGATGCAGGCAATTTCCGCACAGGTGATTCGTCATAAGAGAATCATGAGCGACAACTGCGTCATCATCTGCACCTCCCTGTGCAACGGCTATTTCCACGACGAGCTGTGGCCGTACACCAGAGAGATGTATGAGATGTTCCAGCATGACCGCATGAACACACTGCCGGATATGAACCGCTACGGCGAGTACTTTGCAACCAATGAGGAGTACATCCGCAAGTACCGCTTCTGCAACGCATTCCACCCGTTCCACGGCTTCTCCATGATCAGCTGCGGACATATCGCTGAGATGAATACCTCCGCAATCTACCTGTGCGGCGCTCAGGATCCGGGTTATGCAAGAGGCATGGGCTTAAAGACCAGAGCAACCGTCGAGGAGGCACTGGAGGATGCGAAGAAGAAGATTGTGGGACCGAACCCGAACATTCTGGTTCTGCCGCAGACCTTCAAGCTGAGTGCAGTTCATCTGATGATGAAGGATGAGACTCCGGACGGCAAGGGCCATGAGGATATGCACTGCATGGCGCATATGCACAAATAAGAGCAGGAAAAGCTTATAGTTAGAGTAAGCAGTTTATAGAAACAGCAAAATGCTTAAGTATGGGGACGCGGGGCTGTCGGGGGACAGCCCTGCACAGACAGGAGGAGAATTCCATGAGTCACGAATATTATGGGTATAGCAAGGAGCAGCTTCTGGCTTCTCCGAAAATGAAACTGTTCTGCAAGAGCGACAATGCAGAAGTATTTAAAGAGATGGCAGACCAGATGGTTGCCGAGATTGAGGCAAACAATGCGGCAGGCAGACACACCGTGTTTATCTGCCCCGTAGGTCCGGTGGGTCAGTATCCGTACTTTGTAGATATGGTCAACGAGAAGAACATCAGCCTGAAGGATGTCTGGTTCATCAACATGGACGAGTATCTGGATGATAACAGGCAGTGGGTATCCATGGATCATCCGCTTAGCTTTCGTGGTTTCATGAACCGTACCGTATATTCTAAGGTAAAGCCGGAGCTGGTGATGCCGGAGGACCACCGGGTATTCCCGGATCCGAACAATACCGACTACATCCCGGAGCTGATCGAGAAACTGGGCGGTGTTGACATCGCATTCGGCGGCATCGGCATCAATGGCCACGTGGCATTCAACGAGGCGGACGGAACCATGACCAATGAGGAGTTTCTGGCACAGAAGACCCGCGTGCTGGATATCAGCCCGGAGACCCGCGCAGCCAATGCCATCGGCGACTTCAACGGCGCACTGGAGGATATGCCTCACTACTGCGTGACCATCGGTATCTACGAGATCGCTCATGCAAGAAAGATCCGTCTGGGATGCTTCCGCAACTGGCACCGCGCCGTTGTCCGCAGAGCAGGATACGGTGAGCAGACCTCCGAGTTCCCGGTAAGCCTGCTGCAGAACCATCCGGATATCACGCTGACCTTCACGGAGTTTGTGGCAAAGCTGACGGACTGATGCAGATTGACCGACAGAAGCTGATAATCTGCGCCGGGGTTGTCCCGGCGCAGGGTTTATAAATAACAGGAGAAAATAAAATGAGTTTAATTCCCTTACGGCCTCTCATGGAGGCAAGCATGAAATACGGCTACGGCCAGGGCGGATTCAACGTAAATGCGGTTGCACAGGCAAAGGCTGTGATTGAGGTTCACGAGATGTTCCGCTCCCCGGCTATCCTGCAGGGCGCAGATCTGGCAAACGGCTTCATGGGCGGCAGAACCGACTTCATGAACGCAACCCTGGAAGACAAGAAAATCGGCGCAAAGAACATCGGCGACGCAGTGAAGAAATACGGCGCAGATTCCGAGATTCCGATCGTTCTGCATCTGGATCACGGCAGAGATTTTGATTCCTGCAAGGCGGCCATTGCAGGCGGCTATACCTCCGTGATGATTGACGGTTCTTCCCTGCCGTTCAAGGAGAACATCGAGCTGACCCGCGAGGTTGTAAAATATGCACACGCAAGAGGCGTCAGCGTCGAGGGTGAGCTGGGCGTGCTGGCTGGCGTTGAGGACCACGTATTCTCCGCAAGCTCCACCTACACCAACCCGCTGGACGCGGTAGAGTTCTTCCAGAAGACCGGCGTAGATGCACTGGCTATCTCTTACGGTACCATGCACGGCGCTTCCAAGGGCAAGGATGTCAAGCTGCGCAGAGAGATTGCCATTGCAATCCGTGAGTGCATGAACCATATCGGTCAGTTTGGCGCGCTGGTATCCCACGGCTCCTCCACCGTTCCCAAATACATCGTGGACGAGATCAACGGTCTGGGCGGCAATCTGTCCAACACCTACGGCATCTCCATCGAGGAGCTGCAGGCAGCCATCGGCGCAGGCATCAACAAGATCAACGTTGACACCGATATCCGTCTGGCAGTAACCCGCAACATGAAAGAGCTGTTTGCAAAATATCCGGAGAAACGCACCAGCGCTTCCATCGGAGGCATCTACGAGCTGTTAGAGGCGAAGAAGGAGGCATTTGACCCGCGCGTATTCCTTCCGCCGATCATGGACACCGTGATGTACGGCAATATCCCGGACGAGGATGTTGCAACAATCGTTGACTGCGTAGAGCGCGGCGCGAAAGAGGTAGTTGGTACCCTGATTGTGAAGTTCGGCTCCTACGGTAAGGCTCCGCTGGTTGAGAAGGTGACCCTGGATCAGATGGCTGAGCGGTATAAGGAGATTGATAAGAATCTGTAATTGATTTTCTGTAAAAATATTGAGGAAGAGCTGATTGGGAAGATTGGCTCTTTCTTTTTGATATGTGCTGGTGTTATAATGTAGTTGTCTGGGAGAAATACGGACAAAGATGCTGCAAAAATCAAAAACAAGAATGTGAAACAGGTTTTTGATAATAACAGCAGTTTGAGTTTGGGGGTGGAAAGTCTGAGATACAATGGCGATGATATTCAGATTTTCTCAAAAGAGCGGTTGCTTATAGAACTTATTCGCTATAAAAGGCATCTTCCGTTTGATTATTACAAAGAAATAATCGGAAACTATCGGAAACTGATTTATGATCTTGATTTTCAACTTGTAGAGGAGTATGCGGAACAGTTACCAAAGACGAAGCTGGTTATGGGTACCATTCAGATGGAGGTGTTTTGAGTGAATATACAAAAGATGATATATGACATAGAGGCGCTGGGAAAATAACAGTTACATCTCAGATAATTCTTTCAAAAAAGTATGATAAAATATCCCCCTCCCCAGATCAGGAAAAATGGGTTACACTTACATCAACAAGTAAAGAAACCCAATATCTGGGAGGAGGATTTTTGTATGGGGAACAAGAAAAAATCATCAGCTCTGCAGCAGATCCCGGCAAATGCATGGATCGTGATTTCCGTGGTTACCGCGTTTCTGCTGTGGATCCTGATTGCTTCTACGGAAGCCGGCGGCGTTATCTTCGCTGAGCCGTGGGAAGTATTCGGGAAATTGGTAGCAAAGTTACAGGACGGAACCTTATGGCCGCATATCTACATCAGCCTGTTCCGTGTCATCGTCGGATTCCTGTGCGGCTTCGTGGCTTCGATTCCGGTAGCATTCCTGATGGGATGGTATGAGCCGATCCGCAACCTGGTGGCACCGTGGATCCAGTTCGTAAGAAACATTCCGCCGTTAGCATACATCCCGCTGGTTATCGCAGGCGCAGGTGTAGGCGAGGAGGCGAAGATCATCGTTATCTTCATCGCATCCTTCCTGGTGCTGGTAGTTACCATCTATCAGGGCGTGTGCAACGTAGATGTAACCCTGATCAAGGCAGCAAGAGTTCTTGGTGCAACAGATAAGGACATCTTCTTCAAGGTAGTTATTCCTGCATCCACCCCGTTCATTCTGGTTGGTGCAAGACTGGGTCTTTCCACTTCTCTGACGACGCTGATCGCGGCAGAGCTGACCGGTTCCTCCAAGGGACTTGGCATGATGATCCAGAAGGCGCAGGGCTATTACGATATGGCTACGGTGCTGATGGGCATCCTGATTATCGGTATCATCGGATTGACATTTGAACAGATCGTAAGATTCTTAGAAAGGAAGTTGACGGGATGGCAGGAAACGATGCAAAGGTAAAGGTAAAGATTGATAATGTTGTAAAGAAATACAGCTCCAGCAAGGGAGAGATGGTTGCACTGAACGGTGTCAATCTGGAGATCAAGGAGAATGAATTTATCTGTGTGGTAGGACCTTCCGGATGTGGAAAATCCACCCTGTTAAATATCATCGCAGGTCTTCTGGAGCCGACCTCCGGCAATGTATATGTGGACGGCAAGGCTGTGGACGGACCGGGACCGGAGCGCGGCGTGGTATTCCAGCAGTATGCACTGTTCCCGTGGCTGACCGTATTAAAGAACGTAGAGTTCGGTCTGAACTTAAAGGGAATCAAGGGCGAGCAGGCAACTGCAGAAGCCATGAAATATTTAAAGATGGTAGATCTGGAGCAGTTCGCCAACTCTTATCCGAAGGAGCTTTCCGGCGGTATGAAGCAGCGTGTTGCAATTGCGAGAGCATACGCGGTGAACCCGGAGGTGCTTCTGATGGATGAGCCGTTTGGCGCACTGGATGCACAGACCAGAACCCAGCTGCAGACGGAGCTTCTGCAGACCTGGCAGAAGGAGAAAAAGACCTGCTTCTTCATCACCCACGACGTGGAGGAGGCGATCATTCTGGCACAGAAGGTTATCATCATGAGTGCAAGACCGGGACGTATCAAGAAGATCGTGGACATCAATATCCCGTATCCGAGAGATCAGGAGACCAAGAATACCCTGCCGTTCCTGGATTTAAAGACCTATATCTGGTCACAGGTATATCAGGAGTATCTGGAAGTAAGAAAGTAATGAAAAGTAAAATAAATGCTCATTATGGGGAGGATAACACAATGAAGAGAAGAATGGCATTATTAGCAGGAACCGCACTGGCAATCGCATCTCTGACCGCATGCGGCGGCAGCAAGCCGGCTGAGACCGCAGCACCGGCAACCACCGCAGCGCCTGCAGCAACGGAGGCAGCTTCCGAGGCAAAGACAGAGGCACCGGAGACGGAAGCAGCAGAGACCTTTGAGACTGCAAAGGTAAGACTGGCTTACATGCCGAATATGGGCAGTGCGTCTCTGGCAGTTACTGCACGCGACAAAGGTTTCTTTGAGGAAATGGGGCTTGATGTTTCCATGGTAGAGTTCCAGGGCGGCCCGGCTGAGATTGCAGCGATGGCGTCCGGCGACATCGACATTTCCCAGATTGGTCATGGCGCTCATGCTCTGTGTGCAGAGGGGGAGGCAGTGATCTTCCAGATCGATGCAACCAGCCTCGCAGACGCAGTGATCGGTAATACCGACAAGGGCGTAGGCAGCATTGAGGAGCTGAAGGGCAAGACCGTAGCGGTGACAAGCGGTACTTCCGCAGAAATCATTCTGAACATGGCACTGCAGTCTGTGGGCATGACTCAGGATGATATTGAAGCTGTGGAGATGGATGCCAACGGCATCGTGTCTGCGATGGTAAGCGGCAATGTGGATGCATGTGCAACCTGGTCTCCGGGAACTGCAACCATCATGGATGCTCTGGGTGACAAAGCGATTATGCTTGCAAACAACAATGATTATGTGGAGCAGGTAACGTTCCCGTCCAGCTTCATCACCAGCCAGAAATATGCAGATGCAAACCATGATATCCTGGTTCGCTTCTCCAGAGCACTGCAGAAAGCGGCTGACTACCGTTCCGCAAACATCGACGAGGTTGCAAAGCTGGTTGCAAAACAGTGTGAAGTTGACGAGTCCATCATGCTGGCATGTACTGGTGAGGGCAACTGGGGTCTGACTGGTGAGTTCGTCGGCAAGGGCCTGGCAGACGGCACCATCAAGAACTACTACGAGAACCAGCAGAAGGTATTCATCGACGGCGGACGTCTGACCGAGGAGGTTCCGGTTGACAACTACGTGTTGTTCGATGTGATGCAGGAAGCATATGACGCTAACAACAAATAATCAATCATAAAGTGATGATTTTAGAGGTATCCGGGGTGCTTGCCGGATACCTCTTATAATCTCAGCGATGAATTATATGTGGAGAAGTGCCAAATGCATGGAATATCACTTTGCCAAATAAAATCTGTGAAAAGTGCACAAAAAACATGAAATATATTCATCAATATCATAATAGACAAATAAAGATAAGAATGGTATTATTATAAAAGGATTGTTACTCTTGCAGGCATTACCTAATTCGTAAATGGATTTAGTGTATACTTGTAGGAGCTTTTTTATTTTGGGAGAACGATGTGAAAGCACTGAAGAAATTGAATAATAATGTCGCACTGTGCGTAGATCAGTGTGGGAATGAAGTGGTGGCTTTTGGAAAGGGAATCGGCTTTCCGAAAATGCCATATGAAGTAAAACTGGCTGACATCACTAGAACATATTATGATATTGATAAGAAATATCTGAATTTGTTGAAAGAAATACCAGAGGAGATATTTGAAATATCTGACAGTGTCATAACAAAAGCGAGAATGATGCTTGCACAGGAGCTGCCCTCTAATATCGTGTTCAGCATGGCGGATCATATCAACTTTGCACTGGAACGACTGGAAAAGGGAATCAGAGTAACGATGCCATTTACTTATGATGTAGAACACCTTTATCCGCATGAACTGGAATTGGGAAGATATGCGTTGAAGCTGGTAAATGACAGAATGAAGGTACAACTTCCACAGGAAGAGGAAGTCGGAGTGGCGCTCCATTTTATCAATTGTCTTGGGGATTCAGAAAAACCAGGGGAACAGGAAATCGAACAGGTTTTGGAAAAGATTACAGAGATGATTGAGGCAGAACTGAATCTGAGAGTAAATAGAAGCGATTTTATCTTTTACCGGTTCAGTGGTCATGTTCGGTATTTGCTGAAACGAATGAAAGAGGGAGAACAGTTTACCTATAAGAACAGCGAGATTTATGAGTACTTAAAAACTGGTTCTCCAGAAATTTATACCTGTACATTAAAAGTTACTGGATTTTTAGAAGAACTGTATGGTAAGAAATGCAGCAGTGAAGAGATTACTTATTTAATGATTTATATGAATAGACTACGTAACAGCGAGGGTTGTAACCGTTAAGGGCATTACCTCATGCGTAAAAACAGGATTTCCCAATCCTTTTTTCGCATGAGGTTTTTATATTTTAAGGAGGTATTTCTATGGGAAAGAAACCAAACATTGTGTATTTTGTGGCGGATCAAATGCGATGTGATTCTATGGCACACATGGGAAATCCGGCAGCAATCACACCTAATCTGGATGTGGCGGCGGAAGAAGGTGTGTCGTTTGCAAACGCGTACTGTCAGAATCCAGTGTGCGTTCCGTCTCGATGCAGTTTCCTGACTGGACTGTATCCGCACACGACAGGACACCGCACAATCCATTATCTTCAGAATCCTGGTGAGCCGAATTTTTTGCGAACTATGAAGGAAAACGGTTATGAGGTTATATGGGTCGGAAGAAATGATGTGATTCCGGCAGACCGGTCAAAAGAAGAGTTCTGTGACCGTTACTACGATGGGTTTAAGGAAGGAAATCAAAAATCTGCTGTGGCGGTACCGAAGCCGCCGAAACCGAAAAAGGAGATTACCGAAGCACAGAAGGAAGCAATGAAGATACCTGGATACTATTCGTTTTTTACTGGAAAAGTAGATCTGGAACAGGCATCAGGTCCGGATGCTTATTTCGGCGGGTATGACTGGAGCTGCATTGCACAGGCGATGGAATATCTGGAAGAAAAGTCGAAGGAACCAGAAGGGAAACCATTTTTCCTTTATATCACGTTAATGTATCCGCATCCTCCGTATATGTGTGAGGATCCTTGGTTCAGTATGATCGACCGGAAAAAGCTTGTGCCGAGAAGACCGGGAGCGCAGAAACTTGACGGCAAGCCAAGTATGTTGAAAGAGATTGCCAGAAAACAGAATCTGTCTGCGTGGGGAGAAGAAAACTTTGATGAAATGCGTGCGGTTTATCTTGCTATGGTATCGAGATTTGACCATCAGTATGGCATGGTGACTGATAAGCTGAAGGAATGCGGTATGTATGATGATACCAGTATTTTTGTATTCTCGGATCATGGAGATTATACGGGCGATTACGATATTGCAGAGAAGGTTCAGAACTGCTTTGAGGATCCGGTCACAAATGTACCACTGATTATCAAGCCTGCAAAGCAGTTCCCGGTGAAACCAAGGGTTACAAAGGCATTGGTAGAGCTTGTGGATTTGACAGAGACAGTCTGTGATATGACGGGAGTCCGGACAGAATATGTCCAGTTCGGCAAATCACTTCTTCCGGTTCTTGCAGGAGAAGAAAACCATAGAGAAGCGGTATTCTGTGAAGGAGGACGTATCCATGGCGAGCGGTGGGCAATGGAACTCGGACATGGACCGGAGTCTCATTACTGGCCGCGTCTGGACACGCAGGCGCAGGAAGGTCCGGAGCATACCAAGGCAGTAATGGTAAGAGTTGGCGATTTGAAATATGTTTACCGGCTCTATGAGAAGGACGAGCTTTATAATCTTGCGCTGGATCCACAGGAACTGGATAATCGGATTGATGACCCGGCGTATGCAAATGAGGTATTGGAGATGAAACTTAAAATCATGGAACATCTGGTAGCAACAGGCGATATTGTACCGGATCGACGTGATTTGAGAATGTAAAAGGAGGGAATGGTTATGAATGATAATCAGAGAATGGCATCAGAGATTTTGGAACGGATTGGAGGAATGGAGAATGTATCCAATGTCATGCATTGCGTTACCAGGCTTCGCTTCACGCTGAAGGACCAGAGTCTTGCAGACACCAAGGCAGTAGAGGCAGTGAAAGGTGTAGTAGGTGTCAAAGTTCAGAACGGACAGTATCAGGTCATCATCGGTCAGAAGGTTGGCGATGTTTACGCAGAGACATTAAAGCTTGGCAATTTCGAGGGTGAAAGCGTAGAGGAGAAGCCGGCAGCATCCGATAAAGAAAAGCAGGGCTTTCAGCTCAAAAAGGTTGGCGCAGCAATGATAGACGGTATTGTAAGCTCCATTGTTCCGGCACTTCCGATTCTGATTGGCGGAGGTATGTTTAAGGTTATAGCAATGCTGCTTTTAAAAGGCGGTATGATGCAGCCGGACAATTCTACTTATTTGATATTATTGAATATCGGTGAGGCATCATTCTACTTCCTTCCGGTATTTATTGGTATTAACGCAGCAAAGAAATTCCATGCAAGTATTTCGATGTCAGCGTTAGTCTGTGCATTTCTGCTGCTCCCTGCATTTGCCAACGGAGTGGCGGATGGTACCATCAACACAGTATTCGGTCTGCCGATTACAAAAGCTAATTATCCGTCTACTGTGCTTCCGTCAATTATGATTGTATGGGTACTGGCGAAAGTGGAAGCAGCACTGAAGAAAGTGATTCCGGAGATTTTGCGTACGGTATTGCTTCCGACATTAACGCTGCTGATTATGGTTCCGGTTGCGATTACTGCAATTGGACCGTTAGGTGTGATTCTTGGAAACTATATGGCAGCAGGTCTGATGTTCGTATATAACAAATTCGGATTTATCGGCATGGGAATTATGGGTGCGCTTCGCCCGCTGCTGATTTTTACCGGCATGCATACTTCACTGATGCCGTTTGCAATCGGCACGTTGTCTGAGACTGGTTATGAGCCGTTTTTCCTTGTTACCGGAATGGGATATGTGTTCGGTTCCGGATTTGCATGTCTGGCAGTTGCTTTGAAATGCAAAGCTGCTGAGAATAAGGCATCTGCTTTTACATGTGCGATTACTGCGTTGTTAGGCGGCGTTACAGAGCCAAGCTTATATGGTATTCTGATGAAATACAAGCGTCCGTTAATCGCTGTGATTTGCGGAGGCTTTGCATCAGGATGTTATTTTGGACTTACCCATACTTACGCATATGCGATGGTCGGAAGTACCGGAATATTTGGAATCCCGGCATTAATCGGACCGACTTCAGCAAATCTGGTCAACGGATTGATTGCTTTGGCGATTTCCTGTGCTGTATCCTTTGTCATAACGCTGGTATTGGGATTTGATGAAAATGCAGAAGTAAAATAAAACAGTAACGAGGAGGAAAAGATGGGGTTTTCTAAAAACTTTTTATGGGGCGGCGCGGTAGCTGCCAATCAGTGTGAAGGTGCTTATCTGGAAGATGGGAAAGGACTTTCCATTCAGGATGTGATGCCGGGTGGAATCATGACACCGCCGACAGACGAACCGACAGCAGATAATTTGAAACTGGAAGGAATTGATTTTTATCACAGATACAAAGAAGATATTGGGCTGATGGCGGAGATGGGATTTAAGGTATTCCGTACCTCTATTGCATGGTCCAGAATTTTTCCGAATGGAAATGAAAGCGAACCAAATGAAAAAGGACTGGAATTCTATGACAGTCTGTTTGACGAATGCCATAAATATGGAATCGAACCGTTAGTAACTCTGTCTCATTATGAAACGCCGCTCTATCTTGCGAAAAACTATGATGGATGGAGAAGCAGAGAACTGATCGGCTTTTACGAAAATTATGTGAGAACGGTATTTACCCGCTATAAAGATAAGGTGAAATACTGGCTCACATTCAACGAAATCAATTCCGTGCTCCATGCACCGTTGATGAGCGGGGGAATCTGGACATCACCAGATCAGCTTTCTGTTGCAGATAAATTGCAGGCTGCACATCATGAGCTGGTTGCTTCTGCGCTGGCTGTTAAAGTGGGACATGAAATCAATCCGGATTTTCAGATTGGCTGTATGGTAATCGCAATGCCGGTATATCCGCTGACCCCGAACCCGGATGATGTCATGAAAGCGATGGAAATCAGCCACAGCAATTTGATGTTTACTGATGTTCACGCAAGAGGAAAGTATCCGGGATATACCAAACGGATTCTTCGGGAGATGGGAGCGGAGATTCACATGGAGCCAGGGGATGAAGAAATCCTTTCTCACACGGTAGATTTTATTTCCTTCAGTTATTACATGAGCGTCTGTGAAAGTGCAACGCCTGCCGAATCAGGAAATGGCAATATTATGGGGGGATGTAAGAATCCATACCTTCCGTCCAGTGAATGGGGCTGGCAGATTGATCCGCAGGGACTCAGATATGCACTGAACCAGCTTTACGATTTGTATCAGAAGCCATTATTTATCGTTGAAAATGGATTGGGTGCAGTGGATGAACTGGTACCGGATGGAGCTGGAAGCTATACGGTAGAGGATGATTATCGTATTGATTATCTTGCCAGACATATCGAGCAGATGAGGGAGGCTGCCGATGATGGTGTGGAAATCATGGGATATACTACATGGGGATGTATTGACCTGATTAGCGCGTCTACCGCTGAAATGAAGAAAAGATATGGTTTTATTTACGTGGACAGAAATAACGATGGAAGTGGCAGCATGAACCGTTACCGCAAAAAATCGTTCCACTGGTATAAGAAAGTAATTGCATCGAATGGTGAGGAGCTGAGTATTTAAAATAAATTTTGGGCGTCCGGTTTGCCGGATGCCCTTTTTTTCAATAGAAATGATTTTAGGGTTAAACGGTATGAATTTGGGAACAATAAACAACTACTTCAAATGACAGTGAAGTTATATTGAAGCGACTTTGAAGTTATATTGAAGTTATTGAAGTAAATGAGGCAGGGGAATATTGATTGCCCCCGAATTGAAATAAACTGAAATCTGAGTTTCATACAAGTTTTCGGGGAATGTTATATTGCATATTTTCAGAATTTCACTATAATAGAAGGTAGTTATGAACAAACTATATGGAGGACATTGTAAATGGATATTCGCTATTCTGCAAATCAGAGAGATTTCAAACGCTATACCACCGAGGAGACCCGCCAGGAGTTCCTGATCGAGAACCTGTATGTTGCCAACGAAGTGGTGGCTGTATACTCCCACGTAGACCGTATGGTGACCCTGGGCTGCATGCCGACTACTGAGGTGGTTTCCATCGACAAGGGCATTGATATCTGGGCAAACTTCGGTACTCAGTACTTCCTGGAGAGAAGAGAGATCGGTATCTTCAACATCGGCGGCGCAGGCACCATCGTGGCTGACGGCGAGACCTTCAAGATGGGCTACAAGGACTGCTTATACATCACCAAGGGCACCAAAGAAGTGACCTTTGCCAGTGATGATGCAGAGCATCCAGCCAAGTTCTACATGGTAAGTGCACCGGCTCACAAGGCATGCAAGACTACCTTTATTCCGATCGAGAAGGCTGCCAAGAGACCGCTTGGCGCTATGGAGACCTCCAACAAGCGTACCATCAACCAGTTCATTCATCCGGACGTGCTGGAGACCTGCCAGTTGTCCATGGGTATGACCGTACTGGATCCGGGCAGCGTATGGAACACCATGCCGTCCCACACTCATGAGAGACGTATGGAGATCTACATGTATTTTGAGATTCCGGAGAACAACGTGGTATTCCATATGATGGGCGAGGGCAATGAGACCCGTCACATCGTGATGCAGAACGAGCAGGCTGTCATCAGCCCGTCCTGGAGCATCCATTCCGGTGCAGGTACCAGCAACTACACCTTCATCTGGGCTATGGGCGGCGAGAACCAGGCATTTGACGATATGGACAATATCCCGACCACGGAGCTGAGATAAGCAGGTAACTGGCAGCTGTCACAGACAGGCTGTTAAATATGATAATTTAGGAGGATAAGCAAATGATTTTTGATCAGGCAAAGAATCTGGATTTTTACAAGGCACTGGGAGTTGGTGACCGTTACCAGAAGGCAATCGAGTGGCTGAAGAGCCAGGATCTGGTGAACCTGGAGAACGGCAAGTACGAGATCGACGGCAAGCTGGTATATGCCAATGTAATGGATTACGACACCATTCCGTGGGAGGATGCCAAGTATGAGGCACATGAGAACTACACGGATATTCAGTACATCATCAGCGGCAGAGAGGTGCTGTCCTATGCACCGGCTGAGGAGCTGACCATCAAGGTTCCTTATAACCCGGAGAAGGACGTTATGTTCTATGACAACAGCGTAGAGGGTACCAAGGCTGTTGTGAAGGACAATGAGTTCATGATCTTCTTCCCGTGGGATGGACATAAGCCGAAGGCTATGGACGGTGCACCGTCTCATGTGAAGAAAGTGGTTGTGAAGATCTGCGAGAAGTAAGAGGCTGAAAGACGTAAGCCAAAAGACCCCGGCGACTGTGAAAGGTTTGCCGGGGCTTTTTTTACAGGAAACCGCCGTTCCCCCACTGGACAACCTGCGTGAAATCCGATATAATAACTCTAATTGTATTTTTTCAGCAGCTTCTGCTGACAGGATGCAAATGGAGAGAATGGAGGAGCCGGAATGTATTCCTTTGAGAGCCGGGTGCGGTACAGTGAGGTGGATGAGAGCCGGAAGCTTTCGGTGACCGGGGTGATGAATTATCTGCAGGACTGTTCGACGTTTCAGTCGGAGGACCTGGGGATGGGGATTGATTATCTCCGGGAGAGGAACCGGGCGTGGTGGCTGTCCTCCTGGCAGATTGCGGTGGAGCGCTACCCGAAGTTAGGAGAGCGGATCACGGTCAGTACCTGGCCCTATGACTTTAAGGGAATCTATGGCTACCGGAACTTTACCATCCGCGACGAGGCGGGGAACTATCTGGTGAAGGCAAACTCCATCTGGTTTTTCTTCGATACGGCGGCGGGCAGACCGGTGCGGGCCACGGCAGATGACATCCGGGGCTACGGCGTCGGGGAGGCGAAGCTTCCCATGGAGTACGCGCCGCGGCGGATCGAGCTTCCGCAGGAGTATTCAGAGGGAGAGCCGGTGCTGGTGGTGAACCACCATATTGATACCAATCACCATGTGAACAATGCCCGGTACGTGGAGATAGCCAGAGAAGCGCTGCCGGAGGCGGTGAAGATCCGGGAGCTGCGCGTGGAGTACAAGAAGGCTGCCACCCTGGGGGATGTGATGATTCCCCACATCAGCAGGCAGGAGGACCGGTACACCATTGCGCTGTGTGACAGAGAGAAGAGCCCCTATGCAGTTGTCTGGCTGCGCGTGGAGCTGTAGAATAGACCACCGGTCGTGGAGGTACGACCAGAAAGAGAGAACCATATGATTGAATTAGGAAAGATTCAGACCCTGAAGGTACAGAGAGTGAAGGAGTTCGGCGTATATCTGGGTGAGGCGCAGGATGCGGAGCATTCCGTGCTGCTTCCCAAGAAGCAGGTGCCGGAGGGAACGAAGGTGGGAGATGAGCTGACCGTCTTCATTTACAAGGATTCCGAGGACCGTCTGATCGCCACCACCGGCACCCCGAAGCTGCAGGTGGGCGAGACGGCTGTGCTGGAGGTCAAGGATGTGGCAAAGATCGGCGCATTTCTGGACATGGGGCTGGAGAAGGACCTTCTGCTGCCCTTCAAGGAGCAGGCATACAAGGTGCGCCAGGGGGAAAAGTGCCTGGTGGCGCTGTATATTGACAAGAGCAGGCGTCTGGCTGCTACCATGAATGTGTACTCCTACATGAGTGCAGAGTCTCCCTATAAGAAGGATGACAAGGTCGTGGGCACTATCTACGAGATCAATGAGAATCTGGGCGCCTTCGTGGCGGTGGACAACCGGTACTACGGGCTGATTCCCAAGAAGGAGCTGTACGGCAGGTTCCGCCTGGGTGACCGGGTGGAGGCACGGGTGGTGAAGGTGCGCGAGGACGGCAAGCTGGACTTGAGTCCCCGGGAGAAAGCCTACATGCAGATGGACACGGACGCGGCGCTGGTGCTGAAGGTCATTGACGAGTTCGACGGTGTGCTGCCGTTCAATGACAAGGCGAGACCGGAGACCATCATGCGGGAGTTCCAGATGAGCAAGAACGCATTTAAGCGGGCTGTGGGACGGCTGTTGAAGGAAGGCAAGATCCGCATCACGGAGAAGACCATCGAGCGGATATAAGGATAACGAGAAGCCTGAGACCGATGGGACAGGCAGGAAGAAAAACGGGAGGAAAGCTTTGGACACGATAGATTATTATAATCAATATGCGTCTAATATTTTTGAAGAGACGGTAGACCAGGATGTGGAGGAGATTCGGCAGGAATTTCTTGATATGCTGGAGGAGGGAGATACCATTCTGGATCTGGGCTGCGGCTCCGGACGAGACAGTCTGGTATTCTACGAGAAGGGATATGATGTGACGCCCCTTGACGCATCGGAGGAGATGTGCAAGCTGGCGGAGATTCACACCGGTCTGGAAGTGCTTCAGATGTATTACGAGGATATGGCATTTGAGGATGTCTTTGATGGCGTCTGGGGCTGCGGTGCGCTGATCCATGTGCCGGAGAAGGAGCTGGATGAGATTCTGGAGCGGATTATCGATGCCATGTGTCAGGGCGGAGTTCTGTATCTGTCGTTCCGTGAGGGAGATTTTGAGGGATTTCAGGGAAAACGCTACTACTGTGACTATACGGCAGAGCGTCTGGAGAGAATCTTAAGGGAGACCGGTCGGCTCAGTGTGGAAAAGGTATGGACCACGGAGGATGTGCGCCGGGATTCGGATGTGTGCTGGCTTCATGTGCTGGCAAGGAAGGTGTCATAAGGAAATATACTGTTCTGGGAGGGCGTGCCAGTGAATCTGCATAAGAATTCTATTGTTCGAGATTATGTGCTGATCCTCATCGGTTCGTTTATCATGGGATTTGCCATCAAGAATATCTATGATCCGGTGGGGCTTGTCACGGGCGGTGTGTCCGGCATCGCCATCATCCTGAAGGATCAGCTTGCGATTCCGCTGTGGGTGACCAACACGGCGCTGAATATCCCGCTGTTTCTGGTCTCAATCCGGATCAAGGGCTGGAGCTTCATCAAGCGGACGCTGGTGGCGACGGTGGCGCTGTCACTGTCCCTGTATGTGATTCCGGAAGTGCCGTTTCTGATGGAGGATCTGTTCCTGACTGCTTTGTTCGGCGGTCTGATCAGCGGTGTGGGGGCAGGACTGGTATTCATCAGCCATGCGACCACCGGCGGCACGGATATGCTGGCGGCGCTTTTGCACCGGTGGATCCGCCACTATTCCATGGTGCAGATCATGCAGGTGCTGGATGCCATCGTGGTGATGGTGGGCGCGTCGGTATTTGGCATCACCTACGCGCTGTATGCGCTGATCGCCATTTTTGCACTGACCAAGGTGTCGGACGGTCTGATTGAGGGTCTCAAGTTCTCCAAGGTGGCATTTATCGTGTCGGAGAAGAGCGAGGAGATTGCCCAGGCGATCATGAAGGAGCTGAACCGGGGCGTGACGGGACTGGATGCGAAGGGCATGTATTCCGGTCAGTGCAGGAATATGCTGTTTTGTGTCGTCGCAAAGAAGGAAATTGTACAATTAAAAGACCTGGTTGTTGGGCATGATTCACAAGCTTTTGTGATCGTCAGTGATGCAAGAGAGGTTTTAGGGGAAGGTTTTATAGAATTTAAACAGTAAAAGCAGGCTTACAAATGCCTGCTTTTGTAATTTTCAGCATTTTTTTAATTGTATGAGCATATTAGCCAAAATACGCAAATGGAATTTGGGCATTTGCCATATGGAAGAAATTTTCGTTCTATTGTATGATAGGTGCATAAGGAAGCGACGGGAAAACCTGAAGCGGACACGGCAGGTGCGCAAGGGGAGGCACCGCCGGAACAAAACAATAACAAGCACTTAATACAGGAGGATTTGAAAACTATGGCTAGTTTATCATTGAAGAATGTAACCAAAGCGTACCCGAACGGATTCGTAGCAGTTAAAGATTTTAACCTTGAGATCGCAGACAGAGAGTTCATCATTTTCGTAGGACCGTCCGGATGTGGTAAGTCCACCACCCTGCGTATGATCGCTGGTCTGGAAGATATTTCTTCCGGTGAGCTGTACATCGACGGCAAGCTGGTGAACGACGTAGAGCCGAAGGACAGAGATATCGCAATGGTATTCCAGAACTACGCTCTGTATCCGCATATGACCGTATATGATAACATGGCATTCGGTCTGAAGCTGAGAAAGACTCCGAAGGAGGAGATCGATAAACTGGTTCAGGAGGCAGCAAGAATCCTTGACCTGTCCCACTTACTGGATCGTAAACCGAAGGCTCTGTCCGGTGGTCAGAGACAGCGTGTAGCTATGGGACGTGCTATCGTTCGTAACCCGAAAGTATTCCTGATGGATGAGCCGCTGTCCAACCTGGATGCAAAGCTGAGAGGCCAGATGCGTATCGAGATCTCCAAGCTGCATCAGAGACTGCAGGCAACCATCATCTACGTTACTCATGACCAGACCGAGGCTATGACCCTGGGTACCAGAATCGTAGTTATGAAGGATGGCGTGATCCAGCAGGTTGACTCTCCGCAGAACCTGTACGACAGACCGTGCAACAAGTTCGTTGCAGGATTCATCGGCGCTCCGCAGATGAACTTAATCGACGCTACCGTTGGCAAGAACGGCGCAGACGTTACCCTGACCTTCGATGGTCACACCATCGCTCTGCCGGCTGAGAAAGGCAAAGCTCTGGAAGCTGGCGGCTATGTAGGCAAGGTTGTTACCCTGGGTATCCGTCCGGAGGATCTGCATGACGAGGACGCTTTCCTGGCTGCATCTCCGAAGAGCGTAATCGAGGCTACCATCCGTGTATACGAGCTGCTGGGTGCTGAAGTATATCTGTACTTCGATGTAAACGAAGCTAACTGCACCGCACGTGTAAATCCGCGCACCACTGCAAGACCGGGCGATACCGTGAAGCTGGCTCTGGACCTGACCAAGATCCACGTATTCGACAAAGAGACCGAGAAAGTTGTTACCAACTAGTCCATATTGAGAAAAAAAGAAGCAGGCGAGTGCATACTCGCTTGCTTTTTTTATGCGTTTGCTATAAAATAGTAGAATAGAGGTAAAGAATTTATACAATTAGATAAATTTGAGATATTTTAATAAGGAGCGTGCGTATGATTTCAAATCAGATTCTTCAAACGACCATCGAAGGCTTAAAGGGCATTACCAGAGTTGATCTCTGCATCTGTGACACGGAGGGCAAGGTCCTGGCATCCACATTTCCGGATGCAGAGGAATATGAAAGCTCCATCCTGTCATTTGTGGATTCGCCGGCGGACAGCCAGGTGATCCAGGGATACCAGTTCTTCAAGGTATTCGACGAGCATCAGTTGGAGTATATCCTGCTTGCCAAGGGCGGCAGTGATGACGTGTATATGGTAGGCAAGCTGGCAGCATTCCAGATTCAGAATCTGCTGGTGGCTTACAAGGAGCGCTTTGACAAGGACAACTTTATCAAGAACCTGCTGCTGGACAACCTGCTTCTGGTGGACATCTACAACCGTGCCAAGAAGCTGCACATTGAGACCAATGTGAGACGTGTGGTATTCCTGATCGAGACCAAGCACGAGAAGGATGTCAATGCGCTGGAGACCGTCCGCAGCCTGTTTGCCACCAAGACCAAGGACTTCATCACCGCGGTGGATGAGAAGAACATCATCCTGGTGAAGGAAGTGAAGCCGACGGAGGTCTACGAGGATCTGGAGAAGACCGCCAACATGATTCTGGACATGCTGAATACCGAGGCGATGACCAAGGTGCATGTGGCTTACGGTACCATCGTGGGCGATATCCGCGAGGTGTCCCGCTCCTATAAGGAAGCGAAGATGGCGCTGGATGTAGGCAAGATCTTCTACAGCGGCAAGAACGTGGTGGCATACAGCAACCTTGGTATCGGTCGTCTGATCTATCAGCTGCCGCTGCCGCTGTGCCGGATGTTCATCAAGGAGATCTTCGACGGCAAGTCTCCGGATGAGTTCGACGAGGAGACTCTGACCACCATCAACAAGTTCTTCGAGAACAGCCTGAATGTATCTGAGACCTCCAGACAGCTGTACATTCACCGCAACACGCTGGTGTACCGTCTGGACAAGCTGCAGAAGAGCACCGGTCTGGACCTGCGGGTATTTGAGGATGCGATCACCTTTAAGATTGCGCTGATGGTAGTAAAGTATATGAAATACATGGAGAGCCTGGACTACTAAGGCAGGTTCTCACCTGATGTTCCGGGACACGGCTGCCGCGGCAGCCGTGCGCCGGGGCGGGAGTCCGGTGTTCCGGGCTCTTTTTTATCAGGTAACCATGAGACACAGGGGATATGGATGATAGAGATTAAGAACGTCAGCAAGACGTATGACACCGGCAATAAGGCTCTGAAGAATGTGAATATTCAGATTGAGGACGGGGAGTTCGTGTTCATTATGGGACGCAGCGGCTCCGGAAAGTCCACGCTGATGAAGCTGCTGTTGAAGGAGACGGAGCCTACTTCTGGCCGGATCATCGTCAATGATATGGATTTACAGAAGATGCCGCGCCGCTATGTGCCGAAGTATCGCAGAAAGTTAGGAGTCGTGTTTCAGGATTTCCGGCTGTTGAGGGACCGGAATGTCTTTGAGAACGTGGCATTTGCGCAGCGGGTGGTAGGAGCATCCTCCAGAAGCATTCGGGAATCAGTACCCAGGATGCTGAAGCTGGTGGGACTTTCCGCCAAGTACAAGTCACTGCCGCAGCATCTGTCCGGCGGCGAGCAGCAGCGTGTGGCGATTGCGCGGGCGCTGATCAACCGGCCGGAGGTGCTTCTCGCCGATGAGCCTACAGGGAACTTAGACCACGGCAATGCGGTGGAGATCATGAAGCTGCTGGAGGAGATCAACAGCCGCGGCACCACGGTGGTGGTGGTGACACACAGTCAGGAGCTGGTGGAGCAGATGGGCAAGCGGGTGATCACGCTGGAGCGGGGAAGACTGATCAGTGACGAAATGAAGGGTGGATTTGCTACATGAGAATCAGCACATGTTTCTATTGCCTGAAGCAGGGCATGAAAAATATATGCAGAAATATCTGGTTTTCACTGGCATCGGTGGCGACGATTTCTGCGTGTATTTTTTTATTTTGTTTGTTTTTTTCTGTGATTTCCAATGTGCGGTACATGGTGAAGCATGTGGAGTCTACGGTGGGAATCACGGTATTGTTTGATGAGACTTTGGGCGATGAGGAGATCCGGGCGCTGGGAGAGGAGATCGGCAGGCGCAGTGAGGTCCGGGAGATGGTGTATACCTCCGCGCAGGAAGCCTGGGAGGAGTTCAAGAAGGAATACTTCGCAGGCAATGAGGCGCTGGCTGAGGGATTTGCCGATGACAACCCGCTGTCCGGCTCGGCAAGCTACGAGATCTATCTGAATGATATTGCACAGCAGGATGAACTGGTGGAGTATTTAGAAGGGCTGGAAGGCGTGCGCCGGGTCAACTATTCCAACTCGGCGGTGGCGGGATTCTCCAGCTTCAACAAGGTGATCGGTCTGCTGTCTCTGGTGATCATCGGCGTGCTGCTGGCAGTATCGGTGTTTTTAATCAACAACACGATCTCGGTGGCGGCGGCATTTCGCAAGCAGGAGAGTCAGATCATGCGGCTGATCGGCGCCACCAACTTTATGATCCGGGCGCCGTTTATTGTGGAAGGCGTGGTGATCGGCATCTTCGGAGCGGTGATTCCTCTGGCAGCCATGTATTTCCTTTATACCAGATCGGTGGTGTACTTAGTGGAGCGGTTCCGGATCCTGTCCGGCGTGCTGGAGTTTATGCCGATCGGGGATCTGTACCCGGAGATGATCGGGGTGGCGCTGCTGCTTGGCGTGGGAATCGGCTTCTTCGGAAGCTTCTTCACCATCCGCAAGTATCTGAGAGTGTAGGTGGCGTGGGATGAGAGATAAGAGAGAGAAGAAGCACCGCCTGCGGCGTGTGATGTGTGCGGCGCTGTCCGGTCTGCTGCTCTGTGTGACTGCGGCACAGCCGGTCTACGCGACGAAGCAGGATGTGGAGGCAGCGAAGAAGAAGGCGGGAAGCTTAGAGCAGGAGAAGAAGAAGGTAGAGGAGGCGCTTAAGGGTCTGGAGAGTCTGAAAAGCGATGCGGCGGCTTATGTGAAGAAGCTGGACGGAGAGCTTTCCAGAGTCAATGACGACTTAGAGGCGCTGGGGGAGAAGATCACGGCGAAGGAAGCGGATATTGCTGCCACACAGGCGGAGCTGGAGACGGCGAAGCAGGTGGAGACGGATCAGTACGAGTCCATGAAGCTGCGGATCAAGTATATGTATGAGCAGGGTGATACGTCCTTTGTGGACATGCTGCTGCAGTCGGAGGACCTGATGCAGATGCTCAATCGGGCGGAGTACATTCAGCAGATATCGGAGTATGACCGCAGGAAGCTGGATGAGTATGTGGCGACCAAGGAAGCCATAGCAGACCGGGAGACGCGGCTGAACACGGAGCATCAGGAGCTTTTGCAGCTCCAGGATGAGACGAAGGCGAAGCAGCAGTCGGTGGAGACACTGCTTGCGAAGAAGAACCAGGAGCTTAAGAACTTCCAGAGCCAGATCAATGTGGCAGAGGGGCAGATCAGTGCCTACGAGAAGGATATTCAGGCTCAGGAGAACAAGGTAAAGCAGCTGGAGGCGGAGATTAAGCGCAAGGAAGAGGCGGCGAAAAAGGCGGCTGAGGCTGCCGGAAAGCAGTATAAAGTAACCAGTCTTGGGAATATTAGCTTTACATGGCCCTGTCCGTCCAGCGGGCGGATCACCTCCGCTTTCGGAGGAAGAACCTCGCCGACCAAGGGCGCATCATCCAACCATCAGGGCATTGATATCGGCGCATCCAGCGGTTCGTCCATCGTGGCGGCGGCGTCCGGCACTGTGGTGATCTCTACATACAGCTATTCGGCTGGCAATTATGTGATGATCAATCACGGCGGCGGTGTCTATACGGTGTATATGCACTGTTCCAAGCTGCTGGTATCGGAAGGGCAGCAGGTCAGCAAGGGGCAGACCATCGCAAAGGTTGGGTCTACCGGATATTCCACGGGACCGCACCTGCATTTTGGCATTCGTGCCGGGGGCAGCTATGTGAATCCGCAGAAGTATGTGAGTCCGTAGAAGGATTAAAGGGACAGAATAGGAGACAGCTTTGGAGAAAGATTATAAGAGCAGGACAAAATTTTGGAAAGGGGTTCTGGTGGGGGCGCTGGTGACAGCCTTCGCGGGACTGATTATTGTAGGTGTGGCCACGGGCATATCCCTGATCGGCATGACGGTGATCGATAAGCAGCAGGACCAGATGCAGACCGTGGAGAGCTCCGGTCAGGCGGCGCCGGTCCGCCAGAATCTGGATATGGATGCCATTGAGGATAAGCTGGAGACCCTGCAGGAGATCGTCAATCAGTATTATCTGTTTGACGAGGACATGGACAAGGTGGAAAGCGGCATCTACAAGGGAATGATGATGGGGCTGGACGATCCTTACACGGTCTACTACACCCCGGAGGAATATCAGTCCCTGATGGAGGAGACGGAAGGCGTCTACTGCGGCATCGGCGTGCTGGTGAGCCAGAACATGCAGACCGGCACCATTACGGCGCTGCGGGTATTCAAGGGCTCTCCGGCAGAGGAAGCCGGCATGAAGAAGGGCGACATCTTCTATAAGGTCGGTGATATCGAGGCATCCACCAAGGATCTGGATGTGCTGGTCAAGGAGGATATCCGCGGCGAGGAAGGAACCTTTGTGGACATCACCGTGTACCGGGACGGCGAGGAGGTCAGCCTCCATATTCAGCGGCGCATGGTGGAGACCACTACCGTGGAGGGCCGGATGCTGGACGAGGACACCGGCTATATTCTGGTGACCCAGTTCGAGATCGTGACCGGAGACCAGTTTGAACAGATGGTGGAGGACTTAGAAGCCCAGGGCATGAAGGAACTGATCATCGACCTGCGGGACAATCCGGGCGGTGTGCTGGACGCCTGTGTGCAGATGGCAGCCTATATCCTGCCGGACGATCAGTGGGATGGAACCATCATTTCCACCTCCGACAAGTACGGCAAAGGCGTGCGGTACTATTCGAAGGACGGCAAGATCCGGTATGAGGCCAATGACGGCAGAGGCGATGATCCGCGGTATCCGCAGGAGGACGGACATGAGCTTGCGATGCCAATCGTGGTGCTGATCAACGGGCAGTCTGCCAGCGCGGCAGAGGTATTTGCCGGGGCGCTTCAGGACTATGACAGGGCACAGCTGGTGGGAACCACTTCCTTCGGCAAGGGCATCGTGCAGAGTGTGCTGCCATTGGGCGACGGTTCCGGTGTGAAGCTGACCACCTCTCATTACTATACGCCAAGCGGATTTGACCTGCACAAGAAGGGCCTGGACCCGGATGTGGAGATCGAGCTGGAGCTGGATGAGGAGCTGAAAGGTCAGTACGACATTCCGGCGGAGAAGGATAATCAGCTGCAGAAGGCGATTGAGGTGCTGGGAGAGCAGTAAGAGCAGGGCGATTGTGAAAGCCGGCAACAGATAAAATTGGAATATTCTCACGAAAAAAAGAGCATGAATTTCAGTCCCCGGAGATTGAAATTCATGCTCTTTCTGATGCCGTACATCAACTACAGATTCAACTACAAACTCAACTACAGATCCAGCTTCAGATCCCCGTACTTGATCCAGCCGATCTTTCTTAAGATCTCACCGAAAATCAGGGTCAGCACAGCCGGAAGGACGAAGCATACCAGCAGGATGCCGAGCCACATCTGTGCGCCGCCGCCCATGGCGGTGTAGACACCGATGGGGCCTACCAGACCGCAGGTACCCATGCCGGCGCCGGCGGGGATGTTCTCCATGCGGAAGATGCAGGTGGCGATGGGGCCGGTGACCATGGATGCAAGAGTCGGTGCAATCCAGGTGCGCGGGTTCTTGACGATGTTGCCCATCTGCAGCATGGAGGTGCCGAGACCCTGAGCCAGGAGACCGCCCACACCGTTCTCGCGGAAGGAGAGAACTGCGAAGCCGATCATCTGTGCGCAGCAGCCTGCGGTAGCAGCTCCGCCAGCCAGACCGTCCAGACTCAGCATGATGCAGATGGCAGCGCTGCTGATCGGCAGGGTCAGGGCGATACCGATCAGAGCGGACACCAGCATACCCATGAAGAACGGCTGCATCTCGGTGGTGGTCTTGACCACGTTGCCGAATGCGGTCATGAATGCAGCTACGCCAGGTCCCACGAACTGAGCAATCAGCACACCAGCGATGATGGTGACGCCCGGAGTTACCAGAATGTCCACCCGGGTCTCCTTGGAGACGATCTTACCAAGCTCGGTTGCCACGATGGTAGCGACCAGCGCGCCGACGGGTCCGCCCAGTGCATTGCCGGCGATACCGACGGTGGCAGCGGAGAACAGAACCAGCTGTGGTGCGTGCAGTGCATAGGCGATGGATACGCCCAGGGCAGCGCCGGTGGCTGACTTACAATAATCCGCTATGGTGTTGAACAGGGTGATTTGAGTTTTGTCTCCCAGAGTTCCGAAGATGGTACCGATCAGCAGGGATGCAAATAAACCGAAAGCCATGGCTCCCAGTGCATCGATCAGATACGTTTTGACAGTGATGTTGACGTTTTTCCGTTTTAAAAATCCTTTGACGCCTGTCTGTTCCATAATAAATACTCCTTATGTAATGGTATTGTTTGGGACATATAGGCACACATTTGACTTCCCAGGTCAAAGCAGTTGCCACCTATCTTAGCACATGTTTCGGAAAATGGGAACCCAAAAACAGGAAATTCCAAGAAAAATGTTAAAAAAATAACAAATGCGGACGTGGAAAAATGCCGGAAACTGTGATATACTGTCAGGAACGACAGAAGAGGAGAACAGCATATGAAGATCAGAGAGATACTGGCAGCGGGCAGACCGACACTTTCCTTTGAGGTGTTCCCGCCGAAGACAGAGGACAAATACGAATCCGTGGAGCATGCGGCACTGGAGATTGCGAAGCTGAAGCCGGCATTTATGAGTGTCACCTACGGGGCTGGCGGCGGCACCAGCCAGTATACGGTGGACATTGCCTCATCCCTGCAGGCGCAGGGGGTGACACCGCTTGCCCACCTGACCTGTGTGTCCTCCACCCATCAGAAGGTGCAGTCGGTGCTGGAGGAGCTGAAGGCGAGAAATATTGAAAATGTGCTGGCACTCAGGGGAGATATTCCGAAGGACGGCAAGGTGGAGAAGGATTATCACTATGCCTCTGAGCTGATTGCAGAGATCAAGAAAAGTGGTGATTTCTGCATCGGTGCGGCCTGCTATCCGGAAGGTCATGTGGAGTCAGTCAACAAGACCGCGGACATTTATCATCTGAAGGAGAAGGTGGAAGCAGGCTGTGACTTTGTGACGACCCAGATGTTCTTTGACAATAACATCCTCTACAATTACCTGTACCGGATTCGGGAGCAGGGCATCACGGTGCCGGTGATCGCCGGAATCATGCCGGTGACCAATGTGGCACAGATCAAGCGAATCTGCTCCATGTCCGGAACCTATCTGCCGGCGCGGTTCAAGGCGATCGTGGACCGGTTCGGGGACAATCCGGCGGCTATGAAGCAGGCGGGAATCGCCTATGCCACAGAGCAGATCATCGACCTGATTGCCAACCATGTGAACGGAATCCATGTATATTCCATGAACAAGCCGGATGTGGCTGCGCAGATCAAGGCGAGCCTGTCGGAAATCGTGGATTGAGCAGTCTGCCATGGACAAAGGGACAAGTTGGAACTGGAACGACCGGGAACTGCTGCGGTATCTGGGGCATCACGGGCAGGAGATTCCGGAAAATGTGGAGCAGCTGATTGAAACGTGCAAGCGGGAGCTGGAGCAGACGGCTGTGCCGCGGATTATCTGTCGGGAGTATCCGCTTCGTATCCGGGATCATGAGATCGACCTGACCTGCTTCACGACGAAAAGCCGCAGTCTGGAGCGGAACTTAAAGGACTGTGAGCGGGTGCTGCTGTTTGCCGCCACGCTGGGAAGCAGGGTGGACATGCTGCTGCAGCGCTACGGCAGGCTTCAGGTCAGCAAGGCGGTGGTCATGCAGGCGGCGGCGGTCTCCATGCTGGAGACCTGCTGTGATGAGCAGAATGGAGCTTTGAAGGAGCAGTACCGGCAGCAGGGCTGGTATCTGCGACCCCGGTTCAGTCCGGGATACGGGGATTTTCCCCTGGAGTGCCAGCGGGGAATCTTCGGGGCGCTGGAGCTGAACAGGCGGATCGGCGTCATGCTGACGGACAGCCTGCTGATGACGCCGTCCAAGTCGGTGACGGCGGTGATCGGTGCCAGCAGACTGCCGCGGGACTGTACGCTGCAGGGCTGCGAGGCGTGCGGAAAGCGGGACTGCCTGTATCGGAGATAGAAGTGGAAAATATCTGCCGGATTATACTGAATTCCGATAAAAATTATGGTATAATGAGCATCAGGGGTGCGGGCTGGTTAGCAGAAATGAGATTCGAGCAATCCATATGACATAGGAGACGACACATCAATGAATATAGTAAATGAGCTGGAAAACCGCATCGTATTCTGCGACGGAGGAATGGGAAGTCTGCTTCAGGCAGGCGGACTGCAGCCGGGAGAGCTTCCGGGAACCTGGAATGTGAGTCATCCGGAGGTGCTGGTGAAGATTCATCAGGAGTATCTGGATGCGGGAGCGGATATTGTGACGACCAACACCTTCGGGGTGGATGGACTGAAGTACAATGAACATACAGAGTATCAGCTGGAGCCGGTCATCGGGGCAGCAGTGCGCAACGCGAAGGAAGCCATCCGGCGAAGCGGAAAGCAGGCATGGGTGGCGCTTGATATGGGACCGACCGGAAAGCTGTTAAAGCCTCTGGGGGATCTGGCATTTGAGGAGGCATACCGGCTGTACAGTGAGGTTGTGACCATCGGAGCCAGGGAGGGCGCCGATCTGGTGCTGATCGAGACCATGAGCGACAGCTATGAGACCAAGGCGGCGGTGCTGGCAGCGAAGGAGCACTGCGACCTGCCGGTATTTGTGACGGTGACCTTTGACGAGCGGGGCAAGCTTCTGACCGGCGGCAGCCCGGCATCTGTGGTGGCGATGCTGGAAGGGCTGGGCGTGGATGCGCTGGGCATGAACTGTGGTCTGGGACCGCTCCAGATGAAGGAAATCCTGAAGGACATTCTGGCTGTCTCCTCCATTCCGGTTATTGTGAATCCCAATGCGGGACTGCCCCGCAGCGAAGACGGAAAAACAGTCTATGACATTGATGCGGAGGCATTTGCGGAGGCGATGGGTGACATCGTGAAGATGGGAGCGCGGATGGTCGGCGGCTGCTGCGGCACCACACCGGAGCATATTCGACGGACGGTGGAGCTGTGCAGGGGACTGGAGCCGGTTCCGGTGACGAAGAAGCATCGGACGGTGATCTCTTCCTTCTGTCAGGCGGTGGAGATCGGCGGCAGTCCGGTGATCATCGGCGAGCGGATCAACCCGACCGGAAAGTCAAAGTTCAAGCAGGCGCTGCGGGATCACAATCTGGAATATATTTTAAATGAAGGAGTGACCCAGCAGGACCACGGTGCGCATGTGCTGGATGTGAATGTGGGGCTGCCGGAGATCGATGAGCCTGCCATGATGGAGGAAGTCGTCCGGGAGCTGCAGAGCATCATTGATCTGCCGCTGCAGCTGGATACCTCCGATCCGGAGGCCATGGAGCGGGGACTTCGCGTCTATAACGGCAAACCGCTGATCAACTCGGTGAACGGCAAGGAAGAATCCATGCGGACGGTATTTCCGCTGGTGAAGAAGTACGGCGGCGTGGTGGTGGCGCTGACGCTGGATGAATCCGGTATTCCGGAGACGGCAAAGGGGCGCGTGCGGATTGCGGAGAAGATCTACCGGACAGCTGCGGAGTACGGCATCGGACCGGAGGACATCCTGATCGATGCCCTGTGCCTGACGGTCAGTTCGGACAGCAGGGGAGCTTTGACCACACTGGAGACCCTGCGCCGGGTGCGGGATGAGCTGCATGGGAAGACGGTGCTGGGCGTGTCCAACATATCCTTTGGACTGCCCCAGAGAGAGATCATCAACGCGGCATTTTTCACCATGGCGCTGCAGAACGGACTTTCCGCGGCGATCATCAATCCCAATTCGGAGGCGATGATGCGGGCTTACTACAGCTTCCGCGTGCTGAGCGATCTGGATCCCCAGTGCAGGGACTATATCGGAATCTACAGCGGACAGACAGCGACCCTGGGAGCGAGTGCGGTGAAGGGAGCCGGCGCAGGCAGAGAAGGATTCGGTGCAGCGGGTTCCGGAGTGGCAGGTCACGGTGCGGCAGATGCTGGCGGGAACGCAGGCAGTGCAGATGCAGGCTTTGGCGGACTCCTCGGCGAGAGCATTGAGAAGGGGCTGAAGGAGCAGGCGGCGCGGGCGGCAGCGGCACTTTTGGAGACCAGGGATGCGCTGGATGTGATCAATGAGCAGGTGATCCCGGCGTTGGACCGTGTGGGAAAAGGATTCGAGCAGGGAACCATGTTCCTGCCGCAGCTTCTGATGAGTGCGGAGGCGGCCAAGGCGGCCTTTGAGATCATCAAGGAGCGGATGCAGGCAAGTGGACAGACACGGGAGAAGAAGGGCAGCATCATTCTGGCGACGGTGAAGGGAGATATCCATGATATCGGCAAGAATATCGTCAAAGTGCTGCTGGAGAACTACAGCTATGATGTGATCGATCTGGGCAAGGATGTACCGCCGGAGCTGATCGTGCAGACAGCAGTGGAGAAGAAGATCCGGCTGGTGGGACTGAGCGCACTGATGACGACTACCGTGCCGGGCATGGAAGAGACGATCCGGCAGCTGCGGGAAGCATCGCCGGAGACGAAGGTTATGGTCGGCGGCGCAGTGTTGACGAAGGAGTACGCCGAGACCATGGGCGCTGACCGGTACTGCAGGGATGCCATGGCATCGGTGAACTATGCGGAAGAGGTTCTTGGGTAAGAGGTAAGGCAGTATGGGAAGATTCGGAAGGGCGTTCAGGGAACGAATCCGGGACCGGAAGGGATTTACGCTGGTGGAGCTGACCGTTGTGCTGGTGATTCTGACAATTCTGGCGGCAATCATGGTTCCGACCATGACCGGCTGGATCGACAGGGCGAAGGGAAAGCAGGCGGAACTGAATGCAAGGGCGGTATATCTGGCGGCACAGACCACAGCAGCGGAGCTGTATGCCGGTGGAGACCAGATGGAGTTCTTTGATGACGAAGCGGGGCTGAGTGACGGCGTGGTTACGGTGAGCAGCCGTGATGCGGATGGGGATTCTGTGGAGGCGCAGATTGCCAGACTGGCTGCTGTGCAGGAGGAGTATACGGCTGAAATCCACATTGAGAACGGCGAGATTGTGGGAGTCGTGTATACACCGGAGAATGAACGGCTGGAGCCGGTCGCCATCGGTGAACCGTGATGGGCGGCGTACTGTCTGCGGTCACGGTGGCTGCTTTTCTTGTGATGCTGGCGGCAGTTGCGCTGACAGACTGGATCACGATGGAGATTCCGGATCGGTTTACAGCCGCGCTGGCGGTGATCGGTGTGGTCTCCATTGTGACCATGCCGGAGATCAGTCCGGGGTCACGGCTGGCGGGGGTGTTCAGCGTCAGCGTGCCGCTGTTTCTGATGACATATTTCATACCGGGAGCCTTTGGAGGCGGAGATATCAAACTTATGGGGGCCTGTGGTCTGTTGCTGGGATGGAAGCTGAGTCTGGTTTCCCTGGTTCTGGCGATTCTGACCGGAGGCTCTTATGGTATCTGGCTGCTGGCAGCGGGAAAGAAAGGGTGCAAGGATCACTTTGCTTTCGGACCATTTCTGTGTCTGGGTATGTTCCTGGCACTGTTTTGGGGAGAGGAGCTGGTGGACTGGTACCTGGGGCTTTGCGGCTTATGAAAACAAGGGGGAGGTTCTATGCCAAAATACCGGTACACTGCAGTGAATGGTGCAGGAAAGACCGTTCGCGGTGAGCTGGCGGCAGCGGATGAGCAGGAGCTGTTCGAAAAGCTGAAAGCGGAAGGCTGCTGCCTGATCGCAGCGAAGGAGGCAGCGGTGAAGCGGCATACAGGGAAGCTGAAAACCGCGGTTCTGGCAGACTGCTGCCGGGAGCTTGGAACGCTTCTGGATGCCGGAGTTCCGCTGGCGCGGGCGTTGGATCTCCTCTGTGAAAATGACAGCCTGAAGCAGAAGGACCGCGGTGTCTGGCGGGAGGTTCTCAGACTGATCCGGCAGGGACAGACGCTCTCGGATGCCATGGAGGCTGCGGGCGGGGTATTTCCGGCTGTGATGATTCAGGCATTCCGTGCTTCCGGGGAAGCGGGAAATATGGGGGAGGCTGCGCTTCGGATGGCGGAATATTACAGGAAAGAGCACCGGCTGCAGGAACAGGTGAAAAGTGCCATGGCGTACCCGAAGCTGCTGGGTGTGGTCATGCTGGCAGTGCTGGTGATACTGATGCGGTATGTGCTGCCTCAGTTTGAGCCGCTGTTTTCCATGCTGGAGGAGCTGCCGCTTCCCACAAGGATTTTGTACGGTGTTACCGGCTTTTTTGAAGCATACTGGTATGTGGCAGTGATTCTGGCGGCGGCAGGAATGGTGCTTTGGAGTGTGGCAGGCCGTATGGAGCCGGTTCAGCAGGCGTTTGGCAGTATGAAGGTGCATCTGCCACTGGCGGGAACCACGTGGAAGCGTATCTGCACAGCCCGCTTTGCCAGAACGCTGAGTACGCTGTATGCGGCGGGGATTCCCATGCTGGCGGCCATGGAGGCTGCGAAGGATTCTGTGGGAAATCTCTATATAGAAAGGCAGCTGGAGACAGCCCTTCTGATCGTCCGGTCAGGAGGATCGCTGAGTGAGGCGCTTCGAAATGTGGACGGACTGGTCCGGAAGCTGGAATTTGCTGTCCGGGTGGGCGAGGAGACGGGGCGTCTGGACGGGATGCTGAATGCCATTTCCGATGATCTGGAGTATGATTCCGGTCAGGCAGTATCCAGAATGATTCTGTATCTGGAGCCGGTGATGATTGTAATTCTGGCAGTAATCGTCGGATTTATAATGATTGCGGTGATGCTGCCGATCTATGAGTCTTACATGGCAATGGACATGTATCTGTAACCGGCAGAAAATTGGCAGGAGGGGATGGAGTGAAGACAGTCATATACCTTTCCAATCTGGATGTGTCAGCCGTGGTCGGCACAGGGGGACGCGGCGGCGTAACAGTCAGCAGGGTCTGCCGCGCAAAAGCGCCGGAAAAAAGCATCATCAATGGAATGGTGACGGACAGAGAGGCATTTGACAGATTTCTGCGGGCGTTCTGGGCGGAGCATCGGCTGCCTGAGCGCGGTGTGACACTGGTGCTGGGGAGTGCCAGAGCCGTGACGAAGCTGATTCGGGTGCCAAATATGTCCCGGGCAAAGCTTATGGAATACATTCCGCGGGAATTTTCCGGTGTGGAGCGGACGAAGAACCCTGTATTTACCTACACGAAGGTCGGGCGTGACGGAAATATGGACCGGATCCTGGCCGGGATGGTGGACCGAAGCTTTCTGGAACCTCATGTGAACTGGTTTCAGTCAGCGGGCATCCGTCTGGATTCCATTGTTCCGGGAAGCATGGCTGACATTGTGATGCTGAATCATGTTCCCGGGCTGGAGCATCGGACTTTTGTGGCACAGGTCCTGGACGGTCTGAGTGTGCTGAGCCTTCTCTATGTGGACGGACAGTATTTTCAGATGGTGCGAAGCCGTGTGACCGGAGCGCGGGGAACCGTGGCGTTTGGGGCAGAATGTGCCAGAATTATCGATAACCAGCAGCAGTTTCTCCGGGTTCAGAATGTGACGGAACCGATCACCCATGTGTATCTGTTGGGGGAATTCTCGGAACAGGATGTGGAAATCTGTCGGGAAAGCATGGCGCAGCTGGACGGGAATCTGCGGACAGAGCAGCTTCGAAATGAGCAGATTGAGGACTTTGAGCATATTGCCACACTGCTTGGCGGTCTCATTTGGAACGGCGGCTCCAGTGATCTGATGTGTCAGTACAGGCAGGGGACAGATAGATGGAAACGCCGGAAAGCGCTGGCAGAGCTTGTGCTTCCAACCGCGATCACGGTGCTTGTGCTGACGGCTGTGGCCGGCGGACAGGCAGTGAAGTGGTTCTCGTATGCTTCGGAGGCAGAACAGCAGATGAAGGTCATGAGCAGTCCGGCTCTCAGCCGGGCAGCGGCGGAATACGATGCCCTGGACAGGGCGGTGCGGGACAGGAAGCTTCGGGAAGAGATGGTCCGGAAGACACGAACAGCCGCGGCAGGCGCTCCGGTCTGTACTTCCCGTGTCAGGTGCGCGGTTCAGGAAAGTGCCGAGGGGCTGGTGGCTGCGAAGGTGACAGAGTATGACAGAGCTTCGGGAACCGTTCGGGTTGAACTGTCCGCAGAGCGGGCAGAATATGTGCATCGGTTCGTGTCACGTCTGGCAGACAGAAGGGAGCTGTTTGCGAAGGTCCATTACGATGGATATGCGTGGAACGGGGCAGCGGGGCGCTGGGAAACGGTTGTGGAGCTTCACCTTGCAGCCGGCGGGGAGGTGATGCCATGACGAAGATGACGGAGCACGATAAGAAGCTGCTGTCGGGGCTTGCCGCTTTTTGCCTGGGAGCTGTTGTGATGGCTTATGGGATTCTTCCTCTGCATGCAGCCAATGCGGTCATGAAAGACCGGACGGAGGCGGGAAGGCTTCAGCTGGAGGAGATGGAGCGAAAGAGCCGGGAGCTTTCGAAGCTGCAGGCGGAGCATGAGAAGTGGGGAGAGCGGCTGGCTGCCAGTCAGAGCGGTCTGTATCCGGTGCTGGAGGTGCAGGAAATCGACGGGCTTCTGACAGAGAAGGCAGCGGCAGCCGGTCTGAGCATAAGAAGGATGGAGATTCACATGCCGGAAAATGCAGAGGAAGCCATGGAGGCAGCAGAGGCAGAACTGGAAATCGTCGGTTCGGAAGAGAAGCTCTGGCAGCTGATCGATGCGTGGAGCGAAGCAGCTCCGGGAATTGGTGTGGCAGGATTTTCCTGGGAGGACGATTCCGGAGATCCGGCAGACTCTGTATTGAGACTGCGGCTGGAGGTGTGGATGAGCAGAAGGGACGAACAGGAGGAATAGGACCGGATGACGTATGAAAACGGGTTTCAGAAGGTCAGAATCGGTGATGTGTTAAAGGCATGGGGCTGTATGACAGAGCAGCAGGAATCTCAGGCGCTGGAGTATCAGAACAGCCATCCCGGCATTCGCATGGGAGAAGCGCTGGTGGCGCTTGGATTTATCACAAAGCGGCAGATGGTGGAGGCGCTGGCAGCCAGTCTGAAGCTGCAGGTGGGCGATGTGTCCAGGATGGATGTGAATCTGGATGCGGTGCAGAAGATTCCGATGGAAATGTCCCAGCGCTATCGGATACTGGGTGTCCGGATTGAGGGGGACGTCCTGACGGTGCTGACCGATGACCCGCTGAATTATTACGGGCTGGAGGATGTGAGACAGACGTCCGGGATGAGCCTGCACATTCTGTTGTGTGAGGAGGAACTGCTGGTCAATGCCATCCGCTATTATTATGCGGAGCTGAATGCCAGGGAGGCGGCGCGGGCAGCCAACAGCAGTCAGATATCTGAGATGGAACAGATGAGAGCAGATGATGATGATACGCCGGTGGTCAATCTGCTGAACAGTCTGGTGGAGCGGGCTTATCACAGTCAGGCGTCGGATATCCATGTTGAGCCATTTGAGGACAGGACCAGGGTGCGCATGAGAATCGATGGTGTGATTCTGGAATTTGTCACACTGCAAAAGAGCCTTCATGCACCGCTGATTGCCAGAATCAAGATTCTGAGCGATCTGGATATTGCGGAGCGCCGGATTCCTCAGGACGGGCACATGCGGATGCAGGTGGACGCTCAGCCGGTGAACATGCGCGTTTCCATTCTGCCGACGGTGTTCGGAGAGAAAGCGGTGATCCGCCTGCTGGCGGGGAATACGCGGATCGACCACAGGGATACATTTGGCATGGAACGGGGGGATTATGAGAAGCTGATTCGTATGCTGAGGCTTCCCAACGGGCTTTTGTATCTGACAGGACCTACCGGCTCCGGCAAGACCACGACACTGTATATGATTCTGGAAGAGCTGGCGAAGGGGCAGGTCAATATTTCGACCATCGAGGACCCGGTGGAGCGGAATCTGCCGGGGATCAACCAGTGTCAGGTGAATCCTGTGGCGGGGCTGACCTTTCAGACCGGGCTGCGGGCAATCCTTCGTCAGGATCCGGATGTGATCATGGTGGGAGAGACCAGAGACCGGGAGACAGCCGCCATTTCCGTGCGTGCGGCGATTACCGGTCATCTGGTACTCAGCACGCTGCACACAAGGGATGCGCTGTCTGCCATTGTCCGGCTGGAGGATCTGGGAGTGGAGCCATATCTGGCGGCGGACGCGCTGGCAGGTGTGGTGGCACAGCGCCTGATGCGAAAGCTCTGCAGGGTATGTGGGAGAGAGGTGGAGCCAGATGAGACAGCCAGGCGCTATCTGGGCGCCGGAGTGACCAGAATCAAGGCACCGGTCGGCTGTCCGTGCTGCAACGGAACCGGATATTCCGGCCGAATCGCCATTCATGAGGTGGTGTATGTGGACCGGACCATGCGGGAAATGATTGCTGCCCATGCAGACAGCAGGGAAATCCGGCGCTATGCCCTGGAGCAGCAGGGGATGAGAACCCTGCGGGAGAGCGGCGCTTCGCTGGTGGCAGGCGGAATCACCAGCATGGAGGAGCTGCTCAGGGTGGTCTGCGATGAGTAGAGCAAAGAAACGGGATGAGAGGGGCTCGGCCATGCTCCTGGTGATGGCGGTGATGGTCCCGGTTCTTCTGCTGTTGCTGTCACTTTTTCAGGCATCCTCTGCCATGGTCCGGAATGCGGAGCGCAGCATCCCGAAGGAGCAGAGCCGGATCAATGCGGCATCGGTCTCGGAAGTGCTAGGTGCAGAAATCGAGCGCAGGGTGTATCGGGAAGATGAGAAGGACGGCGAAGATGCTCTGGATTTAAAGCCCCATGTCTACGAGCTGGAAGAGTGCGGACTTCCGGGAAAGACGACGGTGGAGCTGTGGTGGGAAGAGGAGCAGATGCCTTCCGGCCGGGTGCTCTGTGTCCGGGTCAGCAGCGTGGTGGAACAGGAACGAAGCTCGGTGGTAAGCCGGTACCGCCTTGTGGAGAGGGATTCGGATGAGTGGGAGGTTGAACTGGAATATGATCTGGAAGCGGAATCAGACAGCCCGGACTGACGCCGCCGGCGGAATGACCATGGTTGAGGTGGTGGTGGCGCTTGCCGTGCTGCTTCTGATTATGGGAATGTTTGCCCGGTGTCTGACCATGACGGCGCAGACGTTCCGGCATTCCCGGAGTATGCTGGAGGACGCCCGGAATCTGGCAAAGGGATATTATCTGGAGGATGACAGGGCTGTGGAGATCACTTCGAAGGAAGAAACACTGGTGTTTACCAGTCGGGAGGATGGAAGCAGCTTTTGTGTCGAGGCAGAGCTGAGAACATTTTCCGGGGAGCAGGGAACCCTGTATGATGTGACGGCACCAGAGGTGCCGGAGAAACCGGAGGAGGAGCCTCCACAAAAGGAGGGGTTGAAATGAGGAGAGCAGGGCAGGCGCTGCGATATCTGCGCAGGAATCAGCAGGGGACCACACTGGTGGAAGTGGCAGTGACTCTGGTGCTGTCCGGAATCCTTATGGCAGCTGCTACGGCTGTGCTTTCTTCCGGAATCCGGATGCATGGAAGAATGACAGCGGTCTCTCAGGCAGAGACTGTGGCGAATCTGCTGCTGGAGAAAATGACAGGAGAGCTTTCCAGAGCAGGATTGTCGGATGCAGCGGAAAGTGGAGACTGCCTCTGGATGGAACAGGACCAGAACGCAAGGTGGCTGGCATTTCTGGACCGGGATGGCAGGCTGGTCACCCTCTGCGCCTCCACATCCACAGAGGAGGAAGCTGATCTGGAGAATCCGGGCAGCGGACAGCTCCGGGTGCGGTACGCTGCCATGCCGGAAGCGGGACTGAAGGAGGAAAACTGGCATTATGACCGTCAGGTCTATCTGGGATATCAGATCGAGAGCCTGACCTTCAGCCGCGATGACCCGGACCGCCATCCGGATGTGGTGCGGATTGATCTGACTTTGAAGCATGGAGGAAGCGGGTTCACCTGCCATACATTCCGGTATGTAAAAATGTAGAAAAACCGCTGGCAAATGTGTATAATAAAAGCGGATTTTCTAAAAAGTGAAAATTATTGACAGAATAGAGATAATGGAGAAATCATCATGAAAAGAAGTTACCTGATAGACAGTGAAAATATCAATGAAATATGGGTGGAGCTGCTGGAAGCGCTGGAAGAGAAGGACGATATTCTGGTATTTTACACCGATAAGAGTGCGCATATGGGCTATGACAAGATCATCCGGCTGATGGAGCAGAAGAAGGGGACCCTCAAGTGGATCCGTTGCTTCGGCGGTCAGAATGCACTGGATTTCCAGCTGGTGACAGAGCTGGGATACCGGATCTGCCAGGAGCCGAAGAAGGAGTATGTGATCGTGTCCAACGATACGGGGTATGATGTGGTAGTCCGGTACTGGGAGCAGCGGGACTGCAAGGTGCGGCGGATACGCGGAGCAGAGTGTGAGACGATGGTGGCGAAGCTGAACGCGGAGCGGGAGCGGTGCGCGGAACGCAGCCGCAGAGCAGAGAAAAAGTCGGAGCAGAAAGCGGAGACCGCCGGAAGAATGCCGGAATGGGAGGAAGATGCAGAACGGGAAGAGACGGTAAGCGTGCCGGAGCCGGATTTTAATGATGAGCCGGAGATGGAGGACGATGAGGAGCTGACCGGGGCAGAACCGGAGACGGACGGTGGCTGCTGGAATGATCAGATGACACGGGTATTTCAGGAATCCGGCAGCCGGGATGCCGGCGGGGATATGGACTTTCTGACGGCACTCTGCAAGACGGTGAAGGTGTCCAATATGTCTCTGATGCACAACGTGCTGGAGTATCAGTTCGGACAGCGGGCCGGCAATGGAATCTACCGGATCTTAAAGAGCAATCCGGCCTGCCGCAGTGTTCTGTCCTCCGGTTACGTCACCAGCAAGCGGCAGCGGGAACGGGAATATCTGCGCCTGGTGCTGGGGCGCAACGGCATGAGCGAGATCGATGCGGATGCAATCCTGAGAATCATCAACAGCCTGCCGAAGAAGAATCTGAGTGCGATTCACACCTGTCTGGTGAAGAAGTTCGGACAGGAGCAGGGCGGACGGTACTATGCGGCGCTGCGGAGCCATGTGAAGATCATTCGCGGACTGTAGAGACAGAAACGTTGAGCCTGAAACAGGATTGTATGAAAAGAAATACATGATAAAAAAATAACGATTGTATTTTGTATTTACAAAAGTGGAAAAAGGTACTATAATACGCCTTCGGTATACAAAATACAGATTATATGCCTTACCCTGACGGGTAGGGCATTTTACTTGCGAAGGAGGTATTGAGGTTGAAAGAATTAACTACGTTGTCATCCGGTGCTGCCGCACTGCCGATTCCGCTGTGGCTGTGCATTCCGTTTGCGGGGCTTTTGCTGTGTATTGCGGTGCTTCCGCTTGTGAAGGCACACTGGTGGGAGGAGCATCAGCCGCTGGTTGCCGGATTCTGGGCGCTTCTGTTTGTTTTGCCGTTTGCCTGGCTCTACGGGGCAGAACGGGCGGCGGAGACGGTGCTGGAGTGTATCATCAACGATTATCTGACCTTTATCGTGCTGCTGTTCGGACTGTTCTGTGTGTCCGGTAATATCACGATGGAGGGAGACCTGGCAGGTTCTCCCCGGGTCAATGTACTGCTTCTGACGGTGGGAACGCTGCTGTCAAGCTGGATCGGGACCACCGGCGCCAGCATGCTGATGGTGCGTCCGGTGATCAAAATGAACTCCTGGCGCAGAAGACGTGCACATATTATGGTATTCTTCATTTTCCTGATTTCCAATATCGGAGGATGTCTGACGCCGATCGGCGATCCGCCTCTGCTGATGGGATTCTCCAGAGGGGTGCCGTTTTTCTGGAGCCTGCATCTGCTTCCAATGATGCTGGTCAACATGGCAGTGCTTCTGACGGTGTTTTACTGGATTGACCGGCGGGCTTACTGCAAGGATATTGCGGCAGGTCTGAAGCCGAATATCAGCAAGGCCGGTACCAGTATCAAAATCAACGGTCTTCACAACCTGATCTTCCTGGTGATGATCGTGGCGGCAGTTATTTTGAGCGGAACCCTTCCGACCATGAGCATGTTCCAGACTGCAGAGGGAACGGTGAAGGGCATTCACATTTTCGGAGAGGTGACACTTGGATATCCGGCGCTGATCGAGATTGTGATGATCCTGGCAGCGGCAGGGTTATCCTTTAAGACGACGGACCCGGAGATCCGCAGAAAGAACCACTTTACCTGGGGAGCGATTCAGGAGGTGGCAGTGCTGTTCATCGGTATTTTTATCACCATGCAGCCGGCGCTGATGATCTTAAAGACCATGGGGGCAAGTCTGGGGCTGTCAAAGCCCGGGGAGATGTTCTGGGTGACCGGTGTGCTGTCCAGCTTCCTGGACAATACGCCGACGTATCTGGTATTCCTGACCACTGCAGGGGCGATGGGATTTGCGGAGGGCATGAGCACATCCCTTGGCATGGTGCCGGTTGCCATGCTGGAAGCCATTTCCTGCGGCGCGGTATTTATGGGTGCCAATACCTATATCGGCAATGCGCCGAACTTTATGGTCAAAGCGATTTCCGATGAGAACGGTATCAAAATGCCGTCCTTCTTCGGATACATACTGTGGTCAGTGACGTGTCTGATACCGGTATTTCTGCTGGACACACTGTTATTCTTTTTGTAAGGAGGGGAGCGAAAGATGGCAAATATAAATGAAGAGATGCTTCGTGAACTGGCGGAGCGGATATATGATCTGGATGCAGAGGTGTATGCCCAGCTTGGTTCCTCTCTGGGACGTGTGTTTAACCGGGACCGGGAACGGTGCGTGGAAGAGCTGACACACCGGATGATGATGCGGGACGAGGGACATGTGGTTCGAAGCTCCCTGGCGCTTATCAGCAACATGGCGCGTACCATTTCCGACAAGGAAGAGCGGAAGCTGGTCATGACCGAGTACAACCGGATTCTTCAGGAGGTCTTGAGTCTCCAGACCAGCTTCGGCGGCGGAGATGTGCTGGACAAGCAGCTGGCGCAGCTGAATACCCTGAACCTGAAGAATCGTTTTGCGGAGAAGGATCACCTGATCATCTGTATCGGCCGTACTTACGGCTGCGGCGGAAGTGAGATCGGATTCACTCTGGCAGACTCCCTCAAGATCAACTACTACGATGCGGAGATATTCAGTGAGGTACTGAAGCGTCTGGAAGCGGAGAAGGACAGCGTGGAGGATAAGGCAGGCTATCACTATCGCAATGATGGGGAGAAGAAGCAGTATACCTTCGAGGAACGCGCCTTTACAGCCGGCAAGAAGATGACGCTGGCAGAGCGGATGCGGGAGTTCAGCCGATATCACGGTCTGTCCAAAAAGGACGCGGTGTTCTTCAACCAGAGCGATCTGCTGTGTGAGATGGCGAAGAAGGAGGACTTTATCGTCATGGGCCGCTGTGCCGATGTGATCCTGACCAACAACCGGATCCCTCATATCAGTATTTTCATCACGGCTCCATTTGAGCGGAGAATCCAGCGTGTGATGGAGGTAGATGAGAAGCTGACCTACAAGCAGGCGAGAAACAAGCTGAAACGACTGGACCGTCAGCATGTGGGCTACTATAAGTTCTACACCGGCAGAGAGTGGGGCAATGCGGTGAACTACGATCTGTGTATCAACAGTGCCAGCTATGGTATTGAAGGCTCTGTGGATCTGATCAGAAGGATGATCAGCGGAGGAGAGAACTGAACCGAATACAGGATAACAGGATAAAAAGAATCCCGGCAGGGCAGAGGAAACGTCTTCTGCACGGTCGGGATTTTGATATAACAGGATTACTTTGCTGAGGCTGCCCCGGTGTGGTTCTTCTCATACAGGATCAGAAGCCCCTTTAACAGCAGAGATTCGTCATAGGTGATCTCATGCCGGCAGAGCGGGACAACGAAGCGGGACAGTCCGCCGGTGGCGATCACCGTCGGCTTCTCACCCAGCTCTTCCTCCATACGGTCCAGAATGCCGTCCAGCATGCCGGCATTTCCATACATGATGCCGCTGCGCATGCAGTCGATGGTATTCTTTCCGATGACTCTGGACGGAATCTCCAGACTGATGTGCGGAAGCTGAGCGGTCTTGCTGCTCAGGGATTCCAGAGACATCTTGAGACCCGGCAGAATGGTGCCGCCGATGTAGTTGCCGGAGTGGTCCACCACGCTCATGGTGGTGGCGGTGCCCATGTCGATGATGATGATCGGACACGGGTACTCCCGGATCGCTGCCACAGCGTCCACGATCATGTCGCTGCCCACGGTCTTGGGGTTGTCCATAATGATGTTGAGGCCGGTCTTCATCCCGGCGCCCACAAGCATGGGACGGAAGCCGAAGATCTTCTTCACGGCGGAGGAAATGGTTGCGTTCAGCGGCGGTACTACAGAGGAAATGATGGCGCCTTCCACCTGGGAAATCTTGATGTTGTGGATCTCCAGGATATTCTTTATATGGATGGCGTACTCCAGACTGGTCTTCTGGCGGTCTGTGGTGACGCGCTCTTCAAAATGTGTTTTCTCAGAATCAATACCGCCGATGACGATATTGGTATTGCCCATATCGATTGCTAAAATCATGGGGAACTCCTTTCAATAGGAAATAATTTGTGGTATAATCCTAGCATATTTTAGCGCAAAAAACAACGTTTTGCAGGAGGAAGCTCATGTTAAAAGGAAAAACTGTGGTGCTGGGAGTGACAGGCGGAATCGCCGCCTACAAGATCGCCAGCCTTGCCAGCATGCTGAAGAAGCAGCATGCGGATGTGGAAGTGATCATGACGGAGCATGCGACCAACTTTATCAATCCGATTACCTTCGAATCTCTGACGGGAAATAAATGTCTGGTGGATACCTTTGACCGGAATTTTCAGTTTCAGGTGGAGCACGTATCCCTGGCGAAGAAGGCGGATATCTTCATGATCGCCCCGGCGACCGCCAATGTGATCGCAAAGATCGCCCACGGGCTGGCGGATGATATGCTGACCACCACCTTTCTCGCCTGCAAAAAGCCGAAATACGTGGTGCCTGCCATGAATACCCAGATGTACGAGAATTCCATTACCCAGGACAATCTGGACATCTGCCGGAGATACGGCATGAAGGTCATTGAGCCGGCAAGCGGATATCTTGCCTGCGGTGACACCGGGGCGGGGAAGATGCCGGAGCCGTCGGAGCTGTTTGAGTACATTATGAATGAGATCGCCCTGGAGAAGGACCTGACCGGCAGGAAGGTGCTGGTGACTGCGGGACCGACCAGAGAGGCCATCGATCCGGTCCGGTACATCACCAACCACTCCACCGGCAAGATGGGCTATGCCATCGCGGTGGATGCCGCCAGAAGAGGGGCGGAGGTGACGCTGGTCAGCGGGCCGGTGGAGCTTCCGGCACCGCTGGGAGTGAAGGTGGTTCCGGTCACCAGTGCCCGGGATATGTTCGAGGCGGTGACTGCGGTGAGCGGTGAGCAGGATGCCATTATCAAGGCGGCGGCGGTGGCGGACTACCGTCCGAAGTTCGTCAATACGGAGAAGACCAAGAAGAAGGACGGGGACATGGCCATCGAGCTGGAGCGGACCGATGATATTCTTGCATGGCTGGGAGCTCACCGGAGAGAGGGGCAGGTTCTGTGCGGATTCTCCATGGAGACGGAGCACATGCTGGAGAACTCCAGAGCCAAGCTGGAGAAGAAGCATATCGACATGATCGTTGCCAACAATCTGAAGGTGAAGGGTGCCGGATTCGGCACGGACACCAATATTGTGACGATCATTACGAAGGACGGGGCGGAAGAGCTGGAGATCATGAGCAAGGCTGAGGTGGCACATGAGCTGCTGAACCGGATCTTCGGGGTAAATGGAAGGATGCAGGACAGAGCATGAGATACGAGACGATGAAGCTGACAGTGCCGGGACAGACAGAGGGCCCGGCGGAACTGAAATTATATCTTCTGGATGCCATCAGCGTGGCGCCGGAGAAGAAGCGCCCTATGGTGGTGGTGATTCCGGGCGGAGGATATCACCGCAGATCAGACAGGGAGAAGGAGCCGATCGTCATGCAGTTTCTGAGTATGGGATATCACGCCTGTATTCTGGAGTACAGTGTGGCGCCGGTGCGGTTTCCGGTGTCCCTGCGGGAGCTGGCGCTGGCTGTCGCCACGATCCGGGAGCATGCCCGGCAGTGGCATGTGGATGAGCAGATGATTCTGCCCTGCGGCTTCTCTGCCGGGGGACATCTGGCATGCAGCATGGGAACCTTCTGGAATCGTCCCATTGCCTGGGAAGCCATCGGGAAGACACCGGAGCAGGTGAAGCCCAACGGTCTCATTCTGTGCTATCCGGTGATTACATCCGGGGAGTACCGCCATGCAGGTTCCTTTGAACAGCTTCTGGGAGAGGAGACCGATGCCGGACTGCGGCGTGCGGCTGCCGACGGGGAACGCAGAAGCGGGGATGCCCGGTCGGAGACGGATCTTCTGGAGCTGGTCTCTCTGGAAAAGCAGGTGACAGAGGACATGCCGCCGGTATTTCTGTGGCACACGGTCACGGATGAGACGGTGCCGGTGGAGAACAGTCTGCTGCTGGCGGCGGCTCTCAAGAAGCACGGTGTGAGCTTTGAGATGCATCTTTACCCGTCGGGAAGGCATGGTCTGGCTCTTGCCACAGAAGAAACTGCCGGAAATCGTTCAAATTCTGTGGAACCATGTTGTCAAAGCTGGATTTCTCTGGTACAATGTTGGGTTGTACACATAAACAAAGCGCAGTGTGAGAATCGGTAAGCAGAATAGAGCTGTACCCACTGCATGACAAACAAGAATGAAGTTTTCGGAGGACAAACCTTGCCAAATTTAAGTGAACAGATAAAGAAACGAAGAACCTTTGCCATTATTTCCCACCCGGATGCAGGTAAGACCACCCTGACGGAGAAGTTCCTGCTTTACGGCGGCGCCATCAATCTGGCTGGTACCGTAAAGGGACGAAAGGCGGCAAAGCATGCCGTATCGGACTGGATGGAGATCGAGAAGGAGAGAGGTATTTCCGTTACCTCATCCGTACTGCAGTTTGAATACGATAATTACTGCATCAACATTCTGGATACCCCGGGACATCAGGACTTCTCAGAGGATACCTACCGTACCCTGATGGCGGCGGACAGCGCGGTCATGGTCATCGACGGCTCCAAAGGTGTGGAGGCGCAGACCATCAAGCTGTTTAAGGTCTGCGTGATGCGCGGGATTCCGATCTTCACCTTCATCAACAAGATGGACCGTGAAGCCAGAGATCCCTTCGAGCTGATGGATGAGATCGAGAATGTGCTGGGCATCCGCACCTGCCCGATCAACTGGCCCATCGGCTGCGGCAAGAACTTCAAGGGCGTCTATGACCGCCATGAGAAGACCATCACCACCTTCACTGCTGCCATGGGCGGACAGAAGGAGGTTGCGACCCAGGTCTACGATGTGGAAGGAACGGATGTGGAGGCTGTGATCGGCGCAGACTACCACCAGCAGCTGATGGACGAGATCGAGCTGCTTGACGGCGCGGCGGATGAGTTCGATATGGACCGGGTCAGCAGAGGCAATCTGTCACCGGTATTTTTCGGTTCCGCACTGACCAACTTCGGTGTGGAGACCTTCCTGCAGCATTTCCTGAAGATGACCTCTTCTCCGCTGGCAAGACAGGCAATCAGCCGGGAAATCGACCCGTTCAAGGATGATTTCTCCGCATTTGTATTTAAGATTCAGGCGAACATGAACAAGGCACACCGGGACCGTATTGCATTTATGCGAATCGTATCCGGCAAGTTCGAGGCAGGCATGGAGGTCAACCATGTGCAGGGCGGCAAGAAGATCCGCCTGTCCCAGCCTCAGCAGATGATGGCACAGGACAGAAAGATCGTGGAGGAAGCTTACGCAGGCGATATCATCGGTGTGTTCGATCCGGGCATTTTCTCCATCGGAGATACCCTGTGCGCAAGCAATGAGAAGTTCGAGTTCGAGGGCATCCCGACCTTCGCTCCGGAGCATTTCGCGAGAGTGCGCCAGATCGACACCATGAAGCGCAAGCAGTTCTTAAAGGGTGTCAGCCAGATCGCACAGGAAGGTGCAATCCAGATCTTCCAGGAGTTCAACACCGGCATGGAAGAGATTATCGTCGGCGTGGTAGGCGAGCTGCAGTTCGAGGTATTGACCTACCGACTGGAAAGCGAGTACAATGTAGAGGTGAAGCTGGAGAAGCTTCCATACGAGTACATCCGCTGGATCGAGAACAAGGAGTCTGTGGATGTAGCCAAGATCCAGGGTACCTCCGACATGAAGCGCATCAAGGACTTAAAGGACAACCCGCTGCTGCTGTTTGTCAACAGCTGGAGTGTGGGTATGGTTGAGGAGCGAAATCCGGGACTGAAATTAAGTGAGTTTGGGCGCAGCTAAGGAGCCATGCAAGGATTGGCACGTAGTGCTGGCGGAGGGGGCTTGCCCACTCTGCCAGTGATACGTGACAATCCTTATACGGCGACAGCCGTACAGCCCTGAGACCGTCAGGTTTCAGGGCTGGGTGCATGGCGGAGCAGTAATCACCAATAACACGTAGTGCTGGCGGAGCAGCAATCACAAATAATAAAAGAAAAGGAGTTGCAGTATTATGAGTAAGATCGATGTAGTAAGAGCAGCAATGGTAGCAGCCATGAAGGCAAAAGACAAAGAACGCAAAGAGTCTCTTTCCGCCCTTCTTTCCGCGCTTAAAAACGCAGAGATCGACAAGCGTGAACCGCTGACGGAAGACGAAGAGAACGCAGTTGTGAAGAAGGAGATCCGTCAGACGCAGGAGACTTATGATACCGCTCCGGCAGACCGCGAGGATATCAAGGCGGAGGCAGCAGCAAGACTGGCTGTATTCAAGGAATTTGCTCCGGAGGATATGAATGTGGAGCAGATCACGGAAGTGATCAGAGGGGTACTGGCAGAGCTTGGCATTGAGAAGCCGACCGGTGCTGACAAGGGTAAGATCATGAAGGTGCTGATGCCGAAGGTAAAAGGCAAGGCAGACGGCAAGCTGGTGAACCAGACGCTTGCCGACATGATGAAATAATAAAACATTATCAGGAGGGGACTTACCATGTACAAGGAAAAAATTGACGCCTTTATCGATGCCCATGTGGACGAGATGATCGAGGATATCTGCGAGCTCTGCCGCATCAACAGCGAGCGGATGCCGGCAGAGGAGGATATGCCCTACGGTCCGGGACCGGCAGAGTGTCTGGACGCGGCTCTGGATATGGCAGAGGGTTACGGATTTGATGTAGTGGATTATGACGGCTATGTAGGCTGTGTGGACTTAAATGAGATGCCGAAGCAGCTGGATATCCTGGCTCACCTGGATGTGGTTCCGGCAGGGGAAGGCTGGGAAGTAACCGGACCGTTTGATCCGATTGTGAAGGACGGAAAGCTGTACGGTCGTGGAACCGCAGACGACAAGGGACCGGCAGTGGCTGCGCTCTATGCAATGCGTGCCGTAAAGGAACTGGGCATTCCGCTGACTAAGAATGTACGTCTGATTATGGGAACCGATGAGGAGTGCGGAAGCTCCGATATCAAGCACTACTATGCTGTGGAAAAGGAAGCTCCGATGACCTTCTCCCCGGATGGCGAGTATCCGGTGGTGAATGTGGAGAAGGGCCGCCTGTCCGGACATTTTACAGCAAGCTTTGATCCGTCTGAGGCACTGCCGAGACTGGTGAGTGTCAAGGCAGGCACCAAGATCAATGTGGTTCCGGGCAAGGCAAAAGCAACCGTGGAAGGTATGGACGGAGCTGTTCTGGCTGACGCTGCAAAGGCAGCGGAGACCGAGACCGGCGTGACCTTTGAGCTGGCACAGGACGGCGCATTCTGCACCATCACGGCTGTCGGCAAGGGTGCACATGCGTCCACTCCGGAAGAGGGCAACAATGCGCTGACCGCTCTGCTGGTACTGCTGTGCAAGCTGCCGTTTGCAGCCTGCCCGCAGATGGATGCAGTGAAGAGTGTGGCAGCTCTGATGCCTCACGGTGACGTGAACGGCACCACGCTGGGCGTGGATATGACCGATGAGGTATCCGGCAGACTGACCCTGGCATTCTCCATGCTGACCGTGGACGCATCCGGTCTGGACGGTGAGTTCGACAGCCGTGTATCTGTATGCGGCAACGAGGAGAACGTGCTGAACGTAGTCAAGGCAAAGATGACGGAGAGCGGTCTGAATTTCCTGACAGATTCCATGAGTCCGCCGCATATGGTGGACGGTGATTCTGAGTTCGTCCGCACGCTGCTTCGTGCATACGAGACCTACACCGGCAAGAAGGGCGAGTGCCTGGCAATCGGCGGCGGCACCTACGTGCACAGCCTGAAGAACGGCGTTGCATTCGGCGCATCCATGCCGGGTACCGACAACAAGATGCACGGCGCAGACGAGTTCGCAGTGGTGGAGGAGCTGGTTTTAAGTGCCAAGATGTTCGCACAGGTGATTGTGGATCTGTGTAAATAAGAATATAGCGGATTGATCGTATAAGAGCAGGGCGGAAACTGTGGAGACGGGTTTCTGCCCTGTATTTTGCTGTTGTTTCACAGCCGGTTTCAGGATATAATGAGAGATAGAGGGAATGGAATGCAGAAAGGGGCGCGGGAAGATATGAAGACCTTTAATACGACGGGACGCTGTATCCCGGAAAAGCATTATATGGTTAATATCGATGATAAGCTGTCAGAAATCAGCCGGATGGTGGATCAGGGTTACTACTTTGTGATAAACCGGGGACGGCAGTATGGAAAGACGACGACGCTTCAACTCCTGGCCGGTCGATTGAAGCAGGCGTATGCTGTTATTTCTTTGGATTTTCAGAAGCTGAGCACGGCCCAGTTTGGGGACGAAGCAATCTTTTCCCGTTCTTTTGTGGAGTTGATGATGAAAACCGTCAATAATACGAAGAACAGAATCGTCGGGTTCTCAGAAGCGCTGCTGAAGGATATGGAGGAGGCTGCACAGAAGGGGAATATCACGAATCTTGGACAGCTGTTTCATTATCTCAGTGACCTGTGTGACACGGCAGAGAAGCCGGTGGTTCTGATGATCGATGAGGTGGACAGTGCTTCCAACAATCAGGTTTTCCTTGATTTTCTGGCACAGCTTCGGGGCTATTACCTTGACCGGGATGAGACATCGACATTCCACTCTGTAATTCTGGCTGGTGTGTATGATATTAAAAATCTGGAACTGAAGATAAGACCGGAATCAACACACAGATACAACAGCCCATGGAACATTGCAGAGACATTTGATGTGGACATGAGCTTTTCTCAGGCGGGAATCGCAGGAATGCTTCAGGAATATGAGGCAGACCATAATACAGGCATGGATATCAGAGCGGTGTCACAGTGCATTTATGAATACACCTCCGGCTATCCATTCCTTGTATCGCTGACATGCAAAACCATTGATTCCAATGTCCGTGTAAAAAATGAACGGCTGAAAGGTAATGCCGCATGGTCAGCAGATGGTGTGCGGGAAGCGGTAAAGTTGATTCTGAATGAACAGACGACACTGTTTGAAAGCCTGATCAAGCAGATCAATACCTATCCGGAACTTCGGGATATGCTGTATTCTATTCTTTTTCAGGGGAGCAGGCTGGCGTATAACCCATATAATAATGTGATTGATTTGGGGGAAATGTTTGGATATATCGAGGATGATCATGGGGCAGTGAAGATTGCAAATCGTATTTTTGAGATGAGCCTTTACAATTATTTTCTGTCCGAAGAGGAGCTGACCAGTCAGGTGTATCTGGAAGCGCAGAAGAATAAGAATCAGTTTATACGAAACGGCATGCTGGATATGGACCGGGTGATTGAGAAATTCGTGTCCTACTATAGCAATGTCTATGGCGATAATGATCAGAAATTTGTAGAAAATTATGGACGAAAGTTGTTCCTTTTATATCTGAAACCTATTATTAACGGTACCGGGAATTACTATATTGAGGCAGAAACCAGAGATGCGAAACGCACGGATGTGATTGTGGATTATCTCGGAAAGCAGTTTGTGATTGAGATGAAAATCTGGAATGGAGAGAAATACAACAGCGAGGGCGAAGAACAGATTGCAGGCTATCTGGAGCGTTATCATCTGAAAAAGGGATATTTACTGTCGTTTTGCTTCAATAAGAAAAAAGAAGTGGTGGTTAAAAATGTGCCCTATGGTGACATGATTATTGTGGAGGCAATTGTGTAGAATTTGTAATAGAAGAGCCAGCAAAAATCAGAATCATAGAACAGGAAAACAGTTGGAGCAGTGATATCACCGGATATACTCCAACTGTTTTTGTTTTGTTTGCTTACATCCCAGTGCCCTGGCTGCTGTGGATCTCCAGGCAAAACTGCCGGATGGGAACATAGTGCTTGCTGAACAGCAGAACCCGGTGCTGCTCATCGTACAGGGTCTCCTGAATCAGCATGAAGGACGGGTGAGGGGACAGTGTGTATTTGGCAGCGGTAAAGTTGCCGGTGCTGGAGTAGGAATAGCGGCAGGTGCTGGCGGCACCGGAATGGTAAATGCCCTGATTTAAAAAGTTCAGAAGGGCGTCCTGGCTGTTTAAATCAATCTTGTATTCGGATATGGTCTCGATGGGAACAAAGGAGAGAGTATACCCGATGGCAGTTGCGCCTTTTTTGTACCAGCGGTCGGTGATGACGATGGCAGCGGTGCTGCGCTGGGTGGTCTGGCGCATGTAGTCTGTCGGAGGTTCGATGCGGAAGTCCAGCTCGGTGCTGTCAGGGACTTCGCTGCTGCAGGCGAAGAACGGATGCCGCATGACTTCCGGCTCCCCGGCAGAAGAAACGGTGGAAGAACTCTCCTTGATAAAGTTGCCTTTTCCCTGTATATTCCGGACAAGTCCGTCCTCCTGAAGCAGTGCCAGTGCACGGCGCAGGGTCATGCGGCTGACATCCATTTGAAGAGCCAGGTCCGGTTCGGAGGGAAGCTGACTTCCGGGCGGGTAGGTGCCGTCCAGAATCATGGCATAGAGCCGGTCATATACTTTGACGTGTTTTAACTTTCTTTCTTTTTCTTTTAATAATGTATGATCCATACAATACTCCTTAATATTTTAGACAAGTCTAAATGTATAATAAAATGAAAACAATAATTTGTCAATGGTAAGAAAATAACAGGGCAATTCCTGATATGTATAGTTGTATACCATCTTAAACTCGTAAAAATCCTGGCACACAGGAGGGAGATTGTATATAATGCACAAAAATCGAGCAAAATATTTGAGCACAATCCCATCTTAAAATTAGACAAGTCATCTGATATTATACAAGTACAAGCTGAGATGTACAAAAACAGTAGACAAATTAAAAATCAAAAAAGAAAAGGAGAAATTTATTATGCAGAACTATTCAGGGGAAGTTGGATTACAGTATCATTTACAGATCAGACCGGGTGACGTTGGACGTTATGTGATTCTTCCGGGGGATCCGAAGCGCTGCGAGAAGATTGCGAAGCACTTTGACGATGCAAAGCTGATTGCTGACAGCAGAGAGTACATTACCTACACCGGGTATCTGGATGGAGAGAAGGTCAGCGTCACTTCAACCGGAATCGGCGGACCGTCCGCATCCATTGCCATCGAGGAGCTGACCCTGTGCGGCGCAGATACCTTTATCCGTGTAGGCACCTGCGGCGGAATCGATCTGGATGTAAAAGGCGGAGATGTTGTGGTAGCTACCGGCGCAATCCGTATGGAGGGAACCAGCAAGGAATACGCACCGATCGAGTATCCGGCTGTGGCTGATCTGGATGTGACCAACGCACTGGTGCAGTCCTGTAAGGATCTGGGGCTGACTTACCATGCAGGGGTGGTGGAGTGCAAGGATGCATTTTACGGACAGCACGAGCCGGAAAGAATGCCTGTAAGCTACGAGCTGCTGAACAAATGGGAGGCGTGGAAACGCATGGGCTGCAAGGCGTCTGAGATGGAATCTGCGGCACTGTTCATCGCTGCAAGCCACTTGAGAGTTCGCTGCGGTTCCAACTTCCTGGTAGTGGGCAATCAGGAGAGACAGGCACTGGGAATGGACAATCCCATGGTGCACGACACGGAGACGGCAATCAAAGTGGCAGTGGAAGCCATTCGGAAACTGATCAAAGCGGATAAGAACAACTAAGCATAAACGGGGGTTATGAAATGAAGTTTGTATTGAATCTGATTGGGATACTGGTTGTTCTCGGGCTTGTGTGCCTGCTTTCCTGGGATCGGAAAAATATTCGGTGGAAGCTGGTGGCAAAGGCGGTGGTTGTACAGTTCATCATCGCCGTGCTGCTGGTGAAGGTTCCGCTGGGAAAGACTATCGTATCTGCCGCTTCGGATGCGGTAACCGCAGTCATCAACTGCGGTCAGGCAGGTCTGGACTTTGTCTTCGGCAGCCTTGCCAACGGCGCAGCGCCTACAGGAAGCATCTTTATCATCCAGGTGCTGGGAAATATTATTTTCCTTTCTGCACTGGTAAGCTTTTTATACTATATCGGAGTTCTTGGATTTGTGGTAAAATGGATAGGGAAAGCTGTGGGAAAGCTGATGGGAACTTCGGAAGTGGAAAGCTTTGTGGCAGTTGCCAATATGTTCCTGGGTCAGACGGACAGCCCGATTCTGGTCAGCAAATACCTGAACCGCATGACGGACAGTGAGATCATGGTGGTGCTGGTTTCGGGCATGGGAAGTATGTCCGTATCCATTCTGGGCGGATACACGGCACTGGGGATTCCCATGGATTACCTGCTGATTGCCAGCACACTGGTTCCGGTGGGGAGCATTCTGGTAGCCAAGATGCTGCTTCCGCAGACGGAACACATCGAAGCGGTGGCGGATGTGAAGATGGACAATAAGGGAAATAATGCCAATGCCATCGAAGCCATTGCAGAAGGTGCCACCACAGGCATGCAGATGGTGCTTTCCATCGGAGCATCCCTGGTGGCGATGGTAGGACTTGTGTTTGCCATCAACAAGTTTCTGGGAGTTTTCGGCATCAGTCTGGAGCAGGTGTTCTCCTACGTGTTTGCACCCTTTGGATTCCTGATGGGGCTGGAAGGCAGCGAGATCCTGATGGAAGGCGGTCTGCTGGGCAGCAAGCTGGTGGTCAATGAGTTTATCGCTTTCCAGAATCTGGGACAGGTGTTATCGTCTCTGGATCCGAGAACCGGTATGATCTGCGCCATTTCCCTGTGCGGATTTGCCAACTTCTCAAGCCTTGGAATCTGCGTGTCCGGCATTGCGGTACTCTGTCCGGAGAAGAAGAGTACGCTGGCGCGTCTGGTATTCCGGTCCATGCTGGGCGGTATTCTGGTAAGTCTGCTGAGCGCAATGATTGTCGGTTTTATTACACTTTTCTAAGAAGGATGGAGCTATGGAACATAAAAAATACAAACGGATTTTCACAATCGTCATCGATTCACTGGGTGCGGGAGCGCTGGAGGATGCGGCAGATTACGGGGATGCAGGCACGGATACGCTGGGGCATATTGCAGAGTGTGTGGAGCATCTTCAGATTCCCAATCTTCAGAAGCTGGGGATGGCAAACCTGCACCACTTAACCGGTGTGGCGCCGGCTGAGCACCCGCTGGGGTATTATATGAAGCTGAAGGAGGTCAGCACCGGCAAGGATACCATGACCGGTCACTGGGAGATGATGGGGCTTCATATTACGAAGCCGTTTCAGACCTTTACGGAGACCGGATTTCCAAAGGAACTGCTGGATGAGCTGTCCAGACGGACCGGCCGCACGATTATCGGCAACAAGAGTGCCAGCGGCACGGAGATTCTGGACGAGCTGGCAGAGGAAGAGATTGCAACCGGTCACATGATTGTATACACATCGGCAGATTCGGTGCTGCAGATCTGCGGAAATGAGGAGACCTTCGGTCTGGATGAGCTGTACCGCTGCTGTGAGATTGCCAGAGAGCTTACGCTGAAGGATGAGTGGAAGGTAGGACGGGTCATTGCCAGACCGTACACAGGCAGGAAAAAGGGAGAGTTTAAGCGCACCAGCAATCGTCATGATTATGCGCTGAAGCCATATGGAAGAACGGCGCTGAATGTCTTAAAGGATGCCGGACTGGACGTGATCTCCGTGGGAAAGATCTATGATATTTTTGACGGAGAAGGGCTGACAGAATCCAACAAGTCCAAAAGCTCGGTTCACGGCATGGAACAGACCATAGAGATTGCCGGACGGGACTTTGAAGGGCTGTGTTATGTGAATCTGGTGGACTTTGATGCCCTGTGGGGACACCGGAGAAATGTGGCAGGCTATGGGGAAGAGCTGGAGAAGTTCGATGTAAAACTGGGTGAGCTGCTAAAGCTGCTGCAGAAGGACGACCTGCTGATCATTACGGCAGACCATGGAAATGACCCGACTCATACGGGCACGGACCACACGAGGGAGCAGGTTCCGTTCCTTGCCTATTCGCCGTCCATGGAAGGCTTTGGACGACTGGAGGATGCACAGAATTTTGGCGTGATCGGATCGACAATCGTGGATAACTTCGGGCTTGCCATGCCGGAACAGACCATCGGAACCTCGGTTCTGGAGAAGCTTATTTAACAGAAAATGAAATAGATATAGAAGGAGAGACAATCATGGAAAGAAGCGATATTTTAAAATTAGTAGACCATACCTTACTGACTCAGACTGCCACCTGGGAGGAAATCCGCCAGATTCTGGATGACGCCATGCATTATGGAACGGCATCTGCCTGCATTCCGGCTTCCTACGTGAAGCAGGCGGCAGACTACGTGGCAGGGAAACTGCCGATCTGCACGGTCATCGGCTTCCCTAACGGATACAGTACCACCGCAGTGAAGGTATTTGAGACGAAGGATGCCATTGCAAACGGTGCAGCGGAGATTGATATGGTCATCAACATCGGTCATCTGAAGGACAAGCGCTATCAGGAAATCGAGGATGAGATTCGCCAGATCCATGAGGTCTGCGGCGGAAAGATCCTCAAGGTCATCATCGAAACCTGCCTTCTGACCGAGGAGGAGAAGATTAGGATGTGCGAGATCGTCACAAAGGCGGGGGCGGAGTACATCAAGACTTCCACCGGCTTTTCCAAAGGCGGGGCAACCTTTGCCGATGTGGAACTGATGAGAAAGCATATCGGGAAGGATGTGAAGGTGAAAGCGGCAGGCGGCATCTCATCCTTTGATGATGCAGAGGAGTTTGCACGTCTCGGTGCAGAGCGTCTGGGAACCAGCAGACTGGTGAAAATCATGAAAAATGCGGATACGGGGATTGGATATTAAAGGATGGAATACAGGAAAAGCTCAGGGGCAGCGGGATGCACCTGAGCTTTTTCTGTATTAGATGCTTGCGTTTCTGGTGTTATTCTGTTATAATTTTTCAAATCAAGGAAAAATCATTTCCATGTTTCTTAGGAATCTTTGCAGTATCTGCAATTTTTTCAAAACAAAGTTTTAGTAGATGGTGTTGTAGGAGGCATTTATGAATACGGACAGGAATGTTTTAGTAACCACGGATTTTAATAATAATAAATTGGCAGTTATTCCAAAAGTAATATTTACAGGAAAAGGAAGGATGCCTTGGAAGGAGGTAGAGAAGTATCTGTTACAATACGTTGGAGATATAGTGGAGATATTAGAGACGGAAGATGTTGTGTATATTGGCCGTGATTTTGCTGATGAATTTTCAGGCTCTGAATATACGAGAAAGCTAAAAGGAGCAGTTGCTAAAGCAAAAGCTAATCTCGTGCAGGGAATTCCGGAAATGATAGAGATTGCGACTGGAAGACGTTGGGCGGAAGACTATGAAAATAGACATAAAAAGAAGGCAGAGAAGGGATGGTATCGGTATAATACAAGATTTGCATTTCCGGTAACAGACAATGTGGGGATGATAGTAAGATACAATGTGTATCAGGCAGTTCTTATTGTAAGGTACGCTGCTGATGGCAGATTATATTTATATGATATTCAGAACATAAAAAAAGAAACGAGCAACCCACTCTAGGCGATAGCCAAGTGGTCAGAAACCCGTTCCTTAATTCATATTATAATCTATTTTCTAAAAAAAGCAATATGAAATTGATACTCTTTAAACCGCCATACGGCATGTGGAACAGCTTGATGTAGGATGTGATGAAGGACAGTGCCATGGCTGTGCCGCAGAATACCAGCTGTTTGGTGGACAGCTTTCGTTTGCTGTTCTGGGAAATCACACCGGCAACGAAGAATAACAGGACAGCGGCCAGAATGCACAGGCCGTAGCCAGGGGCGGTCAGGCCGCCGTCAGGGGTAACAATCGACATAAAAAATCCTCCTTTGTACAGGTACACAGGAGGGGACTACAGGAGGTCAGTATAGAGCTTCCTTACGCCGGTACGAACCGGATCAAGTAGTGAGGGTCAGATGATATCATCTATCTCAGCCCGTGCGGGCTCCCCTAGCGTGTCTGATTATTTTGTTACGGCGAGTATAGTCCTGTCGAGGAAAATTGTCAAGAGAAACATGGTTAATTTACTTTTGTCCTGAAAATAGTAACATGGTTCGCAAAATAGCTCTTGTATTTGCTATCCGATTTCGGTAGAATATAGATAGGCTGAATCAGGATTCTCTCGGAAAGAGAGAACGATATGAAAAATTTGACAACGAGTTTTGGCAGAAAGCTGGGGCTGGCCGCTGTGATACTGGCGGCTGGCTTTTGTTACAGCTGCGGTCTGCAGGGTGCGCCGGTCCCGCTGATGGGGAATCGGGGAACCGTGCTTGCGGAGGCGGCTGTGGCGGGGAGTGATTTCACAGGCGGAGACGCTGCTGCTGTGCCGGGGCGTGATTCTGTGGCAGGTGCAGCCGGTGTGTCCGGGAGTGATGCCGGGGCTGCCGCTGCCGCTGCAACCGGGGGTGCTGCTGAGGCTGGCGCAGCCGGTGTGTCGGGGAGCAATCCCATGGCAGACGAATCCGGTGCGCAGAAAGTGCCGACAGCACCGGAAGTTATGGCTTCCGACTCTGTGCCTGCGGTCTGCTGTGTCCACGTCTGCGGGGAGGTGAATGCCCCCGGTGTATATGAGCTGGAGGAAGGGCAGCGGATCTGCGAAGCCATCGAGCAGGCAGGCGGATTCACGGAAGGCGCAGCCACGGACTATCTGAATCTGGCAGAGCCGGTGCGGGATGGGATGAAGCTTGCGGTTCCGAACCGGGATGACATTCCGAAGAAGGAGTGGGCGCCGGAGTATACGGAATATGGAGCTGCCGGAAGCAGAGAAAGCGGTGAGATTGCTGGAGGAGCTTTTGGTGCGGCCGGACTTGTGAACCTGAATACAGCCACGAAAGAGGAACTGATGACGCTTACCGGGATCGGGGAGGCGAGAGCGGAGGATATCCTTCGTTATCGTCAGGAGCATGGCAGATTTGAACGGATCGAGGATGTCATGAAGATTTCCGGCATCAAGGAGGCGGCATTTGATAAAATAAGAGAGAATATTACTGTGTCACCCTGACACAGAATATGGAGATAGATCGTAAGGAGATAACATGGCGAAGATTTTGGTAGTAGACGATGAAAAACTGATTGTGAAGGGAATCCGTTTCAGTCTGGAGCAGGACGGAATGGAAGTACACTGTGCCTATGACGGCGAAGAAGCAATCAATCTGGCAAAGCAGACCGAGTATGATGTGGTGCTGCTGGATGTGATGCTGCCAAAGTATGATGGATTTGAGGTGTGCCAGGCGATTCGGGAGTTCTCCGAGATGCCGATTATCATGCTGACGGCCAAGGGCGGCGATATGGATAAGATCCTGGGACTGGAGTACGGTGCGGACGATTACATCACGAAGCCGTTCAATATTCTGGAGGTGAAGGCGCGGATCAAGGCAATCATGCGCCGGAACTCCAAGAAGTCGAAGCAGGCGGCCCAGTCAGAGAATAAGATGGTGGTAGTCGGTGATCTGAAACTTGACCGGGAAGGACGCCGGGTGTTCATCGGCGAGAAGGAGATCAACCTGACGGCAAAGGAATTCGATCTTCTGGAGCTTTTGGTGTGCAATCCCAACAAGGTTTACAGCCGGGAGGCGCTGCTGACCTTCGTGTGGGGCAACAAGGCATCGGAGTCCGGAGATGTACGGACGGTGGATGTGCATGTGCGTCGTCTGCGGGAGAAGATCGAGCCAAGCCCCAGCGATCCGAAGTATGTGCATACCAAGTGGGGCGTGGGATACTATTTCCGGGCATAATCTGCGGTGCATGAAAGACTGGAAGCCGTATTCACAGATGACGGGGACCAGTGGACAGAGATAGAACAACAGAAGAATAAGACAGAATATGGAACGACAAGGAGACAGCAGGAGACATGGATATTTTGATCAGACAGGTAAAAGAGGAGGATTTGGACGCTGTGACCCGGGTGGAGGCAGTCTGCTTTCCGGAAGCAGAGGCGGCAACCCGGGATTCATTTTCACAGCGGATTCATACATTTGCAGAAAGCTTTTTTGTGGCAGAGAAGAACGGAGAAATCATCGGCTTCATCAACGGATGCGTGACAGACCGGAAGACCATCTGTGACGAGATGTTTGAGGATGCGGCCTACCACATGCCGGATGGTCCCTATCAGAGCATTTTCGGACTGGATGTGGTGCCGGAGTATCAGCATCAGGGACTGGCGTCCAGACTGATGCGTCATCTGATTGAGGACGCGCGGGCGAAGGGCAGAAAAGGACTGATTCTGACCTGCAAGGACAGGCTGATCGGCTTTTACGAGACCTTTGGCTATCGGAGCATGGGCGTTTCGGCTTCCGTGCATGGCGGGGCAGTCTGGTACGATATGATTCTTGATTTCGAATAAAACGAGGTGCGGGATGAGACAGGAAAACCCAAAGATTGGATGGAGAAAACTTGACAATACGGCGAAGATATTCCCGGTCATTGCCAATGAGAGTATGAGTCAGGTGTTTCGCGTCTCCGTTACCCTTAAAAAAGAGGTGGAACCGGAGATTCTGCAGCAGGCGCTGGAAGATATTCTTCCTCATATTCACAACTTCCGTGTGAAGCTGCGCAGAGGCCTGTTCTGGTATTATTTTGAAGAAAATGGAAAGGTGCCGCAGGTACAGCGGGAGAGTACCTATCCGTGCCGCTATTTCGATCCCCATGGGAACCGGAAGTTCCTGTTCCGGGTTACCTACTATCAGAGGCGGATTAATCTGGAGGTATTTCACGCGCTGACGGATGGGCTGGGAGCGGTCAATTTCCTGAAAAGTCTGACAGAACGGTATCTGGACCTTCTTGGGGGCAGCAGCGAATACTGGGGACCGGCGGACGAGCATGCACAGCAGAATCAGGAGTTTCCGGTGGAGGACAGCTATCTGCGGAATTACCGTGAGATGCACCATCGGAGCTACAGCTCCAGTCCGGCTTTTCGGCTGGAGGGCAACTATCTGCCTCTGGGAGCGGAGCAGGTTCTGCACGGCTATGTCAATGTGAAGGAGCTGAAGGCGGTATGCCGGAAGCATGAGGTCAGCATCACCAAGTATCTGGCGGCAGCCCTGATCTGGTCCATCTGGCAGGAGTATCTGGATGGAGAGCCATGTGAACTGCCGGTGGTGCTGAATCTTCCCATCAATCTGCGGGCATTTTTTGGCTCCGACACCATGTCGAATTTCTTCGCGGTGACGCTGATCGGCTGTCTGTTTCGGAATCCGGATATGGAGTTCGAGACGCTGCTTGGCATGGTCAGCAGGCAGATGGACCGGAAGATCGACAAGAAGCGGCTGGAGGAGAATATTTCCTACAACGTATCCAATGAGAAGAAGTGGTATCTGCGTATCATTCCGCTTGTGATCAAGAAGCTGGCGCTGAATCTGGTATTCCGCCTGAAAGATCGGGCGTACACCACGACGCTGTCCAATATCGGACCGATGCAGATGGAAGAGGAGTATGCGTCGGAGATCGAGCGGTTCCACTTTATGATCGGTGTGTCCAGGAGACAGCCGCTAAAGTGCGCAGTCTGTGCATTTGGCGATGAGGTGGTGATTACATTCACGTCGGTATTTGCGGACAGTCATCTGCAGCGCCGGTTCTTTGGCAGATTGAAGGAAGACGGAATCCGGGTAAGGCTGGAGGGCAACGAGATGAGCGGGGCACGCAGGAGGAACCTGTATCCCCACATCCGTCCGGTGCTGATCCTCAGAAAGGGCGGCGAGGCAAAGGCTTCCCGCGTAGTGAAGAAGGTGGGGCATACCGGAGAGACGGCAGCGAAGGGCCTTGGAGAGTATCTTGCCGGGCGAAGAGACTGGAAAGAGGAGCTGAACCGGAGGCTTCATTTATAAAGACTTAAGGAGTTTACCATGAGACAGAAGCGTGTGAGCCTGCGGGGGAAGCTGGTGCGGGACGCGATGAAGAATATGATGGACACCGCCATGGGACACAAGTTCCAGACAGGTGAATATCGCATGAATCCCGTGGAACCGGCGTGGATCTGTCCGGAGGACTACGAGTATGAGATCGTGGATATGGACCGGTTCAAGATGGAGTATCTGCGGCCCGCTGAGGTGTGCACAGGGCGGGTGATCCTGCAGCTGCACGGCGGAGGCTATATCGGACCGATGAAGAATATTTATCGGGATTTTGCGGTTCAGTACTCCAAAAGAAGCATGGGCGGGGATGTGCTGACGATCGACTACCGGGTCGCGCCGGAGTACCCGTATCCGGCGGCTCTGGAGGATGCGGTGGAGGCTTACCGATGGCTGCTGGAGGAGAAGCGGTACGCGCCGGACAAGATTATTGTGGCAGGAGATTCGGCCGGCGGCGGACTGGCGCTGGCGCTGCTTTTGTATCTGCGGGATCATGGAATACAGATGCCGGCGGGACTGATCACCATGTCTCCGTGGGCGGATCTGACCTGCAGAGGGGAGTCACACCAGACGAACTTTGACCGGGACCCTCAGTTTGGGGGTACGAAGGACAATATGCTGTATGACAGCGCCTACATCGGAGACGCGGATCCGACAGATCCCTATCTGTCGCCGCTGTTTGGCGAGTATCATGGCTTTCCACCGGTTCTGATGCAGGTGGGAAGCGAGGAAGTGCTGCTCAGTGACACGCTGACTGTGGCGGATAAGCTTCGAAAGGCCCACGGAAGGCTGCGGGTGTCGGTCTATGACGGAATGTTCCATGTGTTTCAGATGGGGCTGCGTTTGATTCCGGAAAGTCAGGAGGCGTGGGAGGAGGTCTCGGTATTTCTGCATACCATTTACGGGATTCGGCGAAGGCCTGCGGGAAAGCAGGTGCGGATGGTGAAGTCCGGACGAAGGGTGCAGGGAGAGAGAATCGCAGCCCGGGCGAGACGAAAGACCGGCAGACAGGGCTGAGAAGCCGGAAGGCGGTCCAAGAAACGTGCAGATAAGAATGAGATACAGGGAGCATAAGGAACAGATACATGAAGATTACATTGATAACCGTAGGTAAGATCAAGGAGAAGTTCTACACGGATGCGATTGCCGAGTACAGCAAGCGGTTGAGCCGCTACTGTAAGCTGGAGATCATCCAGGTGGCTGACGAGAAGACACCGGACAAGGCCAGCGAGACGGAGGAACGGCAGATCAGGGAGAAGGAAGGCGAGCGCATTCTGGCACAGGTGAAGGACGGGGCTTATGTGATTGCGCTGGCCATTGAAGGGCAGATGCTCAGTTCCGAGCAGCTGGCGGATAAGATCAATCAGCTGGGAATCGGCGGGCAGAGCCAGATCGTGCTGATTATCGGCGGATCGCTGGGACTCTCGGAGGCTGTGCTGAGGCGTGCCGATTACAAGCTCAGCTTTTCCAGGATGACATTTCCCCATCAGCTGATGCGGGTGATCCTGCTGGAGCAGATTTACCGCAGCTACCGGATCATTGCCGGGGAGCCATATCACAAGTAAGGTGGACAGGAAGACGCTATGAAGATAGAGGACATTGAAGAAATTTTGCCGGGGATTTACCGCATTCCGGTCCCCCTGAAGGGCAATCCCCTTAAGGAACTGAACAGCTATCTGATCACAGGTGAGAGAAGTCTGCTGGTCGATACAGGTTTCTGTACGGAGGAATGCCGACAGGCTGTGGAAGCGGGGCTGAAGCTGCTGGGAGCTTCCATAGAGGATACGGATATTCTGGTTACCCATCTTCACTCGGATCACGCCGGTAATGTGCCGGAGCTTCTCAGGACGGGGAGCCGGGCATACATCAGCGAGGTGGATTACCGCTATCTGCGGATGGCGCGGGAGGGGGAAGGACTTCGAGATCTCCATACGATCCAGAAAGAACTTCTTCTCCGGCATGGAGTGGAACCATCTCTGGTGGAGGAGATGCTGGCGACGACGCCGTCCAGAAATATGGCGGGGAATCTGGATTTTACAGGATATACGCTTTTACAGGACGGAGACCGGATAACTGCCGGGAACTATACACTGCGGGCAATCCTGACGCCGGGTCATACACCGGGGCAGATGTGCTTTGAGATTGCGGGCACGGGAGCCATGATCCTGGGAGACCATGTGCTGTTTGACATTACGCCGAATATTGCCAACTGGCCGGAAGCAGAGGATTCCCTTGGGGATTATCTGGCGAGTCTCGACAGGATAGACCGGTATGAGGTAACCATTCCGCTGCCGGGGCATCGAAAGCCGGGGGATTTTCACAGGCGGATCGCCTCGCTGAAGGAGCACCACAGACGACGGCTGGAGGAATGCTGCAGAGCGATAGAGGAGCTGGGGCAGGCGCGGCTTTATGATATTGCAGGCAGGATGACCTGGAAGATCCGTTCCGGTGACTGGGAGCATTTCCCGGCTCCGCAGCGGTGGTTTGCGCTGGGAGAGTGCCTGGCTCATCTGGATTACCTGAAAAAGAACGGTCAGATCGAGCGGCAGGAAGATGCGCAGGGATACTGGTATCAATTAAAACAACAGGAGGTATAGAACATGAAACACACAAAACTGATTAAGAAACTGGCGGTACTGGCGGTGGCAGGACTGCTGTCCGCAGCCGGTGCGGTGACGGCGCTGGCATCCACAAGACTGGATACGGTGCAGGACACCTACTGGGATGATGACAATATGACGCTGGCAGTATGGGAAGAAGTGGAAGAGGCTTATCAGTATCAAATCTATCTGTACTGTGATGAGAGCAAGGTAGCGGAGATCAAGACCAAGAAGCTTCAGTACAACTTTGAGCGGAAGATGACCAAGGCAGGAGACTACATGTTCCGCGTGCGTGCCCTGGCAAAGGGAAGCGAGTACCGGGACGGCAACTGGTCCGAGTATTCCGATACCATTTATATTGACGAGGATTTTGCTGAGCTGATGAAAAACGGCGGTATCATCGATACCAACACCTCCGGTCCGGGGGCAAGGACGGACGGCTCCGGCGCAACGAAGGAGAGCAGCGTGGTCTACAAGGCAGAGTGGATTCAGGACACTGTGGGCTGGTGGTACCGCAATGAGGACGGTTCCTACCCGGCTAATACCTGGTGGCAGGATCCGGCCAATGGAATCTGGTACTATTTCAATGAGCAGGGCTATATGGTGACCGGCTGGATTGACTGGAACGGCGGACGCTATTACTGCCTGCCAGACGGCGCCATGGTGACCGGCGTCCAGACCATCGACGGTACAGCGTACCAGTTTGACGGGTCCGGCGCACTGATGCAGTAGGTCTGCATAATTTTCCCCTTCCCTCATATATATCTAACTATGAGGGGAGGGGAATATGGATAAACGGGAAGAGCTTGTCAGGATCTTTTCGAAAGATATCAGAAACATTCTAAGGCGGTTATCCGTGGATTTCGAGCAGGTTCAGGAAATCCGAATGCGGGTACACGCGCCGCTTCTTATGATCTGCAACAATCATGAATTTTACATTACTCCAGAAGGAAATCTGAGCAGACGGGCGGAGGAGGCTTACCTGGTGTCGAAGCAGGAGCTGAAAGAGACGCTGGAATATATGAGCAGCTACTCCCTCTATGCATTTGAGGAAGAAATCAGGCAGGGATTCATCACCATTCAGGGGGGACACCGGATCGGAATCGCCGGAAAGACCATTACCGATGAGCATGGAATCCGCAGCATGAAGTTCATATCGTTTATCAATGTGCGCCTTTCCCACCAGATCCGCGGGTGTGCCAGCCAGATAATGCCTTATCTGTATACCGGCGGAAGCGTGCTGCATACGCTGATCATTTCACCGCCCCGCTGCGGAAAGACGACCCTGCTTCGGGATATCATCCGGCAGGTCTCCGACGGGACAGGACCGGAGCCGGGGATGACGGTGGGGGTGATTGATGAGCGCTCGGAGATTGGCGCCTGCTATCAGGGAATTCCCCAGAATGAGCTGGGCATCCGCACCGATATTCTGGACTGCTGTCCCAAGGCACAGGGGATGATGATGCTGATCCGGACCATGTCCCCACAGGTGATTGCGGTGGACGAGATCGGCAGCAGGGATGACTTAGAAGCCATGGAATACGTGATGAACTGCGGGTGCAAGCTGATCGCCACGGTTCATGGAAGCTCCATCGAGGACATCCGGCAGAAGCCGGTGCTTCGGAAGCTGGTGCTGGAGCGGTGGTTTGAGCGGTATATTATTCTGAATAACTGCGGCAGAGTGGGAAATGTGCACCAGATCTATGATTCCAGGGGTACGAAGCTTTATCCGGTTGGGGGGAATGGGTATGTCAGTTAGTATATGGCTGCGGCTTGTGGGCTGCATGATGGTGGTGGCGGGGACATCCGGCTACGGGATCTGGTTGTCGAGGCAGTACGGGCAGCGGCTCTCGGAGCTGGAGCAGCTGCGCCAGATGATCGTTTTGCTGAAGGGTCAGATCCTCTATGCCAATGCGCCCCTTCACGAGGCATTTGAGACGGTGGGGCGAAGGACAGAGGGAAGACTGGCGGAACTGTTCGTGCGGGTGGCAGAGCGGATCGGGGAGCAGGAGGGGGAGACATTCTGCAGCATCTGGAAACAGGAGGTGGAGGCGTTGGGGACAGATACAGGCAGACCGGAGACAGGCAGACCAGACTCGGAAGCAGGGGGAGTGTGGAGAGAGCCGGGGCTTGCCCTGACAAAGGAGGACAGGCAGTCGCTGGTGGCTCTGGGAGAGCATCTGGGCTTTCTGGACCGGGATATGCAGGAGCGAAATCTCCTTCTGTATCTGGAACAGCTGGATCTTGGAATCGGTCAGATGCGGGAACACCGGCAGGACCGGTGCCGGCTCTACACCAGTCTCGGGGTGATGAGCGGGCTGTTCCTGGCGATTTTGCTGGTGTAGAGAGATATGTTGGCGCGAGGCAGTGTGACGGCTGCGTGGCGGTCGTATTGAGGCGACATGAGGTCGGCGCAGGGACGGATGAGAGGAGGAGCGGATGGGAGTCAATCTGATATTTAAAATAGCGGCAGTGGGAATCCTGGTTTCTGTGATCTGCCAGGTATTGAAGCACAGCGGCAGAGAGGAGCAGGCATTTCTGACCAGTCTGGCGGGATTGATTCTGGTCCTGTTCTGGATGGTGCCCTATATCTATGAGCTGTTTGAGACCATCAAAAATCTGTTTGCACTGTAGAAGGGGAAGTGCGGGATGCAGGTGAGAGTATGACAATGATTACAATTGCAGTCGTGGGGATAACGGCGGTGATGCTGGCGGTACAGATGAAGGGCGTGAAGGGAGAGTACGCGACGTATCTGGCGGCAGCCGCCGGATGCTTTATCTTCTTCTACGGCGTGTCCAAAATGGAGACGATCTTCGATGCCATGGGGCAGGTGCAGGAATTCATCCGGGTCAACCGCATTTATCTGACCACACTGATCAAGATGACGGGAATCACGTATATCGCGGAATTTGCGTCGGGAATCTGCAAGGATGCCGGATACGGGGCAATCGGAAGTCAGATTGAAATCTTCGGAAAGCTGTCAATCCTGGCGGTCAGTATGCCGATCGTGTTGGCGCTGATGGAGACACTGCAGAGGTTTCTGGTATGAAGCTGTGGAGAAAATCAGCCGGAAATGCGGAGCGCACGTGGCAGGGAAAATGGCTGGTGGTGCTGCTGGTGTATATGGGAGTCATCGGCTGCCTGAGCGGATATACCGGAACTGTGGCGCTGGGGGCGGAAGTGGAGCAGTGGGGCGGGAG
>JAUNPU010000013.1 GCA_030536555.1 Eubacteriales bacterium | reverse complement strand
GTTAAGACATCGCCCTTTCACGGCGGTAACACGAGTTCGAATCTCGTTGGGGTCACTCGCTGGAATAAAATATATTTCAGTGCATATAATATAATATGGCGACATAGCCAAGCGGTAAGGCGTGGGTCTGCAACACCCTGATCACCAGTTCAAATCTGGTTGTCGCCTCTAAGGAAGAACTACAGAAATGTAGTTCTTTTCTTTTATATAAATTCCAGGTGTGATATAATAGATGTATCAATTACAAAGAGAAACTATTACGTCATCCGGGAGTTGTTGAAAGAAGAGGTGTTTTGCGTGGAAATTAACCATTGGTATACAGGAACCGAGCTGTTAAAATTCATAAGAGAGAGTGAAGAAGCACAAAAAGAAAAGAAGAGATTCTGCTATAAAAGTCTGATGGGGTTTCTGTTGACAAAAGGAAAGGATATCTGCGCATTATCCGGTATTCGAAGAACAGGAAAGACTGTGCTTATTCTTCAGGCAATTAATGATCTGATTCAGACATATCATATAGAGGCCAAAAGAATCTCTTATATTACAATTGGGGAGAAAAATGATATTGATGATCAGAAGCTGCTTTCGATGATAGACCAGTTTGCAGCTCAGGGTATAAAATATGTTTTTGTTGATGAGATCTCTTATCTTGATATGGAAATGGAAGATAACTGTTTGAACCTGCTGGCAGACAGATTGGCGAAAGCTGGGATGAAGATTGTAATTGCAGGAACTTTTTCCTATGCGATAAAGCTGCTGGCAAAGGAAACACTGTTTGACCGAATGAAGCAAATCGACACCACCTATTTTTCTTTTAAAGAAGCCCATGAGGTCTTTGGGCAGGATATCGATACATTTATTAAATATGGTGGAGTAATAAATTTTGATGAAGATGAGAAGAAAATGACTCCTTCTGATTACATGGAGACGGCTGTTGTACAGAACATTGTAAAGTCCATATTTAAGAGCGAGAAGAAATATGATCTATTACTGACGTTGCCCGAAAAGCTGAAAAAGGGTAAGTCAGAAGAAGAATCGAAAGCGATTATTGCCAGCCTGATAAGAATTACGATTGATAATTATATGAAAGCATTGGTGGTTGGTAAGCTAATAAATAAGCCGGTTTATAAGTTTTCGGATATTGGAAAACTTTCAAATGTAATCCGCCAGCGCTCAGAACAGGAAAATGTACAGGATGAGATGTTAGATGTCATCAATTTGGACTCTAAACACTATTACCAGGTATTGGCTGACTATCTGGGAAATTCAAAACAGGTTCCGATTGAGACATTCCAGAATATTATTAAGATACTGGAAGAAATCAGCGTTAAGCAGGATATTTATTTAGAAGATGGCAATGTCTCAGTTTTTGTCCCAAACTACCTTCGCTATGGTTTGTGCGACCGAATCATAAAGATTATTGCAGAGGAAGTCAGGGAAGAAACCGGAGCAAGATACGACGCTGCGTTGGCAGGAGAAATTCTGATGGGCAGTATTCAGGAGGCGATTTGTTATCTGGATTTAAAGCGAGCAAATCATGTGGATTTTGATATGTATCGTTCCATGGATGGAAGCTGTGAGATTGATTTGATCATCCGGGATAAAGAGAAAAAGCAGATGGCATTGTATGAGTTAAAACATTCGGACAAGCAGGTGGATGAACAGGCGAAACATCTGGTAAATCGGGAATTTGTCAGAGAAGTTGAACAGAATCTGGGATGTGTAGTTAGTCGCTATCATGTTTTGTACAATGGACCGAAAAAAACAGTTACCATTAATCCTGCAGAACTGTATCAGGAGTTGGAAGAGCGGAGTATGGAACTGGGCAAGATTGGAAATGCGGAAAAATGGGAACGGTTGGCTCAGAGTGCCAGAGTGCAGAAATGGGAACCGGTAAAAGTACAGTATGAAAATATGACGGAGTTCTTGTGCGGATTGCCGATTGTACAGTAAGAAAGTGTTCCCATCGTCACAGTTTCGGTTGCCACATGCGATATGCAGTGATAGATAAAAAAGGGGAGAAGGTCTGCCTTACAGCAGATCCTCTCCCTTTCCCATAATCGGGATCACAACAGCGGTGGCATCTTCCAGATGGAACATTGCCATCTTGTAGCCGGTCTTTTCGTTGTAAATGTCTCGCAGCTGCGGGGCGGATGCGAGGACAGCTTCGGCGTATCTGGGGTCTGTCTCAAAGACAGCTTTTCCGGTATAGCGGAGCCAGTGTCCGTCGGGGCGGCAGGCAACGATCTCGGTCAGCGGGTTGGCCTGCAGCTGGCGGTAAACTGCCTTAAAGTCTCCGATGCCGAATAGGACTTTCCTTTCCATGAATGCATTCATTTACAACTCATTATAATACAACAGATTTAACAGTTCCAGCGGTTTTTCAAAGGTGCAGACAGGGGAGAGGATTCCGGCGTCAGACACGCTTCCCCACCGGGCATATCCGAAATCCATATGGGCATTGCGGGCGGCTTCACTGTCGGAGTGGGAATCTCCAATGTAGATTACCTTGTCAGCCTTCAGGTCCAGCCGCCGGATGCATTCCAGCAGTGGTTCCGGGTCAGGCTTATGCGTTCTGGTGTCATCTGCCAGAACCGCTGTGGACATGTAGCGGTCGATGCCCTTCGAGACAATGTCGATCTCATACTGTTCTCTGGTCTTGGCGGATACGACAGCCTGGACGATGCCGGCTTCATGAAGTTTCTGAAATACCTCCTCGAAGCCTTCGTAGAGGGTGGCTTTTTCCTCGTACTCATTGACATACTTTACCCATCTGGCATAGGTGGCTTCCCTGTCTCTGACCTGCAGCTCCTCCATAACCTTCATCCCCGGATAGGGGGCGAACTTTAACACCTGGTCGAAGCTCCAGTCCTCGCCGGTTTCCTCCTTGATGATCCGCATAAGCGGATACATATTCATGTTCAGGGTATTTAAAATGGTTCCGTCAATGTCGTAAATGACTGCTCTGTATGGTTTCATGGGACCTCCTTATCGGGTGAACTTCTCTTTTTCTGCCTTTAAGAGTTCGAGGTTCAGCTGGTTCTCGCTGGCAGTCCGCTCGACCCAGAGATTCAGCGCGTCGATGGCAAGGGCAACTTCATCCAGACGGGCGCTGATGTGGGCGAAGTCGGGAATTTCGTCGTCTGAGATTTCGCCGTCGCGGGTGATCTGGATCAGGCGGTTGGTGAGGGGATGAATCTCATTGAGGCTGGCAATGGTCTCTAAAATAATGCCGGACAGCTCGGTGACCTCGACCTCCGGGACATAGCGGTTGCCGATCTCGCACTTGTGGGAACAGTAGTAGTTGCACAGGTCCGGGCGCTTGTAACAGTCTGCCATCTGCACAATATCATAGGGTGTGGGCTCCTGCAGCTCGTATTCGATCTTCTCGATGCGTGCTTCGGAGATGCCATCCATAAGCTCACTTGCTTTTTCTCGGGTGAGTCCGCACTCCTCGCGGCTGAGCTGGTAAACAGTTTTATTTTCTCGGGTGGATTGTCTTCCCATGGGGTGTCCTTTCTTGTGATGCTTAAGTCTGTGTTGTGTGGATTCTCCTGATCGGAGGAATAGGAGTGGCTAATTCCCCTGAATGCAGGTGTATTTTCTGTGATGATTCTATTATACTTCAATCACAGTTCAGGAACAAGCACAGAGAAGGGGAATGCACATGGAAGCGGCGAGAAGAGTGATGCTTTGCAGAATCATTGAGCAGATGGAACGAAACAGGCGGTACAGTGAAAGGCTGGGGCTGCATAATAAATCCGTATTTACAGAGAGCGGTAAAACAAGGAGGAATGGACTATGTGGACAATGTTGTTTATGATTTTGATGATATGGGTGTTTGTAAAGATGCTGTGGCTTGCGGTGAGAATGAGCTGGGGGATTATGAAGATACTGGTTAATCTGGTACTGCTTCCCACGGTATTGCTTGGACTTATGTTTAGCGGACTGATGATTCTGGCGCTGCCGATTCTGATTGTGGTTGGACTTGTGATGCTGGTGACTGGTAATTGAGCCGGACTTACAAACGGGAAAAGGAGGAGGGTATCATGACGGAAGAGAAAGCAAAGGCGGCATTAAAGATTACAATACCGATTCTGATCGGACTGGCTTCTGCTTTTGTTGTGTATGGGCTGGTGGCGAAATCCGGCTATGTGGCTTACTGTACGAATGCAATCAACCAGAGCCGGGACACGGTATTGAAGCTGACGGCATCCTCGGCGGCATCCTCGACGGCCATCACGGCGCTGCCGGGAGATCTGGCTACACCGATTGCAGAGGAGCTTGCTCAGATGAGCAAAGGATTTCTGATTGTACTGTGTGCGCTGTACCTGGAAAAATTCATGGTAGCAATCTCTGGAACCGTGGTATTCAAATGGCTGATTCCGATTGCATGTGGACTGTGCGTCATTGGAATCCTGTCGAAAAGGGATGTGTTTCGCTCACTGGCAATCAAACTGAGCATCTTCGCCATGGCGTTTTTCCTGGTGATTCCGGCAAGCGTGAAGATTTCAAGTATGGTGGAAAAGTCTTATCAGGAATCCATCACGCAGGTGATCGAGTCGGCGGAGAACAGCGCAGCGCAGATTCAGGAGAGTGTTGATGGAAATAAGGAGCCGGAGGAGGCTGGAAACGGTCTGGGGAAAATCATTCAGAGCCTGAAGAATTCCGGGGATATGATTGCCAATGGAACATCTCAGGTGATCGATTATTTTGAGAAGCTGCTGAGTCGTTTTGTGGAATCGCTGGCAATCATGCTGGTTATTTCCTGCCTGATTCCGCTGCTGGTCATTCTGTTTTTCGTGTGGATGGTGAAAGCGCTGTTTCATTTTGATACCTATGCCAATTACAAGCGCCTGGAAACACAGGTGAAAGGACAAAGGAGATGCCATGAAAAATACAAACTTGAAAATGATAAACCGGAAGAATACAGATCTGAAAATGCTGAGGAGTAGTATTTACCGGGGTGGTCTGGCTTTGAGCGTCATCGGAATCATCGGCATGCTTGGATATGGATTGACCCATGAGACGGTGGCGGTGGCGGCGGAGAAGCCGCCGGTCTATGAGGAGGATGTCTACGTTCTGGAGGAGCGCAGAGTGGCGGAATTTCAGCCGGTTATCATCGAAAAGTTCCATGAAGAGAGCGAGCTGGTGGTCTGCAGTGTGGAGGCCACGGAAACCCTGGATTTGAAGCAGATGGGGATTCTTGACTGGAGTATTCTGAACAAGACACAGACGCTGAAATACAAGGGAATCGGAACCTTCTATGTGGATCTTAGTTCCCTTGGAGAAAAGAATATCCGGCTTGATGATGACAAAAAAGCAGTCATTATCGAGATTCCGCACACAAAGATGGCGCCGGTGGAAATCGACCCGGAGAAGTTTGAGGCAGGGGAGACTCAGAAAGGGCTGCTGGCATTTGGAGAGCTGAAATTCACCCCGCAGGAATACAATAATCTGGAAAAAGCGGTCCGCAGCAGGATTGAGCGGGCGGTACATACGGAGGAGAACCGGAAGAAGGCGGATGACAATGCGGTGGCCGAGATGAAGAAGATCTATGAGCCGGTGGTGAAAATGATTGATGATGACTATTCGGTGGAGATTGAATTTATCAGGTGATATTAGAACAGTTAATAAATAAAAGAACAGAAATCCGATTGACTTATAAAATAGCCTGTGCTATAGTAGAGACGTTCCGCGTATGCAGGCACATGCAGAGGGCATGGCTCATAGCGGACGATCTCTCTGGAGAGTCCCGAACAGGGCGCCGAAGGTGTACGGCAGGACGAATAGAAAAGTTCTGTTAATCTCTCAGGCAAAAGGACAGGGTAATGTTCACTTTCTCAGAGAGCTGATAATGAAGGTTATCAGCTTTTTTTCTTTGCTCGGAATGTGCGCCGGTGGCACACGAGATGTTTTGCAGCAAAGACACTCACACTATATTTCAGGAGGAAGTAAGAAATGGAAATGGTAACTCAGATGGTGACGGATGCAAGTGATTTTTTGTGGAATGTGGTATTGATCATTCTGCTTTGCGGAACCGGTATTTATTACACCATAAGGCTTCGGTTTATTCAGGTGCGCAAGTTCGGCGAGGGCTGTAAGCAGGTCTTCGGTCACATGCTTTCCAAGGGAAACAAGGGAAATGCAGGTGAGATGACGCCGTTTCAGTCTGTGGCAACGGCAATCGCAGCGCAGGTAGGTACGGGAAACCTGGCTGGCGCGGCGACAGCTCTGATCAGCGGTGGTCCGGGCGCGATCTTCTGGATGTGGGTCAGCGCGTTCTTTGGAATGTCCACCATTTATGCGGAGGCGGTTCTGGCGCAGGAGTACCGGACGGTGAAGGACGGCGAGGTGACCGGCGGTCCGGTTTACTATATCAAGGCGGCATTTCAGGGAACCTTCGGTAAGGTGCTGGCAGGCTGCTTTGCTGTATTTATCATTCTGGCGCTGGGCTTTACGGGCAATATGGTACAGTCCAACTCCATCGGCTCTGCATTTGCGGAGGTGTTCGATGCATATAACTTAAATATCCCGAGTATTGCAGTGGGCGTGGTGCTGGCAGCAATCTGTGCGGTGATTTTCCTGGGCGGCGTGGACAGACTGGCGGCTGTCGTGGAGAAGATTGTGCCGCTGATGGCGGGAATCTACATTGTGGGAAGCCTGATTCTGATCGGTCTTCACATTACGGCGGTGCCGGCGGCGTTTCGCATGATATTCGTGGGTGCGTTCAATCCGGAGGCAGTGGTTGGCGCAGGCGCCGGTATTGCAGTCCGGGAGGCAATCCGCTTCGGTGTTGCCCGTGGACTGTTCTCCAATGAGGCAGGTATGGGTTCCACTCCTCATGCTCATGCGAGAGCGGCGGCTGAGAATCCGCATAAGCAGGGACTGGCTGCTATGATCAGTGTGTTTATTGATACCTTTATCATTTTGAATCTGACGGTATTTTCCATTCTGACCACAGGGGTGCTGGACTGCGGAAAGCAGGGCACGGCGCTGACCCAGGCGGCATTTACCACCAGCTTCGGAAGCTTCGGTATGATCTTCGTTGCGGTGTGTCTGCTGTTTTTCGCATTTTCCACGATTCTGGGCTGGCATTTCTTCGGTCTGGTCAATGTGAAATATCTGTTCGGCGATAAGGCCGGCAAGGTGTATTCCCTGCTGGTTGTGGTATTTGTTATGATTGGTTCCGTGCTGAAGGTGGATCTGGTGTGGTCCATGTCTGACTTCTTCAACGGACTGATGGTTATCCCCAATGCGATTGCTCTGTGGGCGCTGGGAAATGGTGTTGTGGAGATCATGAAGAAGTTCTCATAGGATTTCTTTGACTGGTGTGGCTTGAGATAATGAAAATCATTACGATTTAACATTATTTTTAGCCACACTTTTTTTGCTTTATGATATACTGAAGGGAGTAATGATTGACGAGCAGGAACAGACAGGAGGCAGTGGTATGGGACTTATTAAGGCAGTGACAACAGCAGTGAGCGGGGCTCTGGCAGATCAGTGGCTTGAGGTGATAGAGGCGGACAGTATGGGGGATCAGACCGTATTTGCCAGCGGGGTGAAGATCCGCAGAGGCACCAACACGAAGGGAACGGACAATACGGTGACCAATGGCTCTGTGATCCATGTATATCCGAATCAGTTCATGATGGTGATGGACGGAGGCAGGGTGGTGGACTACACCGCGGAGGAAGGGTACTATACGGTGGACAATTCTTCGCTGCCGTCCTTATTTAACGGGCAGTTCAAGGAGACGCTGAAGGAGTCCTTCAACCGAATCCGGTACGGCGGGGAGACGCCGACGGCACAGAAGGTATATTATGTCAACTTGCAGGAAATCAAGGGCATCAAGTTCGGCACCCGCAATCCGGTCAACTATTTTGACAGCTTTTACAATGCGGAGCTGTTTTTGCGGGCGCACGGAACCTACTCGGTGAAGATCACGGATCCGCTGCTGTTCTATCAGCAGGTGATTCCGAAAAATGCGAACCGGGTGGAGATGGATTCCATCAATTCCCAGTATATGGATGAGTTTCTGGAGGGACTGCAGGCGGCGATCAACCAGATGTCGGCGGAGGGGGAGCGGATCTCCTTCGTGGCATCCAAGGGAACGGTGTTGAGCAGACATATGGCGAATGCGCTGGATGAGACCTGGAAGCGGGACCGTGGATTTGAGGTCATGAATGTGGGTCTTGCCAGCATATCCTATGATGAAGAGTCCCAGAAGCTGATCAATATGCGCAACCAGGGTGCGATGCTGGGGGATCCGGCAGTCCGAGAGGGCTACGTGCAGGGTGCCATGGCGCGGGGACTGGAAGCGGCCGGCTCCAATGCCAACGGTGCGATGGCAGGATTCATGGGCATGGGTGTCGGCATGAATGCCGGCGGTGGCTTCATGGGGGCGGCTTCGGCAGCCAATATGCAGCAGATGCAGATGAATCAGGCGGCGCGGAATGGAGGCGGTGCCGGTGTGGCAGCAGGAGGCGGTGTCGGCATGGCATCAGGCGCTGGTGCGGCACCGGGGGCATGGACCTGTCAGTGCGGAGCGGTGAATACAGGGAAGTTCTGCAGTGAGTGCGGAAGCCCGAAACCGGCGGCTCCGGCGCAGGATGGACCGTGGACCTGCCAGTGTGGAACGGTGAATACAGGGAAGTTCTGCAGCGAGTGCGGAAGCCCGAGACCGGCAGCGCCCAATGGACCGTGGACCTGCAGCTGCGGAGCGGTAAATACGGGAAAGTTCTGCAGTGAGTGCGGAAAGCCGAGAGGCTGAGGCTGCGGGAAGGCGGAAGAGAAGTATGACGGTTATTACATACAAATGTCCAAATTGCGGCGGCGATCTGAGATTCCATCCGGATTCTCAGAAGTATCGCTGTGAATACTGTCTTTCTGAGTTCGATCAGCAGCAGCTGGAGGAGCTGGCACCGGGGGCGGCAGAGGCGAAGGAGCCGGGAGCGAATGACGGGAGAGGTGCGGAGACTAAGGAGTCGGGAGTCGATGACGGACGATGCGCGGAGTCCGGGCAGTCAGAGGCGACCGGTGGGAAATGCGCGGCGCGGGAGGCAGATGACGGACGATGTTCGGCGCCGGAGGCGGCGGTTCTTTACAACTGTCCCAACTGCGGAGCGGAGATTGTGACGGATGAGACTACTACCGCTACATTCTGCTACTACTGTCACAATCCGGTGGTGCTGGAAGGAAAGATGCGGGGAGAATATCATCCGGATGCGGTGATTCCATTTGCCATAGACCGGAAGAAGGCGCTGGAGATTTTTGAACAGTGGATCAGCAGGAAGAAGTATATTCCGAAGGCATTTTACAGCAGGGATCAGATTGAGAAGCTGTCAGGGGTGTATTTTCCGTACTGGCTTTACAGCTGTCAGGTGGATGGAAAGCTGGATGCGAAGGGCGTCCGGCGTAAGACCTGGGTTACGGGAAATATCCAGTATACGCAGACGCAGGAGTTTGATGTGGTCCGGGAAGGCGAGATGCAGGTGGATCATGTGACCAGAAATGCGCTGTCCAAGGTCAATAGAAAGCTGGTGGAGGGGGTTCTGCCTTTTGAGATGGAGAAGCTTCAGCCGTTTCATATGGGATATTTATCCGGGTTTGTGGCGGAGAAGCGGGACATGGAGGAAGAGCAGTTCCAGAATGAGGTGCATGAGGAGATTCGGGATTATGCGGTGAATGCGCTGCGGAGTGCGGCGGGTGCCTACGATTCGATACAGGTGCAGCAGTCGTCGGCGGACTTGAAGGATGAGCGGTGGGAGTATGCGCTGATGCCGGTGTGGACGCTGACCTACAAGGACCCGAAATCGGACAAGATGTATTATTTTGTCTGCAACGGACAGACGGGAAAGGTCTGCGGCGAGCTTCCGGTGGATACGGGGAGGTTGATGAGGCTGTTTCTTTCCATGTTTGTGCCGGTATTTGTGGTGCTGCTGGTAGTGGGGTATTGGATATGATGAGACGGATGAGAGACATGAGGAGTGTGCTGGCGGCATGGATGACAGCGGTGAAGGAAGCCGGTGCGGGAAAGCTGCTGAGTTGTCTGATGGTGGCATGCTTGATGATTCTGTGGATGTGTCTGGTCTGTGTTGAGGCGGGACAGGATATATCCCGTGTCTTCGACCAGGCTGGTCTGCTTACCACTTCTCAGATACAGGAGCTGGAGACGCAGATTCAGGATATCCGGGCAGAGATGAAGATGGATCTGGTGCTGGTGACGACGGACGATGCGCTGGGGATGTCTTCAGAAGAATATGCGGACTGGTATTACGAGAACGGCGGGTTCGGCGAGGGAAAAGATTACCGCGGAGCGCTGCTTCTGATGGATATGGACAACCGGATGCTCTTTGTATCCACGGAAGGTGCCATGATCCGGTTCCTGACGGACAGCCGGATTGAGCAGATGATGGACCATGCGATTACCGGGATGCAGCAGGGCGACTATATGGCGGCAGCGGAATCGATGGTTTCCGATGTGCAGGCATATTATAAGAAGGGAATCCCGGGCGGGCAGTACAACTATGACCGGGAGACCGGGCGCGTCAGCAGACACCGCAGCATCCGCTGGTATGAGGCGCTGCTGGCATTTGCAGCGGCGGCAGTGACAGGCGGCGGAGCCTGCCTGAGCGTGAAGAAGCAGTATGCCATGGAGCAGGAGCGCGGGCAGGCGGCCAACTACCATATGGCGTACCGTGCCAATGCCCAGTTTGCATTTCGGAGTCAGAATGATGCCATGACCGGGCAGTATGTGACTCAGAATCTGATTCCAAGGGCGACCAGAAGTGGCGGAGGCCCGAGGGGCGGTCTGGGCGGAGGTTCAAGAAGCACCACCCATACATCCGGAGGCGGACGGACTCATGGCGGGGGTGGACGTGGGTTTTAAGGTGGATGAATGGGGGAGCGAAGGTGGAGCTGGTGAGCAGGTGGAGCTGGTGAGCAGGTGGTACTGGGAAGTCAATGGTATTTGGGACAGGCACGAGGTTTTGGACAATAAAGTGCCTTTTCAGGAGATAATTGTCCAAACGGCAGCCGATTTCCATTGAAAATCAGCATTTTAGACCTGTTTTGGACAATTAATGGGGGAAATGGGCTGTAATTATCCAAAATTTTGAGATTCTTGGACAATTATAGGTCTTGGAAGGCTAAAATTGTCCAAAGCAGGGGGGATAATACCAGATGAACCCGGCTGTCGGGGCGGATTTGGACATGGCGGACCGATTTTCGCCTAAAATTGTCCAAAATGCAAAAGCCGACGATTTACCCCAGCTCACGCATTAACCCAGCTAGCCCACGTTTTGTTTCTTGAAAACCCTCAGGAACTGGTATATAATCAACAGTAACCTGTGACTGCAGGGCGATGGCGCAGTTACAAGCAATCCAGGGCGAGAGGGGAAGGATTATGAAAATATTGGTGATCAACAGCGGCAGCTCGTCGCTGAAATTCCAGGTGATTGATTCTGTGACGGAAGAGGTGCTGGTAAAGGGCTTGTGCGAGCGTATCGGTATCGACGGAAGATTTACATATAAGACGTATCACGGCATTTCCATCAAGGAGCCGGTGACCATGGAGAATCATAAGCAGGCGGTGAACACGATTCTGGACACGCTGGTGGATCCGGAGAAGGGTGTGCTGGCGGATTTTGGTGAGATTGATGTGGTGGGGCACCGGCTGGTGCACGGCGGTGAGAAGTTCTCCGGTTCTGTGGTGATCACGGACGAGGTGATTCAGGCGATGACAGAGTGCAACGATCTGGCACCGCTTCACAATCCGGCGAATCTGGTGGGCGTGGCTGCCTGCCGGGAGCTGATGCCGGATACGCTGATGGTGGGAGTATTTGACACGGCATTTAACCAGACCATGGAGCCGAAGGCGTATCTTTATGGTCTGCCGTACCGGTACTATGAGAAGTACAAGATCCGGCGATATGGCTTCCACGGCATCAGCCACAAGTATGTGTCGCAGCGGGCGGCAGAGTTCATGCGGCAGGACCCGAGGCGGGTGAAGACGATTGTCTGTCATCTGGGAAATGGCGCCAGCATCAGTGCGGTGAAGTATGGAAAGGTCATTGACAATTCCATGGGATTTACGCCGCTGGAGGGACTTGTGATGGGAACCCGGTGCGGCGATGTGGATCCGGGAGCGCTGGAGTTCCTTGCCACTAAGGAAAATATGGACATCCATCAGATTATGACGATTCTGAATCAGGAATCCGGCGTGCTGGGCATCTCCAAGAACCTGTCCAGTGATTTCCGGGAGCTGAAGGACGCGGAGATCAAGTACAATGAGAAGGCGTCTCTGGCGCGGGAAATCTTCGCATACAAGGTGGCGAAGTATATTGGAAGCTATGCGGCAGCCATGAACGGTGTGGACAATATTGTGTTTACGGCGGGCGTGGGTGAGAATGATTCGGATATCCGGGAGGAGATCTGTGAGTATCTGGAATTCCTGGGAATCCAGATCGACGAGGTACAGAACCGGGATCAGGGCGAGGCGATTCGGATTTCAACGGGAACCTCCAGGGTCAATGTGCTGGTAATCAAGACCAATGAGGAACTGGAGATCGCGCGGGAGGCTGCGGCTCTGGCGGAACAGATAAAATCAATCGAAAAGTAGAAAGGAAAGGACCGGAGTGTCAAACAAAGGGGGAATGTAAAATGGCACCGCAGGGAAAGGACATGGATACTCAGGGAACGATTCGTCGTCTTCAGCAGGAAAATGAAAGCTACCGGCATCTTGCAGAGACAGACTGGCTGACCGGGCTGTACAACAGAGGAGCCATGCAGCAATATGTGAACGCGGCACTGAAGAGGAGACGTCAGGGAAATATGATCGTGTTCGATCTGGATTATTTTAAGCGGGTCAACGATCGCTACGGACACATTGTGGGAGACCGGGTTTTACAGACTCTGGGGGATGTTCTGAAGAAGATGATTCCCAGAAACTGCCTGATCGGGCGTGTGGGCGGAGATGAATTTGCAATATTCTGTTCGGAGCCCTGTGCGCCGGAGGAGGTGGAGGAACGGTGTGCCCGGATTCGGGGACGGTTCCGGGAGATTCAGCTTGCCGGAGGTGTGCGGATCCGCATGTCCATGACCATTGCCTGGGCTGACGGCAAGGGCTGCAGGGATTATAATGAGCTGTTTGATCTGGCGGATCAGAAGGTGGTTGAACTGAAGCATCAGCGCGGCGACGGGCGAAGTGACACGCAGGCGGCGCTGGGAGTGGAGCTTCAGGCCGTGAATCAGGATATCCGCCTGATTGTCCGTGATCTGTCGGAGAAGGATGTGGACGAGGGCGCATACTGTCAGGACTATGAGACCTTCCGCAGAGTGTTCCGGCTGGAGCTGCGCAGAATGCAGCGTAAGGATGCGGATGTCTACCTGATTCTGTTTACACTGACAGACCGGGACAATCATTTTATTGCCATCCATAAGCGGGACTTTGAGATGGAGCTTCTGGGGGAGGAGATCCGGAAGAATCTGCGTCTGGGCGATGTCTACACGCAGTACAGCAGCTGCCAGTATCTGGTTATGGTGCCGGATGTGAAGGAGCAGTACATCGATGTGATTGCAGATCGAATCCGCAAGGCCTACTATGGCAGGCACGAGGCTCCGATGGAGCATGTGATGCTGCACAAGGCATATCCGCTGCGCCCGATTGTGAAGGACGAGTAAATGTAATACTGGTGGCATGCAAAAGGACAGGCAGCAATGCCAGTGGCACGCGAGGAGAAGGAGACGCGACCGGTGTCTCCGAATGATGAAAGAGAATAAGGAGGGGAACAATGAGATATCAGATTATCGGTGATACCATGCCGGCGGTGGAAGTGACGTTTGAAGCGCCGGGAGAGAGCATGTATACCCAGTCAGGCGGCATGTCCTGGATGACAGACGGAATCGAGATGTCCACCAATGCAAGAGGCGGTCTGATGAAGGGGCTTGGCAGAATGTTTGCCGGGGAGTCCCTGTTTATGGCAACCTACCGGGCAAGGAAGGCGGGGGCATCCATTGCATTTTCCTCTACGGTGGCGGGGCAGATTCTTCCCCTGGATGTGGGTGCCACGGGCGGTATGATCTGCCAGAAGGGGGCATTTCTGTGTGCGCAGGAGAGTGTTGAGCTGAACATTACCTTTTCCAGGAAGCTGTCCGCCGGATTGTTTGGCGGAGAGGGCTTTATTCTGGAGGATTTGAGTGGCTGCGGTATGGCATTTCTGGAGATTGACGGAGATATGGTAGAGCGGGTGCTGCAGCCGGGCGAGGTGCTGAAGGTGGATACGGGCAATGTGGTGGCATTTGACCGGACGGTGCAGTACGAGATCGAGACGGTGAAGGGTATGGGAAATATTTTCTTCGGCGGCGAAGGACTGTTCCTGACCAGACTGACCGGACCGGGGCGAGTGGTGATGCAGACTCAGAATATTGCGGACTTTGCGGGACGGATCGCGCGGTTCATCCCGGTCAGCAGCAATTAATCAGACAAGTCATCCCCGAATGGAGACGAACCAGTGTGTGGTGTTGTTTTCATTCGGGGATTTTTGTGTTATACTATAACATGGCTGATTGTTTCAAAAATCAGCAGCAGAAAGGAATTTGTGAGTTATGAATCTGGAATTTAAGCCGGTGGAAGCGTCGGACTTAGAGAAACTGAATGGATTTTTCTGTCAGCGTCCCAACAAGACCTGTGACAGCGTGTTTCTGGACAGCTTCCTGTGGCGGGAATATTATCATGTGCGTTATGCGATCAGTGACGGGAAGGCGATTCAGTGGCTGATGGAGGATGAGGGCGTGACTCACTCTGCCATGCCGATCTGTACGGAGGAGGACCTGCCCCATTACTTTTATGAAATGGTGGAGTATTTTAATAAGGTGCTTCACATGCCGTTCAAGATCTATCTGGCGGACGAGGAGGCGGTGGAGTATCTGCATCTGAAGGAGTCGGAGGACTTTGAGGTGATTGAGCAGGAGGACTTAAAGGACTACCTGTATCCGGGAGATGCCATGCGGGCGCTGTCGGGCAAGAAGCTTCACAAGAAGAAGAACCATCTGAATGCATTTTTGAAGGAATACGAGGGACGGTACGAGTATCGCAGGCTGTGCTGCTCCGACCGGGACAAGGTTTGGAAGTTCCTGGACCGCTGGAGAGAGGCGAAGGGGGATGACGTGGAGGACCATCTGGACTATGAGGTGGCGGGAATTCACGAGATTCTGAAGAACTGCTCCAAGCTGGATGTGCGGATGGCAGGGGTATTTATTGACGGGAATCTGGAAGCATTTACCATCGGAAGCTTCAATTCGCTGGAGAATATGGCAATCATTCACATTGAGAAGGCCAATGCGGAGATTCGCGGGCTGTATCAGTTCATCAACCAGCAGTTTCTGATCCACGAGTTTCCGGATGTGGAGCTGGTGAACCGGGAGGATGATCTGGGGCAGGAAGGTCTCAGAAAGGCGAAGATGTCGTACAATCCCTGTGGATTTGCGAGAAAGTATCTGGTTTTGCAGAAGAATTTCGTGGCAGAGGAGTAACTATGGACATTCGGTATCTGGACGTTGACGAGCGGGGACGGAGCCGGGAACTCTGGGAGGAGGCATTTCCGGAGGACTCGAGGTCCTTTGATGACTACTACTTTCAGGAGAAGCTGAAGGACAACCGGATTCTGGTGCTGGAGGAGGACGGGCGGATTGATTCCATGATCCATCTGAATCCCTATCTGGTGCAGGTGAAGGACCGCAGATGGCGGGTGGACTATCTGGTGGGCGTGGCAACCAGGCAGGACAGGCGCCATCGGGGATATATGCGCCGCCTGCTGGCGCGGATGATGCAGGATATGAGGAAGGAGGACATGCCGTTCTGCTTTCTGATGCCTGCGGATGAGGCGATATATCGTCCGTTTGGGTTCACCTGGATCTTCCGGCGGCCGCAGTGGGAGTGGAAGGATGCTGCGGGCGCGGCGGGAACGCTGGTGTGCGGCGGACAGGACGCAGATGGTCTGCCCCGCCGGGCAGGGCAGGAAGCGGCTGGTTTGACTCGCCGGGCACTGCTTCCGTGGAAGGATTCTCTGGGAAACCGGCGGTATCTGGATGAGCTGGCGGGCTGGATGAACCGGTGGCTGGACAGCAGGTATCAGGTGTATGCGGTGCGGAGCGCAGAGTATCTGTGGCGCATGCTGAAGGAGATTGCCAGTGAGAACGGCAGCTTTGACGTGCTTTACGACGGGGATGATATGGCAGGGCTGGAGAGCTGGTGGGGCTGGAACGAGAAGGAGCAGCGCCTGCTCTACGGGGAACCGGGCTATATTCAGGAGAAGGCAGAGCCGAAGCCGGCAATCATGGCGCGAATCATATCCGTGGAGCCGTTTATGCGGGCGGTGTGCCTGAAGGACTCGGTGGAAGCGGATGAGGTGGTGCTGACCCTTCGGCTGACGGACCCGCTGGTGGCGGAAAATGAAGGCTTGTGGGCGTGGCATCTGAACCATGAGACTTCCTGGCTGGAGCGGACTTTGTGCCGGGAGCAGCAGGAACAGACTCTGCGTCAGGAGCTGGAGCGGTTTTCGTGTCAGGAGCGCGGTGGGCAGGACGAGGGTCAGCGCGGCGGCGGACCGGAGCTTCAGCTTACAATCACCGAGCTGACCGCGTGGCTGTTCGGGTATGAGGTGCCGGAGGCAGCAGCGTCCTGCGAGCATGTGGTGCAGACGCTGGAGGGTGTGTTCCTGGACGAGATCGTATAAGTCCGGTCAGGGAGAAAGAATGATGCCAGGCTCCGTCAGAGGATAGGATGCAGGACAATCAGATGACGGGGAAGCAGAAATAAAAAGATGGAGGAAAGCGGATATGAGAGAACTGGAACAGTTGAAGACATGGATCGATGAGAGCAGCAACATTGTATTTTTTGGCGGAGCCGGTGTGTCTACGGAGAGCGGGATTCCGGATTTCAGAAGTGTGGACGGGCTTTACAACCAGCAGTATGACTATCCGCCGGAGACCATTATCAGTCACAGCTTCTACCGGCGCAATCCGGAGGAGTTTTACCGGTTTTACAAGAACAAGATGCTGTTTCCGGAGGCGAAGCCCAATGCGGCGCATCTGGCGCTGGCGAAGTTAGAGCAGCAGGGAAAGCTGAAAGCAGTCATCACCCAGAATATCGACGGACTGCACCAGGCGGCAGGCAGCAAAGAGGTGCTGGAGTTGCACGGCTCTGTCCACAGGAATTACTGCACCCGTTGTGGAAAGTTCTATAATTTAGCGGATATTATGGGGATGGATGGTGTGCCGCGGTGTGAGTGCGGCGGCATCATCAAACCGGATGTGGTGCTCTATGAGGAAGGGCTGGATCAGGGGACGCTGCAGAAGTCGGTGTCCTACATCCGCCACGCGGACGTGCTGATCATCGGCGGAACATCCCTGACGGTGTATCCGGCAGCAGGGCTGATCGACTACTATCAGGGCAGCAGGCTTGTGCTGATCAACAAATCCGTGACAGCCATGGACAGCAGAGCGGATCTGGTAGTCAGCGGCAAGATCGGCGAGGTATTTTCACAGATTGTAGAGCTGTAACAGGAGCGCCGGGGCGACAGCAGGATTGTCAGAGCGGCAACAGGATTGCCGGAGCGGCAGCAGGATCGCCGGAGCGGCAGCAGGACTGTCAGAGCTGTAACAGAATCGTTGGAGAAAACAGGAGGAACAGGAATGTATCAGGCAGACGAGCACAGATATGAGAAGATGGAGTATCGGCGCTGCGGAAGAAGCGGTATCAAGCTTCCGCTGATTTCGCTGGGATTGTGGCAGAACTTTGGACTGGAGAAGACGCTGGAGGAGCAGAAGGAGATTATTTTTCGCGCTTTTGATCTGGGGATTACCCATTTCGATCTGGCGAACAACTATGGATTTCCGGCGAGAGGTCTGGCGGAGGAGAACTTCGGAAGGATTCTGCACGATGATATGTGGGAGTACCGGGAGCAGACGCTGATTTCCACCAAGGCCGGATATGACTTCTGGCCGGGACCTTACGGGGACTGGGGGTCCAGAAAATACCTGATGTCCAGTCTGGATGCCAGCCTGAAGCGGATGCAGCTGGATTACGTGGATATATTCTACCACCATCGTCCGGACCCGGAGACGCCACTGGAGGAGACCATGGGGGCGCTGTCGGATATGGTGCGGCAGGGTAAGGCGCTGTACGTGGGTATTTCCAACTACCCGGCAGACCGGGCGGCAGAGGCGATTGAGATATTGAAAGCCAATAAAACGCCGTGTCTGCTTCACCAGCCCCGCTATAACATGTTCGAGCGCTGGGTGGAGACGGGGCTTCTGGACGTGCTGCGGGACAGCGGCACCGGCTGCATTGCCTACAGCCCGCTGGCGCAGGGAACACTGACGGACCGGTACTTAAAGGGAATCCCGGCAGGTTCCAGAGCGTCCAGAGCGGGAACCAGCGTGGGGCAGCGGTATCTGTCCGAGGAGCGGCTGGACAAGGTGCGTAGGTTAAATGAGATTGCGGCGAACCGCGGGCAGAGTCTGGCGCAGATGGCGCTGGCGTGGGTGCTGCGCCGCCCGGAGGTGACCAGCGTGCTGATCGGAGCCAGCAGCACCAGGCAGCTGGAGGACAATGCGGCAGCGCTGGAGAAGCTGGCATTTACCGAAGAGGAGCTGACGGCAATCGACGGGATTCTGGGCGAGGACCCGGGGCATATGCTGTAGAAGCAATCCGGAAGAATCAGCAGGAATCCATGAGATTCCGGGCGGGAATCTATGCTGAGGGAAGCAGAGATGGAGCAACAGAAAAAAGAGGGAGAGACGGATGATGGATCAGCGATGGAATTATGAAGTGGGCGATATTGTGAAGCTGAAAAAGCCCCATCCCTGCGGCAGTCAGGAGTGGGAGATCCTGCGGGTGGGCGCGGATTTCCGACTGAAATGCATGGGCTGTGGCCATCAGGTGATGGTGGAGCGCAGGATGGTGGAGAAGAACACCAGGGGGCTGACGAAGAAGGCAGAGCAGTAGACCCGGAGCAGGACGCAGTGGCTTCGGACAGGCAGAACGGGAGACAGCAGCTCCAGGCAGCAGGGAAGTGAAGCAACGGAGCAGGAAAGAGGGGAAGAACATGTTTACCCATGAGGAAATCAGGACATTAAATGAGCTGGAGATGTCGATTTACAACTACATACTCCGCAACAAGGAAAAGGTAGCTTATATGAAGATCCGGGAGCTGGCGGACGGGGCGCATGTGTCAACCACCACGGTGCTCCGCTTCTGCAAGAAGGTGGGCTGCGAGGGCTACTCGGAGTTCAAGCTGAAGCTGAAGCAGTATCTGAACAGCGAGCAGGTCAAGCAGCCGGACCTGGATATCAGCGCCATGGCGGATTTCTTCCAGCGGGCCGAGGCGGCGGGATTTCAGTCGGCGCTGGATCAGGCGGTTCATCTCTTAGAGGAGTCCACGATCATTATCTTTGTGGGAACAGGCTCTTCCGGTGTGCTGGGAAAGTACGGCGCCCGGTACTTTAACAATGTGGGATGGTTTTCTCTCAGCATCGACGACCCCTTCACGCCGATCTTCCGGGGGGTCAATGAACGGACGGTGGCAATCGCCCTGTCGGTGTCGGGGGAGACAGAGCAGACCATGGAACTGGCGAATCAGCTGAAGAGCCGGGGCTGTGCGCTGATCTCCATCACCAACAGCTCCAACTGTTCTCTGGCTCAGATGAGCGACTGCAACATATCCTATTATATTCCGTCCTTTCGGGTTCAGGAGCATTTTGACATCACATCCCAGATTCCGGTGATGTTCACCCTGGAGGTTCTGGGAAGGCGGTTGATGGGAAGAAGACCGACTTAGACCCTGTTATAAAAACATCAAAAAACCGGCTTTCCGGTTTCTTGTAAAATTGCACAAAAACAGAACAAAAAACAGTTCGTTATGCACAAAAAGTGTAACGGACTGTTTTTTGTTTGTGACAGATTTTATCCCGGTTAACTGGTTTTATCCGGCGCCAAAAGTATTCCCAAGCCAGAAACTGCCTGCTATAATGAGCTCACAAACAACACAGAAACAAAAAACAGAAAAAACAAGGAGGGAAGCAACGTGGAGCAGAGTATGACTGAGAAAGTGATCATGGAGCTGGTGGTGAACAGCGGCAATGCCAGAAGCCTGGCGATGGAGTCCATCAATCTGGCAAAGGATGGCAGGTTCGAGGAGGCAGAGGAGATGCTTCAGGCATCCAGAAACGCAATCCTGCAGGCACATGAGTTTCAGACCGAGCTGGTGAGCAAGGAAGCAGCAGGGGAGCATGTGGAGACGTCCCTGATCATGTGTCACGGACAGGATCATCTGATGACCGCCATGGTTGTCATCGATCTGGCAGCAGAGTTCATCGAAGTGTACAAGAAAATCAAATAAGTATAAGAAACAAAGCAACTCATAAAACAAAGAGATTCACAACACAAATCAAAATTCAGGAGGAAAAAATTATGTTCGTAGTAAGATTATTCTGTGCAGCAGGCATGTCCACCAGTCTGATGGTAAACAAGATGAAGGAAGCCGCAAAGGAGATGGGCTTAGAGGCTGATATCGAGGCATCTGCAGAGGCAAACATGGCAAAAGAGACCGACGGCATCGACGTGGCACTGCTTGGACCGCAGGTTCGCTACAAACTGGCTGAGGCAAAGAAGATCTGCGGACCGAAGAACGTGGCAGTGGATGTGATTCCGATGATGGATTACGGTACCATGAACGGCAAGAAGGTACTGGAGTTCGCACTGAAGCTGGCTGGCAAATAAGACGGCGGGAAGACATCACAGCAAGATACAGCAGACGGGTATACAGGAAAATGGAGGATTTATAATATGGGATTTATGGATAAAATACAGGAGAAAATGGACGCAACGCTGGTTCCGTTAGCCGCAAAAATGAACGCACAGCGCCATGTGGCAGCCGTGAGAGATGCATTTACACTGGCGTTCCCGCTGACACTGGCAGGCTCCATCATCGTACTGATCAACTACGCACTTCTGTCTCCGGACGGATTTATCGCAAAACTGCTTCACCTTGGCACTCTGATTCCGAATCTGGCAGATTATCAGCAGATCTTCACCCCGATTCTGAACGGTACCACCAACATCATGTCACTGCTGATTGTGTTCCTGACAGCCTACAAGCTGGCAGAGACCAAGGAAGGCGACAGCCTGCTGTCTGCCATCTGTGCGGTGGGTGTGTATTTCATCATCTACCCGGCTTATGTGGCATCTGAGGTGGGAAATGCACTGCCCATGAATTTCATGGGTGCACAGGGTCTGTTTGTGGCGCTGATCGTTGGTCTTCTGGTAGGTGAGTTCCTTCCGGAGATGGCAAAGAACAAGAAGCTCTGCATCAAGATGCCGGACTCTGTTCCGCCGGCTGTTGCACGTTCCTTTAACCTGGTTATTCCGATCATCCTGATCTTCATGATCTCTGCAGTGGCAAACTATCTGCTGGGCATGATTACCGAGGGCGGAATCCAGTATGTGATCTACAACGCAATCCAGAAGCCGTTCTCCTCTCTGGGAGGAAACATTTTCACAATCCTGCTTTTTGCTATGGCACAGCAGTTTTTGTGGATTCTGGGTATCCACGGACCGAACACCTTAAGTGCAATCCGTACTGTCATGTTCTCCGAGGCAAACATTGCCAACCTGGCATTCTTCGGCATGAACGGCACCACCATTGGTACCGACTTCCCGATCACCTGGATGTCCATCAACGATGCATTTGGTAATACAGGCGGTTCCGGCGCAACGCTGGGCCTGATCATCGCAGTATTTTTAGTAGCAAGAAAAGACAAGACCCAGTACACCATCAGCAAGCTGGCACTGGCACCGGGCCTGTTCAACATCAACGAGCCGCTGATGTTCGGTCTGCCGATCGTCATGAACCCGATTTATGCGATTCCGTTTATTCTGGCACCGATCTCCGGCAACATCATTGGTTATCTGTGCACCATGGTATTTAAGATCATCCCGCCGGCAACACTGGATGTGGGCTGGACCACACCGGGATTCCTGATTCCGTTCCTGGGTTCAGGCGGTACCAACTACCTGTCTCTGATCATCGGTCTGCTGTGTGTCGTAGTCAGCACCCTGATCTATATGCCGTTCGTGAGAGCAGCAGCCAAGATCAACATGGCTCAGGAGAGCGAGCAGTAAGCAAAAACAGATTGGACCGCAGCTCTAAGCAGCACAGGCTGCGGTCTGCAATTCACTAAGAAAAAGGAGATTTGATATGGGATTAAGAAGTGATTTCCTCTGGGGCGGCGCAGTGTCCGCTCACCAGTTAGAGGGTGCATATAATGCAGGCGGCAAGGGCCTCAGCATCATGGATGTAACCACCGCCGGAGACCGTGTAACGGAGCGCCGCGTGACGGAAACCATCGAAGCAGGCGAGAATTACCCGAACCATGACGGTATCGATTTCTATCATCATTACAAAGAGGATGTGAAGCTGTTTGCGGAAATGGGCTTCAAGTGCTTCCGCACCAGCATCGCATGGACCCGCATTTTCCCCAACGGCGACGAGGCGGAGCCCAATGAGGAAGGTCTGAAGTTCTACGATGACCTGTTTGACGAGTGCCGGAAGTACGGCATTGAGCCGGTTATCACCTTAAGCCACTTCGAGATGCCGCTGCATCTGGTGACCGAGTACGGCGGCTGGAGAAGCCGTAAGCTGATTGAGTTCTTTGTCCGCTTTGCGGTAGTCTGCTTCGAGCGCTACAAGGATAAAGTAAAATACTGGATGACCTTCAACGAGATCAACAACCAGGCAGATTATGACGGACTCTTTATGTTATACGCAAACTCTGGTATTGTATGTAAAGAGGGTGAAAATGCCGAGGAGCTGATGTATCAGGCAGCTCACTATGAGCTGGTGGCAAGCGCTGAGGCTGTGCGCCTGGGTCATGAGATCAATCCGGACTTCATGATCGGCTGCATGATCGCCATGTGCCCGATCTACCCGGCAACCTGCAGACCGGAGGACGTGCTGATGGCTGAGAAGGCGATGCAGAAGCGCTACTACTACACCGATGTTCATGTACACGGCGTATACCCGTCCTGCATCACCGCTTACTGGAAGCGCAAAGGCATGAAGTATGACATCACAGAGGAGGATCTGGAGATCTTAAAGCAGGGCAGGGTGGACTACATCGGCTACAGCTATTACATGTCCTTCTGCATCCAGCATAAGGATGAGAATCCGTTCTTCGACTACCATGCACAGAGCGACTTCGTCCGCAATCAGTATGTGGAGGCAAGTGACTGGGGCTGGCAGATCGACCCCATGGGGCTGCGCTATTCCATGAACTGGTTCGCTGACCGCTACCCGGTACCGCAGTTCATCGTGGAAAATGGACTGGGCGCTTATGATAAGTTCGAGGAGGACGGAACCATCAACGATGATTACCGCATCGAATACTTCAAAAAGCACATTGAGCAGATGAAGAAGGCAGTGGACGAGGACGGCATCGACCTGATGGGCTACACACCCTGGGGCTGCATCGACTTAGTCAGCGCAGGAACCGGTGAGTACGACAAGCGCTACGGCTTCATCTATGTAGACAAGCACAACGACGGAAGCGGCGACCTTCACAGAGGAAAGAAGCGTTCCTTCGACTGGTATAAGCATGTGATTGAGACCAACGGCGAAGAGCTGTAAGCCTGCGGGCAGCACCCGGGGCAGAGAGGGGAGTTAATTTAGATATGGATAAGAAGTATTTGTGCATCGATGTGGGGGGATCCTCCATCAAGTATGCAGTTCTGGATGAAAAATTAAACTTTTTGTTTCGGGGAAATGCTGTCACGCCTTATGAGGGAGTAGAGCGGTATCTGGACGTGCTGGAGGAAATCTACCACACGGCAGAGGCAGCAGTTACGGGAATCGTCGGAATCGCCATGTCCGTGCCGGGTGTGATCGACAGTCACAACGGAATCTGCATCAACGGAGGCAGCCTGCTGTACATCGAACTGTTTCCGCTGGTGGCACGGATGGAGGAGCGGTGCCATGTGCCGGTGTCCATCATGAATGATGCCAAGAGCGCAGCGCTGGCGGAGGTGACCTGGGGTTCTCTGTCTGACTGTCAGGATGCTATCGTGCTGGTGTTCGGAACCGGAATCGGCGGAGCGCTGGTCAAGGACGGCGAGGTGCATTTGGGCAAGCACTTTGCGGCGGGCGAATTCAGCTGGCTGATGATGAGTCAGGAGTTTGATCATGTAGAGGATGCATGGTGCTACCGAAACGGCTTCCGGCGTCTGGTGTCGATGGCGGCGAAGGTAAAGGGTGTGGACCCGGAAAGCATCAATGGCATGGACGTGTTCCGCTGGGCAGAGGAAGGAGATGAGGGCGTGCTCTGGGTGCTGGATAAGTTCACCAAGGATATCGCCTACATGATCATGAATCTCCAGTGCGTCTACGACCCGGAACGCTTTGCAATTGGCGGAGGGATCAGCAAGCAGCCTCTTCTTCTGAAATATATCCAGAAGAATCTGAACGGGTTCCATACTGCCACCCCATTTCCGATTCCAAAGCCGGAAGTGACCGTGTGCAAATATTACAATGACGCCAATCTGATCGGTGCGCTGGGCTATTTCCTGAGCCAGCATACGTTGTAAATCGAAGGATTTCTGCGGATCAGTGAAGCCCCTGGGGCAGATTCCGCTTCAGCGGCTGCTGTGTGCGCTGCTTTAAGGAGGCGGAATACTCCGTCGGAGTCATACCGGTCAGTTCCTTGAACTGGCGGGAAAAATAGTGAATCGAAGCATACCCCAGCTGGTCTGCAATCTGAGTATAATTGTACTTCTGATTGCGGATCAGCTGTTTTGCGTGCTCAATCTTCATCAGATTGAACCGCCGCAGGATCCCGCCGTCACCGTGCAGGCGGAATGCGCGCTTCAACTGGGCAGGGCTGACCAGATTGTCCCGGCAGACCTGCCTGATTGTGAGAGTTTCCGAAATGTGGTCTTCAAAATAAGCGAGAATGATTCCATATATGTCATCCTTCTGTCTGGATGCCAGCCGCAGGTCCGGCTTGGGCACAGAGACCGGACGCTGCGGCAGGTGCTTCCGGTAAAGAAGAATCAGAAACTGCTCTAACAGCGTCCGGATCATCTGCTCGGAGCCAAAGGGCGGCGCGTCTGCCCGCACCAGCTGTTCCAGATACGGGTCATCCAGCGGGCCGGAGAAGTTGGCACGGGCCTCATTGAGAATCTGCGCAAGCAGCTCCCGCTCTGCCATACCGACAGACAGAATCCGTTCTTCAAAAAAGTCCATGGCAGGATCTCCGCAGTCGAAGGAAATGACCACCAGATTCGGCGCGGTGGCTCCGCTGGAGGCAACAGCGTGAAACTCATTGGGCTTATGGAATATGATATCTCCCTGGGTCAGGGTCATCTGCTCCCGGTTTGCCGTGATCTCCACGCTTCCGTTGTCCACGTACAGAAACTCCCAGAAGTTGTGGGACTCCCCGGCAAAGGTAAAATCATTCATATATTCAAAGTAATGGACACTGACAATCTGGTGAATCTGAAACTCCTCCTGCAATACCGTCATTTTATATTTCATATTGTTCCCCCATATACAGTTACAAACAGATATATTTATTATAAAGGAAGAAACGAAAAGATACAACACGAAAAGCCGAAACGTGCAAAAAACAATCCAAAATGTGCAAAGCTTTGTGACAAATAGTATAATAATATAGAGTCAACGGCACATAAGGATGTGCAAATGTAACAAAATATAATGTAAAGTGTATGAGGGAGGTAATTTCTATGAGAAAGAAAACATTGAGCGTTCTTCTTGCATCAGCGATGGTGACCGGTCTTCTGGCAGGCTGCGGCGGTTCCAAACCGGCAGAGACTACAGCGGCACCGGCGGCAGCTCCGGCAGAGACCAAAGCAGCAGAGGCTGCTCCGGAAGCACCGGCAGGGGACGGAGGGAGCCTGGTATACTGGTCCATGTGGGAGTCTACAGAGCCACAGGGACAGGCGATTCAGATGGCAGTGGACAAGTTCTCAGCTGATACCGGCGTGAAAGTGGATCTGCAGTTCAAGGGCAGAACCGGTATTCGTGAGGGTCTGCAGCCGGCACTGGATGCAGGAACCAACATTGATTTATTTGACGAGGATATCGACCGTGTGAACGGAACCTGGGGCGACTACCTGTTGGATCTGGAAGAGCTGGCAAAGGCTTCCGAGTATGAGAAGACCGCTAACGCAGGTCTGATGGCAGCCTGCCGTGAAGTAGGCGGCGGAACCTTAAAATCCATTCCGTATCAGCCGAACGTATTCGCATTCTTCTATAATGAAGACATTTTCGCACAGGCAGGTGTGGAGGCAGTTCCGACCACCTGGGCAGAGCTGGATGCAGCATGTGCAAAGATCAAAGAAGCAGGATTTATTCCGATTACCTGTGATGATGCTTACATTACCTGTATGTTTGGTTACCATATGTCCAGACTGGTAGGCGAGCCGAAGACCGAAGAGATCGTAAAGGGCGCACAGTGGGATGATCCGGCAGTGAAGGCAACGGCAGAGGCATATGCTGACTTCGCAGCAAAGGGATACTTCTCCAAGCTGATCGCTTCCAACGTATGGCCGATGGGTCAGAACACCGAGCTGGCAGGCGGCGAAGCTGCTATGTACTTAAATGGTTCCTGGTTACCGAACGAGGTAAAAGAGATGGCTGGTCCGGACTTCAAGTGGGGCTGCTTCAGCTACCCGGCAGTCGAGGGCGGCACCGATGGTGTGGAAGCTTCCAACTACGGCGCACAGGTTCTGGCAATCAACAAGAACACGGCAAATGCTGAGAACGCATTCAAGCTGATTGAGTACATCACCAAGGGCGAATTCGACCAGAAGATGTCTGAGCTGTCTATCGGTATCCCGGCAGACTCCACCAACACCGAATGGCCGGCAATGCTTGCCAATGTAAAACCGGTTATGGACAGCCTGACCACCCGTTATCCGTGGGCAGCAGGTGCAGAGGCTAACGTTGATATGACTCCGATCATCAAAGAGAACATGCTGCAGCTGTGCGGCGGTTCCATCACTGCGGACGACTTTATCGCAAACCTGAAGGCAGCAGGCAACTGATCTGAATGAAAAACTTACGTTTCCGATGACGGAAGTAGAGTGCATGGCGGCATGGAAAACATGCCGCCATCGTTACTCATGGGGGAATCCGTAAATCGGGAGGTATTGAAAAATTGTGTATGAGGAGGAATCGGAATGAAGAAGAATAAAGGCATGATCCTTGCGTTCATGACCCCGGCGGTACTGATGTTTACCCTGGTATTCCTCTATCCGATCTGCAGGACGGTCGTGATGAGCCTGTTCCGGATTGAGGGTATTACGGACCCTGTCTCCAAGTGGAGCTTTGTGGGTGTGGATAACTTTGTGAAGCTGTGGAATACGGGACTGTTCCGCATATCCATGATGAACTTACTGAAGATCTGGCTGTTTGGCGGTCTGATCGTCATGAGTCTGGCGCTTCTGTTTGCGGTGATTCTGACCAGTGGAATCCGCTTTAAGAGCTTTTTCCGTGCCATGATCTACCTGCCCAACGTGGTCAGTGCCGTTGCGCTGGCGACCATGTGGCTGCAGTACGTGTACAATCCGCGTTTCGGTCTGCTGACCGGGACCTTCCAGAAGCTGCATCTGGCGGCGCTGGCGGATATCCAGTGGCTGGATAATGACCACAAGTTCATGGCATTGTTATTTGCATACTGCTTCGGTATGGTGGGCTACCATATGCTGATCTTCGCAAGCGGTATCGAGCGTATCAGCCCGGATTATTATGAGGCGGCTACTCTGGACGGGGCGGATAAGAAGAATCAGTTCCGCTATATCACCCTGCCGCTGTTAAAGGGCGTATTCAAGACCAACATTACCATGTGGTCTGTTACTTCCGTAGGCTTCTTCGTATGGTCACAGCTGTTTTCTACCGTTACGGCAGATACGCAGACCATCACGCCTATGGTATATCTGTACATGCAGATCTTCGGTGCCGGCAACAGTGTCACGGAGCGAAATTCCGGACTTGGCGCTGCGGTGGGCGTGATGCTGAGTGTCTGCGTCGTGATCGTGTTCTGGGTATGCAATCGCTTACTGCGGGACGACGATCTGGAATTCTAAGGGGAGGAGGATTGCAGTTATGGCAAGAGAAAAGAAAATGCGGGATCCGGTAAACTGGAGACGGGAACTGCGTCTGGCTCCCGGATATATCATTCTGACCTTGTGGGTATTGTTTACGATCCTGCTGTTGGGATGGGTGCTGGCGGCAAGTTTTTCCACCACCAAGGATATTTTTGCGGGAAACACTTTAAAGTTCCCCACAGGCTTACATATTGAGAACTACGTGAAGGCATGGGTCAACTCCAATGTGTCCCAGATCTTCTTCAACTCCCTGTTCTACTCACTGATTTCCTGTTCCCTGCTGATCGTGATCTGCGCACCGGCGGCTTACACCCTGTCCAGATTCTCATTTGCGGCGAATAAGGCGATTCAGACCGGCTTTGTATCGGCAATGGGTGTTCCGGTAGTGATGATCATCCTGCCTTTATTCGGACTGATTGCCAATCTGGACGTGCTGAATCATGAGCTGTCCAACCGGCTGGTGTTGATCTTCTTATATGTGGGAATCAATGTGCCGTACACGACCATTTTCCTGCTGACATTCTTTGCGAACCTGTCCCGCACCTTTGAGGAGGCGGCAGCTATCGACGGATGTCCGCCGGCACAGACGTTCTGGAAGATCATGCTTCCCATGGCGCAGCCGGGTATCATCACGGTGACGATTTTCAACTTTATCAATATCTGGAATGAGTATTTCATTTCCCTGATTTTTGCAAACTCCGACAAGGTACGACCGGTTGCGGTAGGCTTGTACTCCATGATCAACGGTATGAAATACACCGGCGACTGGGCGGGCATGTTTGCAGCGGTAATCATCGTATTCCTGCCGACCTTCATCCTGTACATCTTCCTGTCTGAGAAGATCATCGCAGGTGTTACCGGCGGCGGTATCAAGGGTTAATTGTGGCTGATTGAGGGTTGAGCGAAGTTGTTTCAGGATAGAGGGGGATTATATCATGAAAGAAAAACCGGTTCTGGTCATTATGGCGGCTGGTATGGGGAGCCGCTTCGGCGGGCTGAAGCAGATTGCCCCGGTGGACGAATACGGCAATATTATCATTGACTTTTCCATTTTTGATGCGAAGGAGGCCGGATTTGAGAAGGTGGTCTTCATCATCAAGAAGGCGATCGAGGAAGAGTTTAAAGAGCACGTGGGCAACCGGATTGCAAAACAGGTGCAGGTGGAATACGTGTACCAGGAGACGGACCTGCTTCCGGAAGGATACCAGGTTCCGGAAGGTCGTGTGAAGCCGTGGGGAACCGCCCATGCGATTCTCTGCTGTAAGCCGGTGATCCACAGCCCGTTCATGGTGATCAATGCGGATGACTACTATGGAAAGACTGCATTTAAGACCATGTACGATGCGCTGGTGGCGCTTCAGGACAGCGAGGACGGTCAGCCGGGCGGAAAATATCAGTACGCCATGGTGGGCTACCGTCTGTCCAACACGCTGACGGACTTTGGCTCTGTGGCCCGCGGCATCTGCACGGTGGATGAAAGCGGCAAGCTGGCGGATATTGTGGAGCGGACGATGATCGAGCGGCGCGGCGCGGATGCCGCGTACAGTGAGGACGGCGGAGCTACGTGGACCGGGATTGCCGGGGACAGTACGGTTTCCATGAATATGTGGGGCTTCTCGGAAAGCATCATGCCGGAGCTGGAGAACCGTTTTTCCGCGTTTCTTGACAAGGCGCTGGCGGAGAATCCGTTGAAGGGCGAGTATTTCCTGCCCTTTGTGGTGGATGAGCTGTTGAAGGAAGACAAGGCAGAGGTGACGGTGCTGACCAGCGCGGACCGCTGGTATGGGGTTACTTACAAAGAAGATAAGCAGCAGGTGATGGATGCGATTCAGGGACTGAAGGACCAGGGACTGTATCCGCAGAAGCTGTGGGAGGAATAAGGATGGAAATCAAACGGGAAGAGTTACAGGAGGTGCTGGCGTCATTCGCGCTGGCAGGTGAGGTTACAGGCTGTGAGCGCTACGGAAGCGGACATATCAATGATACCTTTCGGGTTGCATGTCAGACGGAAGAGGGAAATCAGAACTATATTCTTCAGAGAATGAACCATGAAATCTTCAAGGATCCTGTGGGACTGATGAAGAATGTGTCCGGTGTGACCGGTTTTCTGCGGGAACGCATCCTGGAGAACGGCGGCGACCCGAACCGGGAGACGCTGAATCTGGTGCCGACGAAGGACGGCGAAGTGTACTATAAGAGCTCCGAGGGGAACTACTGGCGTGTTTACCTGTTCATCGAGGGCGCAACCTGCTACGATGCGGTGAAGGATCCGAAGGATTTCTACCAGAGCGGCAAGGCATTTGGTCATTTCCAGCAGCTTCTCGCCGACTATCCGGCGAAGGAGTTGACGGAGACGATTCCGCACTTCCACGACACGCCGTCCAGACTGGTGACCTTTAAGAAGGCAATCGAGGAGGATGTATGCGGACGTACAGCCTCGGTACAGGGTGAGATTCAGTTCATTCTGGACCGGGAAGCAGATATGCATGCAGCCATGGATATGCTGGAGGCAGGGGAGCTGCCCCTGCGGGTTACCCACAACGATACCAAGCTGAACAATATCATGATTGACGATGTGACCGGCGAGGCGCTTTGCATCATCGATCTGGACACGATCATGCCGGGGCTTTCCATCTTTGACTTCGGTGATTCCATCCGCTTTGGCGCGAACATGGCAGAGGAGGACGAGAAGGATTATTCCAAGGCGAAACTGTCCCTGCCGCTGTTTGACATTTATGCGAAGGGATTTCTGGAAGGCTGCGCAGGCAGGCTGACGGAGGCTGAGAAGCGGATGCTTCCGATGGGGGCGAAGCTGATGACGCTGGAGTGCGGCATGCGCTTCCTGACCGACTATCTGCAGGGGGATACCTATTTCCATATCGCCCGCCCGGAACACAATCTGGACCGTACCAGAACCCAGCTGGGGCTGGTGGCGGATATGGAAGAGAAGTGGGACGAGATGGCGGAGATTATTGAGAAGTATTAATGGAGAACGACTATGGCAAAGACAAAAGGACGGGTGACGCTTCCCAGCGAATCCGGCTTTCTGGAGCAGACGCAGGAGCTTCTGGACAAGTGGGGAGCGGATGCGCTGCGGGACAGTGACGGAACGAAGCTGTCAGACGAGATCAAGGCGCTGGATGCGAAGATTTATACGACGTACTTTGTGGCAAGAGGTCACAATGAATTTGCGAAGGAGCACATGGACGAGTGCCAGCAGCTGTATCTGATGTCCAAACGGGTGACGGCGAAGAGTCCGCATCTGGAACTGGACTTTATGGACGGATATTTTGACCAGCAGGTGGTGCCGGACCTGAACCATGACCCGAAGAAATGGTGGGAGGTCATCGACCGGACCACCGGTGAGGTGGTGCCGCCGGAAGCATGGGAGCTGGCTGGCGCGTCTGATGAGGCGGATGCGGGTGAGATGGGAGCTGCGGCGTCGGACGGCACAGGTGCAGCGGTAGACGGTGCAGGTGCGGCAGTCGGCGGCGCAGGCGTGGCGGCAGGCAGCGCAGGTGCAGTGGCGGAAGCCGGGCAGAAGCCGGGCGCGCTGCTGGTGGTGCTGAAGCATGCGGTTCCCTGGCATGAGTACACGGTTTCATTCCTCGCCTATGCGATCTGGGATCCGACCCAGATGTACAACCACATCACCAACGACTGGGGCGATAAGCCCCACGAGATTCCCTTTGATGTGCGTCAGGTGAATTCCGGACAGTTTGCGAAGGACTATCTGGTACAGTGGCTGAAAGACAATCCTTCTACGGATGTGGTGCGTTTTACCACGTTCTTCTACCACTTTACGCTGGTGTTCAACGATAAGGCAAAGGAGAAATTCGTGGACTGGTTTGGCTACGGCGCCACCGTGTCTGCAAAGGCGCTGAAGGAGTTTGAGCAGGAATACGGTTATGCCCTGCGCCCGGAGGACATCGTGGACAATGGCTACTACAATTCCACTTTCCGTGTGCCGACAAAGGCATACCGGGATTACATGGATTTCATCCAGCGGTTCGTGGCAAAGAAGGCAAAGGAACTGGTGGATCTGACCCATGAGGCAGGAAAAGAAGCGATGATGTTTCTGGGGGACAACTGGATTGGAACGGAGCCTTACGGCAAATATTTCCCGTCCATCGGACTGGATGCGGTGGTAGGCAGTGTCGGCGGCGGCGCAACCCTGCGCCTGATTTCCGATATTCCGGGGGTGAAATACACGGAAGGACGTTTCCTGCCCTACTTCTTCCCGGATACCTTTTATGAGGGCAATGACCCGTGCCCGGAGGCGGTTGAGAACTGGCTCTGTGCCCGCCGTGCGCTGATGCGCAAACCGGTAGACCGGATCGGCTATGGCGGTTACTTAAGCCTGGCTTACAAGTTCCCGAAATTCGTGGACTATATCGAGCATGTGACCGACGAGTTCCGTGAGCTTTATGATAATATCGGCGGCAGCAAGCCATACTGTGGTCTGACGGTCGGTATCCTGAACTGCTGGGGCAGGCTGCGCTCCTGGCAGCCCTATATGGTGGCTCATGCACTGTGGTACAAGCAGACCTACAGCTACTTTGGAATACTGGAGGCATTGAGCGGCGCGGCTGTGGACGTGCGCTTTATCAGCTTTGAGGATATTGAAGAACATGGCATTCCGGAGGATATCGACGTCATCATCAATGCCGGCGACGCTTACACCGCATTTTCCGGCGGCGAGGAGTGGCTGGATATCGATCTGCAGGCGACGATTCGCAAGTGGGTGGCAGAGGGCCATGGCTTCGTGGGAATCGGCGAACCCACCGCCATTCACTCCGGCGGAAGATATTTCCAGCTGGCAGATGTGCTGGGTGTGGATAAGGAACTGGGATTTACCCTGTCTACGGATAAATATTTCAAGACAGAGCAGAAAGACCACTTTGTGCGGGCGGATATCCGGAACGGAGAGACGGGTGCCGGTGTGGCAAAGGCAGAGACTGATGCGGCAGATGCAGAGACCGGCGCGGCACCGAAGACGCAGGCGGGATTTGACTTCGGCGAGGGCATGAAGAACATCTACGCTCTTTACGAGGACACGGAGATTATTGAATATTCTAATCACGAGGTTCACGCAGCAGCTCACGATTACGGCGAGGGCCGCGGCGTCTACCTGGCAGGACTTCCATACAGCTATGAGAATACCAGGCTGCTGATGCGAAGCCTTTACTATGCCGCACACGCAGAGGACCGGTTTAACCGCTGGTATGCGGACAACCTGTACTGTGAGGTCAACGCTTACCCGGAGACGGGCAAGTACGCGGTCTGCAACAACTCCGGTGTGGAGCAGACCACCAACGTCTATGACGGCGAAGGCAACTGCAGGGAAATGACGCTGGAGGCCAGTGAGATTCGCTGGTTTGAGATCTGATGCAAGATTTGGAGAGGTAAATAAGAAGTAATAAAACAATAGGAACAGGGGCACTGCTCAAACATCGTTTTGATGATGAGCTGCGCTCCTTGTTTGTGATGGAAATGCTTGCTGGAATACCGCCAGGAACGTTCCGGAGTGCCAATGATTATTTGACACAAACCGAATATTAAGTTTTTCTTGCATCAGAGAAATGGTGTGCTATAATTTATGTATAGAGTATTTTTCTATTTATTACATGTTTTATCTGTCATGAGTCAGAAGTTCAGATATCTGTAAAGACCCTTGAGTAAGACTATATTAATAAAAAATGAAGCATGAAAACAATGCTTTACAAAAGTTATCACATATGATAACATAGAGGGAGAAGGTGAGGATTATCGTTGACCTTGAATTTTATCAGAGAGAGAACGGAAGTGTGCCGGTGCAGGAGTTCTTGCTTTCTTTGCCAACAAAGCTGAGGGCAAAGGCATTCCGTGATATTGAAGTGCTGAAGAAGCACGGAAGTGATCTGAGAGAACCTTATGTGAAACCGATCAAAGGGGGCGGGAGCAAAGGCCTGTATGAGTTGAGAATTAAGTTTTCCAACGATATAGCCAGAATTTTTTATTTTACATATTATAATGACAAGTATATTATGCTGCACGGCTTTATCAAGAAGACGAAGAAGACGCCGAAACAGGAGATTGCCAAAGCCATGGCGTATATGGAAGATTATAAAAGGAGGGTACACCGTGAATAAAGCAGGGGTTTCTTTTGACAGTATCAAAGCTGAACTTATGATGGATGAGGAATTCAAAGAAGAATATGAGAAGCTGCGTCCGAGATATGAGATTATCTCTCAGATTATCGAGGCCAGAAAAGAAAAGAATATGACGCAGTCCGATCTGGCGAAGCTGATGGGGACGCAGAAGTCCAATATTTCCAGGCTGGAAAGCGGCAATTATAATCCCAGCCTGGACTTTCTCATCAGAGCTGCGCAGTGTCTCGGCAAGAATCTGAAGATTCAGATGTACTGATCTGCGCAGGCGTATCACGATTGCTGTTTTCCGCGCCGTGACCGATACACATCTTTGTTGAACGGAATAATATAGGTACATTCATAATGAATGGCATTGATTTTACTGCAGATGAAAATCATGCCATCTTTTAATATACCCCTGGATGTGATGAACATGGCTGGCGTGCCTTTTTTGCAGCCCAGTGTCTCTGCCACATCCCGGGAGAGTGTGGTTGGTCGGTAGGTGGTCATGAAGTGAGAAATTCGGCATTTCTTTTTCAACGCATAGTTCTGGATAGAATCCTCGATGGCTTCTTTTGAGAGATCCGGAAACAGGCTGCAGGGCATCCAGGCAGTTTCCAGCTGGCAGATTTCGTAGCAGACGATGCGGATACGCTGGAATTCCCAGACATCTTCATCAGGAGCCAGATTGAAAATGCTCTGCAGTTCGGAGTCGGGTTTGACCTTTTTCAGATAGAGCATTTTGGACAGCAGATCCTGATAGGGAACCTCCGTCATGGAGTTGGAGACTAGCGGATTACCCAGTGCACGCTCGCGGATATAGATACCGTCGCCTTGGATGGACTCGATCAGGCCGATGGCTTCCAGACGTTTGAGGGCTTTCTGTATGGTGAAGCGGGAGACCTGATATGCCGAGGCCAGATCGCGCTGGGTAGGCAGCTTATTGTTCCAGAATTTCTGCTGGAAAATCTTGCTGATCAGGTCTGATACGATGAATTCGGTTTTTTTTGAACTCATGGTTCCGCTCCTTTCGCGTGAAAATGGGGGTCAGTCCGGTACATCGGATTATATGGGGGTGCAGCCACGCAAGCTGTTACGGTGTAACCAGGGTGCCGTCCGGAATCCGGCTTTGGGTCCATTCGTGCGGACGGTAGACAACCGGATATTTGATGATTTCGTTTTCGTCAATATCCACACCGATGCCAGGACGGTCAATCGGGTAGAAGTAGCCGCCTTTTGCCTCGTTGTAGCCAGGAAACACGGACTTGGTGTTGTCTTTTAAGTCAATATTTTCCTGAATAGCGGCATTGTGCAGGTGGATATTCAAGTGGGTGTTCACTGCCAGCCCGATCGGTGTAATATCAGACGGGGTGTGCCATGCGATGCGGATGCCGAAGGATTCGCAAAGTGCGGCAAGCTTCAGAGCCGGAGTGATGCCGCCCAGCTGAGAGACATGGCAGCGCAGGAAATCGATCTGGCGGTTTACGATCAGCTGTTTCCATTCCATCGGATTGTTGAACAGTTCACCGGTGGCAATCGGGGTCGCACACTGGCTGCGCAGCTGAGCCAGCCATTCATTCTGATCTGGTGCCAGCAGATCCTCCACAAAATATGGCTTGTAAGGTTCCAGATCCTTTGCAAATTGGATGGCCTGGTTCGGGAACAGACGCTCGTGGACATCGTGGAGAATATGGAAGCTGTGTCCGTATTTTTCACGCAGCTTTGCAAACATGTGAACGGTGTTACGCATATAGTCATCCTGGTTGAAGTAAGTACCATCAATCGGATGTTCCGGAGTGGTCAGAGCATCCGGGATGCCGCCGTAGAATCCCAGCTGACAGCGAATATGCTGATAACCCTCTGCGCGGAAGCGGTCAATCTCCTGATACAGTTCTTCCATGGTATCAGCTACGGCATGGGTGTAAGCAGGAATCGCGGTGCGCGCCCGGCCGCCCCAGAGCTGATACAGCGGCATTCCAGCCAGCTTGCCCTTGATATCCCAGAGGGCCATATCGATGCCGGAGACTGCATTGTTGATGACAGGCCCGTTTCTCCAATAGGAATTGACCATCATCAGATTCCAGAGATCTTCAATATGGTTGGCATCGCGTCCAATCAGAATTGGTTTTAAATATTCATCGATCAAAGTCTTCACAGCAAGCGGGCGCTGCTGGAAGGTTGCACATCCGACGCCGTAGATACTTTGGTCAGTAAGGACTTTTACTGTTACCAGGTTATGTCGATCTGGTCTCGTAATGTAACAGCGTATATCGGTAATAATGACAGGGTTCATGATTTGTACTCCTTTTATTGAAATGGTTTAACGGCATCTTCGAAGATTGCTTTTCTGAGTTTCATTAAAACACAGGAAGCGTGCGATGTCAACGTGGCTTTCCAATTTGCCGGGATAGCGAAATAAACCAGTCCAATTTTCGAAATTATAGCCAAAAAACAACGTAAAATATAGGCTTTTCGAGAAAAACGATGAAAAATGGGACAGTTTACAAACGGAAATTGTTATGCTATATTCATCACACAAAGCACGTGCCGAAATCCAAGCGGCGGCAGCCGCAGTTCAAGAAGCAAAAGTAAAAGGAGGAACCATTGAGAGATGGAAAAGCAGGAAGTTGTAGCTAAAATTATAGAAGCAGTCGGCGGAAAAGATAATATCCAGAATGCCTGGCATTGTATGACCCGTCTTCGCTTTGATCTGACAGACAGAACGCTGGTGGATGAAGAAATGATTCGTCAGCTGGATGGGGTGATGGGAATCCAGTATGCGAAGGAGCAGCTTCAGATTGTACTGGGAACCAGTGTTCACAAATATTATGAGATTCTGATGCAGATGCTGGAGCTGAATGAGGATGCAGTTCCGGCAGTACAGGAGAATGAGAAGAAAAAAGACTTTATCACCTGGTTCATGGATATGGTATCTGGCGTATTTGGCCCGATTGTACCGGCTATCGCTGGTGCAGGTATGATCAAAGGTCTGATGGGTGGATTGGTAGCTCTGGGAGTGATTTCCAACGCAACAGATACCTATAAGGTGATTGATATGCTGGCAAGTGGCGTATTCACGTTCCTGCCGTTCTTTATCGCAGCATCTGCGGCAAAGAAGTTCAAAACCAATCAGTATCTGGCAATTGCAATGGCTTCTATCATCATGTATCCGACCATGGTAGATGCAGCGAAGGCGGGTGAAATCAGCAGCTTTTTGTTTGGCGGAATGCTGCCAATTCCGGTATTTAACTATTCCGGCTCTGTAATCCCGATCATTTTCGCCGTGTTTGCACTGAGTTATATCTACAAATGGGTAGATAAGATTGTGCCGGAAGCAGCGAGAACCGTTGTGACACCGACACTGACCATTTTTATCTCCGGATTTTTTACACTGACTGTAATCGGACCGGTTGGTATCTACATGGGTAAGGCTCTTGCATGGGTTCTGGATACGATGTTCGGAATCTCACCGATTCTTGCAGGATTTATTATGGGACTGATTCGTCCGGCTTCTATTCTGGTAGGTATGCACCATGCAATGACTCCGATTGCACTGGAGAACTTTGCAACCAAGGGCTGGGATATGCTGATGCCGATGATGTTTATCGCAAACCTGGCTATCGTGGGAGCTGCCTGCGGCTGTTACTTTAAGGAAACCACTCAGAAGGACAAATCCATCGTGCTGTCAGCAGTTCTTTCCGGTATTCTGGGTATCACGGAACCGGCGCTGTTCGGTGTGCTGACCAAGTACAAGAAGGGGTTCCTGGCAGCAACCATTGCAAGCTGTGTGGGAAGCATGTTCATCGGTGGATTTGGCGTAAGACTGTATGGCTACATTACCTCCAGTGTGTTCAGCATTCCGGCGTACATCGGGCCATATTTTGTCTGGGCGGCGTTGGGCTGGATCATTACGGTGGCATTATCATTTACACTGTCTTATCTGTTTGTTGTAAAAATGGACCGGAAATAAGACAGTGCAGAAACAGGGAGTATATTGATATAAGAGACGGGATGCTGAGTGCAGCATCCCGTTTTTGTCTAAAGTTCCGCATTTTACTTTGTTCTACATCAGACTAAGTTTTAGTGCAGTGCGCCGCCTACATGAGCCACATCGGAATCATGTTCAGCGATTGCTTTGATTGCGGCGGTAATGCCGTCGGCAATCATCTCCATGCTCAGGCAGGGAGCCGGAGCCGGGCGGTTCACAACCTGGCTGGGTACGAAGGGGACGTGCATGAAGCCGCCCCGCACACCCGGATACTGCTTCGCCAGCGTGTAGAGCACACCGTACATCAGGTGGTTGCAGACGAAGGTTCCGGCGGTGTTGGAAACGCTGGCAGGAATGCCTGCTTCCCGGATGCTCTGGACCATGGCTTTGATCGGCAATGTGGTAAAGTAAGCCGGTGCGCCGTCCTCAAAAATCGGAATATCGATGGGCTGGTTGCCCTCGTTGTCCGGAATGCGGGCATCATCCATGTTGATGGCAACCCGCTCCGGGGTCAGGTGATAACGTCCGCCCGCCTGACCGATGCACAGAACAGCGTCCGGCTGCTCCTTCGCAATCGCTTCAGCCACCGTAGCGATGGACTTGCGGAAAACCGTGGGAACCACGACCTTGACGACTTCAACATCGCCGATCCGGTCCGGAACCAGCTTGACGGACTCCAGAGCCGGATTGATGGGCTCGCCGCCAAAGGGATCAAATGCTGTAAGCAGAAGTTTCATAAGTAACAGATCCTTTCTATCATGTTGTTAAAATGCCAGTGTATACATCAGTACGATGTGGATTGCCAGCATCACCAGTGCCACAGGAATCTGGGAGAAGATGATGGCATATTTGCTTTTGGTCTCCAGCAGTGCTGCCGGCATGATGTTGAAGTTGGCAGCCATCGGAGTCATCAGGGTGCCGCAGTAGCCGGCGGTCAGACCCAGCGCACCTACAACGATCGGGTTCGCGCCCTGTGCAATCAGGAACGGGATACCGATGCCCACGGTGATTACGGAGAAGGCTGCAAAGCCGTTGCCCATGATCATGGTGAACAGAGCCATGGCGATACAGTAGACTGCGGTTGCCATAAACAGGTTGCCGTCCGGAATGATGGCACGCACGCCGGTTGCAATCACATCGCCGACACCTGCCGCGGTGAACAGAGCACCCAGTGCAGCCAGTACCTGCGGAAGAATACCGGTGGTACCTACATTGTCCGTCAGACGGGTGCCGTCCTTTACGATGTAGGCTGCTTTCGGCTTGAACATTACCATGGCAACGATCAGTGCGGCTACAGCAGAGACACCGATTGCGTTGTTAGCGCCCAGGGACTTTAAGAAGGTAGCCACAAGCACAGCCGTTACAGCCAGAGTCAGCGGCGGAACGAAGACCTTGTAGCCGATCCGGTCAGCGCCGGAGCGGGTCTCAGCCGCGGTCGGAACATCACTTTTGCTCTGAACGACCTTATTCATGGCGGTGAGAGCAGCCATCAGCACAACGCAGAGGCCGGTGATCCACTTCGGGAAGTAGGGACCTGCAATGAAGGTGAAGGCAAGGATGAACCAGAAGGCAGCGGTAAATACGCGCTTCTCACAGCCCTCATCCTTCAGTGCCTTTACACCGGTCATAATGAAAATGAAGCCAATGATACAGTAGAAAATCTCAGCAACTATCTTACTCATATTACTTCACCCCCGTCTTTTTGCTGCCATAGCGGCGCTTCATGGTCTGGTCGAAGATCAGTGCATAAATAATACCCACAACCAGGGAAATAACTGCGATCGGAACGGACTGACCTGCAATCTGAAGGGCATCAACAGGATATCCCTGTTCGGATAAGGTGGTTACGATCAGCAGGGTACCGGAGGAACCCATGAAGCAGTTCTGTGCGAAGAAGTTGCCGTAGTTCTCACTTCCGGCTGCAAGACCCTTGATCTGGTCTTCGGTCTTCTCGTCAAGCTCGCCGTACTTGGCGATAGAAGCAGCCTGTGCCATCGGGTTGATCAGCGGACGGATAAACTGTGCATGACCGCCGACACGCAGAGAAAATGCGGAAGCGACGGTACGAACGGTCTGCCATACGATGATCAGACGGCCGGTGGTTGCGTTCTTCAAGGAGCGGATGAAATCCACGGCCTTGTCCTTCAGACCGTTGCGCTCACAGAGACCGATAACCGGCAGGGTCAGAATAAACAGGGTTGCGGTACGGTTCGTAATGAACGCGTTGCCGAGGGTGTCCAGAATCTCGATCGGGGACATGCCGGCTACCAGTCCCGTTGCCAGTCCGGCAACGACCACAACAGCCAGGGTGTCCAGCTTCAGAATAAATCCGACGATGACGATCAGAACACCGATAAGTTTGATAAGTTCCATAGAAACACCTCCTAAGTGTTTTAGATTTTCTGCAGCTGTCTCAAACGGTCACAGCTACAAGATGCTCTGATTTTATCACATTTTGTCAATAAGAACAATAAAAAATCTGCAATTTACAGATATAGGAAACGATAAATCGGATTTGTACAGACGTCTCCCTGCTTCATCATCAGGACTCCATCTGCAGTGATGGTGGGATCGTGAATCACGATGTCAAAGTGTCCGGCGGCATCGTGGGTACCCCCCAGAGCCAGATTGCGTCCGAAGCCGATGTGAAAGGTGCCGTAGGCAGATTCGTCTTCTATATAGGAAGCGCCCCGGCACCGGGAATACTGGTTGAGACCGATACCGAACTCGGCGGCGCAGTACATGGCAGGATCCTCAAACTGCTCTATAAAGGTCCTCAGCCTCCGACCATCCGGGGTATCGGCAATCCGGGTCAGACGTCCGCAGTCAAATTCCAGCTCCAGCGGCTTTTGCACCAGCCCGATATAGCCCATGGAGCCGTCTAAGACCACCCGCCCGCTGGCAGAGGTCTCCACAGGAGGCACATAGACCTCAAAGCTGGCGGAGGCGCAGACGCCCGGTCTGGCGGCAGTGCCCCGGAAGAGTCCCGCCTTTCGCCCCTGAACGGAGAAGGTAATGTCCGTTCCCAGAGCCGTGGTCACGTGAAGGGTTTTGGCGCCCCGCAGCTTTCCCAGCAGAGGCCGCGCCAGCCTGGCAGCCTTTCGCGGGTCCATCTGCAGAAAATCCTGCTCTAACAGGGAGGAACCGTCATTGGTGGACAGAGGGAGGGACAGAAACCTCGCCCCGTGGCGCAGGGCATAGGTTACCGCGTTGGTGGTGATGAAGGAATAGTTGGTGGCGCCGACGATGGCATTGGCATATGACATGATGTGGCGCATCTCCTCGATGCTGTCTCCGGACTGAACCGAGTCCGACGGCAGCACGGAGACCTTGGGTACCGCGCCGCAGCCCTCCGCTGCCGCAGAAAATGCCTCCATCTCCCGCAGCTTGGTTTCGTCTGTTATGAAGTGCAGCACATCATCCGGCTTTGCCTGCAGCCACCGCTCCACGATGATCCGTGCACCCTGTTCCATTTTCATAGACCGCTCTCCTTCTTTCGCTTTCGCTTCTGTGTGCCAGAAGTATTTTCATATATTATATAAAATACCACATCTGCTGTAAAAAATCAGCCGGAAACCGCATATTTTGGGCATTTTTCAGCGGTATTTCAGGAAAAAAGTGCTTGCATTTCCTGATGGATTCTGGTAAAATAGATATTCGTGACACATTATAATCCTTGCTCCTGAAACTGAAGTCAGGGGCCAGAGACCACAAGGAGGTAAAGCAATGAACAAATACGAATTAGCAGTTGTTCTGAGCGCAAAACTCGAAGATGAGGAGAGAGCAGCAGCACTGGAGAAGGTACAGGGTTACATCACCCGCTTCGGTGGCACTGTTACAGGCGTTGATGATTGGGGCAAGAAGAGACTTGCTTACGAGATTCAGAAGATGAAAGAGGCTTTCTACTACTTCATCAAGTTCGAGGCTGAGAATTCCGATTGCTCTAACGAAGTGGAAGCACACGTTCGTATCATGGAGCCGGTTATCAGATATCTTTGCGTTAAGCAGGACGAGCAGTAATCATAGAGACTGATAGAAGCAGTTTGATAAAGGAAGAGTGATGGTATGAATAGAGTTATCCTTATGGGAAGATTGACCAGAGATCCGGAAGTGAGATATTCACAGGGCGAACGCTCCATGGCTATCGCAAGATATACCCTTGCAGTGGACCGCAGAGGCCGCAGAAGCCAGGATGGAGGCGAGCAGACTGCCGACTTCATCAACATCGTGGCATTTGACAGAGCCGGTGAATTTGCTGAGAAGTATTTCCGCCAGGGCATGAGAGTGCTGGTATCCGGACGTATTCAGACTGGCAGTTACACCAACAAAGATGGTCAGCGTGTTTATACCACCGACATCATCGTGGACGATCAGGAGTTCGCAGACAGCAAGGGCGCAGCTAACAATGGCGGCGGTCAGGATCATGGCGGCTATGGATATCAGCAGACATCCAGACCGGCACCGACCAGTGCAATCGGCGACGGCTTCATGAACATCCCGGATGGCGTAGAAGATGAAGGTTTGCCTTTCAACTAAGCACGTGACTGCTTGAGGTTGGAAGACGTCAATATTTGAAGAAGGAGGCAGCACCAATGGCATTCAATAAAACTGACAGAGCAGATGGCGCCAAAGTAAGAAGAGGCGGCATGCGTAGAAGAAAAAAAGTCTGTGTATTCTGCGGCGATAAGAACGGCGTGATCGATTACAAAGACACCAATAAGTTAAAAAGATACGTTTCCGAGAGAGGTAAAATTCTTCCGAGAAGAATCACCGGAAACTGTGCAAAGCACCAGAGAGCACTGACCGTTGCTATCAAGAGAGCACGTCACATCGCTCTGATGCCGTATACAATGGAATAAGATTTACAGAAGAGTCCTTGTCATATGACGGGGGCTCTTTTTTAGGAATCAAAAAGGCACTGGAAAAATCCAGCACCTTTTCGTAACACACTTGCACTTTATATGCCGATGTGCTATAATCTAATCACAAGGATTGTTGCGAGGAATAAAAAACCCTTACACACGGTATCCACGTATTGGCGTACGAGGATACCTTTTTTCTTTGAATTTATCACTTTTGCAATAAATCAATGATGGCAATGATGACAAGCAACAAAGTAAGTAACTCCATTTTTGTCATGTGAACCACCTCCCCTCTTATGTATACGAAACTGATACATGTAGGGGAAAAATATCCTCGCTGTGATTAGACTGCCTCTATTATAGCAGAAGTTTATAGGCGGTTCAATAACGAAAACCACAGGGAGAGTATTCTCGTATTGGTGTGCGAGGATGCTCTCCTGTCTTTTATTTGGCGGCAGATTCATGTTGGTGATAATGACAACCCCTGATATTTAATCAAATTTTAATAGACAAACACCCGGGAACGCGCTAAAGTAATGGTATCAAATAAACAGGAGGGGATACCATGAAACTGAAGAAATTACTTGCAGCGACACTTGGACTGAGCATGATGTTTGCGATTCCGGCCTATGCCAATGATGCAGATGCCGTGGCTGTCTATCAGCAGATGGAACAAAAGAGCAAAGAGATGTCGGACATGAATGCGTTCTATGATTATAAGATTACCATGTCGGACGGCTCGGCAAACATGGACATGCGGATGGAGATGAATGTGAAGGCCAATCAGGTCCAGGATCCGGAACATGTGAAGATGAACATGTATACCCGGATGACTCTGGGGCAGATCGGAAGCACCGGGAACGGACCGGGGGAGACGGAGACTCTGGATCTGTCCGGCACGGAGATGACCTACAATGTCTACTATGCAGATGACATGTACTACATGGATCTGATGGGGCAGAAGATCAAGCAGCCCATGCCGATCACGGAGATGATGAAGCAGTTAAAGAGTACCACCGGCATGATGGAGACGGATCTGCAGTATCTGAAGGATATGAAGCTGCGTGTGGAAGGCGAGGACCGGATTGTGTCCTTCTCCATGGACATGGCACAGATGAACGGTCTGCTGGAACAGGTGATGGGCATGCAGGGAATGCCGGATATGGAAGGCATCAGCTATGGCTACCGCGATGTGACCGGCGAATATGTGGTGAATCCGGACGGATACTGCACCAAGATGCGGATGAAGATGACCATGGATATGACGGCAGAGGGCGAGACCATGACGATCACCATGGATGGCGACGTGGGATTCGCTGACCCGGGACAGCCGGTGGAGATTCAGGTTCCGAATCTGGCGGAGTATCAGCTGGCAGCGACCCTGGATCAGCAGATGATGCAGGAGTAACTGAGACGCAAAATGTGATCTGGCAGGAACGATTCGCTGACAGGCGGCAGGAGCACTGCAGCAAATAATGAATACGGATGCGCGCTGTGCCTGGGGCATGGCGCGTATTTTGTATCACGGGACGTGAAGCTCTGTGGTACAAAGCACTTCGAAGAAATTTTATGTAAGGGAAAAGGCAGGATATGGCAGCAGTAAATATGACAGAGGGGAACATCCCGCGGCATCTGATCCGGTACTCGGTACCGCTGATTCTGGGGAATCTGTTCCAGTTGACTTACAATATGGTAGACTCGATTATTGCAGGGCGTTTCATCGGAAAGGAAGCCCTGGCGGCGGAAGGCATGGCAAGCCCGGTGATGAATATCGTGATTCTGGGTATCTCCGGCATCTGTATGGGTGCGGGGGTGCTGATGAGTGAATTCTTTGGCGCCGGGCGGCATGAGGAGTTGAAGAAGGAGATGGCGACAGCGGCACTGTTCGGGCTGTACTTCTCCCTGGCGGTGATCGGTCTGGGAATCGGCTTCACACCGATGCTTCTGAAGACGCTTCAGGTGCCGGAGGAGCTGATGGAAATGACAACGGTGTACTTAAGAATCATTTTTCTGGGAGCGCCCTTTACCTACTTTTACAATGCGCTGGCATCGGCACTTAAGAGTGTGGGAGACTCGAAGACGCCTCTCCGGTTTCTGATGTTCTCTTCGGTTCTGAATGGGGTGCTGGACCTGATTTTTATCGGTATGCTGGGCTTTGGCATCGTGTGCTCAGCGGTCACCACGGTGGTGGCGGAGGCGGTGTCAGCGGGGCTTTCCATCTGGTATATTTATCACAGAATTCCGCTTTTGCAGCTGCGAAAAGGGGAATTCCATGTGGACCGGGGACTCCTGAAGACTACACTGCGCTACGGAACCGTGACGGCGCTGCAGCAGTCCTGCCAGCCCATCGGAAAGCTGCTGATTCAGGGCTCGGTCAACGGACTGGGAGTGGATGTGATCGCAGCCTACAATGCGGTGACGCGGGTGGATGACTTTGCCTGCCTGCCGGAGCAGAGCATATCTCATGGAATCACCACCTTTGTGGCACAGAACCGGGGCGCGAAGAAGCCGGAGCGTCTGCGGGAGGGCTTCCGAAAGGGACTGGTGCTGGAAGCCTGCTACTGGCTTCTGATCTGCGGCTTCGTGCTGCTGATGAGAAAGCCGATCATGAGCCTGTTCGTGACCGGGGAGAGCGCGGCGGAGATCGTGGCGCTGGGCGGACAGTACCTGGGGACCATGGCATTTTTCTACCTGTTCCCGGCATTTACCAATGGATTTCAGGGATTCTACCGGGGCATGGGGATGATGAAAATGACCCTTCTGGGCACGTTCATCCAGACCAGTCTGCGGGTACTCTTTACGTGGATTCTGACACCGCGGTTGGGAATCTATGGCGTGGCGTTTGCCTGTGCGGCGGGGTGGAGCGTGATGCTGATGGTGGAGATTCCGTATTATTTTTACACGGTAAGAAAGAAATCCGTATGAAAAGGCGAACGCCTCGAAAGATCACTCTTCCGAGGCGTTTTCCATGGTTCCATTTACGGCAATGCCGTTGACCTCCACACCGCCTTCGATGGCGATGACCAGGCACTGGCGGCCGTCGATCTCGCGGGTTTCCACTAAGTCCGTGCGGTCCGGGTTGACCTTGACGATCACGTCCGGGGTCTTGACCTCAAAGGCGCGGGTGTTGACGATGTTGGTGGCGAAGATGGCTGCTTTTTCGCCGGCGATCTCGTCGAAGTGCCGGTCAAACTCTTCCAGCTTCTCGTTCTCCACGCCGCTGTTGGCAAGCAGGGTTTTCGCCTGGTATTTGTCCAGAACCAGCGGCTCCGGCTGATCCTTGTGCTCCTCCATCATCTCCGACAGGGTTTCGTGGATATTTTTCACGGTCTCATAATTGCAGGTTTCACCCAGGGTCTCCTCGATGATGGTCTGGAAGGACTCCTTCTGATATCCTGCCGGCAGCGGAAGCGGGCAGCCCAGCAGTTGTTCGATGAAGCTGTCGTGAAGGTCATCGCCATTTTTGGAGTAGAACAGGGTGCTGTGCAGGTCGGTGGAGCGGTCGTTGAAGGCCGGGAACAAAAAGCCCAGCTCCGGCATGGCAACCACCCAGTCGCGGACCCGGTTCTGGAAGCTGTTCTCAAGCTCATTGTAGCTGAGACCGGGCCTGGATAAGTCTACCGGGCAGATGCAGCACATGATGTAGCTGTAGACCTCGTCGGAGGCGTCCTCCATCTCAATGCCGTCTGAAGTGCGGCCGGGGATGTCGTAGGCGTCGTGAATCAGTAGAATCAGGTAGTTGCCCACGTAGTCGTAGGTCTCGATGATGCGGTCGTAGAAGGCATCCAGCAGCTCGTCATCCTGAAGCTTGCTGTTGCGGAGCTTAAGAAGCAGCTCGTGGGGACCGCCTTCCATCTCCGCATCCAGCGGAAACTCCAGATTCAGAAGATTCTTCCCCAGAGTGCCGGACAGATTTTTCCTTAAAATCTCAAAATATTTGAACATATCTTCTTCCGGCAGAGACAAAAATGCCTCGCGGAATTCTGTCTTTTTGTTTTTCTCGCCATCCACATAGCAGCCGCAGATGCGGGAAATGGAGCAGTTGGACGGGGTAAACAGGCGCTTGATCTCGGATATTTCTTTTTTTATCATAATGGTATCTCTCCTTTTTCATAACCATTATTCTATATGATTTTTCGGGAAATGACAATGGAAATCGTGTAACTGTTCAGTCAGTGCTGCGGGCTGTGTTTGATTTTTAAGTGCGCCTGTGGTATAATGAAACGACAGGTTACTGTTGGATACGAATTCAACGAATTCGATAAGGAGACAGGAGTATGAAAGAGAATATCAAGATAAGCGGACAGCTGAAAGCATATCTGGCATGGCCGGTGCTGCTTTCCCTGTTTTTTATATTTGGGAATGTGGCGGTAGCGTTTATGAGTGGAATCGCGGCGTTGGTGCTGCTTCCGTTCACCCTGTGCTACATAGCGGTGGCTGTCTGGATTTACCTGTACCGGCGGAAGCGGATGCTGGGCGGTCTGGTGGAGTTCTCTGCGGAGTATGCCTGGATACAGAAGCAGCTTCTGGCGGAGATGGCACTGCCTTATGCGCTGGCTGACGAGGACGGACGGATTCTGTGGATGAACCAGTCCTTTCAGGAGGTGCTGGAAGAGGTGCGCGGCTATAAGCACAATCTGCTGGCGCTGTTTCCGGAAGTTACGAAGACGGATCTGGCTACGGACAATGAGACGGCGCGGGTTCATACCGCATATGGCTCCCGCAAGTTCCGGCTGGATATCCGGCCGATCTTTGTGAGCGGTTCTGAGGAAGAGGAGAATGAGGCAATCGTCGGCAGACAGAAGATGCTGGCGGTCTACCTGTTCGATGAGACAGATATTCTTCGGTACCGTCAGGAGATCACCGATGAGAAGATGGTGGCTGGACTGGTCTATCTGGACAACTACGAGGAAGCGCTGGAGAGCGTGGAGGAGGTGCGGCGGTCTCTGCTGACGGCTTTGATCGACCGTAAGATCAACAAGTATATCGGTTCCATGGACGGCGTTGTGAAGAAGATGGAGAAGGATAAGTATTTCTTCACCATCAAGCAGAAGTACGTGGAACAGATTCAGGAGGAGCGCTTCTCCATTCTGGAGGACGTCAAGGCTGTCAACATCGGCAATGAGATGGCGGTCACCCTGAGTATCGGTATGGGTATGAACGGGGACAGCTACAGCCAGAACTATGAGTATGCCCGCGTGGCGATCGATATGGCGCTGGGGCGCGGCGGCGACCAGGCGGTGCTGAAGGATGGAAGCAGGATTCAGTATTACGGCGGCAAGTCCCAGCAGCTTGAGAAGGCGACCCGCGTGAAGGCACGCGTGAAGGCTCATGCGCTGCGGGAGCTGATGGAGACCAAGGACCGTCTGCTGATTATGGGGCACAAGATGAGCGATATTGACTCCTTTGGCGCGGCCATCGGTATTTACCGGATTGCGACGGAGCTTAATAAGAAGTCTCATATTATTATCAACGAAGTGACCACATCGGTTCAGCCGATGATGGACCGGTTTACGGAGAATCCGGAGTATCCGGAGGATCTGTTTTTGACGGGGCCGCAGGCGGCGGAGCTGGTGGACGGCAATACCATGCTGGTGGTGGTGGATGTGAACCGGCCGAGCATTGCCGATGCGCCGGAGCTTCTCAAGATGGTCAAGACCATCGTGGTGCTGGATCATCATCGTCAGAGCAGCGAGGTCATTTCCAATGCGGTGCTGTCTTATGTGGAGCCCTATGCTTCCTCCGCCTGCGAGATGGTTGCTGAGGTGGTGCAGTATATTGCGGACGGCATTAAGATGAAGAATGCGGAGGCGGATGCCATGTACGCCGGAATCGTCATCGACACGCACAACTTCACCAATCAGACCGGTGTGCGCACCTTTGAGGCGGCGGCATTTCTGCGGCGCAACGGCGCTGATGTGACCCGTGTGCGCAAGCTGTTCCGGGATGATATGGTGGATTACAAGGCGAAGGCGGCAGCGATTGCTTCGGCGGAGATTTACCGGGATGCCTTTTCCATCGGCATCTGTCCGTCGGAAGGACTGCAGAGTCCGACGATCGTGGGCGCTCAGGCGGCCAATGAGCTGCTGGAGATCAAGGGAATCAAGGCGTCTGTGGTGCTGACAGAGTACCACAACGCAATCTATGTAAGTGCCCGCTCCATCGACGAGGTGAATGTTCAGGTGATGATGGAGCAGTTAGGCGGCGGCGGTCACCGGACCATTGCCGGTGCGCAGCTGGCAGGCATGTCCGTGGACGAAGCCAAAGGCATGGTAAAAGGTGTCATTGATCAAATGTTATTGAAGGGAGATATTTCATAATGGAAATCGTATTATTAGAGGATGTGAAGGCTCTTGGCAAGAAGGGTCAGATTGTAAAGGTAAATGACGGCTACGCAAGGAACTTTATTCTGCCGAAGAAGCTGGGCGTGGAGGCGACCTCCAGGAACTTAAATGACTTAAAGCTCCAGAAGGCTAATGCAGCGAAGATTGCTGCAGAGCAGCTGGAGGCAGCGAAGGAACTGGCAGCGAAGATTGCAGAGATGTCCGTCACCCTGAAGATGAAGGCAGGGGAAGGCGGCAGAGCCTTCGGTTCCGTATCCGGCAAGGAGATTGCAGCAGCAGCCAAGGATCAGCTGAATCTGGATATCGACAAGAAGAAGTTGGTGCTTCCGGAGCCGCTTAAGACCTTCGGAACCCATGAGGTGCCGATCAAGCTTCACAAGGATGTGACTGCGAAGCTGGCAGTTAAGGTTGTGGAAGCATAAGATACGACTTTATGACGGGAAAGGTCTGCGGGCCTTTCCTGAAAGTTTCTATAGGAGATTATTATGGAAGAAGCTTTGATGAAGCGGGTGCTTCCCCACAGTATTGAGGCGGAGCAGTCGGTGATCGGTTCCATGCTGATGGACAAGGAGGCAATCATTGCCGCCTCCGAGATCGTCACGGCAGCGGATTTCTATCAGAACCAGTATGGCATCATGTACGAGGCCATGGTGGAGCTGTTCAATGAAGGCAAGCCGGTAGACCTGGTTACCCTTCAGAACCGCCTGAAGGAGAAGGATGTGCCTCCGGAGGTCAGCAGTCTGGACTTCGTGCGCGACATCCTTACCATCGTGCCGACCTCAGCCAATGTGAAGTCCTATGCCAATATTGTGCGGGAGAAGGCGGTGCTTCGGCGGCTGATCAAGGTGAATGAAGAGATTGCCAACACCTGCTATGTGGGCAAGGAGCCTCTGGAGCAGATTCTGGCTCAGACGGAGAAGTCGGTATTTGACCTGCTTCAGAGCCGCAGCTCCGGTGACTTTGTGCCGATTCGCCAGGTGGCGCTTAATGTTCTGGAGAAGATCGAGACCGCATCCAAGACCCAGGGCACCGTAACCGGTGTGCCTACGGGATTTATCGATCTGGATTACAAGACCTCCGGTATGCAGCCTTCGGATTTTGTGCTGATTGCGGCGCGTCCGTCCATGGGCAAGACGGCATTTGTCCTGAACCTGGTAGACCATGTGGCAGTCCGCAAGGGGCTTCCCTGCATGATCTTTAGTCTGGAGATGTCCAAGGAGCAGCTGGTCAACCGTATGCTTGCCATGGAGTCCAATGTAGATTCCCAGAAGCTGCGTACCGGCAATCTGACCGACTCCGACTGGGACGCGATTGTGGAGGGTATCGGTGTCATCGGCAATTCCAAGCTGGTCATCGATGATACCCCGGGCATATCCATCACGGAGCTGCGCTCCAAGTGCAGAAAGATGAAGCTGGAACACGGACTCAGCATGGTCATCATCGACTACCTGCAGCTGATGTCCGGCAGCGGCGGCAAGAACAGCGACAACCGCCAGCAGGAGATCTCCGAGATCTCCCGTTCCCTGAAGGCTCTGGCCAGGGAGATGAATGCGCCGGTGGTGGCGCTGTCCCAGTTAAGCCGTGCCTGCGAGACCCGTACCGACCACCGCCCGATGCTGTCCGACCTGCGTGAGTCCGGAGCCATCGAGCAGGACGCTGACGTGGTAATGTTCCTTTATCGAGATGATTATTATAACAAAGATACCGATACACCGAATATCGCTGAGGTAATCATCGCCAAGCAGCGTAACGGTCCGATCGGTACGGTCAATCTGCTCTGGCAGCCTGAATTTACGAAGTTCGTAAATTTGGCCAAGTAGAGCCGGGCAGAAGAAGAGGCAGCAGGAGCATGAAAGATAAGCTTACCTGTCTTTCGGGCTTCTGCTGCCTTTCATTTTATGGGGTGAAAGCCTCCTCGCTGAGACAGATTATTTGGCTTCTTTCGCTACTAATAAAGCTTTCAGACGATTAATCTCCTGCTGCTGGTCGGCAATGGTTTTCTGATTCTCGGCAATGGTTTTCCGGTCCTCTGCCATAATTCTCTGATTTTCCTTAATCTCATCCTGCTGAATCTCAATCATATATTGTGCAGTATCAGCATCCAACATGCGCAGCGCTTCTGAAAACATACTTACCAACTCCTTCATCTGATAACGAAATTGAAAAACTTCACGATACAGTTCCTTGAATTCAGGGTATGCTTCAATCACTTTTCGGATATCTTCCGGAGAGTCAGAAGTGATGAAGTATAGCCATGCATCCAGTTTACTACTTATATTTTGACGTGTTTGCCGGAAGATGTCAAGGGGAATCATCAAATATTGCTGCAGCATATCCAACTGCAGACCGGTATCGAAGACCTGTTGACCGTGATGCAGATAATGCTCAGGCAGATCGTGGAACTCCTTTGAACTGTTCTGAATTAATACGATTGTGTAGACTCGTTTGATGTCTTTGTACGAGAACCTGCGATTTTCGCGTCGTTTCTGCTCTCGAATCTGTGAATATTGGCGCATGACCAGATCGCTGGAGTAACAGGCGCATCGTGCGCCGGGGAAGAGATAGCCAATTCGCTGAATTTCGATGTTGACGAGAGCGCCTGAAGCCAGCCGCACCAGAATATCCATGATGAGAAGAGAGCCTTCCTCTGTTAAGCGTTGAGAATCATTGGGGAGTACCTGAAGAATTTTCAGCTTCTCTTTGAGACAAAGACTTAGGAATTCTTCCAGCCGTTCCGGGTGGGCTTCCGGGTGGAAAATCTGCTTGAAGACCGGGTCATAGGTGATGTGAAGTCCCTGCACACCCATACAGAAGGAAAGAAATTCCTCTTTCAGCGTATCGGACAGCTTCAGAAATGCCTGGTAAGTGGTTGGATCCTGCTGCAAATGGAGCAGCACCACATCACGGGGCAGGGAATGTCCAAAAATGTCCTGATTTTGCGAAAGCCATTGACTGATATCGGTTGTTGCATTTTGCAGGGAAAGCTGTTGATTCGGATTCGTGTTAGAATTCATAGAATACCTCCTTGATATGAAAATAGAAAAATATCGGCATGGTCGACACGACCAAATGTCACGGGAATGGAATCCCACGAGATGCTATCAGTATACCATGTCCGAATCGGAAATGTAAAGGCAGTATTTAAAATTTCTCCACCCTTAAGCATAATTCTCATATCCCTCTCATACTATATAAGTAAGATTGAGAAACATAAGGAGCGAAAAAAATGGACGAGACACATTATTCCATATCGGAGGCGGGCAAGCTGGTTGGCGTGGAATCCCACGTGCTCCGATACTGGGAGGACGAGCTGCAGCTGGACATACCGCGGAACGGAAAAAGCCACCGGTATTACAACGAGCTACATATCCGCTTGTTTCAGAAGATAAAGGAACTGAAGGAGAAGGGGTATCAGTTGAAGGCAATCGAGCAGGTGCTTAAGAAAATGCTTGAAGGAGACGGGGAAGCGGATCCGGACGAGCTGCTTGAGCAGCATGCAGTTAATATTTTAAAAGAAAATATCTTAAAAGAAGGAAGCGCGGGGGAAGCAATGGAAGGTGAGACAAAACTGAGAATGGTGCAGAAGAAGGAGAGTGGTGCAGTCAGCGTCAATCAGGAGAAAATGGAGCAGTTTCAGGAGCTGATGAATCATATTATCGGCAATGCCATGGGACAGGCTATGAAGCAGAGCAGCGAGCAGATGAGCGAGGAAATCAGCCGTCAGGTCAATGACCGGGTGGTGCAGGAGCTGGAGTACATGATGCGGATCAGCGATGAGCGGGAGGAGGAACGGTTCAAGATGCTGGACGAGACGCTGCGTGCCTGTCAGAAGGAGAGCAAGGGCAAAGCGGAGGCGGCCGCCACGAAACTGCCGTTTTTTAAGAAAAAGAGGTTCGGGCGGGGCGGAAAGCAGATTTGAGGTATATTGTCGGCGATTGACATTTGCAGATATGGCGGATATACTCCTAGATAAGCAGAGGGTGTGCCTTGCAGCAATTCTGCAGTTGGTGCAGCAGGTGTGCAGGGCGACAGGACAGTTACGGGAGAAGAACAGCGTATGAGAAAAACGATTGCAGTGGTGGCTTTGGATCCAATGGCGGGGGCAGCCTACAAAAATGAAGTGGAGAGCCTGTTTGGTGATTATGCGGAGGTGGTGGGCTACAGCGTCCGTGATGGGTCTGCCACGGGAAAGCTGCCGCGGGCGGACCTGTTTGTCATCTCCACAGATGCATACGGTTCTGCGGAGGAGGTGGCGCGCCACGTTCCCATCGACAGCGAGACCATGTCGATTGAGGTGTCATTTCGCTGGAGTACCCTGGAGCAGCTTTGGGAAATTCCAAAAGGAACGGCGGTGCTGTTCGTCAATGTAACGCAGGCTATGGCGCGGGAGGCGATTGCGCAGCTGGCGGCGCTGGGGGTGAATCATTTGAAATTCATCCCTTATTTTCCGGGTGCGCAGCTGACGGAGCCGGTGGACTTTGCTGTGACACCGGGGGAAATGCGGTATGTGCCGGATTCGGTGAAGACGGTTATTGACACGGGACATCGCTCCTGCACATCGGGAATGATGATTGAGATTGCATTGCGGCTTGGGCTGGAGGAGCTGCTGGAGACAGAGAAATTTCAGGATTATTTTAAGTCCATTGCCACCAATAACTACAGTTTTGATCAGATGTTTGCCCGGTCCATGAAGCTGGAAAGCCAGTTCCACATCCTGATGGAGATTCTGGATGAGGGACTGATCGGCGTCAATGAGAAGGGTGAGGTGTTTGCCTGCAATAAAAAGGCGTGCCAGATTGCAAAGGTATCCGAGGGGCTTGTGATGGGAAAGCGAAGCGAGGAGGTATTTCCGTATATTCCATTTTCCAGGGCGTTGAAGGAGAAGGAAGAGGTGCAGGCACGGGTGACCAAGCTGTTTGGGAGCAATATTTCCATTTCTGTCAGCCCGGTTATGCGCAAGCAGGAGTGCATCGGCGCTTTTGCCAAGCTGCAGCGGTTCAATGAGATGGAGACGAAGCAGAATGAGCTGCGCAGCCAGCTTCTGCAGAAGGGGCATTATGCCAGGTATACCTTTGACGATGTGGTCGGTGAGTCCGCAGCCATTTGTCACACCAAGGAAATTCTGGCGCGGATGGCAGCTACGGAAAGTCCGGTTCTGATCGTCGGCGAGACGGGAACAGGCAAGGAGCTGATGGCTCATGCGGTTCATCAGGCATCCCGGCGGGCGAATGGTCCGTTTATTGCAATCAATGTGGCGGCAATGCCGGAAAATCTGCTGGAGAGTGAGCTGTTCGGCTATGAGGAGGGGGCGTTTACTGGCGCAAAGAAGGGCGGACGGCCCGGACTTTTTGAATTTGCTCATAAGGGAACCCTGTTTCTGGACGAGGTGGAGGGCATGAGCCTGTCCATGCAGGTGAAGCTTCTCCGCGTGCTGCAGGAGGGCGAGGTCATGCGGGTCGGCGGCAGCAGCATTGTCCGGGTGGACGTGCGGGTGGTGGCGGCGACCAACGAATCTCTGGAGGAAAAGGTGGAGGACGGAAGCTTCCGCCGGGATCTGTACTACCGGCTGAACGCCCTGACGGTGGTGCTTCCGCCCCTGAGAGACCGGGGGCAGGATATCTTTCTGCTGATGGAGCGATTTAAGCAGGAGCTGAACGGAAGCTTTGAGATCTCGGAGGAGACGAAGGACTTTCTTCTGCGCTATTCCTGGCCCGGCAATATCCGGGAGCTGCACAATGCGGCGGAATATTTTAATTACACCGGCAAGCAGGTGGTGGAACTGGCAGACCTGCCGCCGACCATGATGCGGGCGAGAGCTGGCATGGGGATGCGGAGACCGGGGAAGGCAGGTGGAGATGGGCTGTCTGGAGAGGGGCAGCGTGGAGAGGACCTGTCTGGAGAGGGCTTGCGTGGAAAAGACTTGGGTGAGAGTGATTTGCGTGCGGGTGACTTGCGTGGAGGTGGCTTGTCTGGAGAGGACTTGCGCGGAGGTGGCTTGCGTGATAGCAGCTTGTGTGATGTCGGCTTGCGTGGGACTGGCTCGTATGCTGGATCATATGGAGGTAAATCATCGGTGCATCCCTATTGGTTTACTATGGAGCAGCTTTATCTGGCATCAGAGAGGGGAAGCTTTACCGGACGCGAGAAGCTGCATCAGACGGCAAGAGAACAAAAGCTCCCCATATCCCAGAAGCAGATTCGGGACTGCCTGAAAGAGATGGCGGACCAGGGTTTTGTTGTGACCGGTCGAGGCAGAGGCGGGAGCCGGATCACGCCGGAAGGAAGAGCTTGCTGGGAGGAGCATATATCAAAATAGCTGCGCAGTTCATATGCGGCGAAAGCAGCGTGCGGGCTGTATGCGGGGGAAGTAAGCTGCCTGTGCGCCGGGGAAGCATGTTGCATGTAACTGAAACAAGTTAACATAAAACTATTTTGGATAATTACTTTGATTTTCGAGAAAAATTGTCCAAAGGCAGCGCTTTTTTGCCATAAATACGCCTTAAAAAGCATTTTACAGGGGATTTTGGATAATTATTTGGCTTTATAGCTGTCTCATGTCCAAAATTCCCGAGATTTTGGACATGGAAAGGCTGATTTGCTTCTTAATTATCCAAAAGATGGAATAAAATGCGGGATTAGGTCGGTTGACCAGGTGAAATTGGATAATTTTTTGAAATATCGCCTAAAATTGTCCAAATTCCGCTATATGTTAATTTAAAAAGGGTAGTTTAAAACAGGAAAAGGTGAGATGGAGCATAAAAAGGCAGCCGCCAGACGGGTGTGACTGGAGAGATAAATGTATGTAACTTTCCGGATGAGCCAAATAAACCAATTAGACCAATTAAAACTCAGATATAAACCATATGGTCCAATTAAACCAATTATTCCAATTTAAATCAGCCTATATCATTCATTTATATTCCAATATTCAGAATGAATCTCGTTTGAAATACTTGAAAATCTTCACATTTCAAAAAATTTCCTCATAAAAAGTAAAAATTCCTTATATTTTAAAAAGTTGGCATGGCACTTGCTGTATATAAAGACATAAGCGATAGATACAGTAACAAAGGCGACGAACCAACAAAGGCAACAGGGCGACGAGCCAACGAAGGCAGCGAAGGCGACGAGCCAACAAAGGCAACAAAAACAGCAAGCCAGCAAAGAAAGGATGGTACATCAAATGAAGTACAATTTTGACGAAGTCATTGACCGCAGCGGCAACCGGTCATCCAAGTATGACGAGAGGGTGAAGAAATTCGGAACGGCAGATGTGATTCCGCTCTGGGTTGCGGATATGGACTTCCGGACAGCACAGCCGATTATCGATGCCTGTGTGAAAAAGGCAGAGGAGGGTATCTGGGGTTACACTTCCAGACCGGACAGCTACTTTGAAGCGGTGAAGGAGTGGGAGCTGAAGCGCAACAACTGGGAGACGGATGCGGCGCTGATGAGCTGGAGCCTGGGGGTTGTACCGGCAATGTCCGCACTGATCAAGATTTTCACCGACGAGGGTGACAAGGTTATGATCCAGACTCCGGTATATTCTGAGTTCTATGACATCACGGAAGCATGGGACCGTCAGGTTGTGGAGAATCAGCTGGTGGAGAAGGACGGCACCTGGACAATCGATTTCGCAGATTTCGAGAGCAAGGTGAAGGACTGCAAGATCTTCCTGCTGTGCAACCCGCACAACCCGCTGGGAATTGTCTGGAAGCCGGAAGAGCTTCGGAAAATGGCGGAAATCTGTATTGCAAATGATGTACTGCTGATCTCGGATGAGATTCATTCTGACCTGATTTTCCATGGTAAGAAGCATACGCCGACGGCAACGCTCTCCAAAGAGATTGCGGAGAAGATCATCACCTGCGTATCTGTGACCAAGACCTTCAATCTGGCTGGTCTGCAGGCGTCCACCACCATCTTCCCGAACCTGGAGATGAAGCAGGCGTTTGATAAGTTCTGGGGCAACATGGATATTCACCGCAACAACGCATTCAGCTCCGTGGCTATGGAGGCAGCATACCGCGAGGGCGAGGAGTGGCTGGAGCAGCTTCTGGAGTACATTTCCGGGAACTTTGACTTCATCAAGGAGTATTGTGAGGCAAATATTCCGCAGATCAAGCCGAACGTGCCGGATGCGACTTATCTGGTATGGCTGGACTGCCGGGAACTGGGAATGAACAATGAGGAGCTTCGCGACTTCATGATTACGAAGGCAAAGATTGGTCTGAACGAGGGCTATACCTTCGGACGCAGCCTGTCCGGATTCATGCGTCTGAATGCAGCCTGCCCGCGGGCGACGCTGGAGCGTGCATTAAAGCAGCTGAAGGACGCAGTTGAGGCACTGTAAGCAAAGGCTTCCGGAAGCACTGGCACCGCAGGAAATGCCGAAAGCACCGGCACTGCAGGCAATGCAGGAAGCGTAGGAAACACAGATATTACAAGTATTGGAGGAAAATGGAAAATGGACAAAAAGAAAATCTGGGACAGCTACAAGTTCCCGCTGATCTTACTGGCAGGAATCATCACCGGTGCCATCATCGGTGTGGTATTTGGAGAGAAGGCGACGGTGCTGGCACCGTTGGGCGACATATTTATTAATCTGATGTTCACCATCGTGGTTCCGATGGTATTTATTTCCATCACCAACGCGGTGGGAAGCATGCTGAACATGAAGCGTCTGGGCAAGATTCTGGGAAGTCTGGTTCTGACCTTTGTGGTGACCGGTTTGTTCGCGGCTGCACTGGTGCTGGTGGTTGTCAATGTCTGGCCGCCGGCAGCAAACACGACAATTGAGATGACCGCGGCTGAGATGGGTGAGACCGCAAGCGTCAGCGAAATGATCGTCAGCACCCTGACCGTAACAGACTTTACCGGACTGCTCAGCAGACAGAACATGCTGCCGATCATCGTATTTGCAATCATGTCCGGAATCGCAGTGTCCATGTGCGGCGGTGAGGAGAGCCCGGTGGGACATCTGCTGTGCAACTTAAATACCATTATCATGAAAATGGTGGATATGATCATGAAGCTGGCTCCAATCGGTCTGGGCGCATACTTTGCGAATCTGGTCGGTGAGTTCGGACCGCAGCTGATCGGTGATTACGGTCGTACCATGCTGATCTACTACCCGATGTGTCTGGTGTACGTGCTGATTTTCTTCCCGGCTTACGCATATTTCGCAGGCGGCAAGCTGGGTGTGAAGAAGATGGTGCAGAATATTTTCAATCCGGCTGTGACTGCATTTGCAACGCAGAGCTCCGTGGCAACCCTTCCGGTGAACATGGAAGCATGCCAGAAGATCGGTGTTCCCGATGACATCAGCAACATTGTACTGCCTATGGGCGCAACCATGCATATGGACGGTTCCGTGCTGTCCTCCATTACCAAGATTGCATTTTTGTTCGGTATTTTCCAGATGCCCTTTACCGGGGTGGATACCTACCTGATGGCGATTGCGGTAGCTGTTATGAGCGCATTCGTGCTGTCCGGCGCACCGGGCGGCGGTCTGGTGGGCGAGATGCTGATCGTCAGCCTGTTCGGATTCCCGGGAGAAGCATTCCCGCTGATCGCGACCATCGGCTTCCTGGTAGACCCGGCGGCAACCTGCTTAAATGCATCCGGTGACACCATCGCATCCATGATCATTGCACGTATGGTAGAAGGCAAGGACTGGCTGCTGAAGGATTACAAAAAGACAGTCTGCACCTGCGAGGAGCAGTAACACAGAAAGCAGTCTGGACCTGTGAAAAGCAATAACATAAAAGACAGTCTGGAGCTGCAAAGAGCAGTAACACATAAGAAAGGAGCGCGCAGCTGCCCAGGGAATGGGGCTGCGCAAGAACAGAACATGAACGTATTAAACACAGAGAAAGCCCCGGGCGCAATCGGCCCCTATTCTCAGGGTTATGAGGTCAATGGCGTGGTGTACACGTCCGGCCAGATTCCGGTAAATCCGGCTGACGGAAGCGTTCCGGAAGGCATCGCGGCTCAGGCAGAGCAGAGCTGCAAAAATGTGGCTGCGATTCTGGAAGCAGCCGGAACCGGCATGGACAAGGTGTTCAAGACCACCTGCTTCCTGGCGGATATGGCAGACTTTGCGGCATTCAACCAGGTCTATGCAACGTATTTTGTGTCCAAACCGGCACGCAGCTGTGTGGCAGTGAAGACTCTGCCCAAAAATGTGCTTTGCGAAATCGAGGCAATCGCAGTAAAATAAGAACAGAAAATCAAGGAAACGATTAATTGAAAAAGGAGATTAAAATCATGAAAGTTACCGTTATTGGAAGCCATCTTTGTCCGGATACCTTAGAGGCATTAAGCAAATTAACCACCGCAGGGGTGGAGTACGAGTTCAAGAACATTCTTGGCAGCCACGACGAGCTGAAGGCATACCTGGATCTGCGGGACAACCACGAGCTGTACGCAGAGATCCGCGGCACCGATCGTCTGGGCGTTCCGTGCTTCATCTGCGAGGACGGCGAGACCACCATGGATCTGGCAGCAGTTCTGAACAAATAATGATGTGAATGATTACGGTGAGAGGTGGAGTCCGGGCGTATTTCCGGCTCCGCCTTTCCTGGAAAAAGGGTCAGGAGAGGGAGAATACCATGCATGTGCTTACACAGTTACTGAAGGAAGATATGAAGCCGGCGCTGGGCGTTACGGAGCCGGGAGCGATTGCATTTGCCGTATCCACAGCACGCAATCATTTACATGGAGAGGTACAGCAGGTACAGCTGCGTCTGAACAGCGGAATGTTCAAGAATGCATTTACCTGCGGAATTCCGGGAAGTCGGCAGGTGGGAAACTATTATGCGGCGGCTCTGGGCGCGGTGGCTGCGGACCCGGAAAAAGGACTGGAATGTCTGGATGGCATTACGAAGGAAGAAGAGGCGAAGGCCTGCGAGATGGTGGAGCAGGGACGGATTACCGTGGATATGAGCGAGATCACCAGCCGGATTTTCATTGAGGCGAAGGTGACCGGCGACGGCTGCGAAAGCTCGGTTACCATCCGGGATGCCCACACAAATATCATCGAGATTACAGAGAACGGCAGAGTCGTATTTGAGAAGGAACACAGAGAGGATGTACAGCAGGAGGAGCTGCATCTGATTCATACATATACGCTGGAGCAGCTGGTGGACTATGTCCGCGTGGTTCCGGCAGAGGAGATTGTATTTATCGAAGACGCCTACAGGCTGAATAAGGAGCTGTTCGAGGAGGGCATCGGCAATCCGCGGACCACCTACGCCCCCTACCTGCTGGCGAAAAATGGAGGCAGGGTCATATCGGAGGACGAGCAGAAGACGGCGTCTCTGCTGTGCAATGCAGCCATTGAAGCCCGGGTCATCGGACTGTCTCGCCCGGCTATGAGCATCACCGGATCCGGCGCCCACGGCATTATTGCCACCATGCCTTTGTATGCTGCATACAAGGTAAATGGCTACACCAAAGAAGCGCTGCTTCGCGCCACGGCTCTGAGTTATCTGGTGTGCACCTACATCAAGGAATATTCCGGCAAGCTGTCTGCATTCTGCGGCTGTGCCATTGCCGCAGGCACCGGTATGGCGTGCGGTCTGGTATACCTGCGGGGCGGCAGTGTGGAAATGATGGAGCGGACCATCAACAACATGGCAAGCAGCATTACCGGCATGATCTGCGACGGCGGCAACCAGGGCTGCACCATGAAGGGCGTGGTCGCTGTGGATGCGGCGTACCAGTCGGTGGAGATGGCGATGAACGGCGTGTATATTTACAATGTCCACGGCATCAACGGGGCGACACCGGAGGAGACCATGCGGAATATGGGACGGATCGCATCCCCGGGCATGGTGGGAACAGAGAAGACGATTGTGGAGATGCTGGAGGAAAAGCGGACCAATTAGTGGATAAGCCATCGAAAAATGAGGCGATATGTGGAAAGAATGGCGAAAGAGAAGAGGAGAGAATATCATGGAGCGTACCGATAAAAGATATACAACCTACGTGCAGATTCTGAAAGAGGAGCTGGTACCGGCGATGGGATGTACGGAGCCGATTGCCATTGCCTATGCGGCGGCAAAGGCAAGAGAGGTGCTTGGGGCAGAGGTTGACCGGGTGGAGATTCAGGTCAGCGACAACATCATCAAAAATGTAAAGAGCGTGATCGTACCGAATACAGGCGGCATGAAGGGCATCGAGGCGGCAGCCGTGGCCGGTATTGTGGGCGGTCGGGCGGATAAGCAGCTTGAGGTTATTTCCGAGGTGACTCAGGAGCAGAAGGAGGAGATGCGCCGCTTCCTGAACGAAGTTCCGGTCAGCATGGCGGCCATTGACAACGGCATTATTTTTGATATCATCATCACGCTGATGCACGGAGAGGAACGTGCAAAAGTGCGGATCAGCCAGTATCACACCAACATCACTTATGTGGAGAAGAACGGCAAGGTGCTGTATGATCTGGATGCGGAAATGCAGGCTGAGGGTGCGGACCGCCACAGTGCGGATTCCGATAAGACAGAGGAGAACAGGGAAGTGGGGCTGGCAGACAAGACGCTGCTGAACTTAAAGGATATTCTGGAGTTTGCCGAGACCTGTGATCTGGCAGATGTGAAGCCGATTCTGGATGTTCAGATTCAGTACAATACCCTGATTTCCGAGGAAGGTCTGCTGGGAGATTACGGTGCCAACATCGGTTCCACCATGTTGAAGACCTACGGCAACGATGTGAAGAACCGTGCAGTTGCCAAGGCGGCGGCAGGTTCGGATGCCCGCATGAGCGGCTGTGAGCTTCCGGTCATCATCAACTCCGGAAGCGGCAACCAGGGAATCACCGTATCCGTACCGCTGATTGAGTATGCGAAGGAGCTGAATGTGCCGAAAGAGAAGCTGTACCGGGCGCTGGTGATCTCCAACCTGATCGCAGTGCATGAGAAGACCGGCATCGGGCGTCTGTCCGCCTACTGCGGAGCTGTCAGCGCCGGCTGTGCGGCTGGCTGCGGCATCGCTTACCTGTACGGCGGCGGTTACGAGGAAATGGCTCACACGCTGGTCAATTCTCTTGCCATCGTGTCCGGAATCATCTGCGACGGCGCGAAGCCTTCCTGCGCTGCCAAGATCGCATCCAGTGTGCAGGCAGGTATCCTGGGCTATCATATGTACAAAAATGGTCAGGAGTTTAAGGCAGGTGACGGCATCGTGAACAACGGTGTGGAGGCGACCATCCGGAATATCGGTCGTCTGGGAAGAGACGGTATGCGCCAGACGGACAAGGAGATCGTCCGGATTATGATGAACGAATAGATTTGAGTACAGGAAATTGCCAAAAGCTGTTTTCAAGCTTTGATAACCATGTTATACTGTTGACAGTATAACATGGTTTTTTCAAAGCGAGGTTACAGGTATGGCAGGAATGGAATACAGTCAGATACAGGAGCAGAAGCAGATTCTGTCTCAGAAGATGATTCAGTCAGCGGAGATTCTGCAGATGGACGTGCAGGAGCTGGAGATGCATATTCAGCGGGAGGCGCTGGAGAATCCCCTGATCGACTTGGAGGAGATGGAGAAGGGGATTTCCGGTGCGCTGTACGGGGACGGCGGGCAGCCGGAGCAGGATGAATTCCGGCGGAAGCTGGAGTGGCTGAACCGCACGGACGAGCAGAACCGGGTCTACTATTCGGAGGAATATGAGGAGGCGGAACAGCGGGATCCGTGGAATTTTGCAGAAGAGGAGAATGATCTGCAGGATTACCTGATGAGCCAGCTTATGATGCAGCTGAAGGATAAGAACGATTATGACTGCATGGAATTCCTGGTGTACAGTCTGGATTCCAGAGGATACCTGACCGACGATGTGAAGGAGCTGGCAGGGAAGCTGCGAATCGACGGAGAGACCATGGAGCAGTATATCAGGCTGCTGCAGTCGGTGGAGCCGGCGGGAGTGGGAGCCAGAAGTCTGGAGGAATGTCTGCAGATTCAGCTGCAGCGCATGATGGACGGCGGAAGCTTCTCCCAATACGACTTTGATATGCTGATGGAGCTGACCGGGAAGCATATGGGTGCTTTGGGCAGACGCCATTTTGCTCAGATTGCCGCACAGCTGGAGATCTCGACGGAGGACGTGCTGGGGTATTATCAGACCATTCAGAAGCTGAATCCGATTCCGGGCAATTCCTTCAGCTCCCGGGAGAAGATGCGCTATATCAAGCCGGATGTGACCGTGGTCAAGTTTGAGGATCACTTTGAGGTGCTGGTCAACGATGCCAATCTGCCGCAGGTGAAGGTCAGCCAGCATTATCTCAGTATGATGCACGAGGATGAGACCGGCGAGGTGCAGGATTACCTTCGGAACAAGTACCGGCAGTTCCAGTGGCTGCAGCAGTGTATCCAGGACCGGACCAATACCCTGCTTTCCGTAGCCAAGGAGATCGTCGCCTGCCAGCAGGAATTCTTCGAGCAGCCGGACGGCAGGCGGGTGCCCATGGGGCTTCGGGATATTGCGGCGAAGCTGGATATCCACGAGTCTACAGTGAGCCGCGCTGTGAAGAACAAGTTCCTGCAGTGCGCCTGGGGCGTGTATCCCATGAACTATTTCTTCGTCAGGAAGGCAGCTTCTGACGGCGGAGAGGGCGGTATGACGCCGGAGCTGGTCAAGCAGAAGATCCGGGAGCTGATTGACAGTGAGAATAAGAAAAAGCCCCTGAGCGATCAGAAACTTTCTGACAGTCTGAGGGAGATGGGGATTGAAGTGTCCAGACGGACCGTCGCCAAGTACCGGAGCGAGATGCTGATTCCTGATACCACAGGCAGAAAAGAATTATAAAGACATAAAAATAAGACCGACAGGATCGAGGGATCTCTGCCGGTCTTATCTTCATGTCTTAAATTATTCCTCGCTGATAGCGCCGGTCGGGCAAACGCCTGCACAGGTACCGCAGCTGATGCAGCTGTCTGCATCGATTACATACTGACCATCACCCTGAGAAATAGCGCCTACCGGGCACTCGCCCTCACAGGTACCGCAGCTAACGCAAGAATCAGAAATTACATATGCCATGATAAAATCCTCCTTTATATTCTTAACTTTACGTTGTCTCTATTCTATACTAAATAGTCTAAATATTCAAGTGGAAAATGCTGCTCAATTGGATAAAAAATAATACAGTTGGCAGATATGTCAGGTCGTTCAGTGAGCATGTCGCACATCACGGATGCCGCTTAAAATAACCTGCCGGGCTGACAGCGCCTCTTCTTTGGACAGAGGCTTCACATCCTCCAGGGGATAGTTAAGTTCCAGGTTCCGGTACTTGATCTTGCCCATATCGTGATAGGGGAGCACGTCCAGCGCCTTTACATTGTGCAGGGTTCCGATAAACTGCCCCAGCCGGTACAGCTCTCCCTGCTCATAGGTGATCCCCGGCACAACCACATGCCGGATCCACACGGGAATCGCCCGCTCATCCAGATACCGCGCAAAGTTCATCACCGGTTCCAGCTCCTGCCCCGTAAGCATTTTGTGCCCCTCCGGGTCAATATGCTTGATGTCCAGCATCACCAGATCGGTCACAGCCATCAGCCTGTCAAATGCATCGACAACTTCCGCCCGCTCCTGTCGAAAGGTGATTCCGGAAGTATCCAGGCAGGTATGGATGCCCCGGCGCGCCGCTGCAGCGAACAGCTCCGTCACGAACCCGATCTGCATCAGCGGCTCCCCGCCGGTAACCGTGATGCCGCCCTTATTGTAGAAAGCTCTGTTCTTCTCATACAGTCCCATAATCTGTCCCACAGACATCTCCGTCCCCTTCCCAAATTCCCAGGTATCCGGATTATGGCAATACTGACATCTCATAGGACAGCCCTGCAAAAACACCACCAGCCGGACTCCCGGTCCGTCCACTGTCCCAAAGCTTTCTATTGAATGTACTCGCCCAATCATAAAATCACCTTCCGCCAACAACTTACAGTTGTATCGATCTAAAATTTAAATGGAGTCATGGAACGTTCTGGAAATAACCTCATCCTGCTGCTCCTTCGTCAGCTTGATAAAGTTTACCGCATATCCGGACACCCGGACAGTCAGCTGCGGATACTTCTCCGGATGCGCCTGTGCATCCAGCAGAGTCTCTTTCGTAAATACATTTACATTCAGATGATGTCCGCCCTTCTGAGCGTATCCATCCAGTAAAGAAACCAGGTTGTCGATCTGTGCTTCACTTGCATGTGCCATAATGATATCCTCCTGTTCAGTTCGGCGCATGGCTGCCATGCGCCCTGTAATCTGTCTATTAGTCTCTGTCCATGCCTTCCATCAGGTTCGGGATGGAGCATGCCTTATCTACACCACATTCCAGCTCTACATCGATGTCGCCCATGAACAGCTGGTCTTCCTTGCCCAATGCCCCCGGGATGATGGAGAAGGTATTGGAAATACCGTCCTGTGCATCCTTGAACGGAAGCTTTGCAACAGAAGCCAGGGAAGCGACTGCGCCGTGGGTATCGCGGCGGTGCATCGGGTTCGCGCCCGGAGCAAATGCCTGTCCGCCTTTTCTTCCATCCGGAGTAGAACCGGTAGCCTTACCATACACTACATTGGAGGTGATGGTCAAGATGGAGGTTGTTGGAATACCGTCGCGGTAGCAGTGGTTGCGCTTTACATAGTTCATAAAGGTGTGAACGATGTCAACGGCAATCTGGTCTACACGGTCGTCGTCGTTGCCGTATTTCGGGAAATCGCCCTCTACTTCGTAGTCGGTTGCGATGCCATTTTCATCACGGATGACTTTTACCTTTGCGTACTTGATTGCGGACAGGGAGTCAGCCACTACGGACAGACCTGCGATACCGGTAGCGAACCAGCGGGTCACCTTGTGGTCATGCAGCGCCATCTGCAGCTTCTCGTAGCAGTACTTGTCATGCATGTAGTGGATGATGTTCAGGCTGTTTACATAAACGCCAGCCAGCCACTGCATCATGTCGTGGTAGCGGTCCATAACCTCGTCGTAATCCAGATACTCGGAGGTGATCGGACGGTACTTCGGTCCTACCTGCTTCTTGCTGACCTCGTCCACGCCGCCGTTGATTGCGTACAGCAGACATTTTGCCAGGTTTGCACGTGCACCGAAGAACTGCATCTCCTTACCGATTCTCATGGAGGATACGCAGCATGCGATGGCGTAGTCGTCACCGTGGGTCACGCGCATCAGGTCGTCGTTCTCGTACTGAACGGAGGAGGACTCGATGGAGGTCTTTGCACAGAACCGCTTGAAGTTCTCCGGCAGTCTGGTGGACCACAGCACAGTCAGGTTTGGCTCCGGAGCGGTGCCTAAGTTCTGCAGGGTGTGCAGGTAACGGTAGGACATCTTCGTTACCATGTGACGTCCGTCGATGCCGACGCCGCCGATGGACTCGGTTACCCAGGTCGGGTCGCCGGAGAACAGCGCATTGTACTCCGGGGTGCGGGCGAACTTCACCAGACGCAGCTTCATGATGAAGTGGTCCACGAACTCCTGAATCTGTTCCTCGGTGTATCTGCCCTCCTCTAAGTCACGATGTGCATAAATGTCGATGAAGGTGGAGGTACGTCCCAGGGACATAGCCGCACCGTTCTGCTCCTTGACAGCAGCCAGGTAGCCGAAGTAGGTCCACTGGATGGCTTCCTTCACGTCCGTTGCCGGCTTGGAAATGTCACAGCCGTAGATATTGCCCAGCTCCTTTAACTCCTTCAGAGCGCGAATCTGCTCGGACAGCTCCTCGCGGTCGCGGATGATGTGGGAGTACATGGTGCTTCGGGTGGTTGCCTTCTGCTCTTCCTTGTCCTCAATCAGACGGTCCACACCGTACAGTGCGATACGGCGGTAGTCACCGATGATACGGCCGCGGCCATAAGCATCCGGAAGACCGGTGATGATGTGGCTGGAACGGCATGCACGCATCTCCGGGGTGTATACGTCAAATACGCCTGCGTTGTGGGTCTTTCTGTGCTTGGTGAAGAACTCGCTGATCTCCGGGTCTACCTGGTAGCCGTTGTCAGCACATGCCTTCTCCGCCATACGGATACCGCCGTAAGGCTGCAGGGAACGCTTAAAGGGCTTGTCGGTCTGGAAGCCGACGATGGTCTCCTTATCTTTGTTCAGGTAACCTGCTTTATGGGAAGTGATGGTGGAAATGATCTTGGTGTCCATATCCAGCACGCCGCCTGCTTCCCGCTCCTGGCGGCTTAAATCAAGGACCTGATCCCAGAGATCTCTGGTGTTCTGGGTCGGGCCTGCCAGGAATGTGTCATCGCCGTCGTAAGGGGTGTAGTTTTTCTGGATGAAATCGCGTACATTGATCTCGCGCTCCCAAACGCCGGAATTGAAGGTTCTCCATTCGTTTTTCATAAAGTGCTACCTCCTGAAATAGTATAATTGATTAATAAGTTGTACTTATAGAATGAATATTTTTTATTGTTGCAACCACATTATATAGTGTATACAATAAACAAGTCAAGAACATTTTTATGAAATTTTGCTGTGTTTGTTAAAAAATACACAAGCCGTAAATGCTGGAAAATTTACCCGCGTGTGCAGGCGAATTTGGCTCTTGTCAATCGGTGGGAAATGTATTATAGTAATCAATAGTATGTACATGAAGGAGGAATTTATCATGCAGATCAATAAGGATATGCTGATCGGCGCACTGGTTCAGATGGATGACCTGATCGCTCCGATGTTAATGCGTGCAGGTATGCACTGCCTGGGATGTCCGTCCGCACAGGGCGAGTCTCTGGAAGAGGCATGTATGGTTCACGGCATCGACTGCGATACACTGGTAGCAGGTATCAACGAGGTGCTGGCATTAAAGGACAAATAATCGTCTTTGACTCAGGAAGAAAGAGGGCTGTCGGAAGCAGCGGCGATACGAGATCAGATGCTCGATCACCAGTGTTCCGACAGCCCTTTTATGCTGTGCGTTGTGTGTTCCTGTCTGCACTGGCCTTATACCAACGATAACTTCTGCAGTGCCTGTTCCCGGACGATCACTTCGTAGTGTTCCCGGTAGTAGGCTTCACTGGCTGCCTCCTGCTTCACCTTGTCACCGTACTCGGCAAGCATGTTGCAGAGACGGCTGAAAGCCAGCGGGTCGGTGTCTGTGCTGTGGAGCAGCAGATAATACTGGGAGGTGCCCGGCTTCTTGTACAGGGTGCCCGGTGCCGGACAGATCGGTGCAGTCACCTTCGCGGCGTCTGTGACCTGATCCAGGCTGCCGAAGCGGTAGATCCTGGTCTGGACTGCCGGCTGCTGGTTGTCTGTCTGTGCTGCCACGTCCTCCACGGTCGGAGTCGCAGGAGCGCTGTCTGCGGTCAGCCCCAGCATATCCCGCTTCAGAAAGTCAAGCAGTCCGTCAGCGCCCTCTAACAGCTCGCTGGGGAGACCGCCAAAGAGTCCGTCCTGTTCCTCCTCGGACATCTGGGAAAATTTGGAAAAACGGGTGTCCAGTTCTTCCGGGTCCTCTATCTTGGTGATGACGAGCATCACGCTCTCATTGGAAAGCGGGATGGCTTCGACCATCAGCGGAATGTCTTCTGCTTCAAATCCGACTTCGTTGGAGGCCTTCTGAATCATCTCACGGAACAGGCTGCGGGCTTTCTCACTTCCATATGCCAGTTCGCCGAGGTTCAAGTTGCGTACACTCAAGTCAAAGCTGGTCAGCGTACAGCGAATCTGGTTCTCATTAATCCGTTCAATCTTCATAAGATCACTCCTTTCCTTATGCTTTCTTGCTTGTTTTGTGTTTTGATGCTGGTTTCCTAATATAATTATAGTATATTCTATAGGGAAAAGGCAATTACTATGTAGAAATTTTAAGGAAAAATTTATTTTTGTGCTTGTAAATTCCGGAATATTATACTAGAATGACTTTACGGAGATGATATTGGCTCCAAAGGAGGTGGAATGATCGACACGACCACTCTGTTTGGAAAATATCAGTTGTGCCGGGAGCTGGGTCGCGGACGAAGCGGTACGGTCTATCTGGCGAAGCACGTGGATCTGGAGGAGTACCGGGCCATCAAGCAGGTGCCGAAGTCCTGTGCGGATTACGGGCAGTTCCGAAAGGAAGCGCTCATTTTGAAGAGTATCCGGCATCCGGGCATACCGATTGTGTATGATCTGGAGGATACGGCTGATTACAGCTACATGATTCTGGAATTTCTGGAAGGAGATTCGCTGTACGCCCTTGTTTCAGACATGGGGCATTTTTCGAAGGCAATGACGGTCCGATATGGGATTCAGATTTGCCATCTGGTGAACATCTTGCATTCGGCGAGACCAAACCCTATTTTGTATCTGGATTTACAACCGAAAAATCTGTTGGTGTGCCACGACGTGGTGAAGCTGATTGATTTTGACCATTCTGTCCATCTTGATGAGGCGGAGAAACTGACGAAACGCTATGGAACGGTGGGCTGTGCCGCACCGGAGCAGTACACGGGGGACGTTCTGGATGAACGGACGGATATCTATGCCATTGGTGCTGTCCTCTATTACATGCTGACTGGAGCTTATCCGGAAGGTCCCGTGGATGCCGCCGCAGCACAGCCCGGAAACAGACCGGTAACCGGCTTTCCGAAAGGCCTTGTGGACCGGAGCATGGCGCGGGTCATCCGCACCTGTCTGCAGCAGGAGAAGTCAAAGCGTTATCAGACAGTGGAAGCGTTGGAGCAGGCACTTGTACAGGCCGGGGGACAGACGGAGCGGGGGAGGCGGAGTGTTTGGGGAAGCAGCCAGATATCATCTCTGACAATCGCGGTGGCGGGGAGCGGATCCGGCGTGGGGACCACCCACATTGCGATGGAACTGACTGCGTATTTGCGAAAACGCGGTCTGTCTGCCATGTATGAGGAGAAGAACCGAACCGGCGCAGTGCGGCAGCTTGCGTCCTGTGTGAAAGCCGGGACGGACCGCTGCGGAATCTGCAGGGTGAAGGGAATCCCCATGCTTCCTCACTATGGGGATGCAGTCAGACTGGAGCCACATCCGTACCGGATTGTGGTGCAGGACTATGGCTGCGACCGGCAGACATGGCTTTCGGAGGCGGCAGACGGACATCTGCTGGTCTGTGGAGGCAAGCCCTGGGAATGGGAGACCACCAGGGACGCTGTTTCAGATCCCGGGATTCACCCGGGACAGGCGGTAATCTACAATCTATTTTGCAGGCAGCTGTGTGACAGACTGCCTGGTCCGGCAAGGGGAACGGACTGTTTCCTGATGCCATATTGTTCCAATCCACTGAGCCTTACGAGAGAGGCGGAGCAGGTCTGTGACGGGATCCTTCTGTCGCTGACCGGAGAAAAGACAGGAGGGGTACTACGAAATCTGTTTGGAAGAGCAGGGGTCCTGGCCAGCCGGATCTTCCGGGGAAAACCTGGCGGACCATAGGAATCACAGGAGCCGGCAGACATACGGGAGTGACCCATCTGGCTGTCTGGATGGCGAACTATCTGACGGGAGTCAGAGGGGAGCAGACGGCGGTGCTGGAATGGAACTGCCATGGAGATGTTGCGCGTATGGGGAAGTTTTGCGGAAATGAGCGTGCACCGAAGGATCGGGCGGCGCGAAGAGAACATGCGCCGGATGACGCTGCCTTAAGGCGGCGCGTCCGGATCCTGGGTGTGGATTATTATGGGGATGCAGGAGCCGGGGAGCTGGCTTTCTGCCTGAATGGAACGGATTATCGTCACATCATCGTGGACTACGGGGAAATCACCGGGGAGAGCATCCTGGAATGCGCCCGGTGCGACAGGAAGGTGATCGTCGGCGCACTGAGCGAGTGGCAGGCGGAGGCATTTCTGGAAGAAGTGAAGGGGCATGGAAAACGGGACGAGAGCTGGAGCTACGCCGCTGCATTTGGCAGTGAGGAGACCAGAAGATTAGTGGAGAAGATGTTTTCCGTGACCTGTCTGCGGATTCCGGCTTCAGAAGATGCCTTCGCTGTCACCGGCGCCGACATGAGATTTTTTGAAAAACTGTTGGGTTAAGCGGCTGTGCGGGAATGGTGCAGGCGCGAAAACCGGATAATGAGCGGACGGCGGCAGCAAATAACGGGGATTTTGTGTCACGGCTTAACCTCCTTGGACTGTCTGCCGCCGGATCTGCGGTGATTGGGAGGACATGATGGTAAAAATGAAAATGGACGCGAGAACCAGAGAAATCTATCTGGAGGGTCTGAGAAGATATCGGGAACGGGGTGTGCGCATACTGCTGGACGGGAAAGAGGTGGAGGACTCCAGATGGAATGTGATCTTTGAGGTGCGGGAGGACGGAAGCTTCTACATGGGGGATTACATTTTAGAGGACGAGCATGGAGAGGGGAGTATGACGGGGGGAAGCGGGCAGACATGTTGCGTCGAGCGGCAGACGGCATGTGAGCAGGTGGATGCCGGGCAGCAGGAGAGATGGAATGCCGGGCAGCAGGAGAAAGAGCATGCCGGGCGGCAGGTGCGGGAAAGTCCGGCGGAGTACGGAAGTCCGAAGCTTCTGGGGAAGCGTCTGAAGGAAATCCGCTTCGACCGGGTGTATAACCGGTAAGGAAGCAGAATGGAGGAATAAGGAGGCACAGCCGGCGGCGCGCAGCCGGTGAGGTGCAGATACGGGGCGGGGCTTTTGAGAGAATCCCGATTCAGCCAGGGAGAAAAAGCCGGGTGGGAACAGAAATGAAAAGTTCACAAAATATTATGAAAATTTAAGGCGAGAGACGTCCCTTCTGTGTTATAATCAGAATAACGTGATGTGACTGCCAGGAAGACTGTGCGGTTAAGGGATGACCATACACAGGAGGAGATGGGATGAAGAGATTTACGGCGGCGCTGCTGACCTTTGCTGCTATATTTACCTTGTTGGGGGGGACGGGAGCGGCAATCTGCTTTTATATAAAATACGCTCCGTCCGGCAAGATGGCGGACCAGAGTGAGTGGTTCGGGGCGTCCGGCGATGAAGCGGCGATTATCTGGAATCAGGAGCAGGAGCATATTGAGGCGAAGGGGCGTCTGATCGGCGGTGAGATCTATCTGCCGCTTACCTGGGTCCAGGAGCATATCAATGAGAAGTTTTACTGGGATGCGGGGAGCCGCCAGCTGATCTACACGCTGCCGGAGTCCATCGTCTATGCCGGTGAGGATACCCTGGGAAGCGGCGGGCAGCCGCTGGTTGTGGAGCAGGAGGGAGAGATCTGGCTGCTGACCGGGCTGATTCAGACCTACACGGATGTGCGGATCGAGACATTTGCCGACGGGGCGGTGAATCGGGTATTTGTGGATGACCGGTGGGAGCCGGAGCAGGTGGCGAAGATCAAAAAGGATACGAAGGTCCGGGTTCGGGGCGGTGTGAAGAGCAGCATTCTGACGGAGGCAGCGGCAGGCGATGAGGTGGTGGTGCTGGAGACCATGGAGAATTGGTCTGAGGTGCGCACCGGTGACGGCTACATCGGTTATGTGGAGAATAAGCGGCTGGGGGAGAGTCAGGAGAAGACGCTGATCAGCACCTTTGCGGAGCCGGAGTACACCAGCATCGCTCTGGGTGAGCCGGTCAGTCTGGTGTGGCATCAGGTTACCTCCCAGCAGGCAAATAAAGCCATGAAGGAGCTGATGGCCAACACGAAGGGGGTCAATGTGATCGCTCCGACCTGGTTCATGCTGACAGACAATGAAGGCGGCTACGCATCCCTTGCCAGCCAGGATTATGTGGATCAGGCTCATGCCATGGGACTGCAGGTGTGGGCAGTGGTGGACAACTTCAATCAGGGGACCGGGGTGCAGTCGGAGGTGCTGTTTGCTGACATGAATGCGCGCAAGAAGCTGATTGCCAGTCTGATGGAAGAGGTCAAGAAGTATGACATAGACGGAATCAATCTGGATATTGAGAGCATCAAGCCGTCGGCAGGACCTCACTATGTGCAGTTCATCCGGGAGCTTTCCGTGGACTGCCGAAAGAATGGCATCGTGCTGTCGGTGGACAACTATGTGCCTTCTGCGTACTCCGCCTTCTATGACCGGGCAGCGCAGGCACAGGTTGTGGACTATGTGATTATTATGGGGTATGATGAGCATTATGCAGGCGGTGAGGCAGGCTCGGTGGCATCTCTGGATTATGTGAAAAATGGCATCCGGGATACGCTGGAGGAGGTGCCGAAGGAGAAGCTGGTGAACGGAATTCCATTCTATACCAGAGTGTGGAAAGCAGACGGCTCCTCCACCGCTATGGGAATCGCCAAAGCAAAGAGCTGGGTGGAGGAAAATGGCGTGGAGCTGTACTGGCAGGAGGAGCTGGGACAGTATTACGGAGAAGCCACCACGGCGGACGGCTTCTGCCAGATCTGGATGGAAGAGGAAGATTCCATAGCCAGAAAGATGGAGCTGATCCGGGAGTATGATCTGGCAGGAGTTGCCTGCTGGAAGCTGGGATTTGAGCCGGAGAATATCTGGGATATTGTAAATCCATAAGAAATCAGATTAAAGGAAGTGCATGGCAATGAAGAGACAGCAGACAGACAGAATGATAAGTGACAGGATGAATGGCAAGAGACAAAGGCGGATGCTTTTGGGACTGGCGGCAGCAGGTGTGATCGTATCCCTGGCGGGGTGCAGCTTCTCCAGACCGACAGACTCCAAAGAACCCTCTCAGACAGAGTCGACGGAACCGACATCGGAGCCTTCCCAGACGGAGACCATAGAGAGTCAGCCAGAGCCCCAGACAGAGCCGTCGGCGTCCACCGGGGAGGAGCCAACGACAATCCCGTCCTTCCCGGATGAAGAGTCGGAAAGCGGGACAGACGAGAGCGGCGATTCGGAGCATCCGGACGAGGAGATGCCCGAGGAGCCGGAAGTCTCCATCATTCATGTGACGGACATTCACTATCTTGCAGGTTCTCTGACGGATGGGGGAAGCAGCTTTCAGTACATGGTGGAGCACGGAGACGGCAAGGTGGTGACCTACATCGACCAGATCACGGACGCATTTGTGGAGGAAGTGATCCGGCGCAGACCGGATGTGGTGATCATAAGCGGAGATCTGACGCTGGACGGCGAGAAGAAGAGCCACGAGGAGCTGGCGCAGAAGCTTTATCAGATTGAGGATGAGGACATTCCGGTGCTGGTGATTCCGGGCAATCACGATATCAACAACCATCATGCGGCTCGGTTCGAGGGAGAGGAGCGCCTTCCGGCTGAATTTACCACGCCGGCGGAGTTCCGGGAGATTTACCGGGACTTTGGCTATGACGAAGCCATCAGCGAGGATTACACGTCCCTCAGCTATGTGTATGAGCTGGATGAGGATACCCGCTTTCTGATGCTGGATACCTGCCAGTACCGCCAGAAGGCACTGGTGGGCGGCGCGATTCTGACGGATACCTACGACTGGATCGAGAAGGAGCTGGAAAATGCCTGGGACGACGGGGCAGATGTGATTCCGGTGGCCCATCACAATCTGCTGGATGAAAGCGAGATTTACATTGACGACTGCACCATCGAACACAGCGAGCAGCTGGTGGATATGCTGGAGGAGTGGGACGTACCGTTGTTCTTAAGCGGTCATCTCCATGTGCAGCATGCCAAGCGGTCGGAGGAAAACCGCGGCATTTTTGAGATGGTGACCAGCTCGCTGGCGACTCCTGCCTGCCAGTTCGGTGACCTGTCCTACTGGCACGGCGGCAGCTTTGCCTACAAGACCCGGGTGCTGGATGTGCAGGGCTGGGCAAGGCGGAACGGACGTAAGGAGAAGGACCTGCTGGAATTTGACCGGTTCAAGAAGCCGTTTTTGCGGCGGGTATTTTACAATCAGTCCTATGATGAACTGTGCAAAATCAGTACCTTGAGCGAGGATCAGCGGGTGCGGATGTCCAATCTGTATTCGGATCTGAACTATCATTACTATCAGGGAACGGCATACACGATCAAGGATGCGGTTCTGAAGAATCCGGACTATCAGCTGTGGATGGGCGATGGCTATTCGTCGATTCTGGCAGATTACGTGCAGTACATTGTCAGCGACGCCAACGACGACTACAATGCGGTGATGATGCACTAGGCAGGGTTCTTTTTTGACCGGATCAGCGATATACTGAATTATAATCTGTGTAAGCTGGATGGTGGCAGTTGAATAGTCGGAAGGCGGAAATGTGGATGGCAGCGCTGCTGCTGGTCTTTGTGTATCTGATATCCAGGCGTGCCGGGATGATGGTATCCGGGCAGAATGTGACAGTCGGGAGAGAGAAGCCGGTGGTGGTGATCGACAGCGGTCACGGGGGCAATGACCCGGGCAAGATCGGTGTGGACGGCAGTCTGGAGAAGGACATTAACCTTCAGATTGCAAAAAGGCTGAAGGCGTATCTGGAGTCGTCGGATGTGAAGGTGGTCATGACCAGAGAGGATGACCGGGGACTTTACCAGGAGAGCGACAGTCACAAGAAGATGGCAGATATGAGAAACCGCTGTGCCCTGATCAATGAGGCAGAGCCGGATCTGGTGGTGAGCATTCATCAGAACAGCTACCATCAGGAAGGAATCTCCGGCGGACAGGTATTCTACTACAAAGGGTCTGAGCAGGGAAAGCGACTGGCAGAGATCCTGCAGAAGCGGTTTGACTTTGTGCTTGGAGAACGGAACCGGCGGCTGGCAAAGCCCAACGGGAACTACTATCTGCTGCTCCATGTGAAGAAGCCCATCGTGATCGTGGAGTGCGGCTTTCTGTCCAACTGGAAGGAAGCGGCGGCGCTGAAGACGGAGGACTACCAGAACCGTCTGGCGTGGACGATCCACATGGGCGTGATGAAGTATCTGAACAGCCGTTAAAGACGGGAAAGTCGGGAATGGCTGATAAAAGTGTGAAATTACAGGTTTGATCTCAGAGGAGGAAGGACAGAATGGAAGAATTATACAGAATGATCGAGGAGAAGATTCGCCAGGCAGGCTATACGGGACCGGTGAACGGCGAGGAGATCTATAACGAAATATGCGACGAGATGGACCAGAAGGAGAACGGAAGCTATCTCTTTATGATCAAGAAGGATGATGACGTGTTCTACGAGTGTAAGGTGGACATTATGGATGAGGAATTTGATCTGCCGTATATGGATATCCATACGCTGGAGAAGGTGTATCATGTGGATTTTGATGCTTGAGAGGGTGGGGAGAATCGGTGGTGGCAGAGTTCGAAGGAGATAGAAATTCACACATGGCGAATTGTACTTCATCGGCAGCGTTTGGACAATTATAGGCGAATATTCAAAAAAATATCCAATCATATCTGCGAAATGTGGACCGCAGGTTTACATAAAGCATGCTTTGGATAATTCCAACTGAAAATCCTGAAAATTATCCAAAAATCTTGAAATTTTGGATAATAACAGATGGATTTCCAGTATAATTGTCCAAAACCAGCTTTATGTCAACTGATAATCGCTGTGTCGGGGACAATTTTGGATAATTTATTTGATAATAGCTATTTATTGTCCAAAGAGTTGATCTGCCTTATAGGATATTGCTGTGATTTTCCTCTATTTTATGTTAATATACAGGAGAGAGCTGTATGGAGCAAATGGAACAGGACAGTGAAAAAAACGGGGAATAAGATAACGTGTGAATGGCTCTAAGGAATCACGCCTTAGAGCTTTATTATTGAAAACATGAGGTAGAGAATATGAGTCAAATCAACCGAGAGGACATGCTGGAGCTGACCAGACGCATGACACTGAAACGAAACTGCTTCGGTCGGATTGCCGGTGCGTATCTGGACAAGGATGGATTTGTAGATGGGACATTTAACAAGAATTTCCGTAAGCTTTCAGCAGCAGATCAACAACGAAACCTTGATATAGCCAAAGCCATTCCGTTTTCTGAGACCAATGTGAAACTGAAGGAGTACCGGTTTCAGAAGGAGGATGAGCGTCCGGGAAGCGCGTGGCAGATGCTGATGGCGCTGCGGGAATGCGAACTGAAAAATGATGCGCTTCTGGATGTGTTCTATGAGGTGGTTGGAGAGCATTATCGCGCGTCCGGGGATTATGCGGTTTACTTCTTTTACGGGAGTTATGATGTGCCGCTTAAAGCCAGCGACAGGGAAAGTCTCTGGGATTCGGAGGAGGTGTTCCGATTCCTTGTATGTGCAATCTGCTCGGTGTATGGTGATTATGAACCGGGAGAGCCAGAATGTGGATTTCTCTTTCCGGCATTTAAGGACAGAGGGACCGATATTCATGGGATTGAAGTGTTTGATGCAGATGAGCATAATCCGCACAGAGAGTTACTGGAGGAGATTTTGTTTCAGCCATAATTTTAAAACGATTTTGCTTTTTGTGATTGCGATATGATATAATGGGCATAGTGTAAGAGGAATATTGGGAGAGGGGAGGACGAGATTGGTGGAACTTGCAAGAGATATATACAAGGACTTGATAAAATGGAAGAAAAATGACAGTGGTAAAGTTTTGGAATTGAAAGGCGCGCGTCAGACTGGTAAAACCTTTATTTTGGAAAAATTTGCGAGAGAAAACTACGAGCATTGTCTTTATATTAATATGGCACAATCATCTGGGGAAGCATTTTTGGCATGTATTGAACAGGCAGACATGTGGAAACCGGGGGAACCGCGGATTGAGAAGCCGCTTCATAAAGCTCTGCAGCTTTTTGACAGTGCATTTCGAGATGACAGGGATGTTATTGTGATCATTGATGAAATTCAGGAATCCTCAAAGATTTATTCCCGCATCCGAGAGTTTGCGCGAGAGTTCCAGTGCCATTTTGCAGTAACGGGGAGTTACTTGGGTAAAACGGTTGAAAAGGAGTATTTTCTGCCGGCAGGTGACACAGAAGATATGGTGATGGATACACTGTCGTTTGCGGAGTTTCTGGGGGCAATGGGGGAACGGGAACTGTATGAATCGGTAGATTTGTATGGTAAAAGTGATCATGAGCAGTATGACGAACTGAAGCAGCTATATGATGTGTACTGCGAAATTGGCGGCTATCCAGCGGTAGTGACGGAGTATCTGGAATCTCAAAGTAAGGAGTCCTGCCGCCAGATTTTGAAACAGATTATCCGTATCTTTGTTGAGGAATCAACGAGATATTTTGAGGGGATACCAGATATGAATCTGTTTGAACAGCTCTTTCCGGCAATCGCGCAGCTTTCGGCACGGGAAAAAAAGGGTTCAGATGATCTCATATCAGAGTTGTCCAAAATTATTTTTCAGGCAGAGAGCAATAAGACCACAAAGCGCAGTATTAATCATGCAGTGGCCTGGCTTTACCGATCGGATATCGTTGGATATTGTGGAAAAGCTGTTGAGTGTGATGCTGCAGACACGAGAGCCAATGCCAGATTTTACTTCCGGGACCTTGGGGTTTCAAATTATTTTTTGAAGGCAGGAGGTATAAAGAGGGCTGCGGCGGCAGGATATATTAATGAAAATTTTGTGTATCTGGATCTGCTGCGGCGCTGCAGAAATATGGAAATTGCCGGTATTGCACCGATGTTTGCGACATACAAAACAGGAGAGATTGATTTCTTTGTAAGTAATCTGGAGAACGATAAGGACTACGGCATAGAAGTAAAAGCCGGAGATGCCCCGGGAAAAACAGCGCAGGTTATCCTGAAAGATGGGAAGGTAGAAGCGGTGTATTTTCTTAAAGGCGGTACTTACGGAGGACAGGACGGTCGGATGATTACCATACCGATCTATTTGGTAGAGCGTGTAACATTTGATTATTTGCGAAAAGGTAATGCATGACGACGAAAAACCCTAAAGTGTTTTCAGCTGGATAATTGATGGAAATATGTTAGTATATATAAAAGAGGACATTTTTACCGGTGAGGGGGGGACATATATGCCTGTCACAATTCATTTATTATTGGAACAATATGTAGAAGGAATCAAGAAAATTTATGGAGAGCATCTGGATGCGGTTGTTTTATACGGTTCTTATGCCAGAGGAGATTTTCGGGTTGATTCTGATATTGACATTATGATTCTGGTGGATTTAAGTGATCTGGAAATTAAAGATTATCGCCATCAGCTCTCTGACCTGACATATGATTTTAACGAGGAGCATGGGCTTGATATTAAACCGATTGCAAAGAGCAGTGAGCAGTTCAGAATGTGGGTATCAGCATATCCGTTTTACGCTAATATAAGCAAGGAGGGGGTGTGCCTGTATGGTGCAGCATAATGAAGGAACCAGAGAAGACCTTGTGAAGTATCGAATTGAAACTGCCAAAGGTGATTTAAAATCAGCAAAATTGCTTTTGGCTGCGAATGAATTCCGAGGCGCCAATAATCGGGCATATTATTCAATCTATCATGTGATTTCAGCAGTACATGCTTTAGATGGAAGAGCATATAAAAGGCATAAAGATGCGTTGGCAAATTTTAATAAGGACTATATCCGAACAGAAATTTTCCCAAGACCATTTGGTCGTAGGATTGCAGAAGCAGAGGAAATACGTCATGCCAGCGATTATGATGACTTTTATCTGGCGACAAAATCAGAAGCAGAAGAAGTAATAGCTACTGCTGAAGAATTGATTGATATGATAGAAGAATATTGTATTGGTCGGATGGAACAGGACAGCGAAAGAAACAGGGAATAAGATAACGTGTGAATGATTATTTGATGGAGATACATGAACCGCTATTGAGAAGGTTGTAGTATCTCCATTTTTATTTCATTCTTTTCATGATGATGTATTGAGAAGCAACTGTTTTTAAGCGATGTCGTGCTACTTGGAGGATAAAGCAAGATACGAGTGGATCTCATTTAAAGATGGAGAGACAGTTGATCTATATGGTATACAGAGAGTGGTCGAGATTGCTCACTGGTTCGCACGTTGGTATTACGATCAAGGATATCAGGTGGTATTTGCAATACATACAGATACAGAGCATCTATACATTCATTATGTGATAAACTCGGTGAATTTTATAACGGGAAAGCGCGAATCAGCGGTTGAGTTGTCAGAATATATAGATTGTTTTGATGGTTTGATAGATGAGAAGATGTAAGATTAATGATGCTTGCACAAATTTCAATACATGGGAAGAAATAATAAATTACCTTGAACAAATAAGGAAAGAGCAAATAATAGCAGGAACGATACCAGATTTCTTACCAGCGATTATATTTTATTGAATTAGTACATACCTGCTCCTGCAGATTAATAACCTTCAGGAGCAGGCAAGAGAATTTAGAGATTGCTATTATAAAAAATTGACAGCTGATTCAACAAATCCATACTTGATTTCTACATCAATATTATAAAGGTTCTTGATTTGTTTCTTGATCATCGAATCGTAATGTGTTTTTGCAAAAGCTGCAATTTCTGAGGTAGGTGCTTTGAGTGTCAAGGTTTTACCATCAAAATTATGGCAATCTAAAGGATGAATCCAGCGGTAGTATGTTGCCGGAACAGAAGTTTTATAAAAATTCTTTTTCACTTCTTCCCAGTTGAAATCTATGCTTGTATATCTATGAGTAACAAGAAATGTTTCTGCGGAAAGAATGCTCTTGTCAAGTGCTTCTGTATTAACGGTATTGCATTTGTTACTATCTTCGGATTTCAGTACTAATTCAACTTTGCCCATGTTGTACAGCAAACCAACCAGAAGGGAAGTGCTTTCTGTTAAAAGTTGTTCTTCCGGAGTGAATGTATTCCAGTCAGTCTTACCTAATGTCTCAATAATATAAGATAATGCATGAAGTTGTTTCTGGTAAATTGCGTACACTTTAGTAATAGATTTTTCATATTTGTTTGCTGCTGTACTAAGTTCTACCAGATATGCACAGATTTTATTAACTTCATCACGCTCTTTTTGTACTTGCGAATATGCTTCATCGGCTTTGGAGGATAACGCATTGCCGGTAAAACCAAATATGATACCACCAACCATTAATCCGACACCAAGAGTGGCTGCTCCAAGAATGGTACTGCCTAAAGCCATACCACCACCACCAGCAGCAATCGCACCACCGCCTAAAGCAGCTAGTGTTGCGTTTGTCGCAGCTACACCACTAAGCGAAGCGATGGCGGTTCCGGTAGAAGCGGTTCCTAGTGCCATAACTGCGGCAGTCGTTGCACCAGCAGCAGCGAATCCGCCGGCTGTGCCAGCAGCAGCTCCTCCAATCCCACCAAGCAAGACTCCAGCACCAATAGAAACTTCTTTGATTTCTTCTGGGTTGTATGCAGGTATAGATACATTTCCTTGTTTATACTCTTTGAAATCTGGTTTGTTATGAATTTTTTCAAATAGCTCAGAAAACTCGTTAAAACTGTTTAACACCTCCAATTCCTTTTTACCGAGTGAGTCCATATCTGCGGTTGCTTGCTTGTTTTGATTCTCGAAATAGGATATGTTTTCTTCGTGATGACGTTTCGCAAGATCCATAGTATCATTCGCTTCTTTCATTTTTACAGCTCCAGCAACTCCTCCGCCGATGCCAGCAGCGCCAGCTATAGCGGCTCCAATTCCTAAAATAAGTGGTAATGGCATAACAGGTTCCTCCTTCATAACTGATGTTTTTTTATTCTTTCGCAAACAGCATGATTGCAGGCATAATATTCCTCCTGACTCATGCTGTCTTTAAAATACAAATCATAACAATCGTCTACTCGACAGATTAATGGACGATTTTCATAGATACTGCACAGGTTTCCGGTTAAATATCGACAGATTCCATTGCCTTGATCTAACTCAGCGTATATTGGGGATTTGTCCAGATTTCGGCAACATCCGCCACATTTGTCACAGAGAAACACTACTCGAACCGTAGTACCTTGCTTTTATCATTCATAAAGGCATTGAAATCATCTCCCCATGGGATTTCAATACCAATGGTCTTAACAGCATTTTTCAGTAACTTATTTAACTCATTTTGATCTTTGGCGGTACTGATGGAATCTGCTAATTCTGTGTACATAGTGGTTTCTTCTTTGAATTTTTCCAAATCAATCTGCATCAATTCAGCAGCGTAGTGTTCAAAGTAGACAGCCTGTTTTTTGTAATAATCGACTTCTGTACTAAGCGTTGGAAGTGTATTCAGCACAGATACTAATTTATTCATGCTTTCGCTTCGATCCAGATAGTACAGTAAAGTACAGGTCAGAATACCAGTCACCAGAGTTCCACAAAATGTGGGGACAATCTCATTTAATATCGGGATTGTGTTGATTCCAGTCTTTCCTATGGCATCTGAAACGATGGTGCCGACCACAACACTGGCACCGCTAGCTAAAATCTTCGCTGTAGCTCTCATCCTTTCTCCATACGGAAAATTCTCAGGATTGATAAACAGTATTTTCGCAGCTTCTACAAGAGATGCGTAAGACTGGCGAATCAACTTTACAACATTTTTTGCAGTAGTAAAAAAAATATTACATATGGTTGTGGTTAAGCTGGAAAGGATTCCGGCTATGGCACCATCTTTAAATTTATTCAGGATTTCCCTGTATTTAGATTTGGCATTAGCAAATCCCTTTTTAATCCCGTTTCCGATTGAAACCAGAAAATCGCTCAAATCAAATGGGTGTTGGACATGATCAAATTCGTCCTGTACAGCAAACCATACTTCGGTAAAAATAAGTCCTACTGCTTGACGGATTCCCATTTGAATTCCAACGGTTCCAGCGGCTTTCGCTGTGTCGGTACGGAATGCTTTGCTGGTATAATATGCCTGATTAATTTTTGCATCAGCGGCTTTTTGGGCGCGTGAGTATTCAGACATCATTTTTTCTTTGACATCAGCAGGAAGAGGAGATCCTTTTTGACCATTCCAATTTACTTTTTCAGGATTTTCTTCGCACCATTTGATATAATCAGGAATATTTTTATCCTTCATATTGTTATTTAAGTGCATATTTGTAAAACGTAAATTGTCAGGGCTGTTGGCTAGATCAACACCGTTAACACCAGCAAGTACTCTTCCTCGGTCATCATGAATATTTTTTGCAGAAATAACATGATCCAACTGCGCTCGTTTTTCATTTGGAAGAGCCTTATTAATGCCAATTTTGTCATTTGTATATGCATCAGTAATCCATTGTCCCTTTTCGTTAAAATCTTTTCTGGCATTATGTGTTGTTTCTCGGTAGGCAACACTTCCGCCGTGGTATGAATAGTTGTCATATGTTCCGCGGTTTTCATAGGCTTGTTGATTTGCGGTACTTTTATATGACATTTCAGAATCAAAATCTTTTCGCTTAGAATCCATAACACGTACATTATGTATTGTATCCACATCTCCGCCATGTTGGTCTTTGATCAGAAAATCCAATCCAAAAGAGCTAATCAGGCTTTCTACGATTACATGTTCATATTGCTTAAAAAGAGAATCCATAATGTCATCATTGGGATCTGGAAAGTAGTTATTGCCTGTTAATGAAGCAAAGCAAGTGTCCATATTTAAGCCCCCTCTTGTTATGAAAAATTAGTATTTTTTGTGTTTTTCCAATTCTTTCAATGTGTATTCAACAGTTCCTTTGATTGCTCCCTTTAAGAGTTTAACAATTTTTTCCATAACGACCTGATTGTTAAATCCCATATTGTTTGGATTCCAAATATTCCCCATATTCATTGCGCTCCTCCTCGGCGGTTGTAAAAGTATACTTATTGTATTTTTATTATGTTTTTTTGACTCCCAAGCCACATCTCAATGCCAATCGTTCCAAATACCTCTGCTTGAACTTCATAAGTTCCATCTTCAAGCGCTTTACAAGTTGCCGACGGAAGACGGTCCAGCACGGCATTGATATCTGTTCCGGTATAAATGAACTTTACTTTTGTCAAAGGACCTCCGTACATGAATGGAATCCTTTTCCGGAACTCGCCTTTTTCGAACCGGTCACGGTAGGGTACATGAAATACCTGATCGGTGATCCTGAAGGACTTTATCCGGTCTATCCGGTAGATGGTAGGATAACCCGGATGTTCCTTATCTTTGTCACCGATATAGGCGAGCAGGTAAAAGTAATACTCGGAGTTCAGGATTCCCACGGGCTTTATATCTGCGGTGGTGACTTCGCCAGTTGTTTTCTGGTATTCCAGATGGATGATCTTGTGGGAATACACAGCACTTCCCAGCGCCCATACATCCTCCACCAGATATTTGCCATGTCGCGGTTCAATGTACAGAAAAAGTTCGTTGCAGATTAGGTCTTCCATTTTCTTCTTTTCTGATACAGGAAGACATGCATCCAGCAGGTCCAGAATGATTTTCTTCATTTCTTCCCGGCATAAGGAGCGGTTCTCCAGCAGAATCTTCGCAACCGAGAACAGCTCCGCGTTGGTCAGCGTGATAGTTTTATCATTGATGATGCGAAAGCCTTTGGCGGCATGGTCGTACTTGATCTGCGTAAACCCGGAGCCGCTGTTTGTGCGGTTGGAATAGAAATCCCGGATGGAATCAATATCACGTTGGATGGAACGCTCGGATACTCCGTACTCCTCAGCCAGCTTTTGTTTGTGAATTACCTCACCGGTCAGCAGCCGGCTGTATATCTCCAGCACACGGTCATGCTTTCGGGTGGACTCTTTCATCTCATCCATATTGCTGTACCTCTTTTCTTCTTGTTTTGATAGTTTCAGTATAAAGCAAATCTATGTCACGAGATGTCTTTTTCTGCGAATCGCTCTAAATATTCTGGTTATAATTATAGCACAAATAATGCTAATGGACAATAAAATATAATTCTAATAGGTGATTCAAATATATTTTATTGCCTCTAAAATGAAAAGAGGAGGTTTCGTATGCACGTAGACTATGTTGAGATAGGTAATAGAATTCGGGAATACCGGAAGATGCAGAAGCTGACTCAGGAAGAAGCGGCTGAGATGTGTGATATTACAGCGGCGTTCTATGGAAATATTGAACGTGGAGATAAGAAGATGAGCGTGGAGACTTTGATGAAGGTGTCTACTGGGCTGAAAGTTTCTGCGGATTACCTCTTGTTTGGTAACAGTGCAGAGAAGCAGGATGCTCTTGCGGTGCATCTGAGAAAGCTTCAGAGTACCGTTGATGAGAGCCAGATGGAAAAGTATATGACTGTGATCGAAGCGGTTGCAGGGGTAATGGATCAATTATGATGATAAGGTCAGAGTTGCGGATGCTCTGACCTGTTTTATTTTGGAGATATTTCAATTAGATAGTCTATATATGAATGACAGAGAAGAAGATTTCAGCCGAAGGGCTGATTTTTTTGTGTCTGATTTTAAGAAAAGACACGTCATGTCATTGCCTGCGGTTATCGTATAAGTAAGAAGAAATCAGAAGAGAGGTGAAATCAGATGGAGGATTTTACAAAAAGGATAACTGCATATGGACAGAGTGATGGGAAGGAGGAAAGAAATCATATGGCTCAGTATCGTGTGTCTGTGATGCGTCTGGGACGAACATTCGTTGAAGCGGAATCAAAGGAAGCGGCAGGGGAAAAGGTGCAGAAGCTGCCGGAAAATGCATTCCATTGGCTGTCTGAAAAGGACGGCCTGAAAGGGAATTATGTAGTCATTTCAACAGAACTGAATGAGAGAGGGGAATAATCATGAAAGAAAGAATCGTATTACAGTCAAGAGCGCCGTTTGAAGATGCATTGAAGCCGCTGAATCTGGGATATTGGATTCTTGGTGGAGCAGGATTCGTGTTTGGTTTCTTTAAGAGCGGGAGCTCTGGAGCCATGCTGCTGTTGCTGCTTGCGCTGGTTTTATGGTGGATTGTGAAAGCCAACATCGCACTGCATAAGTGGAGAAATCTGAGATCGTATACATTTGCTGTGGATAAGCAGATTTCATATGAGGATTTGGTGGATAAACTGGCAGGAATACTGGTACCATTGGGATTGAGAGTAGAGTTGGTTCAGGATAAGCCGCAGATCGTATACCGGAATATTCTGTTGAATGTGGTTTACGGAACGGACAAGACGTTTTCCATGCCATGGAAACAGAAGGCTTCCATGCTCTTTCTCGATCACAGGTATATTACCAGTTACTATAATACAGTGGCGATCATGAGCCTTGTCGGTTATTATGTTCAGCAATTATGCAACGGGAAAGACAGCGGGGAAGTACCGGATGGAAAAGCAGTGAATGTGATTGCTCCGATGGACAATCCGTTGGGGAAGAAAAATAAGCTGCGGATGGCGGCACCGATTCTTGTTGGTATCTTAGCTTTACTTGTGGTATTCACACTGCCGGGCGGAAAAGAGGATGCACATATCACCATGGTAAGAGACGGGCATCCGGAGGCATACCCGGATATTACTTACGGGGAAGCATTTCATACATTTTTCAAGAATCCTGAATGGAAGTATTTCAAATCGGAGGATGGGAGAGATATTGTGGAATTTACCGGAGGGATGACGTATCTGGATCAGGAAGTCGAAGGGCTGCTTCAGTTTGTAATTGGCGATGAATCCAGTTTTACAACAGAGTGCTTTGCCATGAATGAGATACCGCAGAATAACCTGATGCTCTATGGTGTGCTTGCGAAAGTATTTGAGAGCTACCGGGATGGAGATGCAGGAATCATTCGGGAACCGGTAGATATGGAGGAGCCAACAGAATCAGAGTTTGCTGCAAGCGAAGAACCAGATACATCCGATTCACCAGAAGCAGTGACGGAGCCGTCAGCTTCAGATGAAACCGCAATGGAGACGGAGCCGGAAGAAGAGACAACGGAGGAAGCGTCTGCTGACTCTGAGGTTGGAATGGCGTTACAGGCTAATGCAGTGATCACCGGCGTGGAATATGCCGTTATTTTACGGGACGTTCCGTCCGAGGATGCCAATACTGTATGTGAGATACCGGTAGATGCGTATGTCACAGTTACGGAAAATCTGGATAATGGATTCAGTCATGTGTATTATCAGGAATGTGAGGGCTATGTTAAGACGAAGTTCCTGACTCCGCTCGGTGATATCGGTGATGTTGGTGATACCGGTGAGTATGATGGATATGCAGAATCTCAGAATACGGGGATTACGTCATGGGATGGCAATACGACCTGGGATGGAGAGGGAGGCGTTGATGGTATGCTGGATTCCTATTTCACCGGATTTGAAGATGCTATGATAGATGCGTACCTGAATCAGTAGCGGATAAAAAAGCTATTCTAGATTTAAATATCGGAAATCCTTGTAAAGTGGTTGTAAATGTTCTCAAATCGTGGTATAAAGTACATATAAGTTCTTCGGGGCGGGGCGTGATTCCCCACCGGCGGTACAGTCCGCGACCCACAGTGCATGTGGCTGATCTGGTGAGATTCCAGAACCGACAGTATAGTCTGGATGAGAGAAGAAATTGTGTGGTAAGCCCGCAGAGGCTGGCTGCAATGTTCGCGATATCAGACCCCGGATGCTTTGTCATCCGGGGATTTTTATTGAAAAAAGCAGACCAGATAACAGCGTGCCACATGATTCCTCTGAATGTTGAACTTACATAAAATACCACTTTTCAGGAGGAAGAGACGATGAAAGAGAAATTGTTTACCACGAAAAATGTTGTTCTGATGGGAATGTTCAGCGCACTGGGAGCGGTGCTGATGCTGTTTGAGATTCCGCTGCCGTTCATTGCGCCGAGCTTCTACGGACTGGATCTGGCAGAGGTTCCGATGTTGGTGGGAACTTTCGCACTGGGACCGGTGGCAGGCATTGTGATGGAAGCGGTCAAGATTCTGATCAAGCTGCTGCTGAAGCCGACCAGCACAGGATTTGTCGGTGAGTTCGCGAACTTTGTGATTGGCGCGGCTCTGATCGTACCGGCGGGCGTGATCTACCGCTGCAATAAGACCAAGAAGGGCGCTGTGATCGGAATGGTAGTGGGAACGATCACCATGGCTGTGGTTGGCGTTATTGTGAATGCGCTGGTGATGCTGCCCTTCTACTCCAACTTTATGCCGCTGGAGAATATTATCGCAGCGGGCGCAGCCATCAACCCGGCGGTGGGAAGCGTGTGGACCTTCGCAATCATCTGTGTGGGACCGTTTAATGTTGTGAAGGGTGTGATCGTGTCTCTGATCACGGCACTTGTGTATAAGCGGATCAGTGCGCTGATTCACAATGCAGGGGCGTCGGTGAGCAGAAAGGGCGTGCGGGCGTAATAAGTGTGAGAATGCTGTAACAGAAATAGAGTAACAGGGAAAAGACCTTCTGGACAATCAAGATTGTCGGGAGGTCTTTTGCTGTTGGAAATCGAACAAAATAACGGGTAAAATCCATGGAATCCCATGGGTTGCGCCGTTTTCGGACTTATGCTATGATAGTCCATAAGCAACAGGAAGATAACAGATTCTGCCCGAAAACAGGGCGAAAAGAGGAAGTAACGAGGATGGATACGAAGCTGGATACCAAATTGATTCAGATAGAGGATACGAAGAAGATAAAGGATGAGGAGCTTTCCGAGGCGGCGGCGATCATTCGCCGGGGCGGGCTGGTGGCGTTTCCCACGGAGACGGTCTATGGTCTTGGTGCCAATGCGCTGGATGAGGAAGCGGCGAGGAAAATCTATGCGGCGAAGGGGCGTCCGTCGGACAATCCGCTGATTGCGCATATTTCCTGCTTGAAGGAGCTGGAGCCGCTGGTTTCTGAGATTCCGGAGGCGGGGCGGAAGCTGGCAGAGAAGTATTGGCCGGGACCGCTGACCATGGTATTTCCCAAGAGCGAGAAGGTGCCTTACGGGACCACCGGCGGGCTGGATACGGTGGCGGTGCGGATGCCCAGCGATCCGGTGGCGAACCGGCTGATTGCGCTGGCGGGAGTGCCGATCGCGGCGCCCAGTGCCAATACCTCCGGGCGTCCAAGCCCGACGATGGCGGAGCATGTGTGGCAGGATATGAATGGAAAGATTGATATGATCATTGACGGTGGCCCGGTGGGAATCGGCGTGGAGTCCACAATCGTGGATGTGTCCGGCGAGGTTCCGATGCTGCTGAGACCGGGTGCAGTGACCATGGAGATGCTTCGGGAGACGGTAGGACGTGTAGAGATGGATCCGGCGATTCAGGGACCGCCGAAGGAGAATCTTCGCCCCAAGGCGCCGGGGATGAAGTACCGCCATTATGCGCCGAAGGCGGCATTGACGCTGGTGGAAGGTGAGACTGACAACGTGGTGGCGGAGATCAACCGTCTGGTGAAGGAGCATATGGCTGCCGGGGAGCGTGTCGGCGTGATCTGCACGGAGGAGACGAAGGAGCGCTATCCGGAGGGAATCCTGCGCAGCATCGGTGTCCGCAGCCAGGAGGAGACCATTGCCCATAACCTGTTTGCGGTGCTTCGGGAGTTCGATGATCTGCAGGTGGACTGCATTTTCTCGGAGAGCTTTTCCAAACATGATCTGGGACAGGCGATCATGAACAGGCTGACGAAGGCGGCGGGCTATCATATTATCAAGGTGTGACGGGGACGGAGCTGGAAAAGAACGGCTCCGGCATCATATAAAAGACGGAAAGAAGGGAAGAGATGGATCAGACAACGAAGAGACGGGATTATATTTCATGGGACGAGTACTTTATGGGAGTGGCGGATCTGTCCGGGATGCGGTCGAAGGACCCCAACACCCAGGTGGGGGCCTGTATCGTCAGCGAGGACAACAAGATCATGTCTATGGGGTACAATGGATTCCCGGCGGGATGCTCGGATGACGAGTTTCCGTGGGGCAGAGAGCTGGATTCCACGGACCCGTACAGCGCCAAGTATCTGTATGTGACTCACAGTGAGCTGAATGCGATCCTGAACTACCGGGGCGGCAGTCTGGAGGGAAGCAAGCTGTATGTGACGCTGTTTCCGTGCAATGAGTGTGCCAAGGCGATCATTCAGGCGGGAATCAAGACCATTATATATAAGGAAGACAAGTATCCGGATTCTCCGTCGGTGCGGGCGTCCAAGCGGATGCTGAATGCAGCCGGAGTCCGTTACTATCAGTATGAGAAAACCGGAAGAAAGATAGAGATAAATGAGTAGCGTATGAAATTTTTACTGACAGCAATCAATGCAAAATATATTCACTCCAATCCGGGTGTATACAGCCTGAAGACCTATGCGGAGCATGTGGCAGGTGCCGCTGTGCAGGATGGGGAAGCGGCAGAATCATGCAGCGGCTGTGGAGCGGCAGGTGCCGCTGTGCATGGCGGAGCAGAGGCAGAACCATGCAGCGTCTGCGGAGCGGCAGGTGCCGCTGCGGGACAGCATGTGCAGGTAGAGATTGCCGAATATACCATCAACAACCAGATGGAGCAGATTCTGGAGGATATCTACAGAAGAAAACCGGATGTGATCGGTATTTCCTGCTATATCTGGAATGTGGTGTATGCGCTGGACCTGGTCCGGGATCTGCATAAGGTACTGCCGGAGACGGATATCTGGCTGGGAGGACCGGAGGTGTCCTTTGATGCGCCAGAGCTTCTGGGGCGGGAGCCGGAGGTGCTGGGAGTGATGAAGGGCGAGGGCGAGGAGACCTTCGCGGCGCTGCTGCAGTGCTATGAAACACTGGGGGGCACGGTTCGGCAGGTGGCTGACGATGCCGGGACGAGCCGGATTGCAGTAACGGCTGACGGAGCTGACGAGAACCGGCAGGCGGAAATGCCTGATCTGCAGTTATTCTGGGATATGCTTTCAAAAATCCCGGGGCTTGCCTACAGGACCGATTCCGGGGAGATTCGGGATCAGCAGATCCGGTCGGTGATGGATATGAGCCGGATTCCGTTCCTTTATCCCAATCTGGAAGGCTTCGAGCACCGGATCGTCTACTATGAGAGCAGCCGCGGATGTCCATTTTCCTGTAGCTACTGTCTGTCGTCCATTGACAAGTCGGTTCGATTCCGCAGTATGGAGCTGGTGAAGCGGGAGCTGGACTTCTTTCTGGAGCGGAAGGTGCCGCAGGTGAAGTTCGTGGACCGGACATTTAACTGCAAAAAGAGTCATGCCATGGAGATCTGGAGCTACATTCTGGACCATGACAACGGGGTGACCAACTTCCACTTTGAGATTGCGGCGGACCTTTTGGATCAGGAGGAACTGGAGCTGATCGGGAGGATGCGGCCGGGGCTGATTCAGCTGGAAATCGGAGTGCAGAGCACGAATCCGGAGACCATTCAGGAGATTCACCGGCACATGGATCTGGACCGGGTCAGAGAAGTGGTGGCGACGGTGAATGCGGGACACAATGTGCATCAGCATCTGGACCTGATTGCCGGGCTTCCCTATGAGGATTATGAGAGCTTCCGGCGGTCCTTCAACGATGTCTACGCCATGGATCCGGAGCAGCTGCAGCTGGGATTTCTGAAGGTGCTGAAGGGTTCCTTCATGTATGAAAATGCGGCAGCGTACCAGCTGGTGTACCGGACGCTGCCGCCCTATGAGGTGCTTTCCACCAGGTGGCTGCCCTACGGGGATGTGCTGCGTCTGAAGGGCATTGAGGATATGGTGGAGGTCTACTACAACAGCCGCCAGTTTACCAGAACGCTGGAGCTTCTGGTGCAGGAATTCCCGGATGCCTTTACGATGTTTGAGGAGCTGGCGGAGTATTACAGCAGGCGGAAGCTGACAGGGATGAATCACAGCAGACTGGCACGGTATGAGATCCTGTATGATTTTATCCGTGAGGTGATTGCGAAGAAGACCGGGGAGGCGGTTGCAAGGACGCCAAATGCGGCGGTGCAGGCGGGAAAAGCCGCCATGGAGGCGTGGAGCCGGTATGGGGATGCGCTGATCTGCGACGTCTATCTGCGTGAGAACAGCAAGAGCCGACCGGCATTTGCACCGGATCTGTCTGCGTATAAGAATCAGATCCGGGAGCTGGTGCCGGAGCTTCGCAGCCTGGGGACCTTGGTGCATGTGGAGGTGCTGCGGTCCGGCGAGGTGCTGCTGTTTGACTACCGCAGCCGTGATCCGCTGACCAGAAATGCCGCCGTGCGCCGCGTCGGAACCATAAGGCGGGAAGCGGCTGAGTTGGAGGAATTATGAGCGTGCAGACGGATTACATTGCGGTGGATCTGGAGACCACGGGACTGGATCCGAAGAAGGACAAAATCATCGAAATCGGGGCAATCCGTGTGTCCGGCGGGAAGGAGACCGCACAGTTTCACACCATGGTGAATCCTCACCGGACGATCGAAGAGCGTATTCGGGACCTGACCGGCATCACCGATGAGATGGTGGAACATGGGCCGGACATTGGGGATATCATCGGAGCATTTGTGGAATTTTGTGGAGAACTTCCGCTGCTGGGCCATCACGTGATCTTCGATTACAGCTTTTTGAAGCGGGCGGCGGTGAACCAGCGGCTGGAATTTGAGCGCAGCGGGATTGATACGCTGAAGCTGTGCCGGGCATTTATGCCGGAGGAAGAGCGGAAGAATCTTGCGGCGGCATGTGCATTTTACCGGATTGAGCGGGAAGGAGCCCACCGGGCGCTGGGAGATGCGAGGGATGCCCATGAGCTGTTTTTGACCTTAGCGGGGCTTCACGGAGAGGCACAGCCTGAGGTATTTGCCCCGAAACCCTTGATTTATAAGGTAAAAAGGGAGCAGCCGGCGTCGAAAAAGCAAAAAGAGGACTTGCAGTATTTACTAAAATATCATAGAATAGATTTACCTGTGCAGATTGAGCATCTGAGCAGGAATGAAGCTTCGAGAATAACGGATCAGGTTATTTCTCGTTATGGAAGAATCCGATGAGGATTTGACAGGAAGAGTGAAAAAGAGGTGAATTTCATTATGATGAACATGCATAATAATAAGAGACGAGTGATTGTAGCAGTTGTGACGATTATCCTGGTATTATCCATGATAGTACCGGTCGTACTGGCAGCACTTCTGTAAGAGGCAGAGGGGCTGAGCAGTTGCGAGGGGAAGTTTAGAGGAGCGATTATGAAGAAGTGGAATGTACTGGGCGGTGTGACCGCAGCAGCCATAGCCGGAGTGCTTATGGCGATGCCGGTGTATGCAGGGGAGACTGCGATACCGGAAGGCATTTATGTGGGAGATTTCAGCCTGGGCGGTATGACGGAGGCAGAGGCGGCGAAGACGATTCAGGACTTCGTGGACAGCCAGGAGGACCGGAAGGTTACCCTGAAGGTCGAGGACCAGACCGCAGATACCACGGCAGGGGAGCTTGGATATGCCTGGATGAATCCGGACGCGGTGAAAGAGGCGGCGGAGTACCAGGTGACCGGCAACCTGATTCAGCGGTACATGGGACTGAAGGATCTTGAGAAGAACCCGGTGCAGCTTCCACTTGAGACAGAAGTAGATGAGACAAAGGTCGATGCTTTTGTGAAGGAACATTGCGAGGGACTTACTGGGGGACCGCAGAATGCGGTGATTACCCGTGAGAATGATACATTTGTGATTACGCCGGGGGCGTCGGGCAAGGCAGTGGATGCGGCGGCGACCAAGGAGGCGGTGGATCAGGCACTGGCAGAGCCCGGAGAGGGAGCTGTGACGGTGACCGCGGCAGTGACTGTGGAGGAGCCGGAGATCACGGAGGAGGACCTGTCCAGCATTCAGGATGTGCTGGGAACCTTTTCCACGGATTTCAGCAGCAGCGGAGCGGCGCGTTCCAAGAACCTGACCCACGGTGCGTCCAAGATCAACGGGCAGGTGCTGATGCCGGGCGATACTCTGTCGGGATATGAGCTGATGCACCCGTTTACCACAGAGAATGGATACCACACGGCTGCTGCCTATGAAAATGGACAGGTGGTGGATAGTGTGGGCGGCGGTGTCTGCCAGATTGCGACCACGCTGTACAATGCGGCGCTGCGTTCCGAGCTGGAGATCACCCAGCGGCAGAACCATTCCATGATCGTCGGTTATGTGAAGCCGTCCATGGATGCGGCGATTGCCGGTACTTATAAGGACATTAAGATTACCAACAACTACAGTACGCCGATCTATGTGGAAGGCGGAACTCATGGAAGAACACTGACCTTTACCATATACGGCAAGGAGACCAGACCGGAGAACCGGACCATCGAGTTCGTCTCCGAGACCCTGAGCGTGACGGATCCGGGTGCGCCTATCGAGCGTCCGGACGCATCCATTGCCCCGGGTGGAAGAAAGCAGGTCCAGTCGGCACACAGAGGTTTAAAGTCACAGCTCTGGAAGGTTGTGAAGGTGGACGGTGTGGAGACAGAGCGGACCCTTCTCCATAAGGATACCTACAATGCGTCCAAGGCAATCGTGCTGGTAGGACCAGCGGCACCGGCTCAGCCGACGGACCCGGCGGTGACCGATCCAAACGGAAGTGGAACCGATCCGATGCAGCCGTCCGGCTCGCAGCCATCAGAACCGGGACAGTCCGGTGTGGTGGAAGGTCTGAACGGAGGTCCGGGTGTGACGACGCAGCCGACTCCGGGACCGTCCGAAAGCACAGGAACACCGGGACGTTGCGTAAGGGCTGTAACTCAGGAA
>JAUNPU010000056.1 GCA_030536555.1 Eubacteriales bacterium | reverse complement strand
CCGAGCATATGTTCTTCGAGGAAGACAGAATCGCTGCTTTCCGTGAGATGATCTGTGCAGATACCGTAGAAGAGAGAGAAGAGGCATTAGAGAAGATTCTGCCGTATCAGCAGAAAGACTTCGAGGGTCTGTTCGAGGCTCTGGAGGGCAACCCGGTTACCATCCGTTTCCTGGATCCGCCGTTACATGAGTTCGTTCCGACTGAGGAAGAGGACATCAAGAAGTTAGCAGACGCTCAGGGCAAGTCCGTTGAGGCTATCAAGGCTCTGATCGCTTCCCTGCACGAGTTCAACCCGATGATGGGTCACCGCGGACTGCGTCTGGCTGTTACCTATCCGGAGATCGCTGTTATGCAGACCAAGGCTGTAATCCGTGCAGCTATCAACGTTCAGAAAGCACACGCTGACTGGAATGTAAAACCGGAGATCATGATTCCGCTTGCTTGTGATACCAAGGAGCTGAAATACGTGAAGAAGTTCGTAGTAGAGACTGCTGACGCTGAGATCGCAGCAGCAGGCGTGGATCTGAAGTACGAGGTAGGTACCATGATCGAGATCCCGAGAGCAGCTCTGACCGCTGACGAGATCGCAACAGAGGCTGAGTTCTTCTGCTTCGGTACCAACGATCTGACCCAGATGACCTTCGGCTTCTCCCGTGATGATGCAGGTAAGTTCCTGGATGCTTACTACGATGCCAAGATCTTCGAGAACGATCCGTTCGCTAAGTTAGATCAGGTTGGCGTAGGCAAGCTGATGGAGATGGCTATCAAGTTAGGTAAGCCGGTACGTCCGACCCTGCATGTAGGTATCTGTGGTGAGCACGGCGGAGATCCGTCTTCCGTAGAGTTCTGCCATAAGATTGGTCTGGACTATGTATCCTGCAGCCCGTTCCGTGTGCCGATCGCAAGACTGGCAGCAGCTCAGGCAGCGATTAACGAAGGCTAATACCTTTAAGTGTTGAAAATTAAATTCGTATTGTAAGAAGAACCCCTTCATGTTGTTTCGATGACATGGAGGGGTTCTTGCGTGGGGGTTGCTTTTTCTTACGATATTGCATTTGCAGTGATTTGTATATGATATATATTGACTTTGCGGTGATTGTGGAATATAATATCACTGAGGAGGGATTGATATGGCTAATATTTCTATTCGAGTAGACGACGCATTGAAAAAACAGATAGAAAGTATTTGTGAAGAACTGGGGATGAGTTTATCTACAGCAACGAACCTGTTCTACAAAAAGATGATTAGTTATGGTGGTATTCCATTTGAATTAAAAGTTGACCCATTTTACAGCAGAGAAAATCAGGAACATTTGAAAAAGGTAATTTCCAATTATGAAAACGATAAGAGCGCGGTAGTTACCAAAACTCTGGACGAATTGGAAAGTATGGAGGAGTAGATGGCAAACCTTACATTTCTGCCGGAAGCGTGGGAAGATTATCTGTATTGGCAGGGACAGGATAAAAAGACCCTGAAGAAGATTAACCAGTTAATCAAGGATATTATGCGTGACCCGTATCATGGAATCGGTAAGCCGGAACCGTTAATCGGAGATCTGGCAGGGTGGTGGAGCAGACGTATTGACGATAAAAACCGGATTGTTTATCGTCAGGAAGAATATCTGCTGTTGATTGCAGAGTGCAGAAGTCATTATGGCGATAAGTGAGATTGCCTGTTTTGGTTGGCAGCAGCACAGACAGCAATCAACGAAAGCTGATTAGAAAACCAATAAAGATTGATACAAATGTTTGGCTCCCACGAAAACGAGGGAGCCTTTTTACAGTTGGGGACGAATCAGTAATTTGCCCCACGATAGATCAGATAAATCGCCTCTTCGTCCAGCACCCGGAAACTGCCGATGGTTCGCCTGCCCTGGTTGCTGCAGCGGTGAGCCAGATCCCGGAGTACCGTCTCGGCCTGCACGCCGATATCCGGATTCTCGCTGAAGCTGGTAGGCATGGACAGGGAGCGGAAGAAATCTCCGGTGGCTTTGATGCCGGCGCGTGCCAGCGTGTCCTCATCGCCTTCGGTCAGCCCCCAGACATTGCGGGCGTAACGGGCAAAGCGGGATGGTTTTGCATCGCAGACAGCCAGCGCCCAGGCTTCCCAGACGGTAGAGAGGGAGGCTCCGTGGGCGGTATCGAACATGGCAGACAGCTCATGACCTAACTGGTGTACTGCGAAGTCTCCGGGACCGCCGAGACCGGTCAGTCCGTTGTGGGACAGGGAACCTGCCCACATCAGCTCGCTCATGGCATCGTAGTCGTGGGTGTCACGAACAGCCACCGGTCCTTTGGCGATGACGGTGCGCAGCAGTGCTTCCGCAATGGCATCGGTCATCTCGTTCTCCGTAGGATTAAAGTAGCGGTCCAGAGTATGCATCATAATGTCCACGACGCCGCAGGCAACCTGATAGACCGGAAGGGTGTAGGTCAGTTCCGGGTTCATGATGGCAAAGCGCGGACGGTTCAGATCGCTGCTTAAGCCCCGCTTGGCACCGGTGGCAAGATTGGTCAGCACAGCGGAATTGCTGGTCTCGCTTCCGGCAGCGGAGATGGTCAGCACGGCTCCGGTGGGAAGAGCGGTGACCGGTTTTTTTGCGCCACCCCAGAATTCGGAAAGATCAGTGTCCGGTGCGGCAGCACCGATGGCAATGGCCTTGGCTGTGTCGATGGCAGAGCCTCCGCCGATGCCCAGAATGAAATCCGCCTGGAATTCCAGTGCCTTTTTCACGCCTTCCCGGGCGTGCTCCATGGTCGGGTTGGCTTTGGCGCCGCCGAATACTTCCTGCGTTAGATGTGCTTCCTCTAAAACCTGCTGGATGCGGTTTAATAGTCCACTGCGAAGGATGCTTCCGCCGCCGTATACAAGTAAGATGCGGCTTCCACCGTACCTGCGGATCAGAGCTGCGGTCTGAAGCTCCGTATCCTTTCCGAATACGACCTCAGTCGGGGATAAATATGTAAATGATTGCATGGGAATACCTCCTGATCGATTGTGATAACACTATTGTATCATGGCTTGGCGGATTGTGCCAGAGGCGGAGTGTATCAGAGGAGGATTGGAAGTAGACGCGGTTTGGACAATAAATGGCTATTATTGAAAAAATTATCCAATATTATCCTAGATGTGATGAAAGATGGTTTACATAAAACTGATTTGGACAATTATCATCGAAACCGGGTCATAATTATCCAAAATCTCGAGATTTTTGGATGATTTTCATGGATTTCAGGTTAAAATTGTCCAAAACGCTTGTTTTTGCAGCCTAAATACATCCTTTAAAGCGAGGATTGGACAATTATGAGCGATATTTGCCCATAATTGTCCAAACTTCATGGTAAAACAAACCTAAAATGTGCCCTAAATATACTCTGCAGTGACCAACGTGATCAAGCCAGGCTGCCTTATCTGCTTTTTCGCACAATCGACAAAGCGCTATCCATCATGTATAAGCAGCAACCTGTTTCAAAGTTCCAGCTTCCGATACTCGGCAGGTGTGCAACCTGTTTCATGGTTCCAGTTTCCGATACTCGGCAGGAGTATATCCGGTTTCCTGCTTGAAAATCCGGCTGAAATAGTGCTGGCTGGAGAAGCCGCAGGCATCTGCCACGGCCCACAGCTTCAGATCCTTCTGGGTGGTGAGAAGCCGGGAGGCGTGTTCCAGGCGATACTGATTTAAAAGTTCTGTGAAGCTCTTGCCGCTTTCCTGCTTGATCAGCCGAGTGACGTAGGATGGGGATAAGTGGAATTCATCGGCAAGGGTCATCAGGGACAGGCTGCTGTCGGTAAAATGTGCCTGTACATAGCGAAGCAGGCGCTCCGACAATGTTGCCGCCGCACCAGATGCCACCGCGCCGGATGTTGCCACTGCGCCGGAT
>JAUNPU010000042.1 GCA_030536555.1 Eubacteriales bacterium | reverse complement strand
CTTCCGCTCTCAGTGCTGTCCGTGCTTTCGCTATCGGTGTTGTCCGTGCTGTCTTCGCCCGTGTCCGGCGTTGGCTCCTCATCCTCCACCGGTTCGCCCTCAGAGATTTCCTCCTTCTTGGCTGGGATTTCTTCGTCAGACTGTTCTGTGTCACTTTCGGTATCGACTGCATCGCTGCCACCGCTGACATCGGCTGCATCTGAGGACACTGTCTCGTCAGTAGAAACCTCTTCCTCTTCTGTATCCAGAATCTCAACGGACGCCAGTACCACCTGCGTGCCTTCCATCTCAGTGATTTCCAGCTCCAGCTCCTCGAAGTCAAGTGCTGTATCCCACTCGATCAGAGCGACACAATCCTCATCACTGACAAAATCATTGAGTATCTGTACTTCCGTCATGTTGGATGCAGAAGCCAACGTTTCCTCTTCCTCCTGTACCTTTCCGTAAGTGCCCTTGAATGCTCCATCGGAATAAAGGGTCAGCAGAATGGTTCTCTCCTCATCTCCTGCGGATGCAAGATCCAGATTGCAAAGCTCGGCAAGAGAGATGATTGTTGAGGACGGTTCAGTAAAGGTGGTCAGGAACTCATCTTCGATGGGGATGAGATCGAGGATTGCGGGGGCGGTTTGCTCTACCTGGATGCTCAGCAGTTTTACAACCTCGCCTTCCGGTATCGTAGTTTCAATTCGAATAACAAACTTATCTTCCGTCGGACTGATTACCTTCTCCAGTGTCATCCCTTCGGATGCAAGCGAATTATCCCAGTCGCCGTCCACCACGATATCACTCTTTACGCTCTTATCAAACGTTGCCGTCAGTTTGATGCTTTCTCCCGATGTAAAGGTTCCATACTTACTGTACTGGCTTTCAAATCCTGCCCATGCCTCGGTAAACTCGTGAATCGGCTCTGTCACAGTCACTGGTTCTACCTGAATACTCAGCAGTTTTACTACCTCGCCTTCCGGTATAGCCGTCTCAATTCGAATAACAAACTTATCCTCCGTCGGACTGATTACCTGCTCCAGCGTCATTCCCTCAGATGCAAGCGCATGATCCCAGTCACCATCCACCACGATATCACTCTTTACATTCTTATCAAACGTTGCCGTCAGCTTGATGCTTTCTCCCGATGTAAAGGTTCCATACTTACTGTACTGGCTTTCAAATCCTGCCCATGCCTCGGTAAACTCGTGAATCGGCTCTGTCACAGTCACTGGTTCTACCTGAATACTCAGCAGTTTTACTACCTCGCCTTCCGGTATAGCCGTCTCAATTCGAATAACAAACTTATCCTCCGTCGGACTGATTACCTGCTCCAGCGTCATTCCCTCAGATGCAAGCGCATGATCCCAGTCACCATCCACCACGATATCACTCTTTACATTCTTATCAAACGTTGCCGTCAGCTTGATGCTTTCTCCCGATGTAAAGGTTCCATACTTACTGTACTGGCTTTCAAATCCTGCCCATGCCTCGGTAAACTCGTGAATCGGCTCTGTCACAGTCACTGGTTCTACCTGAATACTCAGCAGTTTTACTACCTCGCCTTCCGGTATAGCCGTCTCAATTCGAATAACAAACTTATCCTCCGTCGGACTGATTACCTGCTCCAGCGTCATTCCCTCAGATGCAAGCGCATGATCCCAGTCACCATCCACCACGATATCACTCTTTACATTCTTATCAAACGTTGCCGTCAGCTTGATGCTTTCGCCCGATGTAAAGGTTCCATACTTACTGTACTGGCTTTCAAATCCTGCCCATGCCTCGGTAAACTCGTGAATCGGCTCTGTCACAGTCACTGGTTCTACCTGAATACTCAGCAGTTTTACTACCTCGCCTTCCGGTATAGCCGTCTCAATTCGAATAACAAACTTATCCTCCGTCGGACTGATTACCTGCTCCAGCGTCATTCCCTCAGATGCAAGCGCATGATCCCAGTCACCATCCACCACGATATCACTCTTTACATTCTTATCAAACGTTGCCGTCAGCTTGATGCTTTCGCCCGATGTAAAGGTTCCGTATTTACTGTACTGGCTTTCAAATCCTGCCCATGCCTCAGTAAACTCATGCAGTCCCGTCTCTTCCACATACTCCTGCTCCACCTTCACACTCAGCAGCTGCACCGCCGCATTTCCCATCAAATCTGCGATTTCAAGCCGCATGGAGCTGTCGCCCGTGACAATGCTGATTGTCGCCGTCTGGTTTTCCGTAACTGCCTCGGTAGATGTCCATTCAACCGCTCCATTATATCCGGCTTTGATCTTCACATCCCGGTCAAAGGTCATGGTTACCGTGGTTTCCTTGCCCGGCTTATACGCTCCCTGGCTCACAAAATAATCTGCAAAGTTCACCTGAATGGGCTGCCACTGGCCGCGGAATACATGAATCGCTCCATCGCCGTATTTCTTTGTCACCTTCACAGTTACTGACTGAAGTTTCACGCTGCGCTCTCCCAGCATATCCTGAATCTGGAAGTTCAGCTTGTCTGCTTTTGGCGTCACCACCGTCTTCAGCGTGGTTCCCTGGGCTGCGACCGGATAATCCCAGTCATCTCCCACAACCACCTGGCTCTTCGTCTCCTTATTGAAGACTGCGGTGATCTCCACCTCGTCCCCAACCTGATACTCGCTGTTGAACTGGCTGACTGCCACCTCATATCCGCTCCATGCTTCCCGGAAGGTATGCAGGGAAGTGTCACCGGTCAGGACGCCAAAGCTGCCCACCGGGCCGTAAAGGAGGATAAATCTGGAGAACTTATCAGATGCAAATGTGATTGTTTCCACCGCCTCGTCCACATCCGGCAGAAGCTCCGCCTTGCCGTCGTGAATCCGCGCCACTGCAAAGTCATTGGCATCTGCATCGATACCGGACGGTGCCGCCACCTTAAACAGCAGCTTCTGCGGTGTCTCCGTTACCGGTACGGTTGAACCGTTTCCAACAAGATTCATGGTAATATCTGTGCAGTAATCGGATATTGTTACGCTCTCAAGCCCCGCAATGGCTTCCACTGCTGATTTCACCAGATTCTCCTCACCGGAGGTCGGGGTAACTGCTTTTGCCGTCACCACCAGTCTGGTTCCGTTCTGAATCTTACTGCCGGTCAATCCGGCTGCCGTTGCTGCGTCCTCATTGCTCATGGCAAGCAGCGCATCCGCATCCGGTGCCTGCACCACTGCCCGGTCATAATTCGGCTTGCCTGCAATCTCCACCTGAATATCCAGAATTGCTACATAGCGCATATAATCGCTCATCTCGCCCAGAGATACAGTAAACTTATCCTCCTCCGGTGTCACTGTTCTGGTAACAGATTTTCCCTGGGAATAGGGGGCACTCCAGCTTCCATTCAGATTCATGGCAATGGCTGCACTGCATTTTTTGTCAAAGGTAGCAGTGATTGTCACCGTGTCTCCCACCTCATAGGCAGAATTGTAGCGGCTGATCTGAATCTCAAATCCCTGCCAGTTCTTTTCCAGAAGCGCAATCGGTTCCTTTTCCAGTGTGGTATCCCCGTTCTGTACGACCTCTATGCCATAAATCTTCAGTGGCGTACCACTTGCCGTCACCTTCAGATACTTTAGTTCCTGTGGAATCAGATATCCGCTCAGTGCTGCGCGGATTGCATCGTAGGAAAAGATTGCTTTACCATCTCTGGTCCAGTTCGGACGAACCGGATACTGCTTTCCGTCCAGAGTCTCAAAGTTCAAGTTCGGAGGATTCTCTCCGTCCGGCTCATAGCTGACGATCAGGAACGTGCCGTTTCTCAGGCTGTCGATGATCTCCTTCTGGGTTTCCCCATCCATGCTGTCGCTCCAGCCCCACTCATCCAGCTCATCATCCATCTCATACTGGTAGCGATTGTCACTGCCAGAACCAGAACCACTGCCTGAACCGCCGCCGGAACCAGAGCCGCCGCCTGCGCCGGAACCGCCACCGGAACCTCCGCCGCCGATAATCGTTCCATAGATATCGCGGTTCGGATTCACATATCCGGCTTCTCTCACCAGCTTATCCTTCTTGGAATCGCCCGGGTCAGTTACCTTATCATTGCTGAGCCACAGGTCCAGAATCCGACCGTCATTGTAGGTAGACAGCTTGATGGAATCCACCTTGTTGTCCCAGCTCAGATGAAGCATATTGCGGAAGACATCCATCCGCATGCTCTCAACATGAACTCTTGTCGCTTCCCTGCTGGACACCTTGTAGCTCTTGCCGTTCTTCCACTCGCCGTTTACCGATGCGCCCCAGCCCATGACGGTCCAGCCCTCAAAGTCCGGTGTCGCACAGGTGTACTCGACACAGATATACCGGTCATCCGGCTCATCCAGAATCTGCTCGATATCCTGGCAGACCCATGCCTCATTTACGCTGCCGTTGTGGAACAGCAGGTCGCTTCTTGGAATCTCAGACCCTACATGAAGGGTCAGGTCCTTGATCCGTCCCTCGCTCCATGCACCCAGAGAATAGTAACCCAGATTGGTGTCCTCCTTGATACCCAGAGCGCGGCGAAGATACTTCACCGTAAAGTTGATGGAGATTTCCTTCTGGGAATTGCCGGAGTCAGCGCTGTAGCCAGGTCCGTTGACCCACTCGCCGTCAATGCTGGTGCCCCAGCCCAGTACGCCCCAGTTCTCCTGTCCTGCCGCTGTGCAGTCGTAGGTCAGCGTCAGCCAGTCCGTATCGGCACACTCCAGCAGCCAGCCGTCGTTGGTGCCGTAGCCCTCATTGGCTTCTCCTGAGAACAGCTGATAGTCACCTGCTTCTTTGTACTGCGTAGGCATCAGGCTTCCACCGCCGCCTGCCGCCACACCGTCGCCCTTCTTGGTGATTTCCACTGTGATGGACACGATGCCGACGGTATAATTCTTCTTCATATCCGTCACCTGGATATTCAGGTAATCATTGTCCGGCGTCACCGTCACAGAGACTTCCTTGCCGCTGCATACCTGCGGATTCCAGCCGCCGCCGATGTTCATGCCAAGCTGGCTTTCCACATCTTTTCCATAGACGACGGAGATCTTCACCTCATCGCCCGGCGCATAGTCGGGATTGTAGTCCACCAGCTTCGTCTCAAAGCCTTCCCAAGGTCCCATGAAACGGTGCAGGTACGGGGTATTATCCTCTTCTGCTTTCTGGGTGATCTCGATCTGAATATCAGCCAGGTTGACGGAAGGCAGCCCTTTCAAGTCGGTAATCTGGACATTCAGATAATCATTATCCGGAATCACCGTGGTCTCCAGCTTTCTTCCGTCACCGGGCACCGTATACCAGCTTCCCTGGCGGTTCATGCCAAGCTGGCTTCCCACCTTCTTGCCAAATGTCACCGTGACCTTGATCTCGTCGCCCGGGAAATAGTCCTTTACATAATCGGAAATCTTGAATTCATAACCCACCCAGGTTTCCGTGAATTCATGGATACATCTGGTATCCTCCGGACCGTCATCCTCATCCTCTGCACCGGCAGCCGCTGCTGCCCCGCCCTCCGGCGGGGTAATGAACGAGCGCACGATATTCTGAATCATCTGTCCTGCACCGGAAGCTGCCGCTCCCACGCCGGTAGTCGCCTGTGCCACAGCATTTCCCAGAAACTCTCTGGTCGATACCATGCAGATTCCGGCGGATGTCAATGCGATCAAGCCACAAAGCACCATGCACAGCATCCGGTTTTTGCCTAACCGTCTGACCTGCTCTGCTATTGCTTTCATATTCTCTGCTCCTTCCCCTGTTGCTCACTTACCTGTTTTATCTGAACCGTCCTGCTTTCTTCCATGCACAGCCACTCCGATGCAGCCTGCCAGCGCCAGAAGTGCTGCCGCCCCGGAAGCCACCGGAACGACCGGAAACGGTTTCTCTGTCTCCGTAGTCTGCCCCCCGGCATTTCCTGCTGCGGCTTCCGCTCCCGCCTGCTGATTCTGCGGCTGCGTGTCTGCCCGCTTCACAGAAGGCTCCGGCACCTCAAAAGTCGGCTTGATTCCTTCCACATAGCCTGCGCGCACCGCGTCATAGTACAGCTCGCCTTTCACCCGTCCATCGGCTCCGATTGCCTCGGAATCCGGGATGGCATTCACCCAGAAGCCAAGACCGGATATCGATGCCGCCAGCTCCGGCGTCAGCATGCCGGTTCCATTTCTGTCCTTGAATTCCTCAAACGGCAGGGTAAGCAGCAGCGGCTCCTGTGAGTTCACATATTCCGGATACTCCTGCAGCCATGCCTCAAATACGCCGCCCTCGGTCTTGATCTGTACCACCGTTCTCTGATGGTTCTGATCCGGAACGACCAGAAACTGCAATGCGTTGCATCCGGACCAGTCTGCTTCCTTGGCAAATTCACAGCCCGCCCAGCCGTTCTTCGTCTCGTCATATGCAATCCGCAGCGAATACTCGCCGTCATACGCATAGTCGGCAGAAGGCACCGCGCTGAATTCACATCCGCTGTCCTTGTTGGACGTCCAGCTGGCACTCAGCAGCGACTCCAGTCCCGCATAGGACTCAAAATCATCCACCAGAAACGGATCCTCCGGTCTCGGCGGAATATTGAACAGCAGGGAGATCTCCTGCAGCTTCGTCTCGCCCGCATACAGGCCAATCCGCCCGTCCGCCATCTCACCCATAGCTTCCAGAATCGGTTTTTCCAGCACCGCCTCCGCAAGCTTTCCCTTGGTTTTTGCCGGAATCACCGTCGGATTCTGTTCATCTCCGATCCGGAACTCCACCTGCATATCCGGCTGCTTCAGTCTCGCCTGAAGCAGCGTCTCCTCCAGGATTCTGGAGCCGGACACCGGGCTTGTGATATAGCCGCTCAGGTCGCTCCAAGCTTCCAGCTTCGGACGGCGGATGCCGTTCCGGTTCATGCTCTCCACAAGCTGCTTCTGATCTGCGGCAAAAACACTTCTCTCGTCATTATAAAAACCGATGAATGCGTCCAGCAGTTCGTGTCCGAAGAAGCTGCCGTCCTCATTGATTTCCTCCACAAACGGCGTATAGTAGCTGCCCGCCCGGGAATAGTTGGACCACAGCATGAAGTAGCAGCAGTCATATTCCGGCTTTGTGAGGATGTCCAGAATCTCTGCGTACCACTGAGGCCGCTTGTTGCCGGTCTCAGGAAGCGCCTTGCCGCCGGAGCTGCTGATACCGGTCTCGGTCACTGCAAACAGCTTGCCGTGATTCTTTGCAAAGGTATCCGTCAGCTTCACCAGCTTGTCAAAGTTCTCCGTAAAGGTATAGCCTTCCTCGTCGGTCACCGGATCCACATCGTAGGTATCAAAGCCAACCAGATCCACATACTCATCGCCCGGATAGCGTTCCTCGTACTCCTCCAGCGTGGCTGCCTCGGCGCCCGGTCCGTACAGGTACATCAGGTTGTGTACGCCCTTCTCGTCCCGCAGATACTCCACCGTGTACTTAAATACATTTTTGTAGGTCTCCGGACTGCAGAATGCCTTGCCCCACCAGAACCAGCTTCCCGTATTCTCATGCCAGGGTCGGAACATCACCGGTCCCTGCACCTGATTGGCATAGTCTGCGATCATATCCAGATACGCGGTAAACACCTCATGGTATGCGCCGCCCGGCAGAATCTGGTTCATGGCATTGCCCGTAAGCACATAGGAATCTGTCGCCAGATAATTATAATTGTCGTAGGTATGTTCATGGGTTCCCCCGAGAGCGGGAACCTTTGCAAAGTTGGGGATATGCGCCGACAACGTGATGATGCCGCCCTCGGCGATCACCTCGTTGCTGAAACGCGCCGCAGCCTGGATATTGCCGGCGTTGTCATTAGACAGTCCGGCTTCCGGATGGCGGCTGTTGTACTTATCCGCATATCCGGCGAACAGGTTGCCCGCATCCAGACCTACGATTGCCGAATAGGAACCGGTCACATCCATGGTATCGGAACAGCTCAGTTCCGAGGAACCGGCTTTCAGCACCATATCCTCCATGTGTCCGTACAGAGTGCTGTCAGATTCTCCCACTGCCTTCAGATACTGATACAGGGCGAGAACCGAATTGTCAGCCTGCGGATCCGCCAGCTTTACAAGCTCCGCATAGGCGATTTCACTGCCGTTTACACGAAGCGCTGTCTCACTGCCGGACAAGGCCGTCTTCGTCTCCGGTTTTACCGTGGAATCCACCAGATATTTTTCTACTTTCACATTGCTGAGCTTGATATTATCCAGCCAGATGTCGCCTTTGTAGTCGGTGTTATTGCCAATCATCAGAAGCATCAGCGTCCCCGGCTTTTCCGACTTTGTCTGCTGGGTATCACACATCATGTTCATGGTGACTTTCTTTCGTCCGTCCTCCATATCCTCTGTGACCGCCTGATGGATATTCGCCATGGAATCCGTAAAAATATGACCGGAATCCGCTTTCACCGTAATCTGACCGGTGGAAAATGCTGCCGGGTCATAGTACAGGTCAAAGCTCATGACCTTGTACGGTGCATAATCAATTCCGCCTGACTCCGACAGGCTGATGCCGGTCTGGCTCCAGCCGTTTGACACATTGCCGGAATAGTCCAGACTGATTTTCAGCATCTGCCGCTCCTCATCCCAGGTGCAGGCCCCGTCTCCCGTGTAGCTGTCGCCAGCCCAGCTGTTGTCGTAGACCCACCCCTGAGTTCCGTCTGAGAAGTCCCAGACCCGGCTCACCTCATCTGCGCTGCGGTCCTTTGCTCCGTAGGACGTCATGCCCATCGCAGGAGCCATTCCCAGAACAGCCGCCATCATCACTGCCGCTTTCCGCTTCATCCCCGATTTTTTCACACGCTCTTCCTCCCGTTTCTCCTTTAACCCTTTACTGCACCGGCTGCCATACCTCCGTATATCTGCTTCTGGAATACCAGGAACAGAAGCAGAATCGGCAGAATCGTAATAATCACACCTGCACAGATGTAGTTGTACTGGTTTCCGTAAGGTCCCGTAAAGGTATACAGCGCCGTGGAAATGGTACGCAGCTCCGGAGACTGCAGGTACAGGTTGGAAGCATAATACTCATTGTACACGCTGACGCCCTTTAAGATTACGGAAGTCATAATCGCCGGCTTCAACAGCGGGAACAGAATCTTAAAGAACACGCCAAAATAAGTACATCCATCCATGATCGCCGATTCATCCAGCGATGTGGGCAGATTCTCGAAAAACTGCAGGAAAATGTAAATGGAGATAATATCCGTTCCCATCAGCACGATCATATAGCCCTGTAAGGTATTTACCAGTCCCAGGGAATACATGATCTGATAGATGGTAACCTGCATGGCGATGCCCGGAAGCAGCGCCGCGAACATGAACAGATTCTGTACCAGGCCTCTGCCCGGGAATTTGAACCGGTTCAGCACATAGGCGAGCATGGAGCCCATAAATACGGAGGCGGTCAGCACCACCACCAGCACCAGCGCCGTATTGCCAAAGCCGCGAAGCATCTTCGCCTTCTCCAGAGCCGTCACAAAGTTGTCAAAATACAGAAAGCTCTCCGGCAGCTCCAGCACGGAGGTGGACGCGTATTCCTCATTGGTCTTAAATGCAGTCAGAATGCAGACACAGACCGGAAGCAGCGCACAGATCGATGCAAAGATCAGTGAGCCGTATTTCAACAAGGTAAATAACACACTTCCCAGTTTTTTATTCTTCATGATACTGCTGCTCCCTTCCCGGCGGCTTTTGCGTTCTGCCGCTCTGCTTTCTTTCTCCGTCTTACGGCTGCTCTGGACTCATCGTCCGTGCCGTTGTCAAATACATATTTAAAGAACAGTTTCTGAGCCACGGTACAGATAATGATAATGACCAGAAGCACGATTGCCATGGCACAGGCCAGACCCACCTTCTGATTCTCATGTGCCAGCCGGTTCATCGTCACAAAGTAAGTTCCGGTTCCCATGGTACCGTTGGTGATAACATAGGGCGGCTCAAATGCACTGAGGGAGCCGCTGATTGACAGAATCAGGTTCAGCACCACGATTGACTTGATGCTCGGCAGGATGATGTAGCGGAACCGCTGCCAGTTGTTGGCTCCGTCCAGAGCCGCCGCCTCATAGAGGGTGCTGTCCACAGACATCATGGCGCCCAGAAACATGATCATGTTCTGCCCCATGTACCGCCACACGGAGGTGGCGGCAAGGGAAATGTTGTTGATCCGCCTGTCCTGAAGCCACATGGGAATATTTTCCTGTTCCATCCCCAGCATCTGCAGAATCGAATCAAATACGAACCCTCTCGCATAGAAGAACTTGAATATAAATCCTACGGCAATGCCGCAGATCAGGTACGGGAAGAACATGGCTGCCTTAAACACGCCCTCGCCCTTTACCTTAAACACCATCATGGTTGCAAAGAACAGCGCCAGGGAAAGCTGCACCAGCGCGCCGCCCATATAATACAGGCTGACGTAAAGCGAGCGGAAGATCTCCGGCCGGCGGAACACTTCAATATAGTTATCCAGTCCCACAAAGGTTCTTGCTCCCAGATATTTCATCTTATAGAAGCTGAATCCCACCATCTTCACAAACGGAAGATAGGTGAATACCACCAGCAGCAGAAGCGGCGCAAAGAGAAATGTGACGATCACCAGCGCCTGCTGTGCTTTTCTGGTCCGCATTTTTTCTGCAAATGATTTCTTATCCATGATTGCTCCCCTCATTGCTTACTGAGTGATTTCCACACCCAGGCTTTCCTGTGCTGCGCTCCACTTTGCATTCCACTCAGCCATCAGCTCATCCAGCGTCTTCGTTCCGTACAATGCGCTCTCCAGAATCTCGCAGTCCGGATAATCGTTGTTGTTGATGCCGACCTCGCTCTCGTTGTTGACCTCCTGGAACAGCATCTCCTCGCCTTCCAGCGCCGGGTTGTCGGTTACCAGTTCGGTATCTCCGAAGTCTGCCAGCACGTCCGGAAGCGGCTCGGATTTCAGCGCCGGGATGCTTCCCTCATCCTCGTAAATCGGGGAATCCTCCAGCAGCCATTTCAGATACACAAGTGCTGCAATCTGATTGTCCTGCGTTGCCTTGTTGTTGATTGCAAAGGAGTAGTTGCCCTGAGAGTTTGCATACTGCTTGCCGTCTACGCTGATCGGGAACGGCATGTAAGCCACATCCTCCGGAGTGCTTCCGGAATCCTTACACTGGTTTACCGCCCAGGAGCCAAGCACCATGGTAGCGATATCGCCCTTGTTCATCGCACCCTTTGAGGATTCCCAGTCGCTGCTGGCAGGGTCTTCCTCCACCAGCTTTCTTGCCACTGCCTCATAGAGCACATAGTATACGGCATAGGGACCGGTCATATCATCGCGCTTTGCAAACGGATCCTTGCTGTGTACGATGTGGTTGTTCATAAAGTCCAGATCGCCGGTAGCCGGGATGCCAATGTACTGGTCCCAGGCTCCCATGGTCCAGCCTGCCGCGAAGTTGGTGTACAGCGGAACTGCCTCGGTATTGTCCTTGATTTTCTGTAAGCAGTCCAGGAAATCATCCGGCGTCTTCGGCATCTCGGTAATGCCCGCCTCTTTCCAGATACGCTTGTTGTAAACCACACCGCCTGCGGTACCGCCGTTGGCGATGCCGTACTGCTTGCCGTCGTAATTCTTCTCGGTACAGAAGTTATAGATTCCATCAAGGGTCTCATAATCCCCCAGCGGAATGAAATACTCGGAAAACTCATCCTTGTCCACGGAAGTCGGAATATAGCAGATGTCGCCCCACTCTCCGGTGGGAAGACGAAGGGTCAGAGACTGCTCATAATCGGTCACGCCCTCATAGGTAACGGTGATGTTGGGATACAGCTCCATGAACTGCTCTGCATAGCCCTTGTACACCGTGTCCACCACATCCGTCCGGTCGGTCAGAACCTTGATTTCCGCTTTGATGTCCTGATAATCCTCTCCCACTTTGATGGAATCAATGGTCGGAAGCTCCGCGCTGACCTCCGGTGCCGCCGTCTCCTTCGCTCCGCCTCCGCAGGCTGTCAGAGACATCACCATGGTTGCTGCCAGACCAACACTTACGATTTGCTTCAGGTTTCTCTTCATAATATCCTCCTTAAATGTTTAAGTAGCTGCTCCTTGTTTTAGTTACTTAATTTAATCTATTTGTTTCCTGTTGTTTAGCTTAATTATACGCCATCGTTAAAGTAATTGCAAGGCAAACCTTGTGATAATCACCAATTTATTACTACTGTACAAAAGATATTCTATATATTTAGTCATATTGCATATTAATTTAATCTTTTCTTTACTTAAATATTAATTTAAGTGGTTTTTATCACGACTTTCGTGTGGTGACCCGTGAATTTCGGCAGAAAAAAAGAGACAGAATGACATCATCGATCATTCTGTCTCTCAGAACCTGCCCGTATTTACTTTCACGTTCAGCGGCGCTGCTGCGGCTCCGCCTCTCTCGACTCCACATTCAGGCAGCGCTGCTTCCCTTCCATCTTCAACTTCACTTCCAGGCAGCGCTGCGCTCCCGCACACTGTCCTTCTCCACCACTTTGCCGGATATCAGCTGCATATCCGCCACAGTTCTGGAATTCTCAACCTGCGCCAGAAATACCTTCAGCGCCTGCTTCACCATATCCCTCAGATTCACCTCATAGGAGGTCACCCTCACATCACAGAGTCCTTCATACAGATAATTGTCAAATCCCACCACCGAAACATCCTCCGGTATCCGGTAGCCGCTCCGCTCCAGCGTATTGATCACCTCGCTGGCAGTCACATCGCAGTTGCAGGCAAATGCCGTCGGCATGGGATCCGGAAGCCGGATATTTCCAATCTGACCTTCCATCGTGCGGTCATCCAGCACCCAGTCAGAATTCAGGGCTATCCCCCGTTCCAGAAGTGCCTTGCAATATCCGTAATACCGGTCCGTAATACTGTTGCTGGACAATATCGTACCCACATAGGCAATGCGGGTGTGCCCCCGGTCGAGCAGATAGTTCACCATCTTGTACATGCCATAGTAGTTGTTTGCCATCACAGCCGGCACCGGTATCTCCCGCTTGACAAAATCCAGAAATACCAGCGGAAGCCCGGATTCTTCATACAGGAATCTCAGGTATTCGCTTCCCAGCTCTCCCAGCACCATCAGTCCCTGCACCTGCTTCTCCTGCGCAAACAGAGGAAGCTTTTTCTCATCCTCAGCCTCATGGCGAAGCACCTCAAAGGATAACGTACAGTGATAGTCCACCGCCTTCAGCGAAAGCTCCTGATAAATCTTCCAATAATAAGAGGGATAATCCCCCAGATACTTTTCTGAAATAATCACGCCCACATTATAAATCTTTCTTGGCACAGACGCACCGGAGCCAGCCTCCCGCGGCTGATACCCCATCTCCTTTGCGGTCTGCCGGATCTGCGCTCTCAGCTCCTCGCTGACCCCCTTCTGCCCCGCCAGCGCATTGGACACCGTCACCGTACTGACCTGCAGCCTCTCTGCAATATCCGCTAAACGAACTGCCTTCTTCATCTTTACTTTACCTCATAAGCTGTTATAATTTAAGTAATTTTAAGTTTATTATATAAAGCATCCTTCAAAAAGTCAATGTAATCGTCCACATTTATATTGCACCTCCCGCCCCAGCATCCACAACGCCAGCAGATTGGGATATGCCATCAGCCCGTTCCAGATATCCGCCGCCAGCCACACCACATCCACCCGCCCGATACATCCGGCAAATACCGCGCCCAGGTACAAAAGCGTATATACCCGCCGTCCGGCCTGCATGAGAGACCTGCGCTCAGGCGCCTGTGCGTCCGCACCCCTGGCATCCTGCGCTGTCCCGCCGACAGCTCCCCGCTCCAGAAGATAGTCTGCCGCCTGTCTTCCCAGATAATACCAGGCGATGATGGTGGCGAATGCAAAGACGACCATGGAGCCGGACACCAGAAGCTCCCCCATGCCCCCAAGCCGTTTCGAGAAACACCATGCCGTAAGCGCCGCTCCGTCCAGATTCGAAACATTCTCAATCCCTGACAGCCGAGCTGCCCCCGGCAGTCCCGGCACCAGCGCAGCTCCGCCAGTCCCGCCCACACACAAAATCACCAGCCCCGTCAGCGTACAGATTACAATGGTATCCAGAAACACCTCGAACATCGCCCACATCCCCTGCTGCTCCGGCGTGGTATGCTCCGCCGCCCCGTGCAGCACAGCCAGACTTCCAAGCCCCGCCTCATTAGAGAACACTCCGCGGGACAGTCCATAGCGGACTCCCCTGCTTACCAGCAGCCCCGCCAGTCCGCCGCCAGCCGCCCTGCTGCTCCACGCGTCACGGACGATCAGAAGCAGAACTCCCGGGACACTCCGCCAGCAGGACAGAATCACCGTCACAGAAAACATCAGGAAGATTCCCGCTGACAGCGGCATCAGCCGCTCTGTAACCCGGGAGATCCGGTCGATTCCCCCGAGGATTACCGCCCCGACTGCTGCCGTCACCACAATGCCGATTGCCACCGGAAAAATCCATTCAAGTCTGCACGGCATACCTTCTGTCACCAGACCTTCTAGCGCCACACCTTTTGCCGCACCACCTGCACTCCCCAGCCACAGCCGCCACGTCTCACTGATGGAATTTGCCTGGACCATGCTTCCCATGCCAAGAGATGCCAACACTGCCAGCGCCGCATACAGCCGTCCCATTGCCGGGCACCCAAGCCCCCGCTCCATGTATACCATCGGACCGCACATCCATGCCCCGTCTGCCCCACGGTATCGATAGCGCTGTCCCAGATACGTCTCTGCATACGCCGTCATCATTCCAATTCCCGCCGACACCCACATCCAGAACAACGCCCCCGGTCCCCCGGCTGTCAGCGCTGTCGCCACACCGGCTATATTTCCCGTGCCGATCGTCGCTGCCAGCGCGGTACAGGCAGTCTGAAACTGGGTGATGCCGCCCTCGCGCTCACCTTCCTGTTTTCCTCCCCGGAGCAGTCCTTCCGGCTCCCCTCCTCGAAGCAGTCCTTCCGCCGTCCACCGCCACCAGGTGCCGATTCCCCGCACCTGAAAAAAACCGGAGCGCAGCGTAAACCACACCCCGGTTCCCAGAAACAGCACCAGCGTCCACGGCCCCCAGACCATACTGTGAATCGTTGTCAGGATTGATTTCATCCTTACTGCCGTCCATTCCGTTATCATTATTCTATATGTATGTGCTGCGGGGGCAAACTATGATTTCCCCGGCAGCCCGACCCGGCTTCAAACGTCTGCTTTCCCGCTCTTCTATCAGTTTAATATGTAAGTTTTGGATAATTTTAGCCAATATCTCAAAAAATTGTCCAATCCACGCTTCGAAAGTATGTTGGGAAACAGCAAAAACATGTGCTTTGGACAATTTTAGCCGGAATCCCTGAAAATTATCCAAAAATCCTGAGATTTTGGATAATAACAGCTCATTTCCAATCATAATTGTCCAAAATCAGCTTTATGTAAACTATTTTCCCTTGTATCTCAGGTAAATTGGACAATTTTTTCGTAATATCCATTTTATTGTCCAAAATGCGCCCGCCTTATACGACATTGCCCCGATATTACGACATAAGGGAATTGCCGGGCAACACCTTAAGCGAGTTGCCAAACAACAACCTTAAGCGAGTTGCCAGGCAACACCTTAAGCCAGCAGCCAACTCCCCGGCATCACTCCCATCCAGACACCCCTTCTCATCTCACCACCATCTCACCAGCGGCCAGTTCCAGTCCACCTCAAACTGGTAGTAGAACTTTGAATTGTGATATGCCTCTTCCCGCAGCTTCCGCTGCACATCATTCGTTGACCAGCTGCGAAATCCCGCCATGTAGGAATCATTGTAGTCCTCCCAGGAGGTAAAGCTCTGCTGGATCAACGGCGCGATCTCCAACTGCCTGTCCAGCCTCTCTTCCAACGTGATCCAGTCCATACTCTGCATATTGTCGCAAAGTATCATCGCCCGGGCATAGTTCCATGCCTTTGAGGGCTTGTCCTGACTGTTCTTTCCCGCCTCCGTCAGCGCATGAATCGTCGCTTCCGCCTGCTCTCTGGTTGTGATGCCCCAGTCCCGCCGCAAAAGCTCTTCCGTCTTCGGCAGCTCCTTACCCTGTGCACGGGCAAGCACCTCCGCCTTCTCCATGCTGTTGTCATAAATATAGCAGCTGTCCCAGCACCACTGACTGGCATTGGAGTAGATCATTTTCTCGTTCATATCCGTCATGGCAATCTCTGTTGCGGCACCGGTGGAATCCAGCATATACTTCTTATCATTATAATAGGTGACACGGTCTCTCATAACGATCCCGTTATTGCCGAAGAAATACAGCTTTCCATTCATCACCTGATTCCCACGGCACATATTTCCGTTCTCGTCCACATAATAGTGATTGTTGCCGTCAATCAGCCACTCGCTTACCACCTTCTGACCGTTCCGCAGATAACACCGGTTGTCCCCTTCCTGAATCCATCCTTCGTCTCCGCCGTTCTCCGCATTTTTCAGCCCCGATATCTTCTCTGAGGTACCGTCACTGTTAAATGCATACACAAATCCGTCCCGCTCCGCAGTTCCCGAAGTCTGCATGAAGCCGGTCACCGGATCCAGATAGTAGTAGATCTGATTCTCCCGGATCCAGCCGGTCCTCATATTGCCGCCCCCGGCAAAGTTGCGCCACTGACCGTCCTCATACTGAACCCAGCCGCCGACGCCCTTTCCGTCCGCTCCGTAATATCTCCACTTGAAATAATAACCATTTGGAAAATAGATCCACTGGTCCCTGACAATCTCCCCGTTGATTTTAAAGTATGATGCCGAGTCATCGCCCACATCATATTCCGCATCTCCGGAAACCGTCTGACCGGGATTTCCCGGATAGCCCAGCTGACAATCGTCAAAATGCTCCGTCTGATAGGCAAATGCCGGAACTGCAAGTGCCACCACAAACATCATCACCAGAACTGCCCGCAGACAGCGAGATATCTTTTTCACCATCTTCATCCACCTGCTCCTTTCTTACCAGACCTTCTCCAGATTCAGATTCCAGTCCACCCAGTACGGATTGTGAGACGATTTCTTCAGATTCTCATAGATATTCTTTCTCCCCGTATAGGCATCCGGATTCGAGCGCCAGTACTCATAGCCTCGCAGATAGCTCTCCGTCAGGTCTTCCCAGGACGTGAACTTCGGCTGAATCTCTCTTGCAATCTGCAGGCTCTTGTTCAATGCCTCGTCATAGGAATAGTAACCAGCTATGTAATACCAGCCTGTCAGCTGCATGGCACGTCCATAGTCCCAGCCGCTGATGCCGTCCGCTCCCTTTCTCTTGTAAGCCTGCACCATATCATAATAAAGCTGCCCCGCCTTATCACCCAGAAGCTCCTTCATCTCCGAACTGGTAAGAGTGTCAAAGCCATAGGCATGCAGCTGTTCCATCTCCATCAGCCAGCTATTGCGATGCCCGGAGCTCAGAAGCCAGTTCAGGCTCTCATCCGCAGATGCCCGGTCCGTCACTCCCCAGGAGGTCTGCAGGGCATATTTTGCCTGCCTCTTATGATAGTCGTCTGGCTGCATACCCCCAAAGATTCTGTGATCCGCCGAATTGTTCTCCGTCAGAACCGCGTAAGGGTTGTTGAACCACTGGACCATCTGCTCCATGGTTGGCTTTTCTCTGCCGACCACGCCCTCCTGCACCCATGCGCCGGAGGCATTTACCCGGAAATGGTCCGGCGTCTCCGTATCCGCCAGCATCCAGCCATCCTGATTGAAATAATAGTATACCCCGTCGATCTCCTTCCACTGATTCGCCGGATATGCCCCGTTGTCCTCCTGATACCACCAGTTGCTGACGCCGTTTTCATTGGCTGGACGTCCCGTCTCCTGCTTCCACTCCCCCGCCCAGACCGGAGTTACCGCCATAACCGCCGCTGCCAGAGACACCGTCACAAGTTTCAAAATCTGCTGCTTCCTCATACCTTCTACCTCACTTTCTCCTGTCTGCCTTCACCCCTTATACGAGTCATTTCGGGCAAATATAACAGTTTTTTTGACAACCATATACCTATACTATACCGCAATCTCTCCGATTCCATCAAAATGAGGAAATATTTGTCATTTTTCGGGAAATATTTCCCTGACCTCCTCAGCTGCTCCGCCTTGCTGCCGCCTCCAGTCCCCCGGTTCCCGGCAGCATCACCGTAACCGTAAACCGACAATCCTGAAATGCAGTCTGGAACAAACCCCCATTCTTCTCCACCAGCTCCTTCGTGTGCTTCACGCCGATTCCGTGGGCAGCAGAATCCTGCTTGTGAGTCACAAAGGTACCGTCCCTGCGCACTTTCGGCTCCTGGCGATAATTGTTCGTGATCTTCAGCACCGCAAATCGCCCGTCATTGACCTGGTACAGCCGGATCCTGACAAAGCCCTGCTCACAGCCCTCTGCCGCCTCCACAGCATTGTCGATCAGATTGCTGAATATGCTGATCAAATCCATATCCGGTATCTCCGGCACGCGAAATCCCGGCTCCACCTGCACCTCGCAGGCCACCTGCCGGCTGTCCGCCAGCTGCTTCTTCTCATTCAAAACGGCATTGACAATGGGATGACCGCAGTACAGCTGCGCAGACGCATCCGTAATGTGCCGGTTCAGCGCCGAAAGGATCTTCATGATCTCCTGATTCTCCGACTGTCCTGCCAGCTGGTCGATCGTCGCCAGATAGCCGTTCAGGTCATGGAGAATCTCCCCATGCCGCTGGTTCACCTCCTCCATCTGCAGATAATGCTGGCTGATCATCCTGTTTTTCAGCTCCGTCAGCTCATACTCCTTCATGCGGTCCGCCATCACCGCCATCCGGTCATACACGATGATCAGCACCATATTGGCAAAGAGCAGCAGCCTGCAGCCTGCCTGAAGCAGCGCCGACGTGCCGGTGGAACCGTCAGCATCATATCCCGCATAGCGAATCCCTATAAAGATCACCAGACTTGCCAGCGGAAAGCAGTAGAACCAGGGGCTCATTCGCCCGTAGAACTCCTTCTTCCCGTGTCTGGAATACCGGCAGATGATCTCGTAAACCAGCATTGTGGTCAGCTTGATGGCAGCCATAATCAGCAGCGCCGTTCCCGGATCCATGAGCGTCGTAAGGGTCACCTCACCATTGCCAAGCATCAGTCCGAGAGATACCACACACTCCACCCCGATCATCACAAACCATCCCCAGAATGCATAGAACAGCCGCTTTCGCACCGGATCATCCGACAAGATCATACAGTCCAGACAGCACAGCAGCATGGACGATATCAGGTTCAGACTGCTGCTGTTCCGGCTGTTGATCAGATACAAAACCAACACGGAAATCCCCATAACCCAGGCAGGAAACCACCATGCCCCGACCCGCAGCTTCAGGAAATGATTCCAGAACCGAAAGTAAATATACCCCTCAAATATGACCAGCCCGATCTGTCCCAGCTGATAGATTTCATTCATCCTTTTGTCTCCCCATACTTGTCCCAGTATTCCATAAAATACACCTTGAACCCTTCCCTCCTGGACCGGGATATGTTCAGCTGAAGCCCATCCGGCGTCCCGTCATCCAGAATCAGAAAATCCTTTCGAAATGCCTTCACCCACCTGCAGTTGACCAGATAGCTGTCATGAGGAAAGGCAAATCCACCGTCTCCCAGCCTCTTCTGAAGGTCCCTCACATGCTCATCGGTGGCATGCTGCTGCAGCTCCGCCCGGTCATCCAGCGCATACACCATACTCCCCCGCTTCTGCTTGGCAATATAAAGAATATCCGCAGTCCGGATCCGATACGCCTCGCCGTTCTTTCTGACCAGCAGATAGTCATGCCTGGGTGTCGATTTCATTTTCCGCAGGATTTCCCGCAACTCTGCATCCATCTCCCGGTCACTGAACTGCTTCATCAGATACCGGTAAGGCGCCACCTTGATGGATTCCGGCGTAGGCTGACAGACCCCGGAGCAGAACACCAGCACCGCTCCCTCATTGTACTTTCGAAGCTCTGCCGCCGCAGCATTTCCGTCGATTCCCTTCATCTGAATATCGAGAAAAATCAGATCATGCATCACCTCCGCCGCCATCAAAAGCTCCTCCCCAGACTGATAGAGATAAAAGGATGCCTGCGGGATGAGGGCGCTCAGCTTCTCCTTCAGACTCAGCCCGTAGGCTCTGTCATCGTCGCATATGGCTATTTTGTAGATTGTGTCCGGGATGTTTCCTGCCATGGTTTTTCACTCCCCCTCAGCAATTTCTGCATTCACCAGCCTCGTATCATGTTCCGCCAATACACTCGTTCGACTTTTATGATGCTGGTCTATTGTATCCATGATAGCATTGATATGGAGTTCAGGCAAGACATCTGTATGCGGGTTATTGTTCTGATGGAAGAAACAATCCTCCCAATGTATCCTACCACTTTTTTATATTGATTGACCGTTCTGTCCCTGAAGCGGATTGGTATTGTCCTCGAAATGACCTCTGTGGAGCATAAAAGTGCAGCAAAAAACCAGCAGCTTGTATTATCGGACTACTGGTTTGAGCTTATATTTTGTCTGTCTGTGTGTTTTGTGACCTATCCCCTGTTGCCTGCCTTAGCACTATAATACGTTCAGCATTATTTTTTAGTAATCCGGTCCGATTCCGCTAAAACATATTGATCAATCAGGTCAATATAAATACATCTATTTCCTCAATTCTTCCAAAAGCAATCCGACCTTACTGCCTACAGTATGCTCCAGTTCCTGATCGTCCTCACAGAACTGTTTCTCATTCGAGATTGCTTTATCAATCCGCTGCATCAGCATATCTACATTATACTTCGCTTTAGTAAATCCCGGCATCAATGCTCGAAGCTGCTGCTCTGTGAAACGCCGCTTAGAAGTAACCTTCGGATTTTCTAAAAGCTGCTCCATATCCAGATTCATCACTTCATCAAAATGCAACAAGAGCCAGAATTCAAAACATGGATTGGTCAGATAAAAGCCGAAACCATTATCTCTACACTTATTCAAAACATAGCTATACTGGTCATTTTCAGGATGAGAAACAAAGCTCTCTCTATCACGGTCAATGATAAAGCAAATTTTGTCCAGTCCTTCCGCGTAAGTGATAGCCTGCTCTTTTATGATTTTTGATACATCATCAATCACATGTGTAATTTCGGTTTCTTCAGCAAGGATTCCAAGTAATTCCGTACAAGTCTTTTCCATATCTGAAACATCATCCTGCAGCCGCACCTGCATTGTTTCCTGGCAGGCCGTGCATAAAACAGTCCACACATTCTTTGCCATCACGCCTCTTGTTGTCAGCACTTTCAGATCAAACAGATATTCCATAATCCAGTTAAGAAGCGTTTCATAGGAAATGGTCTTTTTCTCATCTTCCTCAAGATTCAAAAGCACACGATCCAAAATTTTCTTTGGATTGCTCCATCCAACCTCGCTGTAACTGCGCATAACCGGAACCAACTCAATCAATGGATTGATACCCAGACTGTCTTTTTGCTCATTTACTGCATCAAAATAGATTTGCTCGGTTTCTTCACCCTCATAAACCAAAAAGTATTTCTTCCTTGCTTCCGCAGATGCTAACACTTTGGAACGCTGAGCGAAATTCTTCTTTTCTCTCATGTGTACTAATCCTCCTTTACCGGGAAAATTGTACTGAAAATCGGAACTCCGCCATATCTGCCTTCCAAATATGCCTTGTCAATCTTCTGATCGAATCTGGCGTTATATTCCTCCAACGAATAAATATCGGATTCTCCGGTTTTCTTCTTGTCAATAAACCAGATTTCATCCCGTCTCAGCAGATCAAAATCCATCAATCTGGATTCGTGGGTAGTAACAATCAGCTGAATGTTCTTTTCTTCTGCCATCTTTAAAAAGTTCTCAACAAACTTATATGTCAGACTCGGATGCAGGCAACGATCCAATTCATCAATCACATAAGTTTTGCCTTCACCGGCAATCAGGATTTCCAGCAAATCAAGAATTCTAACTGTTCCATCCGACTCTTCGTCCAGGCTAAACAGAACCTCCTTCGGTCCGTGACAAAATTCGATTGTTTGACATTTTAAAGTATCACTTCCATCAACCGTAATCACGAAGAAATCTGTCGCACTTCGCATAACGAGATTGATACCTTTAATATCCTCATTTCCTCTTACTTCGACTTGCTTCTGCTCCAGATCTGCAAGAATACGTTTCTGAAGATTCTTTGGAATTCCATGCAGCACCTTTTCTATAGACACATCTACCATACGGAAATTTGTAATTCCGGTTCCAAACGCAGAAATGATTCTACACACTTCACTGACCTTATCCGCTTTTGACAGATATGCATAGCTTGATACCGGTTGATTCGGATAGTTAATATCAAAGCGATTACCAAACCACAAAAATACTTCTTGCAGTATTTTTGCAGATTCATAAGTCTGATAAAGATTCTTCTTATTCTGGTTCATAACAGACAAGAACAAAATAGAAGTATCATCCCTTATGTCATCTGCATAACCTTTGAGTTTATCATACACTTCACTTTTTGCCAGTTCGCCGCCAAGTTCATACTGCTTATTCTCTACATCACGAGAGAATAAAACTTTTTCCGAGTTATCAGAACGCAGCTCAACAAGCCATTCCGAAACAAATTTACTCTGATTCAGAATCACTTCAAAACCATAGGAGTAGTACTTGTCGTTAAGCGTAATTTCAACTTCGAAGTAACTTGGCTTATCTCTGTTGGCAGAATCAACCTTACAATATTTCTCTGTATGTCCATCCGGCAAACCAGACGTAACAACACGCTTCATGAAATTCATAGCTTTGACCAGATTGGACTTACCTGCTGCATTCGCACCATATACCGCCGCAAATTTAAGCAGTTTGATTTTCCCGTCATCGTAAATATGCTCTTTCTTGCTCCGAACCTTCCCTGCAATCATTGAGAATTCTTCTGTACTACCATCATATCGAGAAGAGAACGAAAGAAAGTTTCTCACATTAAACCGTATAAGCATATCCACACCTCCCTCTTTTATGTTAATGTATACGATTTTTTCACTTTTGTCAATGTGACTATTCAATCTTTCGTTTTATTTTTTATCTATTATACGTTTTTTTCACTTTTTCTATTCGATTTCAATCAAAAAAATCACGCTGCCCGATCATTTTATCTTTGTACTTTTTTAATACCCATTTCGGCAATTCATCTTTTAGCTGTATTTCCTTTTTTATTCGCTGCAAGTCGCCAGAAATAGAACCTTTACCTTTCCATTCATCAAAAGCACGTATGATTGGCGAAGAAACAATCCGCCTGTTTGCTATAAGCCTAATATTAACACTATAATTCACATCTCCCCAGTACCAAATACCTCCAAATAAAGAAATAATCATACTTCCATAAACCAGCCCAATCTCCGCTAACGGAAAATCTATCTCAGGAAACTTTTGATTTTGCAGCTCCTGTATTTTCCTCGAAAGCAGCATCATCTTCTCTTCAAAAGATAAACCGTCTAATTCCCATTCCGTGCGATAATTCTCTATAATACGTTCAGCATTATTTTTTAGATAGGAATAGTTTTTTAACGTTATCATGACCTGATTATCATAGACACTGATCCGGTCCAATTCCGCTAAAACATATTGATCAATCAGGGCAATATAAATGTATAATATTTTTTCAAAATCAGGCTTATCTTTATACTGCCAGCCTCGATTCTTATCATAACATCCATATTTTTCTAACGCTTCTCCTTTTCTGCTCAATAAGAATGTAACCGAATCGGGTAATGGTTCCAGCATAGAGCAATATCTTAACTGTACATAATCGCTTCCTTTCTCCGCAACTATTTCAATAGCTTGTCTTATCCCCTCTGTTATTCTTGAAAACACCCAATACTGATGACCTGGATCACTCGACAGTTCAAAATTCAATGGATATAAATACTTTCCCATAATTGATCTGATTAGCTCCGTTTTATTAAATCTGGTCACGCGACAAATCACCTCCATGTACTCCGATCAACGTTCCATCCAGATTATTCTCTAAAATTCCGCCCCAATTCTTATTGCATATCGCGCTGCGTCATCCTAATAATTTATCTCTTTTACAAATTGTGACATACTCCCACCACTTAAGAAGTGGGGGCTTCCTGCTCAATTGCCCTAATG
>JAUNPU010000055.1 GCA_030536555.1 Eubacteriales bacterium | reverse complement strand
CACCTCTCCATCGTTTCCGGTTCCGGTTTCTCCGTCGCTTCCGTCTCCGACCTCTCCGTCAGTTCCAGTTCCGATTTCTCCGTTTTCTCTATCCAGCACTGTACCGCTGTTTTCCACACCGTCGGTGCCTGCATCAGAGTTAATCGCTGCCATCGGCGCAATCGCCATAGACAGCGATAAAAGAATCGATAATCCCGCTTTTGCTATGTATTTACGCTTTCTCATACTTTCCCCCATTTATATTACATATAAATTATTTCAGAAAATCTTCCCGCATCGGAGTAAAGATATCTACCAGAATACCTTCCTCCAGGCACTTGCAGCCATGTTCAATGTTATCCTGCTTCAGTAAGGTGTCGCCTGCCTTCACCTCATGGGTCTCATTGCCAATGGTGAACAGGAAGCGTCCCTTTGCCACATAAGTAATCTGCGTATGCGGATGATGATGCAGCGCACCAATTGCACCTGTCTCAAAGGTATTCTCCACACACATCATCTCGTCACAGAATGCCAGCACACGACGTACCACGCCCGGTGCAGTCTCCTCTGCCTCGATTTCTTCCCAAAAGCACCAGTTCTCTCCACTTCTTTCCTTCATGATAAATTCCTCCTTAAATTAATATTGGTTAAGTTATTACGTTATCGTTAACTCTGTTTTGATTATAAATCCAGCTTTTTCATCTGTCAACAGTTTTTCGATGATTTTTGTACATTTTTCTGGGTTTGATTCTATGTTTTCCATGATGTTTTGTATCATTTTCCAATCTGCTTTTCTCTTTCTAAGTTATCGTTATCTTATCTATAGAAAAAAAGGCAGGAACGGCGCATAATATCCCCATTCCTGCTTCTCTTTTAAAATAAATATCCGGATTCCCGGTGATGATTTTCCATAAAGCACTCCAGATTGCCATGCATCACCACCACCGGCATCACCTGTTCCCAGACCGTAGTCGGCTTCTGCTTTTTCACAATATACTCCGACAGGATCTGCATTGCCCGGTATGCCTGATCGTAATGGCGCTTATGAATGATTGCCTCCAGCCTGCCTTCCCGCATCAGGTTCACATTTTCCGCAAATACATCGCTTCCCACTGCACGGATCCGCCTTTCTGCCAGTTCCATGGCTCTGCACACCGCCAGAGTATTTCTCGCGCTGCAGGAATACACACCGCTGATTCCGATATCCGCCGTCAGAAACTGCGCGATGGAACGGCTGGTCTCCTGGATATCTCCAAAGCTGCTCAGCTTCAGAATCTCCATGGCGCCTCCACGCTCCTTTACCTCCTTCTCGAAGCCAAGGGCATTCTGGCTCTGATCCTGATGGCTGAAATCTCCGGTCAGCAGGATTCTGCCGCGCTCATTCTTTCCATCGAAACACAGAAACAGATCCGCCGCCAGCCGTCCCGCCACCTCATTGCTGGCTGAGACACAGCAGAGACGGCGGCTGTCCTTGTCATCCATTCCCACAAATACATACGGAACCTTCCGCTCATCCAGCTCTGCCAGCGCCTTGCGGATTCCCGGATCATCACCGCCCATGCAGATGACACCATCCAGCTCGTCCCCGCACTCCTGAAGCATCCGCCCCATGGCAATCCCCTGATTCTTCTGCGACCACTCATAGGCATACTTATGACACTGAATCTGAAACAAGGTGTTCTTCTCTGCGTACTCCTGCACCCCGTCCCACAGACAGGAAGCAAAGTAGCGGTTCTCATTTTCCCGGTCCGGCAGCACCAGACCGATCCGGATACTGCCCTTTTTCAGCACAGATGCCATCACGTTGGGGTGGTAATCCATCTCCTCCGCAATCTTCTGAATGCGGCTTCGCTGCTCCTCGCTGACGCCGCCGGTTCCCTTCAGCGCCCGCTGCACCGTCATGGTCGTCACCCCTGCCACCTTTGCCACATCTGCCAATGTTGTCCTTTTCGCCACTTCCTCTTCCTCCCTGATTTCCCACAGTCCGCGGTCTGCTCCGCAATGTTCTTACTTTATTTTCAGTGTGTTCAGATATTCCTTCTGCTCCGCCGTCACCCGGTAGCTCTCCCGGGCCTTCTGAATCGCCTTATTATGTACCCACGGTTCCAGCCGCCTCTCCTCAAGATAGCGCACCGCCCCATCATACTGCTTCGCCAGCGCCGTGGCAAAATACCACGCCACCATCATCCGAATATAATATTCCTCTGACCGGACTGACGCAGCCACCTCCAGATATTCCGGCTTAAATTCCCCGTCCAGATAGTACCGCATCAGCATCTCCAGCCCGTACCGCACCGTATAAGTCTCCTCTGAGCGGACCCAGACCAGAATCTCCCCCAGCAGCTCCGGAAGATGCCGCTGAAACACCTTCGGCGATAACATGTCGCAGGTCGCCCAGTTGTCAATATACGGCAAAAACTCACGGAGTGCCGTCATACAGGCCCCATAATCCCGTATGGCTTCAATCAGACAGCCATGAAGATTATTCTCATCATAGTAGAAATGAGGCAGAATCTGCAGATACTCCACCGCCTCCGGCGTCCTCGCAAACTCCTTCGCAAACTTCCGAAGCTGCGGTGTCCGCACCCCAATCACACGTTCCGGGTCTATGGTCGGAACCAGCTTGCTCTGAAACCTCCGGTATGCCGGGTCGCTCATGGCAAACAGCTGCTCCCGCACCCGCAGTTCCAGCTCTTCGCGACCATTTCCACCGCTGTTTGCGATAATCTTACTCATACCCTTCTCATCCTTTCACACTCTCATCCTCATCAGCCCGTGCTTATTGCAGTACGCATACAGAAAACCATGTCCACGAATCAGAAAGCGGGACTGTGCATTGCCCTCTGCATATAACTTGACCATCTCGAACTTGTCCGACGTCACATATGCCAGAAACGAAATATGATGCTCCTTCGTCATCTCGTGCTCCACCGTCACATAATACTCATCCTCCACACGCTCGCAAATTATCGCGTGCGCTTCGTCCGTCTCCTCTGCCTCCAGCACCGGCAATGTAATGCCACAGCAGCTCACAACCGCTTCTCCCGTAGTGTGAATCACATTTCCACACACCGGACAGACGTAAATGCGGGAACGCATCATATTGCCGGACCGATTCTGATTCGTCACATAATCCCCAGTCAAAAGCTCCATCACCGAGATTCCCAGCGCCTTCGCCAGCGGCTCAATCAGTGTAATATCCGGCAGCCCTTTGGAAGTCTCCCACTTGGAAACCGCCTTGTCACTGACTCCCAGCACCCCCGCAAGCTCTGCCTGCGTCATCTTCTTATTCTCCCGCAAGGTGCGAATCGTAGTTCCTGTAATGTAATGGTTCATCGTTGTCTTCTCCTCTCGTTCTCTCATGTCTACTCCATAAAAATACCAGAAACCCCGGCGGAAAACAACCTACGCTCCGTGGAGAAATGACATTTCGCATCCCGACAGCTTTGCTGATGACTGTCACCCTTCCATCACGTTCCGGATATTCTTGTTTAAGCTGTAAAATCAAGGCAGTACCATATAAAGCAGGCGCGCTTTGGACAATAAATGACTATTATTCAAAAAAATTGTCCAATTTCATCCGAGACGCAGCAAATATTGGTTTGCATAAGCCAATTTTGGACAATTATATTTGAAATCGAGTCGTTATTATCCAAAGTTTTAAGATTTTTGGATAATTTTCAGGGATTTCAGGTCAGAATTATCCAAAACACCTGCCTTTGCAGTTTAAATACATCTTCTAAAACGTGGATTGGACAATTTTATGCATATCCGCCTATAATTGTCCAAACATCACTGTGCAGGAGCCAACACTGCCGATGGCTGTCACCCTTCCATCACCTTCCGGATATCCTCCTCCGTACAGCGGCAAATCGCTTTAATCTGATTCACCGTAAGACCTTCCTTCAAAGAAGCCCGGATCGTCTCCGCCCGCTCTTCTGCCCGACCACTGATAAGACCCTCTTTACGTCCTGCTGCACGACCCTCTTCACGCCC
>JAUNPU010000041.1 GCA_030536555.1 Eubacteriales bacterium | reverse complement strand
TCCGGAGACTGACGCGCTGGAGAAACCGGAGATGGAACCGATGGAGAGACCGGAAACGGAAGTACCGGAGAGACCGGAAGCGATGGAGTAACCGAGGACGAAACCGACGGAACCATTGAGACGGACGGAGAGACCGGAGATTCAGCAGATGGAAGTATGGAAGATTCTCTGGGAACCGGAAATAACTCATTGGCAGACGGAACCAACAGCCTTGTCGGAGCGCCGGCGGTTGGTCTGCAGGATGCGGAAGTACCGTCTGGTATGGGAGAAGGGTTCTGGGATAACTTCTGGAATCCATATCTGGTCAGTCTGTTTTCAGAAGAGGAGGCTGAGCCGAAGGCAACAACCGTAAAATTTAAGGATCATACGGATCCGGCGGATGCGCTGCTGGATGCGTTTGGCAACTACAGCAAACCGGTTGCAAATGATGTGATTGAAGGACCTGTTGGCAAGAACTGTGCGCTCGCATCAGCAAGCAACTGGAGAGACAACGGGAACTTAAGCATCGTAGATGCTTTGAACTATCAGGACGATATTGATGCGGAAGGGGAAGCAGGCGAAGGTGGAATCGGTAATGCAGAGTGGGCGCTTGAAGATACCAATGTGCTTCGGTACTATTTGCATGACAACAAGGATTTTGACCGGGATACCAGCATCACAGACCGACAGAGAATTGAAGTCAAGACACCTAACAAGAACGGGGATGTCAACAGTTATCATGGAGAAGTGATATCCAATTACTGGAAGTTTTATCTGCCGGAAGATCTGTCAACACCGACCAATGAGGGGTCCTTCTATCATATATTCCAGACGAAGGCAACCAAGGGCGATGAATCCAGCATGCCGGTATTTACCTTCAGCGTAAAGGAAGACCGCCTGTGCTTTTATGCCTCTTCCAGCGGTTCGGTGACAGAAGAGGATAATGAGGAGCTGATCTGCGAGGCACCTCTGAGTGAGATTCTTGGCAGGTGGGTGGCTGCGGAGGTGACAACCTATACGGCTGAAAATGGTTTCGTCTATGTAAAGCTTGTTGATCTGTCCGGACTGGAAGGTCCTGACAGTGAGCCGAGGCTGATTGCAGAAGGATATGGCGAAGTTGACAGCTGGAGAAGACCGGAGCAGTTAGTTGGTGAAAATGATCACGAAGAATACGATGCACCTGCTGTAACCGGACAGATGAATCGCTCGAAGTGGGGCATTTACCGTGAAAATGACAGCCCGCGGCCATTTATGGATGCGACCATGTATCTTGCGGACTTAAAGCTTGTAAAATGGGATCCGGCAACGTACCAGTTCCATAATGCAGCAGGGGATGAGATTTTCACCCCATCGGAACAGCCCCGTGAGATTTCCTGGGTGGTTGCTCAGGAACCGGTCCGTGTGCTGGTAGGAACCGATTATTCCAATATTTATCTGCCGTCTGAGGTGGAGGTCTATGTAGATGCTCATGACAAGGAACTGGTGGATGTGGTCTGGGATCCGGAAGGAACCGGTTACATGCAGGGAGAACAGGGCACTTATACAATTACAGGTGAACTGCAGCTGGAAGAGGATACGGATCTGATCAACTGGGGACTGGACGGTGAAGGCGCGGTACCCAAAGTGGATATTATCGTGACCGATGATATTTCAACGAACCGAATTAACTGGGCGCTGGGAACTGATTTTGGCGGAGCAGCGACGGTTAAGGCAGTCTGTGAATCCGGTACGAATCCGGCAGTCAATATGATAGATGGCCGTGAGGATACGACCTGGGCGACACACAGCAAACTGGTTGCGCAGAATGTGGATGGCAACGGCGGTTACTACTACTGGACGGCAGTGGATCTGGGTGAGGTTCGCACCTTTGACGAGCTGGTGTATGCACTGGGAGCGATTGGCTCGTCCAAGCAGTTCCGGCTTCACAGCTATGAGATTTTCACGACATGTGAATCGGAAGCATACGATGAACTGGTACCGGGAGGCAGCGGCAATCCACGGGAGGAAGGAAAAGAGACGACTCTGGATCCGCTGGAAACCGCCCATGGAGATGCATGGGAAGCGGTTCCGGGCACTTACAGATGGAATGAGATCGGTCCTGATGGAAAAGCCACCAGAAAAGAAATCAGCAACAATATCAAGCACATTTACCAGCTGGAGGAGGCGATTGATGCCCGCTACGTTCTGGTAAGAGCTGAAATCGAGACCACGCATGCAACTTCCGGAGCTATTGAGACAAAAGTTCTGAAGGTGATTGGTGACAAAGAAGTTGCGGAGATTCCGGAAATTCTGGAAGTAAAGCCGGTGGAACTGTTGATGGTGGAACCCGGAGTTGACTTTGGCAGCGTAGGCTTGCCGTCTGAGGTAGAAGTGGTACTGGCAGATGGAACAGAGAAAACAGCACTGGTGACCTGGGATGGAAGTGACTATCAGGAGGTGGCCGGCATCTATCCGGTTACCGGAACCCTGTCCTTCGCAGATGATCAGATGCGCAATCCGGAATATCTGAAGGCACAGGCGGCGGTGGCTGTGGTTGAGCCGGAAGCGGAGCCGGTGAACTGGATGCTTCAAGCTGCAGATATTAAAGTGGTTTCCAATAACAGCTCAGGAAATTTACCGGAAGCGTTTTTGGACGGAAATGATGATACATATTGGGCCACAAATGGTCGCTTACTTACTTCGGGACGCAAATATTGGGCGGCTGTTGATCTGGGAGAGATGCGTCCGGTTAATCGGATTGAACTTCGCTGGTGGAGTACAAATAATGCTCTGAAAAATTATTCTGTATATTATGCGGAAGATACGGAGCAGGCAAATGCAGAATACAAGGATAATATCAAAGGCGGAGGTGCACATCCTGAATATGATAGTGTAACGAGTGATCCATCGCAAAATAAGGAGGTGTGGAAACCGCTGCAGAATGTATTCGGGTCAGGCATAAAAAATAAAACAACATATTCGCATGATATAGAAACAGTATTCTGCAGATATTTGCTGTTATGTTCGGACATTAACACGGAAATTACAGGTAAGGCAATCAATGGAGCTGAATTTGCAGCTATTTATTGTGAACCTGCAGTTCAGGAACTTCCGTCCATCATTTCCGTAGCCGAGCAGGCTCCGACAACCGTCACCTACGGCACCCCATTCGGTGAAATCGACCTTCCGAAGACCGTAACGGTGACCCTGGACGACGACAGTACAGCAGAAGTTCCGGTAACCTGGAGCAACGCAGATAACCGCAGACTGGTGATGGGTTACAACCGCACCAGTACCGGTACTGTCTGGATCGAAGGTACTCTGAACTGTGACGGGGTCTACGATACGGTGGATGAAACCACAGGAACAGTCTGCAAAGCACAGATGCAGATCAACATCGAAGGTCATGAGATTCCGAGAAAGGTATCCGTATCCTTCCGTCTGGAGGATGGAAGTGAGTATTGCCGTTACGATGAAGTCATTGTCGGCTCAAAACTCAGCTTCCCGGTCAATGATCCGAAGAAGGATGGCTATGTATTGTCCGGCTGGTACCGGGATGCAGCCTGCACAGATCCATGGGTGGCAGGTACGGACCGTCTGACAGCGGAGGATCTGGTCCTGTACGCAGGCTGGAAGGAAGCTCCGAAGCCGGAAGAACCGAAGCCGGAGACACCGGATATCACAGAGCCGGCATGGGACGATTCTGACGACGATGACGATGACGCATCCTGCGGCGACAGTGAGGACAGCGGTACCTGGGTACGGAACAGCACAGGCTGGTGGTATGCATATGACCAGGGCAGCTATCCGGTGAATACCTGGAAGAAGCTTTCCTATGGCAATCAGGAAGACTGGTATTTCTTTGACCAGAGCGGTTATATGCTGACCGGCTGGCTCCAGAGACCGGATGGAAACTGGTATTACCTGAATCCGGTTTCTGACGGAACCCAGGGCAGAATGCTGACCGGCTGGCAGTTCATCAATGGAAAGTGGTATTACTTCGACCCGAAGGAGGGCGGCCTGCAGGGCGCGATGATTTCTTCCGGAACCGTTGACGGATACAGCTTCCGGGATGACGGAAGTGCCATTCGATAAGGGCATGGGTTGACTGAATCGAGACTGAAGAATCAGAGAAAGAAACAAAGTATCATAGTGGAGACATCCAGTTCAGGCAGAGTATGATCATGTTTGGACTGGATGTTTTCTGCGTCTTCTGACATGTATAAGGGAAGAAAAGTACACAAAGGAGGAACAGATGAGGAGAATCGCGATTGCAGTGGCTGTCGCTGTCTGTCTTGCGGGCTGCGGAGGCAGCCAGGTGGAGCCGGAACCGGTGGAGGAGACTGTGGTGACCATCTGGACCAAGGACTATCACGATGCCGCATTTCAGCGGATGCGGATTGAGGATTACAACCGCAGCAACCCGGATCATATCCGGGTGGAGTACAAGATTTACTCTGATAACTACGTTCAGGCGCTGAACACGGCGTTTCAGAGTCACAGTGCGCCGGATATGATGATCTACACGCCGCAGGTGTTTGACGCATTTTTTGCCAGAAATTATTTTGCGGATTTGACGCCCTATATGGATGATGCATTTCGGGAGACCTTTGACGGCGTGATGATTGACGGGATCAATGTGGTCGGCGGGCGCTGCTACTACGTGCCTACAGGGGCGACCACGGCAAGGCTTTACTATAACCGGGACATTTTCCGGCGTGCCGGTATCAGGCAGCCGCCGGAGACCATGGAGGAGGTGGTGCAGTATGCCAGACGTATTACGGCGCAGTTCTCGGAGGCGGGAATCTACGGGTTTGCCGTCAATATGAATACGGCGAAGCTGGCAATCGACCGGTCGATTATCCCCCAGGGAACGAAGGAGTTGGGGCTGAAGGCGGGGTATGACTTTGCCGGAGGCTGCTACGATTTTGAACCCTACGAGCCGCTGCTGATGCAGTGGAGAGCGCTGATGGAGTATGCGTATCCCCGCTGCGACGAGATGGATATTGCGCCGCTGCGGAAGCTGTTTTCCGAGGGGAAGATCGGCATGTATCTGTCCTACAATTACTCGGAGAAGGGGAGTCTGACGGACCAGTTTCCCATGGAGGAGGAGTGGGGCTGTGTTTCGCTGCCGACCACCGGGGGCGTGGTTCTGGGCAGTCAGGAGTATACGACGGGCAACGGGTATCTGTTCAATGCAAAGAGTGAGAATCTGGATGCGGCGTGGAAGGTGTACCGGGCGATCTTTACGGATATGGATTATCTGGAAAGCTATCAGGACATGGAGCTGGGCTGCAGTCTGATTCCCCAGGTGCTTGCGGCGAAGCCGGGAAAGCTTCAGATCAGCCCGGATGAGTCCATGTGGCCGAGAACGCCTCACGAGCTGAGCAGCAGCGCTGTCAATGTGCAGGGGACGGACCTCTATGACACCATGAAGAATCTGATCTCCGGTGAGTCAGATATGAAGGGAGAGCTGGCGGATCTGACCAGACGCTATCAGGAAGCCTATCAGACCGGCATTCGCAATAACATCGGCAGGGAAATCCGAATCGAAGGATTTGATCCCATGCCCCCGGTGCTTCGCTGAGACGGCTGTGGCATGAGAGCAAAACGAAGTCGCCTGAGATGACGGCGGCACCAGAGAAAATAAGAAAGGAGTCACACGGACATGATGCAGCACCTTCGAAAACGATTTATGAACGGCAGATTTGAGACGAAGATCATTGTGGCATTCTGCGTCCTGCTGATGGTCAACATGCTGCTTTCCAGCCTGTCCTTCTACCTCTACGCCAACCGCAGCGCCGCCGTCAAGTTTCAGAAGAATTCTCAGGATATTCTGAGGCAGATCAACCTGCATCTGGAGGAGAAGTTCACGGGGCTGACCCGGAAGGTCAATGCCATCAGCAGCAATCTGTCCTACATGACGCCCCTGCAGGCATTTTTGCAGGATGAGCGGCAGGACTTCGACCCGGTGCTGGCGGGAAAGCTTGCCAACACCATATTTGAGATCGAAACCAGCGATGATTTTGTGGATTCCATGTACATCTGCACCTCCAAGTACGTGTTTGACGATTATCTGACTACCCGCAAGAAGCATGTGGTGTTCGAGGACACGGAAATGTACCGGTATTTTGTGTACAAGCCCTGGGAGACGGTGGCATGGTTTCCTGCCATGGAAAATCCCATGTATGAGAGCAGCAGCCGCATCATTCCGGTGGTCTACCGCCAGAAGGTCAACGGAGAAAATGTGTACTATGTGATCAATCTGTCCCAGCAGGCGCTGACAAAGTATCTGCTGTCAGCCAGTGAGATGTTCGACAATGTGTATGTGGTGGACCAGTCGGGGAAGATGATCACCGACTTTCTCAATGCACCGTCGGTGCCGGTTCAGGAGCAGCTGCTGTCCATGAGCAGTGGGGACGGAGACGGCTGCGACCTGGTGGAAGACGGGGGCAGGTCCTACTATGTGGCGGCAGCGGAAATGAACATCAACCGGTGGAGGTTCTTTGCCCTCAGCAATCGGGAGCTTGTCATACAGGATCTGAGCCAGGTGCGGCTCTTTCTGATTCTGGTCAACGGCGTGACAAGTGCACTCTGTCTGGCGGTTATTCTGTGGATGTCCCGGAAGCTTACGGCAGCCCTCAGCGCTCTGGCGGAGAAAATGGAGCAGGCAGAGGACAGCCATTATGAGGAGCGGTTCCTTTACCAGTATGAGGATGAGGTGGGCAGTCTGGGCAGCAGTTTCAACCGGATGCTGGACACGATTCAGCGGCATATCCGTGCCCTTGAGGAGGAGAAGGAGCAGGTGAAGGAGATTCAGAAGCAGAAGCGCAGGGCAGAGCTGATGGCGCTTCAGGCACAGATCAATCCTCACTTCCTCTACAACACCCTGAATATGATCACCTGGCAGGCGGTGAGCCAGGGAGCCACGGAGATCAGCCAGATATCCAACTCCCTGGGTCGGTACTTCCGCATCAGCTTAAGCCGCGGCAAGGAGTCCATTCCCATCCGGGAAGAGGTTTCCCATGTGAAGAGCTATCTGGAGATCCAGAAGATTCGCTATAAGTCCAAGCTGAACTATGAGATCAGCATTCCGGAGGAGCTGGAGTGGTACTATACGGTGAAGCTGGTCCTGCAGCCGCTGGTGGAAAATGCCCTCTACCACGGCATCCATGTGAAGGAGGGGCAGGGCACGGTGCGGATCTACGGAGAAATCCGGGGCCAGAAGGTGCGGCTGGTGGTGGAGGACGACGGGGAAGGCATCCCGGAGGAGCGGCGGCTTCTGCTGAATGAGCGGCTGAGCCGCGGTCAGGTGGATTCGGAGACGGGATACGGCATTTACAATGTGAACAACCGGCTGCGCCTGTATTACGGGGAGGAGTATGGCCTGCAGCTGTGTCCGGGACCGGGCTGCGGCATCCGGGCAGTGCTGACGATTCCGGTAAATGCGACAGAGGAGATGGTGAATTATGATTAATATTTTGATGGCAGAAGACGAAGATGATGTAAGAAACGGCATCGAGAAGTGGATCAATGAGTCCGGTACGGAGTTTCGTGTGGCAGCCACAGCCTCGGACGGAAAAATGGCCCTGCAGCGGATGCAGGAGGTGCAGCCGGATATTCTGGTCACAGACATCTGCATGCCGAAAATGGACGGTCTGGAGCTGATCCGGGAGATTCGCAGACAGAACAGCGAGATTCCCATTATTGTGGTCAGCGGCTACGACGAGTTCTCCTATGCCAGAGAAGCCATGCGGATGGGGGTGCGGGAATACCTGCTGAAGCCATTTCTGCCGGGGGATCTTCTGGAGGTGCTGCAGAAGTCGAAGGCGGTGCTGGAGGAGAAGAGCCAGCTGGCGAAGAATATGCGGACCATGAACAGGCAGCTGGAGGAAGGCCGCAGGTACCGGAAGGAGCGGTTCCTCCAGCTGGTGCTGGACGGTCAGGGCAGGGACAATGAGACCCTGGGCGCGGAGTTCGGCTTCCTGTCCGGCGAGGGCTGGTACGGGGCGGCGGTGATCATGGAGGAGGCTGGGGAACAGCCGGTGGAGCCGGCTCTGATGGAACAGTACCTGACGCTGATTCTGGAGAGCTATCTGGGGGAGGATATCCGGGTGCTGGGCGGCTACCACGGCGAGAATCAGTACGTGCTGATCTTCGGCAGAAGGGGACAGAGCCGGAACCGGCTGCAGCAGGATATTCGAAAAAGCATGGAGCGAATCTGCATCGGCATGGAGCAGCACCACCAGATCCGGCTGCGGTGTGCCGTGGGGCGGGTCTACGGGGAATTTGACCGACTGGCGGAGTCCTATCAGGAGGCGCTGGATCTGTGGCGCGGCAAGCTCCCTACCGGACAGCGGGTTATGGCATATGTGGAGCTGGAGGGGCAGGGCGGACAGCCGGATGCCGCGGTGGAAGAGCAGATATCCGGTCAGCTGATCGGGGCTGTACGTCGCGGACAGGCGGCTGAGGCGAGGGAAAGGCTGGCGCGGCTGATGGAGTATTATGCATCCTTCTCCATGGACCAGATCGAGTATATCAGTATCTCGCTGGTGAAGCTGGTGCTGCAGATCTCCGATGCGGCGGCAGGAGCCGGTCTGGAGGTGCAGGCGTGGAAAAATGACCAGGTGCTCACCTATCTGAAGCGTCATTTTACCCACGGAAGCCTGATGGAGGCGAAGGAGGTGCTGGAGACGTATCTGGAGAAATGCTGCAGTCAGATTGCCAGCAGCCGGGAGAGCGACGGCGGCAGTCTGGCAGAGGAGGCGAAGGTCATTATTGCACAGAATCTGAACAATGAGAACTTCGGGCTGGAGCAGCTGGCTGAGGAGCTGCATTTCAGTTCCAACTACGTGAGGCGGCTCTTTAAAAGCGGGACCGGCATCTGCTTCTCCGATTATCTGCAGCAGCAGCGGATGGAACTGGCGCGAGAGCTCCTGCAGCACACGGACAGGAAGATTCAGAGCATATCCGAGGCGGTGGGATACAGCAACCAGCAGTATTTCGCCCGGTCCTTCAAGAAGTATTACGGCTGCACCCCTACGGCATTTCGAGAGGAACAGGAGATGCACGAATAGTACACACCGCAGGGTCGGAAAGTGCATTCGAATCTGCCGGATGGACTGCTATACTGTGTTCATGGAAAAAAACACATCACAAAAGGAGAAGTGAGATGAAAAAGAATTTATTCAAGACAGCAGCAGCAACAATTCTGGCAGCGTCCATGGCAGCAGGTATGCTGACCGGATGCGGCGGCGCGAAGACCGAGGCTCCGGCAGACGGTGCGAAGACCGAGGCAGCAGGTGAGGCAAAGGCAGCTTCCGGCTCCACACAGGTATGGAGAATGGCATTCAACCAGACCGAGGACCATCCCCAGTACCGGGTTATGGAAGAGTTCAGCAAGGAATTCAAGGAAAAGACCGAGGGCAGATATGAGATTCAGCTGTTCCCGAACGAGACTCTGGGCGCACAGCGTGAGACCTTAGAGCAGGTACAGAGCGGCGTGATCGAGATGTCCATCGTAAACAATACCCATCCGGGCAGCGTATCCGACTACTTCAAAGCATTTGATATGCCGTTCTTATTTGACGATATCGACCAGGCAATCAAGTTCGTGAAAGAATCTCCGGTTATGGAGGAAGTGAAGTCCGATACCGAGCAGTACGGCTTCCGCATTGCAACCTACCTGCCGGCAGGTACCAGAAGCATGTTCACCGCCAAGACCCCGATCAAGAGCGTGGACGATATGAAGGGCTTAAAGATCCGTACCATGGAGTCTGATATTTACGTTAACATGATGACCGCATTCGGCGGCAGCGCAACTCCCATGGCAATGGGTGAGATGTACACCGCAATCCAGTCCGGCGTTGTAGACGGCGCAGAGAACAATGAGATTACTTATGTAAACTCCAAATACTATGAGGTAGCTCCCTACTGGTCTCAGACCAACCATCTGATTGTTCCGGACTGGCTGATCATCAACAAGGACGTATACTACAGCATGTCCGACGCAGACCGCGCAATCTTCGATCAGCTGTGTGTGGAAGCAATCGACAAGGTACAGGTTCAGTGGCAGGCAGACGTGGATAAGCTGATGGCTTCCCTGGATACCTCCAAAGTGACCATTACCTCCGACGTGGATATCGAATCCTTCAAGAATGCAATCGCACCGACCAATGAGAAGCTGGTTGCAGAAAATGAGAAGATCAAAAAGGTATACGATGCGGTTCAGTCTATGAAATAATAAGGGGAGGCGTCATGAAGAAACTCAGATCTTTACTTGACTTTGTGGCAGAGAAGATCAGCATTCTGCTGTTCGGCATTACCATCGTCCTGGTGGTATGGCAGGTTGTCGCAAGATATGTATTCAGCAAGCCGATCCCGTGGACGGAGACCCTGGCGAAGTACCTGTTCGTATGGCTGGTGCTGGTCAACGCAGCTTACATTTTCGGAAAGCGGGAGCATATGTGCATCGGTTATTTTAAGGAGCGCATGCCGGCGAAGCTTCAGCTGGTGCTGGAATTCGTGATCGAACTGATGATTCTGGGATTTGCACTCTGCATCCTGACAGTAGGCGGATGGGCAGCTCTGAAGGTGGGAATTCCGCAGAGAGATGCGGCTCTGACCATCAGCATGGGCTATGTGTACGCAGCCCTTCCCTTAAGCGGCATTCTGACCACCCTGTATACGGTCTGCAACATTGCAGATAAAGTGAAAGCATTAAAAGGAGGTGAACGGTCATGAGTCAGGCAATGGTATGTGGACTGATCATGCTGGTCCTTGTATTCGTACTGCTGGTGATCGGTTCACCGGTATGTATCTCCATCGGTGTGGCATCGGCTCTTGCGATGATGGTGATCTCCACACCGGATAAGGCAATCCTGATTTCGGCGCAGAAAATGTTCGCCGGAACCAGCAGCTTTTCCCTGATGGCGATTCCGTTCTTCATTCTGGCAGGTGTGCTGATGAACAACGGCGGTATCGCAAAGAAGCTGGTAAACTGTGCAAAGCTTCTGGCAGGCAGACTGCCGGGCTCTCTGGCACAGACCAATATCGTGGCAAACATGCTGTTCGGCGCAGTATCCGGTTCCGGATGTGCGGCAGCGGCAGCAATCGGCGGCATTATGGGACCGATCGAAGAGGAAGAGGGCTATGACAAGAGCTACTATGCAGCAGTCAACATTGCTTCCGCACCCACCGGAATGATGATTCCTCCCAGCAACACCCTGATTGTATACGCAACCGTGGCTGGCACCGTATCCATCAGCGCCCTGTTCATGGCAGGCTATCTGCCGGGCATCCTCTGGGGTCTGGGCAACATGGTGGTAGCCGGTCTGATGGCGAAGCGCCTGGGCTACACCAGCACCGAGAAGTTCGGCTGGAAGGAAAGCATCCGCGTGCTGCTTGACGCGATCCCCTGCCTGATGATGATCGTCGTGGTAATCGGCGGTATCCTGATCGGTGCATTTACGGCAACCGAGGGCTCCGGCATTGCAGTTGCCTACTCCCTGATCCTGGGTCTGATCTACAAGAACATCAAGATCCGCGATTTGCCGGCATACCTGCTGGAAGCAGCCAACATGACCTCCATCATCATTATCATGATCGGAATCTCCTCCATCATGTCCTACGTGATGGCATTTACGGGAATCCCGAAAATCGTGGCAAATGCCCTGATGGGAATTACCACCAACAGGATTGTGATCCTGCTGATCATGAATGGGTTCCTGCTGGTACTGGGAACCTTCATGGACCCGACCCCGGCTATTCTGATCTTTACGCCGATCTTCCTCCCGATCTGCCAGAGCTTCGGAATGCATCCGGTACAGTTTGGTCTGATGATCACCTTCAACCTGTGCATCGGCGCCATCACACCTCCGGTCGGAACGGTTATGTTTACCGGATGCCGCGTGGCGAACACCAGCATTGAGAATATCATCAAGCGCCTGCTTCCATTCTTTGGCGTGACGGCCATCGTGCTGCTGCTGGTAACCTTCGTGGAGCCGATCACCATGATGATCCCGAGACTGCTGGGACTGGTATAATGCAACAGGATTCAAAACGGGGAAATGAGTATTAAACATAGAAAGACGCTCAGAAATGGGCGTCTTTTGCGTGCATGCAGGCAGCTGCGTGCGGTATATTATTGACATATGCCACTAATATGGTAGAATGAAATCATATACTTTCATGGGGGAAATACAGATGATTAAATACGTTCTATATGCGTTGGCGGTGGGCGGTCTGCTTCTATCCTGCAGCAAGGACAGGAAGAAGACAAAAATGGCGCTGAAAAAGGCGTGGAAATCCTTCGAGAACATTCTGCCGCAGTTTCTGACGGTGCTGATTCTGATCGGGCTGGCGCTGGCGGTGCTGGATGAGAAGACCATATCCAGATTTCTGGGAAGCGAATCGGGGATGCCGGGCATGCTGGGGGCGGTGGTGATCGGTTCCATCACGCTGATTCCGGGGTTTGTGGCATTTCCACTGGCGGCGGCGCTGCTTGAGAGCGGCGCGGGCTACATGCAGATCGCGGCATTTGTGTCCAGCCTGATGATGGTGGGCATTGCGACTCTGCCGATGGAGATCAAGACCTTCGGGAAGAAGATGGCGGTAGTGAGAAATCTGGCGGCGGTGGTATTTTCCATTGTATCTGCCTGTGTGATTGGGGTGATCTTATGAAGATAAAAGAACTGGTGCTTCGCTATAAAGTATTTCTGATCCTGCTGGCGGTCAATGTGGCGGTGGGACTGGCTGCGCCGGAGATCGGCATGCGGTCGCTGGCGGCGTCGAAGCGGAACCTGCTGGAGATGCTCTCCATCATTCCGCCGGTATTTCTGCTGCTGGGACTGCTGGACGTGTGGGTGGACCGGGCGACCATGATCCGCTATACCGGCAGGGGCTCCGGGCTTCGGGGCATGCTGTTGTCCTTCCTCCTTGGCTCCGCGGCGGCGGGACCGCTGTATGCGGCATTTCCGGTTGCCAGCATGATGCTGAAGAAGGGAAGCAGTGTTTTTAACGTGTTGATTTTCGTCGGCGCATGGTCCACCACGAAGATTCCCATGGTGACCTTTGAGGCGGCGAATCTGGGACTGCGGTTCACGCTGACGAGGCTGTGTCTGAATATTCTGGGAATCATCCTGATTGCGGTCATTACGGAGCATCTGCTGACGAAGAAGGAGCAGGAGGAGCTGTACAGGCTGAATGAGGGATAAGGACTGACGAAAAAATAACAGAATTACAGGGCGGCATTTCCAAAATGACCTTCAAAACAGGGAAATGCTGCCTTTTCCTGTACAAAATTAAAAAATACTCGTTGCCTTTTTAACTTTTCTTGTATACAGAATACGAATGTAGTAAGATGTGTCTGGAAAGAAACAATGTCAGCAATCAAGCCGGGGGCAGTTCTCAGGTGGACAGGAAAAAGGAAGAGGAGAAATAAGATGGCAGTTCATGTAATTAACGAAGCAAACCGTTGTTTAAACTGTAAGAAACCGATGTGCATGGAAGGATGTCCGATCCACACGCCGATTCCCATGATGATCAAGGCATTTAAGGAGGGAAGTCTGAACACGGCAGGTCAGATGCTGTTTGACAATAACCCCATGTCCATGATCTGTTCCCTGGTGTGCAACCACGAAAATCAGTGCGAGGGACACTGTGTGCTGGGACGAAAAGGAGAGCCGGTGCACATCAGCAGCATTGAGAACTATATATCGGATACCTATTTTGACAAGATGGATATTCCCTGCGAGCCGAAGAACGGGAAGAAGGTGGCGGTGATTGGTGCGGGACCGGCAGGCATCACCATTGCGATCCTGCTGACCAAGAAGGGCTACAGTGTGACGATCTTTGACTCCCGCGACCGGATCGGCGGCGTGCTGCGCTATGGCATTCCGGAGTTCCGCCTGCCAAAGACCATTCTGGACCGTTACAAGAAGAAAATGCGGGAGATCGGCATCCGGATCCGCCCCAACACTACCATCGGCGGAGCGCTGGAGATCAAGGACCTGTTCCGGGACGGCTATCAGAGTATCTTCATCGGAACCGGCGTATGGCGTCCGAAGACCCTGGGTGTGAAGGGCGAGTCCCTGGGAAATGTACACTTTGCCATCGACTATCTGGCGAACCCGGATTCCTACGAGCTGGGTGAAACGCTGGCAATCATCGGCATGGGCAATTCTGCCATGGACGTGGCGCGGACTGCCCTGCGCAAGGGTGTGAGACAGGTGACTCTGTATGCCCGCGGACTGACCAGCAATGCCAGCGACCATGAGACTACCTATGCGAAGCTGGACGGCGCGGAGCTGGAGTTCGGCAAGCAGATCGTGGAGATCAACGATGACGGTCCTGTATTCCACAATGTGCTGTTTGATGAGGAAGGAAATCACATCGGGGAGTCGGAGGAGCTGATTCAGGTGCATGCGGATTCCACCATCATTTCCATCAGCCAGGGACCGAAGAGCAAGCTGGTCAATACCACGGAAGGGCTGAAGGCATCGGACAGCGGTCTGCTGATGACCAACAGCTACGGCGAGACCACGCACCCGGGTATTTTCGCAGCCGGTGATGTGGTGCTGGGAGCCAAGACTGTGGTGGAGGCGACAGCATATTCGAAGATCGTGGCAGATGCGATGGATCAGTATATGAAAGGTCTGGATCAGTAAAGAGACAAAGGATGAGAGCAGAACAGGATTCTGCTGCCTGCCGGAGCGTGGCGGGCGGCGGAATCCTGTTCTTGTGTTTTACGGGGAGTCTTTATATAATAGATACCAGGAGGACGACCTATGAGTAAAAAGAAAATGACCATGGATGACATCGCCAGCCAGGCAGGGGTGGCCAAGAGCACGGTGTCACGCTATTTTAACGGGGGCAGCATCAAGCAGTCCACAAAGCTGAAGATTCAGAAGGTTATCGAAGAGTACAACTATGAGCCGAATACCTTTGCCCGGCTGAATGCCAGAAAGAGCAATCTGATCGGGGTCGTGGTGCCGACCCTGAATTCCAAGATCACCAGCCGGGTGATCACCAGCATCGACCGGTATCTCAGGGAGCGGGACTATACGGCACTGATTCAGAGCTCCGACCATGATACATCTCTGGAGCTGCAGAATATCCAGAAGCTGATCCATCTGAATGTGGACGGAATTCTGATCAGCGCCATCACCATCACGGAGGAGCATAAGAAGATCATTGAATCGTCGCAGATTCCGATTGTGGTCATCGCACAGGAGTGTGAAGGCGGGATTTCCATTGTGGATGATGACTACCAGGCAGGAAAGTGCATGGGAGCATATATTGGAAAGCACGGACACCGGAAGGTGGCATACATCGGTGTGGACGAGTCGGATGTGGCGGTGGGAATCAACCGAAAGCAGGGAGTGCTGGACGGTCTGCGGGAGTACGGCATTGAGGAGCCGGTGATGGCGAGAAGCGACTACAGCTTTCAGGGCGGACAGCAGGCGGCGAGGGAGATCCTTGACAGAGGTCCGGTGGATGCGATCATCTGTGCCACAGACCGGCTGGCATTCGGTGTGTACCGGGTGCTGCAGGAGCGCGGACTTAAGATTCCGGAGGATGTGTCTGTGACCGGCTTTGGCGGCTACGAGGAGAGCACCCTGCTGAACCCGGAGCTTACAACGCTGAAGTTCGACTCCTATGCCATGGGATATCTGGGGGCAGAGACGGTGCTGAAGCTGCTGAACGATGAGCCGGTATCGAAGAAGCAGATTGTGGAATTTGAGTTCGTGGAGGGCGGCAGTGTGAAACAAAAATAAAATGGAACCGATTCCAAAATGAGTATTGACAAATGGCGGACTTTCACATATAATCAAAGCATGGAACCGATTCCAAAACAAGTTCGAAAAACAGGAGGAGAAGGACATGGATTATTCCAGAATTGCAAGTGAAGTCATCGCCAATGTCGGGGGAAAAGACAACATCCGGTCGGCAGCACACTGTGCCACCAGACTGCGTCTGCAGCTGAAGAACAACGACCTGCGTAATGAGGACGCGGTCAGCGACATTGAGGGCGTGAAGGGGGTATTTCTTACCCAGTCCCAGTTTCAGATTATATTTGGTTCCGGGCTGGTGAACCTGGTATTTGCGGAGGTTCAGAAGCAGCTCGGAGTTGAGGAAGAGGCTGCAGGGAGCCGTGGTGCAGCAGGGGCTGCCGAGGCAGATGCCGGAGAGAAGAAGGGCAATCCGCTGCAGCGCTTCGTGAAGATGCTCAGTGATATCTTTGTGCCGATCATTCCGGCAATCGTGGCAGGCGGTCTTCTGATGGGTATCAACAATATCCTGACCTCCCCGCTGTTTCAGGGGACTTCCCTGATTCAGATGTATCCCCAGTGGGCAGGTCTGGCGACGGCAGTCAATACCTTTGCCAATGCACCGTTCGTATTTCTGCCGGTTCTGATCGGATTCAGCGCCACGAAGAAGTTCGGCGGCAATCCTTATCTGGGCGCAGCCATGGGTATGATCATGGTACATCCGGATCTGCTGAATGCCTACAGTATCGGTGTGGCAGAGCCGCCGGTCTGGAGTATTCTTGGCTTTGATATTGCGGCAATCGGCTATCAGGGCACCGTACTTCCGGTGCTGGCAGTGTCCTGGATTCTGGCAGCCATCGAGAAGCGGCTGCACAAGGTGACACCGACCTGGCTGGACAACCTGACCACTCCGATGCTTTCCATCATCGTCACTTCCTTTTTGACCTTCATCTGTGTGGGACCGGTACTGCGGGAAGCGGGCAATATGCTGGCGGCAGGCATCACCTGGCTGTACAACACCCTTGGATTCGTGGGCGGCGGCCTGTTCGGTCTGGCATATGCGCCGATCTGTCTGACGGGAATGCATCACAGCTTTATTGCCATTGAGACTCAGCTTATTACAGATATTGCACACACCGGCGGCAGCTTTATTTTCACCACCGCAAGCATGAACAATGTGGCTCAGGGCGCAGCGGTACTTGCCGTACTGTTCCTGACCAAAAATGAGAAAATGAAGTCTCTCTGCTCCGCATCCGGCGTGTCTGCACTGCTTGGCATCACCGAGCCGGCGATGTTTGGTGTGACCCTGAAGCTGAAGTATCCATTTTACGCAGCTATCATCGGCTCCGGCGTGGGCAGTGCCTACTGTGCGGGAACCAGAGTGCTGGCGCAGGCGCTGGGCGCAGCGGGAATCCCGGGATTTATTTCCATGAGTCCGGATTCCTACCTGAACTTTGCAATCGGTCTGCTGCTGTCCATGGCAGTGTCTGCCTTACTGACAGCTGTATTCTGGAAGAAATTCAATCTGGAGAGGGCGTAAGATGGTGCGAAAATATGAGAAGGTCCTGGAACAGGATTACAAAACATGGTATCAGGAGCATGCATCCTGCCGGGAGCAGGTGGCGGCGGACCCGAGACGGCTGGCGTTCCACCTGATGCCGAGAACCGGCTGGATGAACGACCCCAACGGGCTGTGCCAGGTGGACGGCGTGTACCACATTTACTATCAGTACACTCCCTTTGAGCCTACCGGAGAGCTGAAGCTGTGGGGACATTACACAACGAAGGATTTTGTCAGCTATGTGGATGAGGGACCGGTGCTGTTCCCGGATTCTGATCTGGACGCCCACGGCGCCTACTCCGGGTCCGCCTATGTGGAGGACGGCACCATTCACTTCTTCTACACAGGCAATCTGAAGTATTTTGACCGGGATGACTATGATTACATCAATACCGGGCGGGGGAGCAACACCATCGCTTTCACCAGCAGGAATGGTCATGATTTCAGTGAGAAGCAGCTTTTGATGACCACCGCCGACTATCCGGCTGATATGAGCTGCCATGTCCGGGACCCGAAGGTGTTCCGCCATGGAGACGCATACTACATGGTGCTGGGAGCCAGAAGCCGGGAGAGTCGGGGCATGGTACTTCTGTATCGCTCGGAGGATCTGAAGCACTGGACTTACAAAAACCGCATTACCACCCCGGAAACTTTTGGCTATATGTGGGAGTGCCCGGACCTGTTTGAGATCGACGGGCAGTGGTTCCTTACCTGCTGTCCCCAGGGGGTGGCACAGCAGGGCATCGACTTTGAGAATGTCCACCAGAATGTGTGGATGAAGCTGGATTATGACTTTGAGACCGATGCGTATGAGATCGGGGAGATCCGGCTGATCGACCGGGGATTTGACTTCTATGCCCAGCAGACCTTTGAGGATGAGAAGGGCAGACGGATTCTGATCGGCTGGATGGGAATCCCGGACGCCGACTACACCAACCCCACGGTGGAGGCAGGCTGGCAGCATGCCCTGACTCTTCCACGGGAGCTGACGGTACGGGACGGAAGACTGGTGCAGAATCCGGTGGAAGAACTTAAGAAGCTGCGGGACGGGGACGGAGTGCGGATGGTGTTCGGAACGGAGCAGGCGGATGTGCCGGGGGTGGCGAGTGAGCGGTGTGGGGCGGATGTGCCGCTTGTGTATGAGGCGGTGGTGGAGTTCAGGTGTTGCGACTCTCTGCACATGACACTGCGCCGGGACATTACCCTGTCCTATGAGAATCAGATCCTGACCCTGAATCTGGGAGACCACGGCTGCGGCCGCACCACCAGAAGCGTGCAGGTGGATAACCTTCAGTATCTTCAGATTTTTGTGGATACCTCCTCTGTTGAAGTGTTTGTGAACCACGGCGAGGAGACCTTTACCTCCCGAATCTACAGCATGGAACGTGAGTTTTGTGTAAGCGGCGACAATGCCGGGACACTGACCGTATACCCGCTGAAGGCATTTACCCTGGAAGACCAGTGCGATGCGTGATGTGTAATCAGGCGGTAAGGTTTGGACAATTTCAAGCAAATATTAAAAAAATTATCCAATCCATGCTTTGAGGCTGCAATTTAGATTTACATAAAACACATTTTGGACAATTCTAACCTGGAATCCCTGAAAATTATCCAAAATCTCAGGATTTTTGGACAATTTTCACTGGATTCGGGCAGAAATTGTCCAAAACTGTCTTATGTAAACCAGAAAATGAAAGCACCAGATGAAATCAGCAAATGAAAGTACCAGATGAAACCACTAGATAAAAGCAACTGAGAAAGCACGCCTCACGATGTGCGTACAGCATCGAAAAATCAGTGAAAGTCGGAGCATATTGTTGACTTAGAGTACTCAGGTTGCTTATTCTGTGTTATACTTATATAGAAAGTGTTGTATTCTATCATAAGGCAGTGTAAGTGAACCGGAAAGGCAAGTGCCTGTGCCGGATATCCTTTCTATAAGGTGTTGGCAGATAATCGGAGGTGAACAGTATGGGGAGATATTTGAATCCAACAAACACCGGGTTCAGAATGGTGCTAAGGTCACCGATTTATGTAGATAAGACGATGATGATTGAGCAGCTGAATCGGATTGTGGGAACGTATGAACCGATGATCTGTGTGAGCAGGCCGCGGCGGTTTGGAAAATCTATTGCAATTAATATGCTGGCGGCGTATTATAGCCGGGGCTGTGAGTCAAAAGAACTGTTTCAGGGACTGAATATCAGTGGGGCGGAAAGTTTTGCAAAACATCTGAATCAGTATCATGTGATACGGATGGACATGCAGCAGATGCTTGGAGAGGCACAGAATGCGCTGAAAAGCGATTTAAAAAATGGCATGATACGATATGTCGAAAATATGGTTATTGAGGAACTGGCAGAGAAGTTTCCGGAAGTACCGCGGGTGAAAGAAGGCTCCCTGTCGGCAGCCATAAGCAGGATTAACAGCAAATGTGGAATTCAGTTCATTGTGCTGATTGATGAGTGGGATGCTGTGTTCCGCAATTTCATGAATGATGAGCAGCTGCAGAAAGAGTATATTGATTTTTTGAGAAGTCTGTTTAAGGGAATTGTTGCGGAGGAATGTATTGCTCTGGCGTATATTACGGGGATACTTCCAATTAAAAAGTATGGAACTCAGTCTGCTTTAAACAACTTTAATGAATATACCATGATAGAACCAAGAGGGATGGCAGAATATGTTGGTTTTACAGAATCGGAAGTATCTGCATTGTGCCAGAAGTATTCAATGAATTTTGAGGATTTGAAAAAATGGTATGATGGATATCATCTGAAAAATGTGGGAGATATTTATAATCCACGCTCGGTAGTCGAAACGATGATCGAAGGAGAATTCGGCAGTCATTGGACCAGTACAGAGACATATGAATCCTTGAAGAATTATATCATTATGGATTTTGACGGTTTAAAAAGCGCAGTAATCAAGCTGGTTGCCGGGGAAAGTATTTCAATCAATACTGCCAGATTTCAAAATGATATGACTTCACTTAACAGCCGGGATGATGTCCTTTCGCTGCTTATTCACCTTGGATATCTTGGATATGACGAAAAGACAGAAACTGTATTTATACCAAATGAGGAAGTAAAGCGGGAATTTGTCAATGCAATTGAGGATACCGGTTGGTCAGAGGTAATCGAAGCACTGGAGAATTCTGAGCAGCTTAGATACCTGGGCGATGAAGCAGGATGACGTGGCAGATGCATTGGAACGGGTGCATGAGGAGAATGTAGTGATTCTCAATTATAACGATGAGAATGCGTTGAGTTTTGTGGTTTCGCTTGCATACTACAGTGCAAGAAAAGATTATATTCTCATTCGGGAACTGCCGACCGGGAAGGGATTTGCGGATATTGTATTCCTGCCGAGAAAGCATTCTGATAAACCGGCGCTGGTAGTGGAACTGAAATGGGATAAAACAGCCAGGACAGCGATTACGCAGATTAAAGAAAAGCGGTATGTTCAGACCTTGGAGCAGTATACGGGAAAGATACTTCTGGTCGGAGTCAATTATGATAAAGAAACCAAGAAACATCAGTGTCTGATCGAAGAACATCGGAAATTGTGATGATGCCTGAAGTTTTTCAGTGTTTTGAGCATTGATTGGCGTAAAAATGGCGTACTTACGCGACCACATGGCGTACAGCCCGGCAAGAAGCCTTTATTTACAAGGGTTTTAAGCCGGGCTGTATTTGCGCTTGAGATGCAAAATCAGGGCAATTACCGTACCAGCCCGGCTAGCTTTGGACAATAAATGGCAATTATTGAAAAAATTGTCCAATCCCATCCAACAGACAACAAATATCAGTTTACATAAAGCGAATTTTGGACAATTATGTTTGAAATCAAGGCTTAATTATCCAAAATCTCAAGATTTTTGGACAATTTTCAAGGGATTCAGGCAGGAATTGTCCAAAAGTGTCTTATGTAAACCGATAGAGAAAAGCACCAGGGGAAACCACTAGATAAAAGCAGCCGATAAAACCACCAAATGAAACCACCATCTAAAATCAACTGCGGAAGCACGCCTCACGCTGTGTGGACAGCAGCGAAAAATCAGTGAACGTCAGATCATATTGTTGAATCAAAGTACTCAGGTTGCTTATTCTGTGCTATACTTATATGGAAAGCGTTATTTTATGGATAGCAGAATATGCCGGTTTTACGGAATCGGAGGTATCTGGATTACAGATAACACGAAAACAACCACAAAGAAGAAAGGGGACTATACTATGGTAACAATGATCAATGTCATGATGGCAAGTCTGATTGCGATGCTGGTGGTCTATGTACTGACGGCACTTGCATACTATCAGCTGTTTCGCAAGGCGGGGGAGGCTGGCTGGAAGGGCTTTGTGCCGATTCTGAACACCTATACCCAGTACAAGCTGACCTGGGATACGAGGATGTTCTGGGCGGAGCTGGCGTGCAGCGGTCTGGGATCCGCTCTCAGCAATCAGGAAGGCATGCTGGGAATTGTGGGCATGCTGATAGTACTGGCGGGCGGCGTGATCTACCTGACTGCCATGTACAAGCTGGCGCGGGCATACGGACGCGGGATTGGATTTGCGGTGGGGCTGATCTTCCTGACTCCGATCTTTATGCTGATTCTGGGCTTCGGAAGCTCCCGGTACGAAGGCTTGCAGTAATTCATGGAGCGATGTCTGCTCCCGGTACGAAGGCTTGCAGTAATTCATGGAGCGACGGCTGCTCCCGGTACGAAGGCATGCAGTAATTCATGGCAGCCACACCAATACAGAAACACATGGAATTATCAGTAAAGTCAGCGCTGACGCGGCAGATTCGCGGTGTCAGCAGCTGGCTTATTTTGAAGCTTCCCGGGGCTGCCGGCTTTACAGTATCTTGATGATCTTCAAAATCTTCTCTTTTTTGTCCGGATCGGAAATCTGAAGCTCTTTCAGAATTTCGTTATCCAGCGCGGATTCTGCGCAGTATTCCTGGCTTAAAATATAATCGACGGTGACATCCAGGGCGTTGCAAATGGCAACGAGAGCAGTCAGAGAGACTTTGACGTGATTGTTTTCGATGTTGCTGATGTGGGATACATTGACTCCGATTTTGTTGGCGAGACATTCCTGTGTGATGGCGCATTCCAGACGGCGTTTGCGGATATTCTGCCCGATACGGTTAAAATCAAGTTCATTCATAAAAATATAATCCTTATGTACAAGTGGCTTACAGTAAATTACCTGTTACTTTTGGGAACTTTCTTTATTGTAATATGTTCTGGCATGTTGTATAATTATCCAATACTATAAAAACTATAGCTACAGGCAATGTTTGCAGGGGAATCGCGATTCAGAATCCTGCAAATGAAAAGAAGAGGTGAGTAGGTAAAATGACACAGGTCGGGAAAGACAGCATTTCTGTTCGCATGCTGGGAGATTTTTCTATAATATATGAAGGAAGAGAGATTGTTCTGGGGAGAAAGAGCACGTTGAAGTTCATCCAGCTGCTGCAGATGGTCTGGCTCAGAGGGGAAAGCGGAATCTCGAAGGAGCAGCTTGGAAAAGCGCTGTATGAGGGGGACGATCTTTCGGATATCAACAACAGCGTCAACAACCTGCTGTATCAGCTTCGCCGCCAGATGGTCAAGGCGGGACTTCCGAAGGGCGAGTACATAACCCGCAGGGACAGAAAGTATGTGACGGATCATCATTTTCCAATCCGGATCGATGTGCAGGAGTTTGAACAGCATATGAAGCTTGCGGGGCTGGCGAAGGAGGAGACGGAGCAGCTTCGTCATTATCAGGCGGCATTTGAGCTGTACCGGGGCGAGCTGCTTCCGGCGGCGTGCACGGAGCTGTGGGTCATGAGCGAGAGCATGCGGCTCAAGAAGCTGTTCGAGACCTGCATCCGGTGGCTGGCGGCATATTATAAGAAAAATGGAGACTACAGCGGACAGGAGATGCTCTATGATCGTGCGGTGCAGCTGTACCCCTATGACGACTGGCAGATCAGCCAGATCGACATGCTGATCGAGAAGGGGGAGTACAAGAAGGCTTGCGGGCTGTACGACAATATGGTCCAGCGCTATTCCGAGGACATGGGGCTGCCGCCCACACCGGAAATGGAAGCCTGCTACGAGCGCATCAGCCAGATGGTATTTCACCTGCCCGGGGAGATGGATGAGGTGAAGTGGAACATCTGGGGGAGTATCGAGGAGGACGAGGCGAAGAGCGGCGCCTGCTACTGCTCCTACCGCAGCTTCCTGGACATTTGCCAGATGGTGAAGCGGAATCAGGAGCGGGCGGAGATCACCATGAACCTGACCATCTGCACCCTGACGGACTACGAGGGGAAGATCATTCAGAACAGGCAGAAGCTGAAAGAAAGCTCCGACATGCTCCATCAGGTGATCCGCACCACCCTGCGCAGAGGCGACGTATTTACCCAGTACAGCAATTCCCAGTATCTGATCCTGCTGGTTGGAACGGAGCTGGAGAACTGCGAGGTGGTGTACCGGAGGATCAACCAGCGGCTGAAGAACCAGCTGGGCAACCGGGCGAAGGTCCAGTACGCCAGCACTACCCTCAACCAGCTGCGCCCCACCACAGAGGTCGAACAGAACCAGTTCAAGCTGGTCTAACTGAATAAATTGTGTCGAAATAACGCTGGAATGCCATGCAATAACAGGCATCTCCGGCGTTTTGTATTGCCAGAAAAACAAGGTGACTGACGAAATCAAAATAATCAGTTCAAATCATTGTAAAATTAAAAAATACAGGTTTTTTGATAGGTTATATGATGGGTGATTTGATAAAATCTGCATAAGCAGTGGATGATAAATGGCAGTTCATCCACCTCTTGGAAATATAGATGATAATCTGTTGCCTTGACAGAAAATATAAAGAGGGAGGAAAGACAGAGTATGGAGAGAAATGACAGACAGAGAAGGAGTCGCAGAAAACCTCCTTTACAGCTCACACGTATGATGAAATACGAAGTGAAGCAGGCTTGCGCAGTGATGCTTTGCGTCAGCATGATTCTGGGAAATATTGCCAGCACGGTTGTGGCGGCGGATCAGAATACAGACAAGCCCTATGAGTTCGAACTGAAGGGAACAGAACTGTATGGTGCGCTGCAGGATGCGATTGCGAATGACCGCATCGCAGATCAGGACTGGAAGTTCCAGGGACTGGCGGAGGCGGACTATCAAAGCCTGTTTGAGAAGGAAGGCGACCTCTACCAGCTGAAGCCGGAGCTTGATCAGGACAGTGCAGTGAAGTTGCAGATTTACGCAAGACTGACCAATGACATCCCGGTGGATGACATGTATGTGGTGGATGGTTCCGAGGAGTTCTACTTCTTCCTGACCAATGAGTCCAAGCTGGAGCGCAAGGTCGTGATCAGCGTGGACGAGAAGCACACCGAGGTCATCAACGTGGCGCCGAAGAGTGCCGTGGAGATGTCCGATGCAGACGCATACCTGACCGCAGGCGATCTGAAGCCCGGTGAGGCAGGCGGAACAGTCACCGCAGGCGGTGGAAGCGGAAACGGCGGCTCAGGCGGTGGAAGCGGCAGTGGCGGAAGCAGCAGCGGTGGTTCTGGCAGCGGCGAAAGCGCAGACGGAACCGTCACTGACGAGAGCCAGAATCCGGATTCCGACAAGGTGCCGGGCGAAGGAGATGCCGGAACGGATGAGACCGGTGGAGACACTGGAGAGAATGGCGGAGATGCCGGAACAGATGAGACTGGTGGAAATACCGGAG
>JAUNPU010000040.1 GCA_030536555.1 Eubacteriales bacterium | reverse complement strand
CCTTCCGCTGGATCTCCTGCGCCTGGCGCTCATACTCTCCCACCTCGTACACCATATTCCGAAGCGGAAGCAGATAATCCATATTCTCCTGATTCTCGATGCCGAACACCACAACATTCACGCCAACCTTCGCCTTCCGAATCAGATCCCGCGCCTTACTGCCGGATCTGCGATTCTTAGACTTCTCACCGCGCCCGGCACCTCTCAGAATCCTTCTGACCGATGTCATGCCAACTCCCGTGCGCGTATCCATCTCTTCCAAATCGTCCTCGCACACCACCTGCTGACCATCACACCCCAGTCCATTGATCAGGTCTGCATACCGCTTTTTGTTGGAAAAAAAACTAATACCTCGGTTGTCCTTCTCCATCCAATCTCCTCCTGTCTCTCTGATATGGCAGGATTCCTTCCACGGTCCCCTGCATTTATAATAGTTGAAATATAAAGCATAGACCTTCTGAAATCATCCTCGAACAGAATCGACAGGGCAGATGCCCTCTGAATCAATAGAAATGAGTTATGCTTTGCACAAATTCTATCACATTTTCCTCTTTATTACAAGTCTCTATCGCAAAAAAATTTACATTTTAGATATAGCGCTGCTGTTCGGGCAACAATCCCAGGAAAATTGTTGCTGTCCGCTTCGTACAGAGTTTTTTGAGGGATTCTGTCAGACGATTATGAGATTTTTCTGACTATATATCCTAAGATCATGGCAATGCCATATGAAGCAGGCTTACTTTGGACAATAAATGCCCTATTACTGAAAAAATTGTCCAATTTCATCCGGAAGATGATAAATACAAGCCAAAAATGAAGCCATTTGGATAATAAAAGCTGATTTCAAGAAAAATTGTCCAAAAATCCAGAGATTTTGGATAATCAGACCCCGTTTTGAAGAGAAATTGTCCAAAGTGTGCGTTATGTCAACTATTAGAGCCACTAAATCACAGTTTACGAGGATGGATTGGACAATTTTTTGAATATTTGCCAATAATTGTCCAAACTTCACTATGCAAACGCCAAGGCAACTGAGTCGGACTGTCTTATAGGCTTTTCGCACAGCCAGTGACGCGCTGCTTACCATCTGCGAATAAAGAGGGTTATAAAAACTTCATTTCAATATTTATCTGGTATCAAGGTTCTGTCTTCATATTTAAAATGTATATTTCATTTGTTTCCCCGCCTGGTGTAATCGCCATAACCGCTCGGATTTCTATGACAGGAAAAGTTTTCCCCGAAAAATCCGTCATACTGAGGCTGAAGACAATTTTCTGAAAAAGAGGAGGAAACACTATGAAACATTTAAGAAGTAAATTCGCAACAATCTGCCAGGTCATCAACCAATACAACGACACCATACGCAAAGCATTGGACACCCTTGACTCGTTGTACAGTGTCTTCACTGCACTAAACAATGTCATACCAACCATGCACAATGAAATAATAGCACTGGCAACTGGATATACCCTAATCCACTTGTACTACAAACGCAAAAATCCCCCTGAGCCGCACTGACTCAGGAGGACACTTCCATCTATCACCCTATATCCCGTAACCACATACCAGACATGCCTCTGCATCTCCCAGTTCCGCATGCCGAACATAGCCCCGCTTTCCCAACTCCCGGCGCAAAACCACACGCCGGGCTATAGCCGCACTTTCCGATCTCCCGCCGCACCACCACACGCCGGGCTATAGCGCACCTTCCTATCTCCTGCCACAAAACCACACGCCGGGCTATAACTCCCCTTCTACTCCTCCACCTCCCGGCACCGCACCGCGTGCCGGGCGCTTCCGTTGTAGGTGCAGGTAAACAGCGTCAGGTCCCAGTCTCCGGCCACCATCCGCTCCGCGTCGCTGCCGTCCACGACCTCCGTCCCGGACACCTCGTAAATGAACCGGTTCCCGTCCATATCGGTGAAGGTCACCCGGTCACCCACCGCCAGCTTCCGGATATACCGGAAATGCTTCTTGTAGCTGTGCCCGGAAATGATCAGGTCCTTCGTGTACGCCGAACCCACATACCGGCAGGGAGCTGTCTTCAGCCGCTCATCGGACCACTCCCCGATCACCGGCAGGCTCAGGGACAGGGACGGGATCTCCACCACTCCGATGTAAAGCTCCCCGTCGATCTCCCGCTCCGGCATCGGCATGTCCGGGTTGGTCACATACTCCGGGATCGGGGCTTTCGTCTCCGCCGCTTCCAGTGCGCCGGTCTCCGGCTCCACAGACGGTTCCAGGACCGCCTCCACCTGAGCCAGCGCCGCATCCGCATTGCGCTCCGCCCGGTACTCCCCCCACAGGCTGTAGCCTGCAAGAGAAAGGGCTGCCACGATAAGCAGCAGCCCCAGAATTTTCAATAAATTCCCATCTCTTTTATTCTTCATACTTCTTTCTCCGACTCTTCCATACACCAGCTGCCAGCAGCACTACGCCGCCCACTGCCAGAATCTGCACCAGCCACCACAGGGTACCGGTCTGCGGCAATGCCGCCAGCGGGATATCACCCTCCACGATACCTGTCAGGGTCTCAAGGGGACTTAATGGCGGAGCCTGCTCCGGAATCACGGTCGTTGGCCTGCCCGGTGTCGAGCCACCACCGCCGCCACCAGTACTGCCGCCACCACCTCCACCGCCTCCGGTGTAGTTGTTGGTGAACTTCACTTCGCCCGGTTTCGTTTCCACGCCATCCAGGTGCAGGACAACCGTTGTCTTCATCTTTCCATCTGTATCATTGACCACAAATACCGTCATCTTGTAGATCCGCCCGTCATAGGTGCCCTTCGCATTGGTGCCCGCGGTCAGATGAATGGTATAGCGATAGATGCCCAGCTTCGGAAATGCAATCGCTCCCAGCTTATAGTCTCCGGCTTCTGCCACCTTCAGATGGTATTTGCCATCCACGCTTCCCTCCGGCATGGGGCAATCGCCATTTTCAGGAGTCAGGATCACCTCCAGCTCCTCCGCTTTGGACGGCTTGTAACCTGTAAGCTCAAGCTTGACCGGCATCTGCACCGTCGGTGCCTCCGCGCCCATGGAAGCCACAGAAAATACCGGTATGCTCAATGCCGCAGCCATAAAAATGGAAATCGCCTTTTTCAATAATTTCCTCATACTTCACTCCTCCTCTATCTATTAGAATGCGGTTTCATTTCCGCAAGGACGATGGTCCTCGCATCGGTGAACTCGGTGGAACAGGTGGACAGCAGCAGGATCTGACTGTCGCCGCTGTGCGCCCGAAGGTCCGCCACCTTCTCCGCATCATAATGCATTGCTTCCAGTTCTGTAAGACTCAGTAATTTATCAATATCAGCCTCATACAAATGGGGGTCGAAGATTGCATCCTCCGAAGCCTCCACCAGCATGCAGGCAAAGATTTCAAGGTCATAAACACGATCCGGCAGGATCAGCTGCCCGGTCCGGTTCTCATCGAAAAATGCCCCGTCTTTGAATTTGTCCAGATCACCGAACATATCGCTTCCTTCCATATGGTGCCCGTAAAGGAGCGAGACAAGGTCATGGAACTGACGGTCATTTCTGGAATCCAGGAAAATACTTCCTGCAAGGGCGAAATTCCCGTACACATCTCTATTAATATAGGTAAGATTGGTCTCTCCCTGCAAAATCGGGAAATCAATATTGGTATTGTCCACGCTCACCCAGGCGCAGACATCCGGGTTGACGGCAAGAAGCTCTTCGAAGGAAGCTCCCTCCTCACCTTCCGCAACCACCGGTTTCAGCTTGATCATGCTGTCCTGCACATTTTCCGCCGCCGCGTAGACCTGATTGTTGTCCCAGAGGGCATATCCGGCATACAGGGACGCCGTGCAGAGGGCAATGATCACGATCAGATTCAGGAAGGTATTTGCTGCTTTCAATATCATTCGCGCCATGGTAATCTTCCTTTCTCCGGTCACAAGTGTCATTACTTTCATATGGGGTGCGGCGGGCGGAATCGTCGTCCGCCGCATCCGTAAGGTATTACAGAAATTCGTTATTTGCTGTCAGAATCGGGACTGATTAGAACAGGTCCTCATCTTTGCGCTTCTTTGCTACAAATGCACCCATGCCCAGTGCTGCTGCACCAAGGATCATGATGTACGGGATGGAGTCGAGGTCGATACCGGTATCAACGGTAGTGCCTTTTGTATTCAAAACTTCAACAGCATCTGTATCATCAGCGGTAATTGTATTATCACTGTCCTCTTCGTTACCATCTTTATAACTATATGTAGCTGTGTAGCCTGTAGACGCACTCGTTCCATTTGGATCCTCAGCAAAATGCTTAGAATCCTCTTCTACAGTATATGTAACACCAGCAGGGATATTTATAATAGTGGCTAAATCATCGTTATGAGAAAGGTTAAATGTTACTTTATTGGAAGTATAAATTCCATCTTTCTCCGTCCAATTAGTAACACCTTCAATCTCACTTAAAACAGGTTTGGTAGATTTAAACTCGACATGAATAGTGAACTTCTCATCTTTATGCGCCAAGTTACCTGTAACCTTTTTATCTACAGTTAAAGTACCTAAATCATAATAGTTAACAATGCCATCAATTTTTCCAGTCTCTGTACCATCGGATGTAGTAAATACAACCTGCTTCTCTAATTCAGTTGTATATCCACCTTTTCCATCCTCTTTATAACTAACTAGCACCTGAACACCAAAAACAGTATTCTTTCCTTGATAAGTAACTCCCTGAGTGTTACCTTCTTTCTCAGTTACAGTATAATTATACTTACCCACCTTAGTATAGTCAGGAATAGTAACAACAATATTATCAGGGTTTCCAGCAACTGTGTGATCGTTAACTAAAATCATAGTAGTATCAGGATTCGTATAACCCGTCGGTACCGCAACATCAAATTTTAATACTTCAGCGGGATACTTTGCAGGTGTATTCCCCGCAGTAGTAGTATATTTTTTTTCAAATGTAAATTCTGTTCCTGTCTCTGCTGCAAATGCAGTCATCCCCATACTCATAACCATCGTTCCTGCTAACAAAGCAGCTAAAGCCTTTTTCATGTTTTTCATAGTGATTCCTCCTATTTTTAATTTTCTTTTTATTCCCATATCTAACTGCCTTTCGGCAAGTTATTCGGTTTTTAATTGGGGGTCATAGTCCCCGGCGGCGAAGGATTGTGATTACTTTTCCTTTCACCTGATTCATTGGTATCGGACCGAAGTCGCGGCTGTCGGTGGCATTTGTCCGGTAGTCTCCGAGGACAAATATGTGTCCGTCCGGCACGCGGTAGGGGTATTCCAAACCTTCTTTGGCATAGGTTGGATACATGATTTCGCCCGATTGGGGTGTTCCGTTCACCAGGAGCTTTCCGCTCTCGTCCAGTGTCACCACGTCAGTTTCTCTGGCGATGATGCGGGATACTTCCTGTTTGCCATTTACGGTGCAGACCACGATGTCATTCTTGGCGTATTCCTGTTGGAGCCGGAATGCGAAGATCAGGTCACCGTCTTTCAGTGCCGGGAACATTCCCAGCCCATTGTTTTGGGTAATGAGAAATACCTGAGTGAAAATGAGATACGCGGTAAGTCCCAGCACCACGATTCGGGCGAACAGGCTTCGGTAGCCTTCGCGTGTGTTGACGGCAAGTCTGCGCGCCCTGATCGTCTGTGCAATGCCTGCGGCATTTTTACTCTTTCCCATCAGCCACCCCCTCTTTCGGCGGGGCGACCCCGGATTGATGTGTTTCTAATAGTGTTTCATAGCGGATGCGCTCCGCTGCCAAAGCTGCCTCGTAGAGCTTGTTCAGCTCATCGATTTTCTTCCAGACGTCCTGTTCGCTGACACCGCCGAACAACTGTTTTTGAAAGCGGACTTTCTTCAGCCATTCGACAATGTGCTGCTGTTCTGAGTTTAGTACAGGTCTGTCTGCGGTGGGCGCTGGCTGGTGTTCAACTGCTCGTTTTGCCATCCTGTCGCCCTCCATTAATCCAAATCGGATTCCTCTTTCTTACGCTTGCGGATAACGTATACTGCTATGCCGCCAACCGCTCCGGCGAGAATCAAGAAGTAAGGTAAGGAATCCAGTAAGATGCCGGTGTCCGGAATGCCATTCTTAGTATTGGTAAATTCAACAACGGTGTCTTCATACAAATCTCTGATACCTACACTTCCGGTATGATTTCCCTTATCATCCACTGCAATGGTCACAACCTGCTTCTCATTTGTATCTCCCATTACTTTAACTATCGGCTCATATCCATCAGGATTTTCCCAAACTACAATTTTAGATCCTGTAGGAATTATTCCCTGTGGAATGATAAAAGTCTGACTATGTTTTAGCTGGAAGCTACCATCATTATTGATATGAATCTTATTCAAACCATCAATCAACAGATAATCACCTTCCAACGTAGATGTGATATCCGTTTCTCTCCGATCAGCTTCGCTTACTATGCCATCTCCATCCTCATCAACATATTCAACTCCAAATACTTGAATTTTGAAATCGAATGGCTTCGTCTGATTACCCATGTTACCATCAACTTTTTTCCCAATGGTCAATTCCGGCATCGGAGTATATGTATTTGTTGTTGTAGCACTTGGGTTCTGTCCGCTGTCATAGTTATAAGTAAATTTGAGTGCCTGCGTCCACTCTTTAGTAGCTCCAATTCTAACTGTACTATTGTTATCATCAACTTTATTATAGGTCAATGTAACATTCAAGAATTCAAATGTTTGCGTGTCTTGCTCAGGTTTTAAGACATAAAACTCAAAAGGATCTCTTTTATTAGTTAATGACCATTCACCTTTAATCTTAGCTTTAATTTCATTTTCCTGAGCCGCTGTCAATGCTACACTTGTAATTATTACCGCTACATGACCTTTAGTTGTATTCATTCTGGCAGCGAAAAAAGTGCCTTCCCCGACATCAAATACTGTACTACTACAACTAGGCTCCTTTTCAGCAATCTGTGGATCCATCTTAGGTGATATTACCGTTACATTTTTACCAAAACCAGTAGTAAATACATCCATTCCTTCCACTTTATAATTTTCTTCAAAAATACTGTATTCACCATCTGGGGCACCGATAATATCCCAAGTCCAGGTAATCGCTCCAGTGTCTGCATTCACTTCTTCATCAAAAATAATATTTTCTTGGTTTTCTCCTATTAAAGTATATTTTTTACTTGAATCAATAGTATCCGTAACAATAATCCTATAATCAGAAGGAATCTGATCAGTGCTAATACCAGTAAAAGTCTTTGCAATTCTTATATATGTTTTATTTTGTTCAATCGGTGCTCTTACCGCAGGAGTCTCTGATAATGGCTCAATATAGAACGTTGAGAACCCGTCCGTAACAAAACTGATCTTATCTTTCTCTTTCTTCACCTTCAGTTTTTCACCAACAGAATCCTCTTCAGCTTCATCCAGTGAGAACGTGGATATCTGGTCTGCCATCTCTGCGGCTTCTTCCATCATCTCTGCATCAGTTCCCGGCAAATGGTAAACCGCTACTTCTGCAGTTTCCGGGACTTCGCCATTAGCGATGGTTACCTTAACCGGAACAGCCGGCTGGATTTCCTGTCCATCAGCAACGATCTTAATGTCTAAAGCAAACGTTTCACCGTCTTTTCTCACTTCATCCAGCTTCAGCAGGTCGTAGTGGATATAGTCGAGAGCTGCCTCATCGACCGGCTTCACCACCAGCTTCGCACCCTCCGGAATCTCTGCATCTGCTCCATAGGATACTTCTACACTGTAGCCAGCTTCTGCCACATCCGCGGTCAGCGTTCCTGCCTCAAACACCTCCACCGGAACAACCTTTGCCAGCTCGATCTCAACCCACTGTTCTTCCAGCACCTCTGGAATCGAGTAGTATACTGCGCCTTCCACATTCAGCTCTGCATCAGAAGGAGTTGCTGTCTCATCCTGTATCTGACCTGCCAGCTCTTCCTCATCCGCCTGTGCCAGTTCTTCGCCGTTGGCGGTTACCTGTGCAATCTCGTAGCCTTCCTGCGGGATGATTCCGAAGATAACCTGGGTGCCGTCCGCAACTGTCTCTGGTGCGTGAACCAGTTCGGCAGTTGCTTCTGTGTCTCCCAGCTCTGCGCCCTCGGCGGTGGTGATGACGTATTCGATGGCGTGCATGCCATCCTCCAGCATATCGCCCGGCTCACATTTCTCAATCTCGTTCATGGAGGTGAGGAATGCTCTTGCGGTCATGCAGTCATCCAGGGATACCAGATTGTACGGTTTGCCTTTTAAGCGACCAACCTTTTCAAATAACGGGTCAACCAGATCATTGATCAGTTCGATCTCGTCCAGTGTTTCCTCTTCGTCCGTTTCGTCGTCTGTATCATTCACAGTATCATCTGTGTCTTCCGCATTGGACGGGCTTGCCAGAGCAGATGCTACGGTGTAGACCCGATTGTGAGACATGCCGACCCGCATCTGATCTGCATCGCTAACTCCAACGACTACTTCCGATGCCTGTACCGGTACTTCCTCCTGTAAGGATTCGGACTGCGGCAGCTCTATTTCGATTGTATCGTCAAGGTTCTCTTCCGGCTCATCTCCAGCTGCCGGTGTTTCCTGATTCTCGGGTGCCTGTGGCTCCTTCGATTCCTCTGCCGGTGTCTCCGGCTCCTTCGGTTCTTCTGACGGTGCCTGTGATTCCTTCGACTCCTCTGCCGGTGTCTCTGATTCCTCCGGTACTGTGATTACCGGTGGTGTTGAAGTCTCCGGCTCTTTTACATCTTCTGCCGGTTCCTTCGGCTCCTCTGCCGGTACTTCCGGTTCAGCCGGTATCTGGCTGGCATTGGAATCGGTTGCCTTATCCTCTTCCGGCTCTGCAAATGCGGTCTGATATGCATTTACGGTATTGAACTCAGTTACATATCCGTCGATATTCAGCCGGACATCTACCGGCTCCTTACCGCTGTTCACATATAAGAAGATCAGTTCCTCTTCACCGGTCAGCTGATACTCACCGTCATCGGCTGCCTTGTCTGCCCGAAGGAATATTCGCAGTTCCATTTCTTCTATATTAGAAGTAGTTACATAATCCGGTGATATCTCATACAGCGTTCCGTCCGGTTCCAGAAATTCCTGATACCGTTCCACCAGCGTCTCACTGTCACCGCCTATCTCCAGCGGCTCATCCAGCGCATCGCCTGCTTCCAGTGCTTCTATCGCTGCCTGGCGAATGTCCTCTGCGTGCAGCCGGAACTCCTGCTTCTCATGGCTCTGACTCGCAAGTGCTATGTAAGGATTGAAGCCCCCATTGCCAAGCACGATACAAACAGTCAGGACAAATGCCATCAGGGCACTAAGCCGCTGCCTCATGATCCTGTAAGGATTCCGCCTATATGACTTCTTTCTACTCTCCATACCCATGTCCTCTCTTTTCCTGTTTTTATCTGTCCAATACCTTAATATCTATCATTATGTAAACAGTTCTGCATTTTGTTGTCTCAATTATAGCAGAGGCACCGTTACACAAATCGTTACAGGAACCGGATTATCAAAAAAAATCAGATACCGGAAGTCTTGTTTCTTCCGATATCTGATATCTATGCTGCTTTTATTCTTCTTATACCCTAATACTCCTCGCAAACGGAAAATGCCTTCAGCCGGAGTCTGACCTTCTTGTAAATGCACCGCTCGCGGAAGTTCTGCACCACCCGCTCAAATGCAATCTGGCAGCCTTCCTCGTCCGTACACATCAGAAGTGCCATAAATGTGAACCGGTTATACCGGGTAAATATGTCGCTTTTGCGCAGTGCATGGCAAATGGCGTGTTCCAGACTGCTGACAATCTCTCTGGTACGGGTATCGTCGGAGCCAAGAGGAAACTCATCGGTATCCTTCACCATGACCACCATGACATAGGCTGACTGGCCGGTGCGCTTCACCAGCTGTCGGACGAAGCGGTAGTTGTCAATAAAGCTTGGCAGCACGTAGTACGCCGCGCCGTGGTCGTCATCCGTCTCACTGAGCCGCTCCTGGATGCCATTTACCAGCCCCTGCGTCGCCTGCATGTGGTTGCGAATTCGCTCATAGCTGGCCTTCATCTGTATAGACGGCTCCGTCTCCATTTCCCGAAACAGCATGTCGGTGGTCTCCTCGTAGAGCTTCAGCGCCTCTGTCCGCCGGTTCATCGCCATCAGGCAGTCCATCATGTAGGTCTGATACTCCTCGTAAGGATGGAGCTGCGCCGCCCGCTCCGCAAATGCATAGGCGTTCTGATAGTCCTTGTGCCTGGTCATAATCTCATACACTTTCTTGAACATCTTGTAAAAGATTCCCATCAGTTCGCCCTGACGGATCGTAACCCAGTCTTCTGTATTGAATGCAGGCAGATACTCGCCGCCATAGAGAAGCATCGCATCCCGGCACAGGTCCACACAGCGAATCTCCACCGGCTCTTCCAGTGACTCCTTCGCAATCCGCTCGAACTCCACCGCGTCCAGCGTCACCGGAATCTTCTGGTTCCAGCGGTAGATTCCATTCTGAATCTCAACATAATCCTCCCCGTCCTCGCAGGGAATCCCCATTTTCTTAAGCGCCTGCCTCAGTCGGTAGACGGTGACCCGCAGATTGGTGCCAACATCTTCCACCTCCCGCGTATAATACAACAGGCGGATCAGCTCGCTTCTGCTGATTCCCGACTTCGGGCTGGTCAGAAGCAGCAGAAACAGCTTCACAATATTGCTGTTGGTCTGCTTGCCCAGACTCTCCGGCTTTCCATCCCAGTATAGCTGAAAGCCTCCTAATGTTTTCACCTCCAGCATTCGTCCCGTCACCACCTTTTCCTGATCTGCCCGTCATAGCGCAGGCAGTTTCATCACATCGTACTGTTACTATACAACATCTTTCCGAAAAAATCCACGGCATTCTTGCATTTCAAATAACCGAATGCTATACTATCTATCATTGACATAGTCTTATGGATAGTTACACTTAATCTTAACAGCAAAAGGAGACATTTCCTATGTTACCACTTATCGGCATCACATCTAATAATATGAAGAATCCGGGCAGCGGCGCGGAGCTGTCCTACAATGGCTGGACCTACACCAACGCAGTGACCCGCGGCGGCGGACTTCCCATTCTCCTGCCGTCCCTCACCGATGAGGCGCAGCTGGACGCGCTGGCGGAGCGGTGCGACGGCTTCGTATTCAGCGGCGGCATCGACGTGACCCCCTGCTGCTACGGCGAGATGGCGCATCCGCTGGTGGGCGACACCAGCCTGAAGCTGGACCGCAGCCAGATTGGACTGCTCAAGCGGGTGATTGCCGCAAGGAAGCCATTTCTGGCGATCTGCCGCGGACACCAGGTGCTGAACGTAGCCTGCGGCGGCACCCTGTATCAGGACAACAGCCTCCACGGCGGCGAGGTTGCCCGCCATATGGTGAAGGATGACCGCGGCGACATCAGCCATCAGGTCACCATTTATCCCGATTCCACCCTCCACACCATGTTCGGCGACCGCATCTGGATCAACAGCTACCACCACCAGAGCGTCCACAGGCTGGGCGACGGTCTGAAGATCACAGCCGTGGCTGACGACGGGATCATCGAGGCCGTGGAGCTGGTGGATTACCCCTACGGCCTGGGCATCCAGTGGCATCCCGAAGCGATGCTGATTGCCGGAGATGAGATGCTGCCGGTGTTTGAAGGGTTGATTGAGGCGGCGCGGAAATAAGAAGGGGCGCGCGGGGCTTGATTGAGCGGCAGGGCGACTTGGGCGCGCGGGCGCGGCAGAGGACGCCTTTGGCTCGCGGGCGCGGACACATTGGCACGAAAAAGAGGAAATCCAGGAAGACTTTTGCCTTCCGGATCTCCTCTTTTTAAAATTTTGGATAATTATAGCGGAAATATCAAGAAATTGTCCAAACTTCTCTCAGAAGCAGTATTTTCCGGGCTTAATCAGTTGACATAATGCAAGTTTTGGACAATTTTTCTTCAAATCCCGGTCTCATTGTCCAAAATCCCCGGATTTTTGGATAATTTTCCTTGAAATCGGCTTAAATTGTCCAAACAGCCTCGTTTTCAGCCGGAAATCAGGATTTTCTCCACGGTTTTGGACAATTTTTCAAGATTTTGCCATTTATTATCCAAAATCCAAGCCAAACCCTATTGCCGGATGGCGGGCGGGTTGCCTAACCCCTGTTCTCCCTCAATTATAATAAGGTTCATGCTGTCACCTCACCTTACATACTTCGTCCTGACGGTTGTTCCGCTTCTGATAAACCTCGCAACACTAACCAGATCCCGTCCAAGAGAACTGTTAAATCTCTTAAATAAAAGATACTGATTTGTTTTGTCACTTTGCAGTACTTCTCGCCAGTCAACATCACCAACCATGAGAATGTCTGCATTGTCAATTACAATCAGCTTGTTCTCAGTTCTTTTAATAAGCTCCAGCAGAGTGAACTGATTATTCAGAACGGCGTAGTCCGCAAGTACAACATCACGCTGGAAGCCTGCTCTCTGTCTGTCTGTAAGCGCTTTGAAGAACAGTGTCTTACCTGTTCCGCTGTCACCTCCTACAGCGACAACCGGTGTTCTCAATTCAATATCAAAATCAACTCCAAGATATTTAAACTTCAAATGCTCAAATCCAGGCACCATTACTGCCATGTCATCACCCCGCTTCTTCACATAAGCTATAGTAGCTGCTATAGGATTTGTCACCGACAATATGGCTGTGCAGCAAAATATCCACCTCTACGTCATCCCACAGCACCGGAAGCTCTCTTATCTGAATCCGTCCTGTTCCAATATTCAGTATCTCTTCAAATGCGTTATTTCCTGCCTCATCACAGGAAATCAGCTTATCCGGGTTCAGATAAACATTGATTGCTGTCTTGCAGCCTGTTGAAAGATTGCTTATATCTGTCAGATGTCCGAACCCTGTTCTTATATCAGAACCATCAAGCAGTTCGGAACCATCTATATTTCGTATTATATTTGCAAGCTTGCTTCTTTCTTCTCCTGTACTCTGGCTTACCGCTTCATAAGAGCTGACATTGAAAAAGGAATCATTCCACTCGATCAAGACTTCTCCGTTTGGTTTGTACAAGTATACCTCAATCATGCTGGTCTCCTCTCTTCTAAAAGCTGTGTGCCTGTACCTGCTTTCTCACACAGACCATCTCGATTAGATTATAACCTCAGACTGCCTGTGTGTAAACTGCTTAATCTCATTCAAGCAAGCTGCTCATTTCCATCCCCTACTTCGCCTCCACCACAAACATCCTCGCCAGATAATCCCCCTGGGGCACCGGGGAGGTGCGGACGCCGCTGGCGGCGTCGGAGAGAATCAGGCCGACCTGCATCAGTTCATCTCCGTAGCAGGTATAGTCCCTGTCGTCAATGGTATAGTCAAGCTCCGGGACCAGACCGGTCAGCTTCAGGCGGGAGAAGCCGGCATTGGCGGGCTGAAGGATGCGGAAATATGCCACGATTGCCTTCTTCCTGTCTTCCGAAACCACCATCCAGGCCGCTTCATTTCCTTCAAACGGGCTCAACAGGCGATAGAAGGTTCCGCTGTGCAGAAACGCCCGGTGCTGTTTCATGAACCGGATCTGCTCTGCCACCTGCTGCTGTTCCTCCCCGGACAGAAGGTTCAGGTCCAGCTCATAGCCGAAGGTTCCGAAGTACGCCACGACCGCTCTGGTCTCCAGAGGCACGTTGCGGTGGGTCTGATGATTGGGGATGGCGGACACATGGCTTCCGATGGAGCTGACCGGATAGACATAGGTCGTTCCGTACTGAATCCGGATTCGCTCCACACCATCTGTGTCATCCGATGCCCAGCCCTGAGGCGCATAGTGCAGGATTCCCGGGTCGAAGCGGGCTCCGCCACTGGCACAGGATTCGAACAGCACCTGCGGGAACTGAGTGGTCAACCGCTCATACAGCTTATACACTCCCAGAATCTGCCGGTGATAGACGGTGCCCTGATACTCGGCATCCATTCCAGCTGAGAACAGATCTGAGATACTGCGGTTCATATCCCATTTAATATAGGAAACAAGCCCGCCATCCAGAATCTTAGCAATCATGTCTCCGATGTACTGAACCACCTCGTCCCTGGAGAAATCCAACACATACTGATGGCGTCCGGCGCAGATCGGACGGTCGGTGCTTCCCAGCACCCACTCCGGATGCGCCTCATACAGATTGCTGCGTCGGCTGATCATCTCCGGCTCGAACCACAGTCCGAACCGCATTCCCATAGCCACGATGTTCTCTGCCAGACCGGCGATTCCATCCGGAAGCTTGTCCAGATTCGGATACCAGTCTCCCAGAGATGAGGTGTCATCGTTCCGCCTGCCGAACCAGCCGTCATCCAGCACAAACAGCTCGATTCCCAGCTCTTTCGCCTTCTTTGCGATGGTAAGGATCTTCTCCTGGTTGAAGTCCATGTAAGTAGCTTCCCAGTTGTTGATCAGGATTGGTCGTTCCCGGTCTCTCCAGTATCCCCGCGCCAGCCGCCTGCGGTAAAGTCTGTGATACACCTGACTCATGCCGTTCATTCCTTCGGTCGAGTAGACCATCACGGCCTCCGGGGTCTGGAACACCTCCCCCCGCTGCAGCGGCCACCGGAATCCCTGCGGATGAATCCCCATGGTGAGACGTGTGGTGTTCATGGTGTCTACCTCCACCTGACCGAGAAAGTTGCCGCTGTAGACCAGGCTGACTCCGATCACTTCGCCCTGAAATTCATCCGTCTCCTTCCTCTTCAGCGCCAGAAATGGATTGAACTGATGGCTGCTGTGCCCCCGCATGCTGTGGATGCTCTGGATTCCATGATGCAGCTTCTGTGCCTCCACATATCGTTCCCGGCACCAGGCGCCGGTCAGTTCCACCATCTCATACTGGCAGTCCGGCAGATCCAGGCTCAGGCTCATCGCCCGGTTCAGCCACAGCTTCTCCTGTCCGTGATGTTCAAACCGCGCACTGCGGATGATAACCGGAAGTTCCTCAAATATGGTATAGACCAGCGTCAGCCCGGTGTGGATCACCTCATCTTCCAGATAAAGCTCCAGCGTCCACGCCTCCTCTGCCTGTTCGGTGTACACAGCCGGGAGTCCCATCAGCCCGCGCTTGCCCTGATAGATTTCGAAGCTCCTGTATCGAAAGTAACTGATGCGGCTTCCATTTTCCCGTTCCAGCTCGTAGGCGGGATAACGCATATCCCCGGAGCCAAATGCCGGATATTCCTGTTTCAGATGCTCCAGAGAGAAGGTCGTATCCCCGTCAAAGGTGCAGGGTGCCATGTCTCTGTGGGCCAGCTCCACCAGATGCGGGAAGTCCTCCCGGTCGCGGAGACGTCTTCCATAGTAAAGCTGCCCCATCTGGCCATTTGCCATTCGCTTCATAATATAGCTGATTTTTTCATTGTACAGATGAAATACACCTGTCTGTTCATGTACGGCAATTCCCATATATTTTCCCTGTAACTGTCCCTGGCGGCGCAGTTACGTTCTCCTTTCTCAAGAAAGCCTGTTCCGATATATGCTGCTGTCAGGTCCATTTCCACACAATGGCTTCGTATGGGCGCAGTGTCCCGTGGGTCGGCTTTCTGTTGTCCGCGTAATTGGCGATCAGTACCTGTCCCTCTGTACCCCATCCTTCCTGCCAGGTGAAGGTCTGCTCCCGGTCTGTAAAGTTGCAGACAGTCAGCAGCTTCTCTCCATCCAGTTCCCGCCGGTAGACGAACAGGTTCTCATCCTCTGGCAACAGCAGATGGTATGTACCATACTGAATCAGGTCGCTCTCCCTTCTCAGGGCAATCAGTTCCCTGTAAAATGTATATACCGAATCCTTCCGCCCCATCTGTTCCTTCACATTGATGTCCACATAGTTCGGATTCTCCCGAATCCATGGGGTTCCTGTGGTAAAGCCGCCGTGCGGAGTATCGTCCCACTGCATCGGTGTACGGGCATTGTCCCGTCCCGTGTGGTTGATGTAGCGCATCATCTCATCGTGGGACACCAGCCCGCCGCCGACCATCTCCTCATACACACGGGCAATCTCGATGTCGCGGTAATCCTTCAGGTCCCGGAAGCCACAATTTGTCATGCCGATTTCCTGTCCCTGGTAGATGTAGGGAGTTCCCTTCATCATATACAGACAGACTGCCAGCATCTTCGCAGACAGTTCCCGGTATCGAGGACTGTCATTGCCGAAGCGAGAGACCGATCTGGGATAGTCGTGATTGTCCCAGAACAGGCTGTTCCATGCTTTTCCTTCCAGCTCTGTCTGCCATCTGCTGAGTACCGCCTTCAGTTCCCGCAGGTCTGCCCGGTTGTCATTCCACTTGCCGTAAGGTCCCGGATTCAGCTCCACATGCTCGAAGTGGAACATCATATTCAGCTCGTCCGAATCGTAACCGGCGTACTGCAAAGCTTCCTTCGCCCCCACGCCGACGCCTTCTCCCACGGTCATCCAGTCGTACCGGGACAGCACCTCCCGGTTCATTTCCTTCAGAAATTCATGAATTCTGGGTCCGTTTCCGTAGTAGGGAAGCCCGTCTCCGTAGGGGTTGCCGTCCCTGCAGACTCCGTCCGGGTATCGCTGGTCCTTCGACAGCATGGAGATCACATCCATGCGGAATCCGTCGATTCCCTTGTCGCCCCACCAGCGCATCATCCGGTAAATATCCTCCCGCATCTTCGGATTCTCCCAGTTTAAGTCCGGCTGTTTCCTCGAGTAAATATGAAGGTAGTACATGCCGGTTGCGGGGTCGTATTCCCACGCCGATCCTCGGAAGCGGGATGCCCAGTTGTTGGGCGCCGCATTCTGTTCTGCCGGTTCCCGCCAGATATAGTAATCCCGGTACGGATTGTCCCGGGAACTCCGGCTCTCCACGAACCACGGGTGTTCATCGGACGTATGGTTCACCACCAGATCCATGACCAGACGCATTCCCCGCTCATGAATCTCAGCCAGAAGTCCGTCAAAATCCTCCATGGTGCCGAACTCCCCCATGATTGCCTGATAGTCGCTGATATCGTATCCATTGTCGTCGTTGGGCGACTGATAGACCGGCGAGAGCCAGATCACATCCACACCCAGCTCCTTCAGATAGTCCAGTCTCTGCCGGATTCCGTTCAGATCCCCGATTCCGTCGCCGTTGCTGTCCTGGAAGCTTCTCGGATAAATCTGATATACCACACTTTCTTTCCACCATGCTCTCTTCTCGTTCATATTCCTCCTCAGACGGTCCTAAGCCGATACGTCTTAATCTCATATGGTTTCACCACGTCTTCCCATGTATCCGTATGCTCTGCCACCGGGCGCACCGGCCGCTCCAGCAGATCACATTCCTCTACGCTGGCTGCCCGGAACCCCAGATGTACCTGCATTCTGGTTCTGGTATTGTGATTCTCGTAGATTCTCAGGATATAGCCTTCCCCGTCCTCCGCCTTCTTCATCATCTCCAGGAAGCAGTTGGACTGGTCGATTTCCACCAGGCTCCAGGTATCCCTGCCCGGCTCCGGACTCCTCTCATCCAGCACCGCGCATACCAGCGGCGAGTTCAGATCATATGCCATCTCCACAGTCCGCGCTTCCTGCCATCTGCCCGGATGTGGATAAATGGAATAGGTGAACTCATGGTGACCCATGTCGGCATGTTCATTGGGATAAATACCTGCTTTGATCAGGGTCAGCCCCATCTCGCCGTCCTTGATGCTGTGTCCGTATTTGCAGTCGTTGAGAAGGCTGACGCCAAGACCGTTTTCCGACAGATCAGCCCACTTGTGCGCGCAGACCTCGAACTTGGCTGTATCCCAGCTGTGATTCCGGGTGGTCTCCCGCTCCACGTTGCCGAACTGGATCTCGTAGGATGCTTTGGTGGCATTGATGTCCAGCGGGAAGTTCACTCTCAACAGCACATGGTGGTCCTTCCACTCTGCCCGGTTCACAAAGTCAATGCGCGGAAGGTCCTGATACAGCACAATATCCTGCTCCACAACCGAATTGGCAAATCGGCGGCTGACCGTCACCACGGTGCGCACCGGACCGCATTCCTTTAAGACCGGAGCGGATACCTCATCCGGTCCATAGGGCTTGCGCTGATAGAACATGTCCACATCCCAGTTGTCCCAGTTCATGGGCCGGTCCTCGTAGGTTACTAACTGGTTCGCCACACGGCCCTCCTTGATGAGCTGGAATCCCATCTGCTTCTCTGTCAGGGAGATCAGCTCCATCTGCCCGTTGAATTCTGCCGCATACCACTCATTTTCAAATGTATGTGCCGAAAGCACCTGACTGCCGCCAGGGTTCCCGTCGCCGCAGGGTTCCTTCGACAGCTCAAATACCTTATATCCTGCCGCCGGAATCTGTTCCGCATAGAACAGCAGTGTTCCGTCTTCCGCATACTGAACCGGTCTCCGGTGTCCGTCCCCGTCCTTCACGGAGCGGATGCCCTGTCCTGCCAGACCTTCCACCGCTGCCACATCGCTTCTCACATATCCCTGGGTATTGAAGATCACCACCGAAGGTGCTGCCGCTTTCTTCATCGGAAGCTTCCGCCCCAGACCTTCTGCCAGCTTCCGGCGTGCCGCATCTCCTTCCGCCAGAATCTGTGCGTATTCCAGGTCTGTCTGATCGTAGACCGGGCCGATGGCGCTTCCCGGAATAATATCGTGGAACTGATTCAGCAGAATAATATCCCAGCCTCTGGCAATGGTCTCCTCCGGATATGCTTCGCCGTTTAACTCACCCATCACAGCCAGCGTCTCCAGCTGCTCATACAGCATCTCGCTCTTTCTGTTATTGCGCTTATTTTTTCCCATGGAGGTCAGGGTGCCCCGGTGGTACTCAAAGTACAGCTCCCCTTCCCACATCGGCATTCCCGGCTTTGGAGAAATGTCGCTGCAGATCCGGTCAAAGAACTGCCGCTCCGGCTCCTGCACCAGACGCGGGATACCCGGCATGCCGTATTTCAGACGCTCCGCCTCCTCTAACATCTCCTTCGTCGGACCGCCGCCGCCGTCTCCGAAGCCGAACAGCATCAGGCTGTCTTCTGTCAGATCCCGGTTCTGGAACCGCTTGAAGGTTCCCAGCGTCATGTTGGGATTGACGATTCCCGTGTAGGTCGTGGTATTTCTCGTATCCGTAAAGGACACATTCAGCCCCAGGGTCTTGTCAAAGTCGCAGGCCGTCGGCATAAATACAAATACCTGGCTTCCATCGATTCCTTTCCACAGAAAGGTGTCGTTGGGCAGCTGATTGAACTGATTCCATGCAATCTTCGTCGTCAGAAAGTAGGGAATCCCGCACTTTTTCAGAATCTGCGGAATGGCTGCGGAATAGCCGAACACATCCGGCAGCCACAGGCATCTGCTTGGAATCCCGAACTCATCCAGGAAGAACTTCTCCCCTTTGATGATCTGACGCACCAGCGACTCGCCTGCCGGAAGGTTGCAGTCCGACTCCAGCCACATGGCCCCGTCCGTCTCCCATCTTCCTTCTCTCACACGCTGCCGAATCCGCTCATAAAGCTCCGGTTCCTGCTCCTTGACGAACTGGTACAGAATCGGCTGGCTGGACATAAAGCGGTAGTCCGGATAGCGGTCCATCAGCTCCAGCACCGTGGAAAAGCTGCGCAGCACCTTCTCTCTGGTCTGCTCCACCGTCCACAGCCACGCGATATCGATGTGGGTGTGTCCGACCGCGCTCACCACCGGCGCGTCTTCGCTGATCTTCGTGTAGAACTCCCTCTCCAGAATCTCCTCCATCACCTCCAGTGACCGGTAAAAGCCTTCCGAATACGGCACCCGCAGATCCAGCGCATCTGCAGCCGGTCCCATTTTCACCAGAATCCGGCGGTAATTTTCAAAGTCCGGCTTTTTCAGCAGTCTTGCAGTCTGAACCGGCACCAGGAAGTCATAATAAGCCTTCTCCACCCGGTCATCCACCGTAACCAGCTCTGTCCGGATGATCAGGTCTCCGGGAACGCTTCCGCTGTATGCCAGAAATGCGATCTCATACCGCTCCCCTGCCTTTGCACAGGTACTGAGCAGGATTTCTCTGTGGTTCACATCCACGCCCTGCACAATCTTTCCGTTTACATAAAATAACATCTGCGGGTTCGTCGCGTCCCACTGTCCCTCTCTTCCGGTGGTGATCAGAAATTCCACATGACAGCCTGCCAGCTCTGCCGGGATCTCCAGACTGGTCCGATACCACCGGTGACTGTCCAGGGTCTTCCACGGTTCATCAATCTGACAAAGCTCCCAGCCCGGTCCGTCTGTGCTGCAGACCGCGCCGTCTGCAGCCTTTCCCTCTTTTCTGTAGTATTCCGACACCGGCAGCTTCACCGGCCGCCGCAGCAGGTTCAGATCATCTGCCAGCCGCTCCATTCTCTCCAACTCAAACAGTATACTCATTCCGGTCTCCTTTCGCTCAGTCGCCTGTATCCCCGCCGGGTGCCTGCGCACTCAGGCGCGGTATAAGTGCAAAACAGGCACTGCAACACCTGCAGCACCTGCTTTTTGCCATCAGCCTTTTACAGAACCTGCTGTCAGGCCCTCGATCATATATTTTTGTGCAAATGCGAACAGGCACATGGTCGGTACCAGAGACATGATCGTACCGGCTGCCATCTCGCCCCATTTGATATCATATTTCAGAATCAGACCGTTCAGGCCGACCGGAATCGTCTTGAACGCATCCACATCGATGAACATGACTGCCATGAACAGCTCATTCCAGGAGTTGATGAACGCGAAGATGAAGGTCGCCGCAATGCCCGGCTTGATAACCGGCACCACAACCTTGAACAGTGCTTTTAAGTATCCGCAGCCATCGATCCAGGCTGCCTCCTCCAGTGATTTCGGCACACCGTCGAAGAAGCCGCACAGGGTCACCACCGAGAACGGGATCATCATGTTGGTGTACAGAAATGCCAGACCCTTTAAGTTGTTGAGCATCTTGAACTTCGCAAGCATCTGATACAGCGGAGCCAGCATGATGAACATGGGAATCATCTGCGTAATCAGAAAGAACAGCAGAAGCACGTTCTTGAACCGGAAGCGGAACCGGCTGATCACATAGCTTGCCAGAATCGCCACGAATACCGCCAGCGTCGCTGCCACCGTGGACGAGAAGAAGGAATTCAGCATATATTTGCCGAAGTTACCCTTCCAGAGCATAGCCTCATAGTTGACAAATGACACAGGCTTCGGCAGATACTGTACAGGAAATGCGTAAATCTCGCCCTGGGTTCCCTTCAGTGAGGTCAGCAGCATCCACACAAACGGGAACATGACCAGAATCAGGAATGCCGCCAGTACGATATATTTGAGGACCTGTTCGATCCTTCTCTTTGTCTTGTAATTCATATGTCAGTCCTCCTCCTGCACGTATTTCGTAGCCGACAGATAGATTGCCGCAAATGCGACCAGGAACAGAATACAGAGTACGCCTACTGCAGATGCCAGACCGTAATCCAGACTGTATACCAGCTGCATCATGTATGACGTGATGATGTTCGAGGAACCTGCCGGACCGCCCTGGGTCATGGAGTAGATCAGATCCGGGAAGTTGAAGATCCAGATTACACGAAGCAGCACCGTAAGCAGCAGCACGGAACGGATGCTCGGCACGGTAATGCTGGTGAACTTCTGGAACTTGCTTGCGCCGTCCACATCAGCCGCCTCGTAAAGATCCTCCGACACGCCTCGCAGCGCCGCCGTGATCATGATCGTAAAGAACGGAACTCCGTACCAGATGTTGGCAACGATACAGGAGTACAGCGCCGTACTCTTGTCCGCAAGCCAGCCCACCGGCTGACTGATCAGATTCAGCTTCATCAGAATATCATTGATGACACCGGAGGTACCGTTGAACATCCAGCGCCACATAATGCCGATGATAAATCCGGACACTGCCCATGGGAAGAAAATCAGTCCCTGATAGATGCCGGAGCCGTGAAAGCGCTTTTTCAACAACAGCGCCAGGCCAAATCCGATCGTAAACTGGGCAAACAGGGAGATTCCCACCCATTTTACGGTGTTGAGCATCGTCGTGTAGAAGGAATTGCTGGCACTGTGCGTAAACAGCTTCTTAAAGTTGTCCAGACCGATCCACTTGATATTCTTGACATTCATCAGGTTGTAGCTCTGGAACGCCATCATGGACCCCTTCACCATCGGATAATAGGTAAATATCATCGGTATGAGGACCGCAGGAAGAACCATGAAAAAAATGAACCAGGTCCTCCTGTTCCTCAACTTTGATTTTTGTTTCATGCTTTTTCCTCCTGTTCTCATATGTGCTTTATGGAGAATGCCGGGGTCGATCTTGCGACCGCCCCGGCATATTGTCCTGAACCACGTTGTTTTATCGGGCTTTATCCGGCCTTCTTATTACCACTTCTGACCTTCGTCAGCGTATGCCTTGGTCCAGAACTCATCTAACCATGTCAGCAGCTCGTCATCGGTAATCTCGTCTGTCAGATACTTCTGGTACATGGTGTCAACCTCGGTCTTGTAGGTTGCAAATGCCTCGTACATCTGCGGGTATGCTGCGTGGCAGTATACATCCGGCTCTTTTGCCATATCCATATACATTGCGAAACGTCCCTCGGAGAAGTAGGTATCCTTCTCTGCAGCGTTGTTATGGATCGGAATGGTGGAGTAGTTCTTTGCAAAGTAGGTGTTGTTCTCAGAGTTGGATAAGTACAGCAGGAAGTCTGCGGTCTCGTCCGGATGCTCTGTGAAGGAGGTCATGCCCCAGCCTGCGAATCCGTTCGGGAATACAGCCTGGCCGGACGGTCCCTTCGGGAACGGCACCAGTGCCCACTGGTCATCCTGCATGTCTGCAGAACAGGTTGCGATAACTTCCGGATCCTGAATCAGCATGGAAGTTGTTCCGCCTACAAAGCCCTGAACCATCTCGGAGAAGCCCCATGCGATGGAATCCGGCGGGCAGGCGTTCTTGAACAGATCTTTGTAGAAGTGAAGGGCTTCCTTCGCTTCCGGAAGGGTAAAGATCGTTGCTCCGTTGCCATCCTTTAAGAAGTATGCCGCATTCGGGTCAGCCAGCTTGTCCATGCCGATCCAGCTCCAGTAAATGGTATCTGCATACTGATAGCCGTTGGTTGCGCCGCGGAAGGAATAACCGTAGCGGCTGTTTGCCGGATCCGTCACAGCCACACCGGAGTCATACAGCTCCTGCCAGGTCTCCGGCTGCTTTAAGCCTTTCTCCTCGAACCAGTCGGTGCGGTAGAACAGACCTCTCTGATAGAATCCGTAAGGAACCATGTAAGCCGTATCCTGATAGTAGTAGATAACTTCATTTGCAGACTCGGTCAGAGTCGCCTTCTCGTCCCACGCATCGATATACTTGCCCAGATCAGCGATCCAGCCGTTGGTTGCGTACTGGGTGATCGTAGAGTCACGAACCTCAACGATGTCAGCTCCGCTGCCGTTCATCAGCATCTGGGTGATCTTCGCGTCTGCGTTCTCCAGCGGCGGGGAAATGATGTCGATTGTTACATTCGGATGATCTGCCTGATACTTGTCAGCAATCTCGCGGATCACTGCGGTACGTTCCGGGCTGGTCAGGGACTCAACCATCGTGATGGTGATTGCTTCGCCGGATGCCTCCGGAGCTGCCGCTGCTTCCGTCTCAGCCGCTGCCTTCGTCTCGCCTGCTGCCGGTGCTGCTGTGGTCTCAGCGGTTCCTCCGCCGCCACATCCGGTCAACATAACTGCTGCCATTGTCAGTGCTGCCAATCTTCTTTTTTTCATGTGTATCCTCCTTTTAAAAATTATTTTTAAGTTATATCTGTGCAAGTGCCGATTCCAGATCGGAAATCAGGGCATCTGTGCCTTCCAGTCCGCAATGAATCCGAATGATATTCCGGCCGCCGCCAAGCTTCTCACAGGTCTCATCATCGAGACGCAGATGAGGCAGGAATACCAGACTTTCAAATCCGCCCCATGATACGCCAATCTTGAATATCTTCAGACTCTCCGCCACCTTCACCGCCTGTTCCGCCGTTCCGTGTATCTCAAAGCTCATCAGTCCCGTATTGCCGCTCTGCTGACGCTTCATCAGTTCATACTGCGGATGAGACGGCAGTCCCGGGTAGTGGACGCACTTGACCTTCGGATGATTCTCCAGGAACTCTGCCACAGCCATGGCTGTCTGCTGATGCTGTGCGATCCGCACCTCCATGGTCCTGAGTCCGCGGATCATCAGCCAGGCTTCCATCGGTCCGGCGATACCGCCCATCAGCTCCCGGTGAAGATTCAGCTTCTGGAACAGCTCCGGGTCCTTCACCGCCAGCATGCCGCCGATCAGGTCACTGTGACCACCAATGTACTTGGAGGTGGTGTGCATCACGATATCCGCACCCAGATCCAGCGGCTGCTGGTAAATGGATGTGCAGAAGGTATTGTCAATGTAGACCAGCGCCTGATGCTCCCTGGCAATCTTCGACACCGCCCGGATATCCTGCAGGGAAAATACCAGCGAGGACGGGCTCTCCAGCACGATCAGGTCTGTAGCATCGGTCACGCTGTTCTCAAAGTCTCCAATCTCTTCTCCCGCCACAAAGGTGACGGTCATATCCATATGCTCCTTACAGTATCCGCTGAGGAAGTCCTTCAGCGGTCCATATGCATTCCGGACACAGACCACATGGCTTCCCGCCCTGCAGGCTGTCATCACCGCCGTGGTCGCCGCCGCCATGCCGGAAGCAAATGCAAGCGCCCCCACCCCATGCTCCAGAGCGGCAATCTTGTCCTCCAGAATCCGGGTCGTCGGGTTCTGCACTCTGCCATAGCAGTACTTATGCTTGTCCCGCCTGTCGAAATCATAGTAATCGTCCAGCGTGTCAAACACATTGAGCGAGTTCATGAAGATCGGCGGCACGATAGAATTGTAATAGTGCTCGTATTCTTCTCCATAGTGGGAAGTAATCAACTTGCTGCTTTCAAGATAACGACTCTGATCTGACATACCTTTATCTCTCCTCCTGTGTGATGTGTTGGCTCTATTGTGTGTTGCCTGGTCTGCCTCCTGTTTTTTTCTGGTCTGCTTCCTGGTCTTCCTTGCTTCTCTCGTCCTATATGCTATATGATAGGTTAGGCAATTTTAAAACATTGCTCAATGCTGATTCTGAATATCACGGTAAACCGCATCCAGCAGCTGTTCATTGATTATCTGCGCCTTCTTCACGTTCTTCTCGCAGATTGCTTCGTACAACTTCTCATGGAGCGGCAGACTCTCCAGAAACGGGTCCGCCATATTCAGCGGGAACTCCCAGAACCGGTCCATAACACTGCTGACCGACAGAATCAGCTGATACATCACCTGATTGTGACACAACTGGTAAATAGTATAATGGAACCTCTTGTCCTCGGCTGTCTGCTGTTCCCCTCTGCGGAACTTCTCCATCAATACCCGCGTGGTCTCACCCAACTCCTCTAACTCTTCCCTGCTCGCTGTGTGAATCACCATCCTGAGAATCTCACGTTCCAGAATCTTTCTCACTTCCAGCGTATCCAACAGCCGCTCCTTCTCCTGCATAAAATCCAGCGCAGAGAGAAGTGCGTCATTCTTCCCTTCTCCTACAAATATTCCCTTGCCGTTCTGTGCTCTTAAGATTCCTCTGGCTTCCAGTGTCTTCATCGCTTCCCTCAACGAAGTTCGGCTGACTCCCATCATCTCAATCAGCTTCTCCTGGGAAGGCAACCTGTCTCCCGGCTGCAGTCCATTCTCTTGAATGTAATTCTGTATATAGCGGATGATCTCTGACTGTAGTGGTGTTCGTTGTATTTTGCCAGACATTCAATCACCTCCGCGCAAAGCTTTATTAATTTTTACTATAACCCACCTCTGTGTTTTTGTCAATAGGCTAAAAAAAGAGGCGCTTCGCGCCCCTTTATTGGTTACTTTGCATAGTCCCCGCCGTCCCACCAATTATCTCGGAACATCTTTGCAGCCTGGTTCAATCACTCCAGTTCCTGCAAATTAAATCTCAAAAAAAGGCGAATTGGACAATTATAGCTGAAATCCCTAAAAATTGTCCAATCCACCCTCTTAAACAGAAATTATATGGCTCAATCAGTTGACATAATGCATGTTTTGGACAATTTTTCTTCAAATCCCGGTCTAATTGTCCAAAATCCCCGGATTTTTGGATAATTTTCCTTGAAATCGGCTTAAATTG